>CAMTJT010000059.1 GCA_947073285.1 uncultured Clostridium sp. | reverse complement strand
TAGGTTTCCTTGGGCTGTGCAGTTGCGAAGCAACTTGCACAAGTGTGCGTCGGAAGCTTTGCTTCCGTTAACGCACATCTTTCTTATAATATTAAAAATATATTTAGTAATAATTGTAATAATGCTATTAATTAGTAACACTAGAGTATTAGTCAAATTAAACTTAAATAAAAAACAAGTATAATTTTAGTCAAATGAGACAAAATAAGTTTAGGTCTTGATTTTAGGCTAAATAGGGTGTATAATAATGTAGCAAATTTAAATGAGGTTATGAAATAGCTTAGTAAAGCTATTTACAATAAATTAAATGTAATTTGAAAGGGGAAATTAATTATGGCAGAAGTATATATGGCAGGAGATTTTAGAAATGGAACAACATTTGAAATGGATGGAAACGTATTTAAAGTAGTAGAATTCCAACATGTAAAACCAGGAAAGGGTTCTGCATTTGTTAGAACAAAACTAAAAAATGTAATATCAGGAGCAGTAATTGAAAAAACATTTAACCCATCTGAAAAATACCCAGCAGCAGAAATTGAGAAAAAAGAAATGCAATATCTATATAGTGATAGTGATATTTATTACTTTATGGATAATGAAACATATGAGCAATTACCACTTAACAAAGATCAACTTGGTGATAGTTTAAAATTCTTAAAAGAAAATATGAATGTTAAAATATTATCATATAAAGGTAATGTATTTTCAGTAGAACCACCAATGTTTGTTGAATTAGAAGTTACATATACAGAACCAGGATTTGCTGGTAACACTACAACTACATCAGGAAAACCTGCAACATTAGAAAATGGTTACGAAATTTCAGTTCCAATGTTTGTAAATATTGGTGATGTTATTCGTATTGATACAAGAACTGGCGAGTATATGGAAAGAGTATAAAATCGAAGGGAAGGTACGCCATGTCAGAATTAAAAAATCGTTATCATGCGATTTTACAAGATATAGAAAATCATATTCAAGATGAACAAGAAAAAAAATATGTAATAGAAAAGTTTCAAGAACTTTCTATGGTATTTATGGATATCATAGATCGTTTAACATACATGAATGACATTAAAATGAAGGAAATTGAAGAAAGACAACATGAAATAGATAGTAAACTTGATGAAGTAAAGCAATCAGTAGATGGAATAGAAAGTGATATTTACGAAGAGGGAGAAGACTATGAATTTGAAATCATATGCCCATATTGTAATTATCAATTTTTAGCAGATATTAGTAGTGAGGCAAACACAGAGGTAGAATGCCCTGAATGTCACAATGTTATTGAACTTGATTGGAATGGTGAAGAAGAATGTGAACATGAATGTTCTCATTGTATGCATGATTGCTCAGGGGCAGAAGAATTAGTTTATGAAGAAGATGATGATGTCGAAGCAGATAAAGACGAAGAAACAGCCATAGAGCAAAAAGCTAAAACACCAAATAAGCCTACAAAGCAAGAGAAAGTAGAAAAAAATGAGGCAAAACCAATAGAAAATGCTGAAGACGAAGAAGATGATATGTAACTATTAGGCATTTTCAAAAATGTAATACAAATTAATAAAAAATTTAGAATTATTGAAATAGAGTAAGAGGGTTAATATATTCTTCATTTAATCTAACACCTAAATGAAGATGAGGCCCAGTAGTAGCGCCATTGGTAGGATTACCATTGGCGTCTTTATATTGGTTTCCGAGGTACACCATATACATTTTTAGGGCCAACATGACCGAATTACTTGCCCCTTTTTTACAATATCTCCAACTTGTACAATATAGTTAGGGGATACATGACAATAAGTAATTTTCATATTATTAACAGAAAGGGTGATTGTATAACCACCACCACCTAAAAAGCCAGTAAAAGTAATTTTACCATCACATACAGCAATAAGGTTACTTCCTTTAGGAGCGCCAATATCAATTCCTTTATGATAACTTGTAGCACCAGCAGTAGGAGAATTACGTTTTCCAAAATAGGAGTTAATAGTAGTATAGCCGTGGAGCTGGCCATACATATTCAGTATTTAAATCAAAAGAATAATAAGTGTCTTGCTGAATAGTTCCACCTGAAATAGAAGAACCAAAAAAACAAGAAATAAAAACAATAAGAATACTTAAAAAAGTAAAGAAAATAGAAAAAGACTTAAAAAAATGACTACCCATGAAAATACCTCCATTTAAAGTAGCCCCCAATTTTATTTAAAGTGAACAAAGTTTAAATAATTAAAGCTTGCTTACTTTTTTAAAAGCAAAAAACTTGCTAATAAAAAAGTTTAAAATAATAACAATAATGGTAATTAAAGATTTATTTATTAAGTAAGCAATATTGTCACTAAATAAGCCATAAAAACTATGTAATACATCATTTAGTAGAAATACCCCTATAATTTCTACTACCATAGTAAAACTTCTACCTAAAATAAATTTACCAAATTCAACCCATTTTTCTTTTAAAGTATGAGCATTTGAAATAAAAACCCATTTACGATTAGTAAAATAAGCAAATAAGATTGAAACAACAATACCAATAGTACTTGCAATATTTCCATCAAGGTGAACAAATGCTTTAAAAACATAAGAAGTAATAATATTAACAAGAGTAGTTAATACACCAAATATAAGGTAAGAAATGACTTCTCGATTACAAAACTTTTTAATTAGTTCTTTTAATTTTTCCATATAATTAGTTCCTTTTAAGGTATAAAATATATTTACCCATATAAGAACATAAAAAAGTTCATATATGGGTGTTTATGGCAGGGGTAGAAGGACTCGAACCCTCACAGGCGGTTTTGGAGACCGATGTGCTACCATTAACACTATACCCCTAATTTTGTATATTTTAGAAAAATCTAACTACAAATATTATATTAACATAGTTTCTTAAAATGTGCAATGCTTTTTTTATAAATTTTACACCAACCTTAATTTTTATTTTAAATTCTACTCTCAAGTTAGGTGGATTTTAATTTTACACAAAAAAATGTTAAAATAATA
>CAMTJT010000058.1 GCA_947073285.1 uncultured Clostridium sp. | reverse complement strand
GAAGTAGTGATAGTCAGCAGACAAATTATGAAGCGAATAAAGGACGATATGGAGACGCAGTGTACGAAACATCAACAAAAGGAAATTCGTCTAATGGTTCGTGGTATGGAGACTACTCGAGCTTCCCTAACACGAGCGGTCCGTTCTTCCCTCGTGGAGGCGGTTGCAGTTATGGTTCGCGTGCCGGGGCATTCTATTTCGGCAGCCACACAGGCGCTAGCAGCGGCTACCACGGTTTCCGCCCTGTCCTAGCCACAACTTGATGACTTCAAAAAGCATAGCCTTAGAACGCAAATATTCGCGTTCTAAGGCTAAAACTAGCATATCAGGAAACAAAAATGACCAAAAAGTTGCAAACACTAAACAGGAACAAATCTCGCAAGTTCAACATAAATAGACCATATATATAATTATGAAAACAAAAACAATGAATGGGTATGCGAGGAACTCGCAAAGATACTTGCTTGCAGTATTAAGTAACAATAAGAAAGATAAAAGTACTTACTGCATAAAAAAGGAAGAAGATGGGCAAAATACAAAGGAAAATATAAAAAAGGAGACGAGAAAAATGAGCGAGAATAAGAAACAAAAGTTAAACAAAATGAGTAGAACAAGCAGAATCACGCTAATAGCGTTGATGGTAACAATTTTATTCTCTTATGACGAAAAATTAGAATGTAGTAATAACAAGGGTTTCCTCCTACAAACAATTTAGTAAAAATAAAATTTTCACATATTTTAAAGATGAATTGTAAAAAAATATATACACAAGTTCATCTTTTTTTGAATTTATAATGAAATATTTGTAGATAAATGCTATAATAGTTAAAAATTCATATACAATAGGAGATGAACCTTATGGAAATTGAAGAAGAAGTTAAAGAACTAATAGATTGTCATGGAGAGAGTGATTACTGAGATTTTAAAGAAGAAGATTATCACAAAGAAAATAAAGTTGAATTAGTAAAAGATATAATTGCATTTGCAAATTCTCACAGTATAAGAAATAAGTATATAATTATAGGAATAAAAGAAAAAAATAATGTTTGTGAAGAAATTAAAGGAATAGATAAAGAAAAAGTAAAAGATGAAGCTGAATTTCAACAAATAATTAGAACTTATATAAAAGATGATTTAATATTTGAATTTAAGAATGTGAGATGGAAAACTACTTTCAATGGAGGTGGTTTAAGTCCAATTAGTAAGACTTTATATGGAAATGAAAATGAAATAGATAGGTATTGGAAACTAAAAGAATTAGATAATTATATACTTGAATATTTAGCAATCAGTTATTATTTTAAAGGATTACCCAAAATATATAATACTAATTTAGTTCTTTCAAATATTGCAAATTATTTTGATGAAGATATAGAAAATATATTTGAGGATTCAATATATGAAGAAAATGATAAAATTAAGATAGATTATGAAATAAAATCTAAAAACAACTCAAAAACTGTATATGGAAGAATTGAAAGTTAAATTGAAGAAAATATTAGTATAATTAACTGAAAGGAATGATGTATATGCTAGAAAATCAAGATATAGAGTTTAAAACCATTTGGAAAGACGAATATTTAAAATGGATTTGTGGAATGGCAAATGCTAATGGGGGAATAATATATATTGGAAGAGATGATAAAGGAAAAATAGTGGGCATAACCAATGCTGTTAAACTTGTAAAGGAAGTTCCAAATAAAATAAAAGATACAATGGGAATTATACCAGAAGTTAAAATACAAGAAGAGAATAATTTATTATATTTGGTTATAAAAATAGATAGTTATCCAATGCCTATAAGTTATCAAGGAAAGTTTTATTTAAGAAGTGGAAGTAATAATCATGAAGTTACAGGTAGTGAACTAGATAAATTTATGTTGGACAGAGTAGGAAAACGTTGGGAAGACTTACCTGTTAAAAATGCAACTTTTGATGATTTAAGTGAAGAAGCATTTAAGGTATTTAGAGAAAAGGCTGTAAAAAATGGAAGATTAAAAGCAGAAGAGGTAGAAATTAATAATGAAACACTACTTAAGAATTTAGGCTTATATGATGGAAAATACTTAAATAAAGCAGCAGTATTATTATTTGGGAAAGAACCAAATAAATGGGTTATTGGATCATATATAAAAATAGGATTTTTTGAAGAAAATGATGCTGATTTAAGATATCAAGATGAGATACAAGGACCTTTAATTTTGCAAGTAGATAAGACTATAGATTTAATATATCTTAAATATTTGAAAGCACTTATATATTATGAAGGAATACAAAGAATAGAAGAATACATGTTTCCGCGTGAACGGATTTAGAGAAATTTTACTAAATAGTATTAACCATAAGCAGTATGAAGAAAGTAATCCAATACAAGTAAGTATTTATGATGATAAAATTTATGTATGGAATGATGGTAAATTTCCAGAGGAACTAGCTTCACAAAATTTATTTGAAAAGCATTATTCAAAGCCATATAACCCATTAATTGCACAGACATTTTTTAAAGCAGGATTTATCGAGTCTTGGGGGCGAGGTTTTGAAAAAATAAAAAAAGAATGTGAGCAATATAAAACACCAATACCGGAAATAGAAATAAAAACAAGTGGAGTAATGGTAAAATGTAATCCTTCTAAAATTTATATGAACTTACTATATGAAATGAAAGGAAAAAATGTCCAAAAAAATGTCCAAAAAAATGTCCAAATAAATGACTATGAAAATTTAACAAAAATTGAAAAACAAATATTAAATATTATACTAGAAAATCCACAAATTACACAGGTTAATATAGCAAATATATTAAAGATAACACCTAAAACAGTACAAAGAGGTATTGCAACATTAAAGAGAGAAGAAATAATAGAGAGAGTTGGGTCAAATAAAAAAGGATATTGGAAAGTAATAAAATAAATAGATATACAAAAATTTTAGATGCGTTTGGAATTTTTGCAACACTGTCGCAAAAATTAAGAAAATAGCTTTAGATAAAAAATTTGACACTGTCAAAGAAAGTATAGCTTTAGATTTAGAAATAAGTCTAAGCTTATTTGTACGACAGAAAGTTAACAGAAATAGGAAATATATATATAATTATGGAAAGTAAGAAGAAAAAAGTTAGAAGATGTTAGCAATTAATAAATTAAAGAATGATAAAAAGCTATTCAAAAATTGATAAGGAAATATGACATTTTCATGACAATTGTGTTACAAGTAAAAAGAAAATCAAAATTTTGAGAAAAAACAAGCTCTAAAACTAGCTTGGGAGTAAGAAAAATTAGGTATAAAGAAAAAACATTGCTTTGTAACAAAGAAAAAGCAATGCTTTTTCTTGTTTACACAAATTGTGAAATAAAGTATACTACATACATAAGTTATGTATGTAGTCCACTTGCTATAAAATAGCTACTAAAAATACTTGAAAAATTAAGAAGATAAATAAGAAAAGTGGCTTCGACACATGTGCATTTTGCTTCGCCAATATGCGCAGTCCAAGGTAACTTAACCTTGTTGTATACGGAAAAATCTTATATTATGCTAAGATAAAAGTCGATTTTTTCTATACAATAAAAAAGTACAGTATAAAAATGGAAGAAGATGGGCAAAATACAAAAGAAAATATAAAAAAGGAGACGA
>CAMTJT010000057.1 GCA_947073285.1 uncultured Clostridium sp. | reverse complement strand
CCACCAGAAGAACCACCCCCGCCGCCCCCGCCAGAGGAAGGAGACCCTCGACCGGGAGCTGGCGCAAATGAACCCCCTGGTGAAGAAACGCCCCCGCCGCCCCCGCCTGAGGAAGGAACCCCTGGAGAGGGAAATGGTGGAAATGAAACTCCTGGTGAGGAAACGCCCCCGCCGCCCCCACCTGAGGGAGAAACCCCTGGAGAGGGAAATGGTGGAAATGAAACTCCTGGAGAGGAAGCACCCCCGCCGCCCCCACCTGAGGAAGAAACTCCTGGAGAGGGAAGTGGTGGAAGTGATACTCCTATTTAACCTCTAAGTCAATCAGCCGTAAGAGAATAGTGGTTGGTTAAAAGGAGGTAATTGAAAATAGAGCCTTTTAGGGTTCTTTCATATAAAACGTGACCGTTAAAACGCTAGGGAAGCAATTTCCCTAGCGTTTTTTTTTCTAAAAATTTTACGAAAATATTACAAAATGAATTGACATTTTATGTTAATTGAGGTATAATTAGGAATGACGTATAATGATTCGAATATCATCGAAAGAAAAAATAAAATAGAATTAGGAGGAAGAAAAATGTCGAATTTAAAAGGCAGAATTAGAAAAATGATTGCGGCAACATTAGTTGTCATGGGAGCAGCAATAGGATGGCCATTATCAGGATTAGTAAAGGCTAATTCAGAAACTGTTATTACACCAATGCAATCATCAGGTAAAATTACAAAAGATACAGACCTTACATTTAAAATTGAGGACAGTGATGGTATAGCATGGATTTATTACGGATGGGATAGACATAAAAATCAAACTACAGGCTATGATGCAACTGTCAAAGGAAATGGAGGCACAAGTCAAAATTATACTATTCCAAAAGACAAAATGCCAACAGAACCAGGACTATATGAATTTTCTATTCGTGTGGCAGACAAGAATAACAACTTTAGTAGTGTACAATACATACCTTATGTAATAGTAAATGAAGGTGATGTAAGTACAGACACAGATGGTTTACCTAAATTTAGTTTTGACACTAAAAAAGACCCAGAAACTGGTATATCTAAATATCCAGTTGTTGGTGCAACTGTAAAACAAGGGCAAACTATAAAATTTAATGTATATGACGAATCAGGAATTTATTACGTAGGATATAACTGGTTAAAAACACCAGTAGAAAGTGGATATTCATCAGGAGCAACTTATCTATATGATCCACATGAACATGATCCATATAATGAAAATCAAAATAGCGAAATTACACTTCAAGTACCATCTGATAAAACAGGAGAATGGTATTTATATTTGTTCGCACGTGATGGTGCTAACAATGTTTCAGGATATCAACGTACTAGAGTAATTATTAAAGAAAATTTCTCAACAGATGAGTTAGAAGGTATTAAAGCTAGTATAAAATATCTAGGTTTAGTAGCAAGTGATTATACTAACTGGGATGAACAACAAGAAGCAATTAGAATAGCAGAAAATGCTTTAACAAAAGCAGAATATGATTCTGTAAAATCTAAATTGAATGTACCATTTTTACAAGCAAAACCAGTAGATAAAGCACAATTAACACAAATAGAAGAAGAACTAGCTAAATTAAACCAAGCTGATTATACAGCAGATAGTTGGAATGCAATTCAAACTAAAATAAATAATGCAAAAGCACAAACTTTACAAAGTAAATTTGATGCAATTATAGATACTATTAATTTAGATACATTGGTAAAATTACCAAAAATAACAAACGTAGTAGTAAGTGGTAACACTACAGGTTTAGTAAAACCAGGAGAATCTATTACGGTTACTTTTGATGCCAATATGGAATTAGATATAAATAACAGCATCATTAAAGTAAATAATGCACAAATACAAAGTGGTAATATTACAAAAACAGGAACAGAACAAGATGGAACAAATCATTACCAATTTACATACACCTTAACAGAAAATGATCCTCAAGGTGCTATTTCATATGACTTTACACCAGCAAACGCAGACCTTATAGGTAATAAGGTAGAAGGAACTTTTGCAGGTGTTACATTTGATAAAATTGCACCATCAATTGAGTGGTCAAATACTACAATAGGTTCAGCAATTACAATTGTACCTAATAGTAGTTATAATGGAATAAACAGTAGTGATATTACAGTAGATGATACAGAAGCTACTATTAATATAGTAGTAAAAAAAGGAGAAACTACTATTTATCCAGTAGAAAATGTAAGCTTAGATAGCTTGGATTTTAGTGAAGAAGCAATCTATACTATTACATATACAGCAACAGATAAAGCTGGAAATGTAAGTAGTGAATTAACAAGAACAATTACAGTAGCAAAAGAAACAGCTCCAGAATTAACAACTACAAC
Source organism: uncultured Clostridium sp. (assembly GCA_947073285.1). Lineage (GTDB taxonomy): Bacteria > Bacillota > Clostridia > TANB77 > CAG-508 > CAG-273. Next base: position 2,371 of record CAMTJT010000057.1, on the reverse strand, counting down.
TTTTAACGCAACTTATGGAGACACTTTAGCTAAATTTGCAGATAAATTAACAGCAGGTTGGACATTCGTAGATGAATTAGATACACCAGTAGGAAATGCATCAGAAACAGGAAACAAATTTGCTGTAGAATTTAAAGGAACAGCTACACAAGAAGGTGCAACAGGAACAGTAACTATTATAGTAGAAAAAGCAACACCAAGTTACGAGGTACCAACAGGAATAAAAGCAACTTATGGAGACAAATTATCAAGTGTAAAATTACCAGAAGGATTTACATTTGAAAACATGACAGAAGAAACAACAGTAGGAAATGTAGGAACAAACAAATTCACAGTAAGTTATGATTTAGAAGATAGTAACTATAAAGTAGTAACAGGAATTGAAGTAACAGTAGAAGTAGAAAAAGCAACACCTAGTTACACAGTACCAACAGGAATAAAAGCAACTTATGGAGACAAATTATCAAGTGTAGAATTACCAGAAGGATTTACATTTGAAAACATGACAGAAGAAACACTAGTTGGAAATGCAGGAACAAACAAATTCACAGTAAGTTATGATTCAAAAGATAGTAACTATAAAGTAGTAACAGGAATTGAAGTAACAGTAGAAGTAGAAAAAGCAAAACCTAGTTATACACTACCAACATTAACAGCAACTGTTGGACAAAAAATTAAAGATATTAAAAGTCAATTAGAAGGTACAAGATTTACTCTTGAAACAACAAATGACGAAAATGCATTTGTTGGAACAGTAGCAAATCCAGCAAAAGTAACTTTAACTTATACACCAGAAGATACAAATAACTTTAAAATAGTAGAAGGAATTGAAGTAACTTTAACTGTATCACAATCTCAAAATACCTTAACAGCTGATGACTTTGAATTAAGCAAAGATGCTGAATATACTTATGCAAAAGATATTGCATCAGTAATTGAAAATTCAGTAAGTGTAACAGCAAAAACAATAGAAGAAATTACAGCTGAAAAAATAACAATTAAATATTATCCAGTATTAGAAAAAGACGAAGCTGGAAATGTAGTAACATTAGGAAATGTATTAGTAAATGAAGACAATGAGTATGTAGCTCCAAGTCAAGCAGGAGAATACGTAATTAAAATAGATGTAGCTGCAACAGAAAATTATGCAGCACAAACTGACATAGAAATGCCAGGTCTATTAACTGTGCAAAAAGCAGAATATACAGTAAATCAAAGCAAATTAACATTTAATGATAAAACTGTAAATTATGATAAAAATGTAACATCATATAGAATAGACCCAATCATTGCTACAGAAAATGCATTAGAAGGCATTAAAGTAGAATATGTTTATACAGATACAAAAACAGGAGAAATTGTAGTAGATGAAAATGGAGCCCCAGTAGAACCAAAAACAGCAGGTGAATATACGGTAACAGCTACTTTCACAATTGATCCAAAAGGAAATTTAGCTACAAATTATCATTCAGTTACAGAAGCAACAAGACAAATGACAGCAACATTAGAAGTAAAAGATTATATTGTAAGCTATAAATTAAACGTAGAAAAACTTAATGGTAAAACATTTGAAAATGAAGAAGAATTTAGAGCAAATATCCAAATTTTAGGAATTATGGCAACAGGAAATGAAGATACAGATGTAACAGATCAAATGGATATTACAATCTTCTATAATCAAAATTCAAGTGAACAACAAACAATATGGATTATGTACACACGTAAAGGAGAAACTGATGGACTTTCATCAAGAGTTACAGCAGCTATCCTTAAGAAAACTACATCAATTACTACAGGTGACTTAAATGTAGTTATTAATGGTACAACAAATAACGAAGAAACAAACAAACTAGAAAAAGTATATGATGAACAACCTATTACAGTAACAGAAACAGTAACATTAGGAAATACTACTTTAGTACAAGGTATCGATTACACATTAGAAGTAATTTATAGAGATACACAAGGAAATATTATAAATGTCACTGACAAAGATGGAAACCAAGTAGGACCAACACAAGCAGGAGAATATGCTGTAGAAGTAAAAGTAACAGGTATTGGCGAATATAGTGGACAATTAGGAGAAAAAATAAGCTTTGAAATCGTAAAAGCAACACCACGAGTTCCACAAGTAGAAACCTTAACAGGTGAATATGGAGAAACTTTAGCAGATGTAGAATTACCAGAAGTAGAAAATGGTGAATTAACATGGAAAACACCAGAGGCTCAATTAAATACAGTAGCTGATGGACAAAAATTCATGGCAGTATATACACCAACAAATAAAAACTACAAAGCAGTAGAATTTGAAGTAACAGTTGATGTAAAAGATACAGTTCCACCAACTATTACAAATAATGATGGAATTGAA
>CAMTJT010000056.1 GCA_947073285.1 uncultured Clostridium sp. | reverse complement strand
CAATTTTATGTTAGATGCAAATTTTAATCAAATTATTGATATGATTGAAAGAAGAAAAAATAATGCTTATAGAAAAGTAAATGAAGAAATGATTTTACTTTATTTAGATGTTGGAAAATTTTTATATGAGTTAATAGAAAATAGTAGTTATGGTGATAAAATAACTACAAAAGCGGCAAATTTTATGAGAGATAATTATCCTGAAGTAAAAGGATTTACTAAAAGAAATATTGAAAGAATGGTACAATTTTATAAAACATATAAAGATGATGAGATTGCGACACCACTGGTGACGCAATTAAGTTGGACAAATAATTTATTAATTTTAAGTGGTTCTAAATCTATTGAAGAAAGACATTTTTATTTACAATTATCTATTAAGGAAAATTATTCAAAAAGAGAATTAGATAGACAAATTACTTCTGCTTATTATGAGCGATATCTATTATCAGAAGGTAATGCACTTCCAACTACTAATAAAACTATTGATGAAGATGATTACCCAGACACAAGGATTTTAGATCTTTATAGTTTAGAATTTTTAGACTTACCAAATGAGTATTCAGAAAAAGATTTAAAAAATGCTATAGTAAAAAATTTAAAGGATTTTATTTTAGAAGTTGGAAAAGATTTCACCTTTATAGGAGATGAGTATAGAGTCCAAGTTGGAAATCACGACTTATTCATAGATTTATTATTCTTTAATAGAGAATTATCTTGTCTTGTTGCTTTTGAATTAAAATTAGGCGAATTTAAAGCAGAATATTTAGGAAAGATGAATTTATATTTAGAAGCATTAGATAGAGATGTTAAAAAGAAAAATGAAAATCCAAGTGTTGGAGTAATTTTATGCAGTTCTAAAGATAAAAACATAGTTGAATATTCACTTAGTAAAAATATGTCTCAAACATTAATTTCTGAATATAAATTAAAATTAATTGATAAAAAATTATTAGAAAGTATTCCGCTACTGCCAACAAGTATAGAAGGTACAATTGCAGTTTGCCCAACAAAATTATATGAAGGTTTTTTTGTGGCTAAAATAAAGAAATGTATGATATAATTTATATATTATTTTAATGGAATATTATAATACAAGGAGAAAACAATGGGAATTACATTTGAAAGAAAAGTTAATTATTATGAAACAGATAGAATGGGAGTAGTACACCATTCAAATTATATTAGATTTTTAGAAGAAGCAAGATGCTCATGGCTTGAACAAATAGAAATGTCATATTCATTATTAGAAGAAAATGGAATTACAATTCCAGTATTAGGAGTAAACTGCACTTATAAACAGCATGTTACATTTGAAGATACTATACAAATTCATACTTTTGTAAAAGAATATAATGGTGTTAGAATGATGGTAGGGTATGAAGTAAAAGATAAAAAGAATGGAAAAATTGTATTACTAGGAGAAACAAAACATTGTTTCACTAATAAAAATTTAAAACCAATTAATCTAAAAAAACATGCACCAGAATTTAGCAAAAAGTTTGAAAGCATGATGGAAAATTAATTTAACTTTATTAAAAGAGTATAATATAGGTATAATAGAAAAGTAAGTTATTAAATTTTAATTACATAAAATTACTTCAATATAGTAATTAGGATTTTATAAAATTATGATACAAGGAGGAAAACAATGAAAGAAATTATATTAAATGTAGAAGGAATGATGTGTGGAGGATGCGAAAAGAGAATTCAAAATGCAGTAAGTAGTATAGAAGGAGTAAGCAAAGTAAGTGCTAACCATGAAAATGGAACAGTTACTGTTAGTGTAACTCAAGAAATAGATCAAAACAAAATAAAAGAAAAAATAGAAAATATTGGTTTTACTGTAAAAGAGTAAAAGAAAGGGAAAACTATAATCAAATTAAGCAAAAATAAGCTTTTGGGAAATATAGTTTTTTAAAGTAAAATATGAAAAAAATAATTTTAAGTATTGATGGAATGACTTGTAGTGCTTGTTCTAATGGTTTAGAAAAGTATTTAAATAAGCAAAAAGGTATTAAAGAAGCATCTGTTAATTTAGTAATGGGAAATAGCTTAATAGAATATGATGAAACAATTCTTACACAAGAAAAAATAGAAGAATATATAAAAGAAGCGGGCTTTAAAAGTTTAGGAATTTATAAAGAAAAGGAATTAGAACAAAAACGAAAATCAGAAAAAGCAAAATTTATCAGTTTTTCTATTTTAGCAGTGATACTAATGTATGTTTCCATGGGGCATATGGTAGGCTTGCCAACACCTAATATCTTAAATATGCATGAAAGCCCTAAAATATATACAAGCCTTTTATTAATTTTATGTATTCCATTTTTAGTATATGGATGGGATATTATCAAAAATGGTTATAAAAACTTAATACATAAAACACCTAATATGGATACATTAGTTGGAATTGGTGTACTTAGTAGTATGGCATATAGTTTATATAGTACTTATTCTATTTTTAAAGGAAATCATGCTAATGTGGAAAATTTATATTTTGAATCAGCTGCAATTGTTATTTATTTCATAAAATTAGGTAGATATATAGATGGCATTAGCAAAGATAAAACAAAAGAGGCAATTCAAAGTTTAGTAAAAATTACACCAAACCATGCTACTATAAAAAAAGAGGGAAAAGAAAAAAGAGTAACCTTAGATGAAATTCAAAAAGGTGATATTGTTGTAAGCAAACCAGGAGAAAAAATAGCAGTAGATGGAGAAATTGTAGTAGGCAAAGCACATTTAGACGAAGCCTTTATTACAGGGGAAAGTAAACCAGTAAGCAAAGGAATAGGGCAAACTGTTATTGCAGGTAGTATCAACTATGATGGGTATATAGAATATAAAGCAGAAAGAATAGGAAAAGAATCTACAATTTCCGAAATTGTAAGGCTTGTAATAGAAGCAACTAACACAAAAGCACCAATTGCAAAAGTAGCAGATAAAGTAAGTGGCTATTTTGTGCCAATTGTAATTATGATTGCCATTCTTACTTTTATTGTCTACTTAATAATACAAGAGCCATTTAGTATAGCACTTTCTACATTCGTTACTATTTTAGTAGTAGCATGCCCATGTAGTTTAGGGTTAGCTACACCACTTGCTATAGTAGTAAGTGAAGGAGTATGTGCCAAAAAAGGCATATTAGTAAAGAAAAGTGAAATTTTAGAAAATGCTCAAAAAGTGAACACAGTTGTTTTTGATAAAACAGGAACATTAACCTATGGAACTTTAAAAATTGCAGAGATAATAAATTATAGTAATCTAGAGCAACAGAATTTAATGCAAATAGTGGGAAGTTTAGAGGCAAAATCTGATCATCCAATAGGAAAAGCTTTTGTAGAATATTTGGCAGAAAAAAATATAAAGCAATTACAAGTAGAAGAGTTTGAAGAAATAAGTGGTCATGGCATTATTGGCAAAATACAAGAAAATAATTTTATTATAGGAAATAGAAAAATACTTGAAAAATATGGAATTACTAATTTAAATACAGAAAAAACCACCAATAACAAAGCAAATTATCAAGAAGATGAAAAAAGACTAGCACAAAAAGGAAATAGTATTGTATATGTAGTTAAAAATAAAGAAATTATAGCATTAATTGGAGTAAATGATATTATAAGAGAAAATGTAAAACAAGTAATAGAAACATTTACTAAGAAAAAAATAGAAACCATTATGCTAACAGGTGACAATAAACAAACAGCTGAAAAAATTGCAAAAGAGATTGGAATTACCAAAGTAATTGCAAATGTATTACCAGCTGAAAAAGCCAATACCATAAAACAATTAAAACAAGAAAATAAATATGTTCTAATGTGTGGAGATGGTATTAATGACAGTCCAGCATTGGCAAGTAGTGATATAGGAGTAAGTATTCATAGCGGAACAGATATTGCAATGGATTTTTCAAGTGTTATATTAACTAGAAATGATTTAAATAGTATTGTTGAATTAATAGAGATTAGTAAAAGAACTATTAGAAATATTAAACAGAATTTATTTTGGGCATTTTTCTATAATACTTTAATGATACCAATTGCGATTGGCTTTTTACGACCATTAGGAATAGCAATAAATCCAATGATAGCAAGCCTTGCAATGGTATTAAGTAGTATTACTGTTATTTTAAATGCATTAAGACTAAGAAAATAAAATTATAAAAAGGTTGGAAATGAGTTTAAATATATCATTTCCAACCTTTTGCAGAAATTTATTCTATATAGTAATAAAAGAATTTTGGAGTTTTAGCTTTTAGCCGAAAGAATAGTAGGACTATCTGTTTTACACAAATTTCTAACATTCAAAATTCGTGAACGACGGCTCTTGCTTTTTTTCTTTTTTCCACCACGAGGAGTATGAATAGAAGTAGAGCTAATGCCATACATGGGGTTTTCAGAAGAATAAGGAATTACCTGAAGCAAAAATTGTTTTTGAGATTTTTTAGTTCTTACAATATGCCCATTAATTCCAAGCAAAACACGGTCATCTTTAGGGAGTTTGGGAAGAGTAATGATATATCCCCAATCTTCTGGTTTAGCAGGCTTGCCATTAGAAAGAGCAGGTTTATAGCACCAGCTATCTTTTTGGGTAACAGGTCTTACATCATGTGTACCAAAAGAAATCCGATTAGCTTGCGAAGAACGTTTTTCTTGCTTTGCCATAATGAAACTCCTTTACAAAAAAATGTAAAATGATTATATAAAATTATGTTTACTTTGTCAAGAAATGAAAAAGTAAAGATAGTGTCAATTTTTTTCGGGGAAATTTATTAAAAATTTTATACCCTCAAAATTGCTCTATAATTAAGCTGTATTAAACAGCCTTTTTATATTCTAATATTTGTTTAAAAAATTTTCTTTGTT
>CAMTJT010000055.1 GCA_947073285.1 uncultured Clostridium sp. | reverse complement strand
TCTTACAAATCTAACTTTGTGTAAAGTTTATTTCTATATTCTTATATACTATTTGGAAGTTACTTTGTAAATTTACGATGTGAAAAAGAACGCAATTTTTTACAAAAGCACTTGTTTTTTTTTATAAACTATGATAAACTTACTTATAGTCGATTTTAGTTTTGCATATAGGAGGTGCATTTAAATGGCAAAATGTGATATTTGTGGAAAAACACTATCTCATGGAAATAAAATTAGTATTGCTCGTTCACATGTTAGTAGAAGAGCTACTAGAACTTTTAAACCAAATTTAAGAAGAGTAAAAGCAGTTGTAAATGGTGAAAACAAAACTATTCATGCTTGTAGCAAATGTTTACGTTCTGGAAAAGTTGTTAGAGCATAAATTTATTACTCTTTATTTTTCATGATTTTCAAATAATAAAAGGAAGAGACTATTATATTAGCCTCTTTTTGTGTTATTCTTTTACAAAATTTATAAAATTTCATTTTTGTAATACATATTTTATATGTATTATTTTTCTTTTATGCCAAATATTAGCTTTACTATACCTCGTAAGCATTTTGGAACTTTTTTTACAACAATAGTCATCTTTTATTCACTCTCCTTTTGTTTCTTATCAATTTTTATTTGCAAGATAGCCAGATTAATCCAACTATGATAATGGTTACCCCTATAGCAAATAGCCAACCAGATAGTGGAAGCAATAATACAAGTAAAATACCAAGCCCTAATCCAATTAGACACACCCCAATCGTTTTTTTCAATAATTTTAGCATTCTTTTATTCTTTCCCCCTATCTTCTATATTTCTTGCTATATTATATTCTTCTACTTTCTATTTTGTTACCTTTTTATGTTCTTCTATTTTATGCTTTATTTTTTATATAATCATCCTTTTCATTTGATTTTCTATGTAAATTGTGCTAGAATAATATCATCTTTATATTTTAGGAGGATTATCTAATGAATATGTTACTTCTCATCATAGGCATTTTCATCTTAGTTTTTTGGCTATTCATTAATGCACTAGCTTTTTCCAAAATTCGTTCTATGTATGCCTCTAGCAAAGATACTTACTTTTTTGAGTGTTGGGATAGATTTTGGAAAGATTGTCAAAAATGTTTTTCTAGTCCTGAAGGGCTACCTGTACTTTTGTTATTTTTGGTTATTATTGCATTGTTCTCCAAGTGTAAGTTTAAACTTTTATCTACACGGAAAGATCTGGGAACTCGCTAAGAGTTCCCCTTTTTTGTAATCCCAAACTCTTATTACTCTCTTCTAAATTGCTTTTCCTTATTACCCTTGTATTCTAGTAGAAAATAGTTGTATTAATTGTTCAAATTAATCTATTAACAGTAACCTTTATATAAAAAAGAAAAGTATTAGTCTTGTATTTTTAATTACTTTATGTTTTAATAAAATCATCAAAAATAGCTTGATTCTTCTAAGCTTTTTTGTAATATATAGTAAGAAAGAGGAACAAAATATATGATAAAAAAAGAAATTGTATTAGATATAGTAAAAGATTTAAAAAATGCTTACCCAGATGCCAAATGTAGTTTAGATTTTGAAACACCTTTTCAAATGATGATTGCTGTTATGCTTTCTGCCCAATGTACTGATGAAAGAGTAAATTTAACAACTCCTGCTCTTTTTGCAAAATACCCAACTGCAAAAGAAATGGCAAAAGCACCTTTAGAAGATTTAGAAACTCTCATTCATGCTTGTGGTTTTTATAAAAATAAAGCTAAAAATATGAAACTTGCTAGTCAAAAAATCTTAAATGATTTTAATGGCAAAGTTCCTGAAACTATGGAAGAACTAATTACTATTCCTGGCGTTGGTAGAAAGAGTGCTAATGTAGTTATGTTAGAAGCCTTTGGAAAACCTCAAGGAATTGCTGTTGATACTCATGCTAAAAGACTTTCTAATCGTATTGGTTTTTCAAAACAAATTGAACCTGAAAAAATAGAACAAGATTTATTAAAGCAAATTCCTAAAGAATATTATAAAGATGTAAATCATATTTTAATTTGGCATGGCAGAAATACTTGTACTGCTAGAGCTCCTAAGTGTGATAATTGCCCTATTTCCAAAAATTGTGCAAAAAATTTATAATTCCTATCATTTTCTTGCATATTTTTTAAATTTTAGCCCACACTAAATCTTGAGGTGGTTTGTTTTGACTAATATTAATTGTTCTGAAAAATGTATTTATCAAAAAGATGGGAAATGCACTTTAGAAAATGTTAAACTTCAAAAAGTAACCATGCATCCTTCTTGTGCTTATTTAACCCAAGCACATCAATCTAGTATTTTTTTGAATACACATCTGCCTTAATTTTGATCTAATCATAGTTATTATTTAGAAACATGTCACTTGTTGGTACGAATTTATCTATTGGATAACTAATACTTGCAAACACTTAACATACATACTGCTATTGTATGTATACATACTTTTACTTGACTTTCTCCTTTGATTGATATATAGTTTACCTATCAAAAAGGAGGCTTTTTTATGTTTAAATTCAAAAAAATTTTAATTTTATGTATGATTTGCTTTTTAGGTCTTACTTCGGTTTGTATGGCAGCTGATGCTTCTAATTTGCCACAAGCAAGAACTACTACACCAAGCAGTAATACTTCTATTTTAAATACTGATGTTTATATAACTGAAGATAATGCTGTAATAGAAAATACCATTAACGGAAACGCTTTTGCTTATGGAAAAAGCATTACTGTAAAAGGTACAATTAATGGTGACTTATTAGTTATAGGAAATAATGTTACGATTGATGATTCTGCCACTATTTCTGGTAATGTATTTCTTGTTGCTGGTACTATTTATTTTAATGGCAAAACAACTGATGTTTATGCAGTTGGGCAAAATTTTGTACTTGATGAAAATGCTAATATTACAAGAGATATTCGTCTTTATGTATCACAATTTACATGGAAAGGTTCTATTGGCAGAAACGCTTATGTTGTAGCAGGCAATATCATTGTAGAAGAAAATAGCTCTAATTTAATACAAGGAAACTTTGAATATTCTGCTAGCAAAGATTTAAATATTCCTAAAGAGGCTGTTGGTGGAGAAATAAAATTTACTCAAATGGCTGTAGAACAACCTAATATGACTCAAATTATTTCAGGCTATATTACTAGCTTTGTAAATGTACTTGTCTATGCCATTGCTGTTGTTTTAATGATTACTTTCTTAACTACTAAATTTACAGATAAAGCAACTTATTGTTTAGCAAAGAGACCTTTTATTACTGCTGGAATTGGAATTTTAGGTTTTGTTATGATTCCTATTATTTGTATTTTCTTAATTGCAATTGGGTACACAATGTACTTAGGAGCTGCTTTACTCGCTTTTTATGTTTTAGCACTTTCTATGACTATTTCTATTTTAGGAATTGCTATTGGTAACTTTATTGCTAAAAAACTAAAAAGTAAAACTAAATCAAAAACTATTTTGTTCCCTCTTGCTTCAGTAATTGCAATATGGCTATTACAATTAGTACCAGTGCTTGGCACTTGGATTTCAGTTTTTACTGTAGTTTTTGGTTTTGGTATTTTAATTTATTCCTTATTTATTCGAAAAGATGTGACTATATAACTAACACACAAGCTCCCAGTGAATAATCACTGGGAGCTTGTGCGTATTGTATTATTTACAGTTTTATACTTATTTTCCTTTTACATTAGTGGCTATTAATAACTAACACTCTCACATGTTATTAAATAATTATCATAAGGCTATTTGAATTTATACACAAAGTTCGTGACACACTCCATCATGGGGCAAGGACAGGGCGGAAACCGCCACCGACAGCGCTATTACCTGCGTTGTTATTGAAAAAGAATGCCCCAGCAATTGAACCATGATTATAAAGGCCTCCACGTTGTAAGAAAGGAACGGTCGTGTAAGGGAAGATTGCTTGGTCTCCATACCACGAATTTATTCCACTACTTTTCTTTGATGTTTCGTACACCGCATCTCCATATCTTTCTTTATTTGCTTCATAATTTGTTTGCCCACTATCACTACTTCCTTTACTATACACTTGTTTTAAATATCCACTACTACTATTTGCTAAACTTGCTCCATTGTTTGATAAAACACTATTTCCATTGCCTACATAAGATGCTACATACTCAAATGCTCCTCCACTCATATCATAAATCCCATATACATTTCCTGTTGTACTTGCTTTTACTCCATTACTTGTTTGATATGCATTTGTTGAGCTTGTTCCTGATGCATCTACACTATTTCCTGCTTGCCCTGTTACATAACTACTATTTGGATTTATCCATATTTCTCCATTAATTCCATAGATACTTTTACTTAGGTATGCTACAGCCCCCCATTCACTATTTTTCATCATATGGCTGTTTAATGCATTATTATAGCTTTGACATTTTATAAAGATATCATTTACTGTTATACTTCTCCAGCTTATCACTCCTGGTTGTATTTTTATACTACTTCCACTTCCTGCACTACTTGCTGTTGCATCATTTTTACTTGCTTCAAACTTTGCTACCCAAATTCCACTTAGTTCTTCTTTCCAGCCTCCATTAGCCATAGTTAATTCATCTGTTGCAAATTTTCGAAATGCTGGATGCAATACATATTTTTCTATTTGCTTTCCATCTACATTTCCTTTTACTTCTATTGCACCTTGTTTTTTAGTTCCTGTTGCTATATTTCCATTTACATCTGTTATTCCATCACTATCTGAATACCCTATTGTATTTCCACTTGTATCTTTATACAAAATTTTATAACTATATCTTGGCACCCACACCCACATACTTCCATCTTCTGTTTGTGCATTTGCCCATTGTTTCTTTTCATAATTGTACCAATCTCCATTTGGCTCTGTTGATGTTGGGTTTACCCAACTACTTCCATTCCATTTAATCGGTGTCATTCCTGTCCCTAATTTTGGTGTTGGCACAGATGTAGCACTGATTGGATTATTATTCATATCAACAAAAGCTACTTCAATATCCCCTCTGCTTCTATCTAAATCTGCTATTTCTGCTTGGGTTATTTTTATTTCTTGCGATACTGTTTCTATTTTATTTCCTGCATTGTCTATTGATAATACGTGTAAATACCAGTTTCCTGCTGATGTTCCTTTTATACTTACGCTTGTACTACCTGCAAAAGTTCCTCCTGTATATTGGCTTACATCTTCAGTTCCAAGTGGTGTATCACTTTTACTAAAAATATATTTACTATTTGCTAAATTAATTCCACTTTCATTATCTGCTAGGGTTACTGTCGCTGTAATGTTTTGTCCTGTTTGTGCTGTTTGTGGTGTGAAGGCAATAGTTGCTTGTTGTGGATTTTTATCATCTATAATGCTTATACTTGCTTCATCTCCACTACTTGTTCCATCATTTA
>CAMTJT010000054.1 GCA_947073285.1 uncultured Clostridium sp. | reverse complement strand
AGTTGCTTCGCAACTGCACAGCCTAAGGAAACCTAACCTTGTTGTATAGCAAAAATCTGCGATTTTTCCTATACAATTAGAAAAAGGAATAGTTTTCATTTCCACTCTTAAGTAACATTATAAAATACTACTAATTACATAGAGTGGCTAGTTATACTATTCCTTTTTGTATTTTTTATTTCGTAAAACCAAATTTTCACCATTTTGCTACTAACTTAAATTTTACTATTCATGTGTTTATGGCTTTTTTTGCCAATGGAATTAAACTTCTTTGATACTACCTAGCATAAGTCCTTAAACTTATGTATTTTAGGTGAAGAAACTTTATTTTAATGTATTTTGTTTCTTCTTTGCATCGAAGTGTGGCGAGGACAGGGCGGAAACCGTTGTTGCTGTTGCTATTGCCTGTGTTGTTGTTGAAATAGAACGCCCCGGCATTCGAACCATTACTGTAATTGCCTCCACGATGGAAGAACGGATTGCTCGTGTTAGGGAAGTTCGAGTAGTAGCTTAATCCCAAGTTATTTTTCTTTACTTTAAACTTTTATTAGTCCTTCTTTATTAAACTACTTTTTTCTATATTTTGCAAGAAAATTCGTTAGACAAATTTCGACATTTTCATTAACTTCTAGGAATTAATGATGCAACTCTTCCTGCAAAATCTCCAAAGTTTTGTGATTGTAAAATAACTCTTCCTGGTCCTACAAGTTTAGTTAAAAATAACCCTTCTCCTCCTAAGAAGATATTTCCTAATCCTTTAATTGTTTCAATTTCATATGATACTGTTGTTTCAAAAGCTACTACATTTCCTGTATCAACCTTTAACACCTCACCTGGTGCTAATATTTTTTCTATTGGATCACCATCAATTTCTAAAAATAGCATTCCTTTTCCTTCTGCTTTTTGAAGAATAAATCCTTCTCCACCAAAAAGTCCTGCTGAAAATCTTTTTGTAAATGCTACACTTAAGTTAATATTTGGTTCTGCACATAAAAATGCACCTTTTTGTAACATCATACCATTTGGAGTTGCAGTCATATCAATTGCTACAATATCTCCTGGTACAGTTGTTGCAAATGCTACTGTAGCATTATCTCTTTGTGCTGTATAAGTTGACATGAAAATAGATTCTCCTGTAAACATTCTTCCTAAACTTTTCATTACCCCACCTCTAGCATTGGTAGCCATTGAAATTCCATCTGTTTGCCATGTCATTCCTCCTCTTTGTGTATACATACTTTCTCCGTTATTTAATGTTACTGCTACTGTTGGCACTGTTTTCCCTTCAATTTGATATTTCATTTTTTCTTCCTCCTATTTTACTATATTCATTTTTATTTTTACTTATTCTAACTGCTTTTTATTTTATAACTTTTAGCTTCTTAGCTCTGCTCCTAACGTCTTTTCTAGCTCTGCTATAATTTCAGTCATAACATTATTTACTTCTTCATCTTTTAATGTTCTATCAGGTACTCTAAATTTCAAGCTATAAGCAACACTCTTTTTATTTTCTCCTAGTTTTTCACTTCTGTACACATCAAATAATTTTGCTTCTTCTAATAATTTTTTAGCTTTCTTTTGAATTATCTTTTCAATTTCACCAACTTCTATTTCTTCACTTACTACCATTGCAATATCTCTTTCTACTGCTGGAAATTTTGTGATAGGTGTATATTTAGGATTTTTTCTGCCATATTTACTAATTTTATCTAAATTAATTTCTGCAAGTAATACCGTTTTAGTTATTCCATAATTTCTAGTAAGTAATGGATTTGCTTCTCCTAAACTTGCAATAATATCATTTCCCACATTAAAATTAGCACATCTTCCTGGATGATACATTTTGTTATTTATTTCTTTTCTAATATCTAATCTTGCAATTCCTGCTAATTCTAAAATATTTTCTACTAAGCCTTTTAAAGTATAAAAATCTTCTTTTTCACTATACATTCCAATTGTTAAAACATTAGATTCCTCTGGTAAATTACCATTTTGAATAGCCCCATCTTTACTTATATATATTCTTGAAATGTCAAATAGTTTTACTTCTTTATTTTTATAATTATTGTTATTAGCAAGCATTTGCATCATTGGTGGTACAGAAGTTGGTTTCATAATAGCATATTCTTCACTTAAAGGATTTTTAATTTCAACCATTTGTGTTAAACATGGATTTTCTCCTGTTATATTGCATTTTTCCAAATCATTTTTGCTAATAAATCCAAAAGTACATATTTCTGATAAACCATTATTTACTAATAATTGTGCTATTGTATCTGTTAGTTTTTGCTCTTTATTCTTGCCACCTAAAGTAGTTTCTGCATTAATTAGGCTAGTATTTAACTTGTCATATCCATCAAATCTTAGTACTTCTTCTGCTACATCTGCTAATTGTTCTACATCTTGTCTAAAATATGGTGGAATAACGGTATCATCTTCTAATTTCATATCTAATTTTTCTAAAGTAGCAATCATTTCTTCTTTAGATAATTTTGTTCCTAATAAAAGATTAATTCTATCTACATTTAAAGGAATTCTATTTTCTTTTTGTTTACTTGGGTAAACATCTACTTTTCCTTCTACAATTTCACCTACTCCTAATAATTCTACAAGTTCTACTGCTCTATTAACTGCTCTTATTGCATTTTCAGGAGATAATCCTTTTTCATATCTTGAAGATGCCTCAGTTCTTAGCCCTACTGCTTTTGCTGTTTTTCTAACACTACCACCATAAAACACAGCTGATTCAAAAACAACAATATTTGTATCATTTTCTATTTCAGAGTTTTGACCACCCATAACTCCTGCAATAGCTACTGGCTTTTTGCTGTCTGCAATAACAAGCATATTTTCATTTAAGTTTCTTTCTTGATTATCTAAGGTAATAATTTTTTCATCTTTTTTTGCTCTTCTTACAGTAATTTGCTTTCCTTCAATTGAATTAATATCAAATGCATGCATAGGTTGCCCTAACTCTAGCATAACATAATTAGTAATATCTACAATATTATTAATTGCTCTTACACCACAAGCATTTAGCCTTTTTACCATCCATTCTGGTGATGGTGCAACCTTTACATTTTTTACTACTCTTGCAATATATCTATAACATAAATCTGGTGCTGTAATTGTTACTTTTAGTCCTTCTATTTCTTCTTTATTTGATACTTGCATTTCATCTATATTTTTACGAGGATTTTTAAATGGTACTCCCAAAGAAACTGCAGTTTCTCTACCTAACCCTTCTATAGATAAGCAATCTGGTCTATTTGGTGTAATTTCAAAATCAAGTACTGTTTCTTTTATTCCTAAAACTTCTGTAATATCTTTTCCTAGGTCTTTTTCTAACTCTGGCTTTAAAATCATAATACCATTTTCGATTTGATCTGGATAACTATTAATATCAAGCCCTAACTCTCCTACAGAACACATCATTCCACAAGATTCTACACCTCTTAATTTACCAGTTTTAATTTCTACATCTCCTGGTAATTTAGCACCATCTTTTGCAATTGGTACAATATCATTTTCATGAATATTATTAGCACCTGTTACAATTTGCAATATTTCTCCATTTCCTACATCTACTTTTGTTACTACTAGGTGGTCTGAATCAGTATGTGGCTTTATTTCTAATATTTTTCCCACTACTACATTTTGAATATCTCCACCTAAGTTATCGATTGTTTCTACTTTAGAACCAGTCATTGTAAGAATATCTGCTAACTGCTTTGGCTCTACACTAATATCTGCATATTCACTTAACCATTCTATACTTGCTTTCATCTTTCACATTCCTCCTTATTTTGTTACTTTGTGTCACTTTGGGGACGTAGCTATTTGTGACACTTTTGTCACAAATAGCTACGTCCCTAAAGTGACAATTTAAAATTGTTTCAAAAATCTAACATCATTTTCATATAATAAACGCATATCATCTATACCAAATTTTGCCATAGCAATTCTTTCTACACCAAAGCCAAAAGCAAAACCTGTATATTCTTCTGGATCAATACCACAATTACGAAGTACATTAGGATGTACCATTCCACAACCTAATAATTCTATCCAGCCTTCCCCTTTGCATACTCTACATCCTTTTCCACCGCATACAAAGCATGATACGTCTGCCTCTGCACTTGGTTCTGTAAATGGAAAATGATGTGGTCTAAATCTTATTCTTGTTTTTTCTCCTAAACATTTTTTAGCAAACATATCTAGAGTACCTTTTAAGTCTGCCATAGATATGTTTTTATCTATTACTAAACCTTCTATTTGATGGAATACTGGTGAATGTGTTGCATCTACACTATCTGAACGATACACTGCACCTGGGCATATAATTTTTATTGGTGGCTTAGTATTTTCCATTACTCTTGCTTGTACTGATGATGTTTGTGAACGAAGTATAATGTCATCTGTAATGTAGAAAGTATCTTGTATATCTCTTGCTGGATGGTCTGGTGGTGTATTTAATTTATCAAAATTGTAAGTTGCAAGTTCTACTTCTGGTCCATCTGCAATTTCATACCCCATTCCTATAAATATTTCTTTTACATCATTTACAACTTGTGTGATTGGATGTATACTCCCTAAATTTATTTTTTTGCTTGGTATGGTAACATCGATGTTTTCAGTAGCTAGTTTTTTTTCTATTTCTAAGTCTTCAAAATGTTTTTCTCCTGTTTCAATCAAATTTTCTAGTTCATCTCTTATTTGATTTACTAAACCTCCTATCATTGGTCTTTCTTCTGCTGATAAACTGCCCATTCCTCTTAAAATTGCTGTTAGTTCTCCTTTTTTTCCTAAGTATTTTACTCTTACTTCATCTAGCTCTTTTGCATTTTGGGCTTGTTCAATTTCATTTTTTGCATTTGCCTTAATTTTTTCAAGTTGTTCTTGCATTTACCTCTTCCTTCCCTTCTTTTATTATTTTACCTAACATATTTTATTATGGTTTATACCAAGTTGCCCCTTTTTTTAGCTTAAAAAAACGAGTTGTTTTGCCCCCTATTTAGGACGAAATAACTCGTGGTACCACCTAATTTTATTAATTTTATCTTTTACTTTGCTAAAATGCCACTATTATTTTAGCTTTGTTTTAGATAATTCATTAACCTTATTTTAGCTGTAACGTAGCTACCGCTTTTTTCTACTAAACTTTTTAAGTTTATATTTTGCTATAAGCTATTACATAAATTAATTTATTTTTTACTATTTTAGCTTTTAGCCTTTACTTTATTTAAGTTTTCAAAAAAAGACCTCTAAAGTGAAATTTCATGTAAAAAGATAATAATAAACTTTCAGCCTTTGGTTTATTTCTCTGTGATTATGCTTTTTTACTTACTTTGCTTTTTCAATGGTTTTTTTATTTACGTCATTTATTTTAGCATCTTTTTTTGCTAAATGCAATACCTTTATTAAAATCTATTTTGATTGCCTTAATTTTTATTTTAAATTCTACTCTCAAGTTAGGTGGATTTTAATTTTACACAAAAAAATGTTAAAATAATAG
>CAMTJT010000053.1 GCA_947073285.1 uncultured Clostridium sp. | reverse complement strand
TTGGTTGCATCTGCTGCTCTTTGTGCCATATTAATGATTCCATTTTCTCCTAGCACAAACGTGATTGTTATTCCTGCTAGTATCAAAAGTACCACTATGGTTACAACCAACGCTATTAGCGTGATTCCGCTTGTTCTACTCATTTTGTTTACCTTTTGCTTCTTTTTCTCGTTCATTTTCCTCGTCTCCTTTTTTATATTTTCCTTTGTATTTTGCCCATCTTCTTCCATTTTTATACTGTACTTTTTTATTGTATAGCCAAAAATTGCAGATTTTTGCTATACAATGTTAGGCTTCTTATTTCTCTTCTTAATTTTTCAAGTATTTTTAGTAGCTATTTTATAGCAAGTGGACTGCATACACAACTTATGTATGTAGTATACTTTATTTCACAATTTGTGTAAACAAGAAAAAACATTGCTTTTCCTTTATTACAAAGCAATGTTTTTTCTTTATGCCTAATTTTTCTTACTCCCAAGCTAGTTTTAGAGCTTGTTTTTTCTGGAAATTTTGATTTTCTTTTTACTTGTAACACAATTGTCATGAAAATGTCATATTAAACTTTAATTTCTAACCTATAAAATCTGTAAAATGTGAAAAAGAATACAATTTTGCTTGACTTTTCCTTGATTTTGTAATAGAATTAGTACGTTATATATGAGTGTAACTATTTTTTAACTTCTCCCCGGTAGTTTTAAAGTAGCTTTACATAGATAATGTTTTGAAAAATGAAATGGAGGATATGAATTACCATGAATAATACAACTTATAGTATCAAAAAAAGTGAAATTGAAAGTAAATGGTACTTAATCGATGCAGCAGGTAAGCCATTAGGTAGAGTTGCTGCTGAAGCTGCTAAACTATTAAGAGGAAAACACAAACCAACTTATACCACACATATGGATGTTGGTGACCATGTAATTATTATTAATTGCAGTCAAGTTGTTTTAACAGGAAAAAAATTAGATCAAAAAATTTATAGAAGTCATTCAGGTTATATTGGAGGAATGAAAGAAACTACTGCTAGAGAACTTTTAGCAAAAAGCCCAGAAAAAATGATGACACACGCTATTGTAGGTATGCTTCCTCATACAAGACTTGGAAGACAAATGGCAAAAAAATTAAGAGTATATGCTGGTAGCGAGCATCAAAATATCGCTCAAAAACCTGAAGTTTGGGAGGTAAAATAAAATGGCAAAAAAAGCAGATAAAATAGTATTCTTAGGAACTGGAAGAAGAAAAAAATCAATTGCTAGAGTTAGATTAGTAGAAGGAAAAGGAACTATCACAATCAATGGTAAATCTTTAGATGAATACTTTGGTACTGATGTATTAAAAGTTATTGTAAAACAACCATTAGTTGCTACTAATACTCTTGATAAATATGATGTTATTTGTAAAGTAATTGGTGGAGGTTTCACAGGTCAAGCTGGAGCTGTTCGTCATGGAATAGCAAGAGCATTAAATGAAGCAAATAGTGAATACAGACCAGCCCTTAAATCTGCAGGTTTCTTAACAAGAGATCCTCGTATGAAAGAAAGAAAAAAATACGGTCTTAAAAAAGCTAGAAAAGCACCACAATTCTCTAAGAGATAAAAACAAGCCTATTTGGGCAAGAGGTCAAAAGCCTATATACAAAGCAGTAATCTGTTTAGATTACTGCTTTTATTGTTACTAACTTGATATGATACAAATTCCTTCCTATATATTTAACATCTTTTTACTTTATAATCTCTTTTAGTAAATCCTGATAAGCATTTTCTGCAAGTTCATTATCATATCTTCCCTCTTGATATCTAGTTATTAGCCAGTCATGTACTGCTTCTTGAGTTTCTTCTACTTGTATATCTATTCCGCTTCTTTTTTGCTTTTTCTTTTAAAGCATATACATCTGGATTTAAAATATCATTTGTACCAGTATAAATAACTAAATTTTCTACATTTTCTATCTGTCCATAAATAGGGCTTACTAAAGGCTCTTTAACTGCTTCTTCTGAACCTGCATATGCTACTCCTGCCATTTTTAATAATTCTCTATTTAACATTTTATCTTTTTCTTCTACTTCTTGTATTTTTGGATTTTCCATACTTACATCAAGCCATGGCGAAATTAAAATTACTTTACTTGGCTTTTTAGCATCTTCTTCTTTTCCAATTTCCTCCATTAAACTAAGTGCCATTCCCCCACCTGCTGAATCTCCCATTACAATAAGGTTTTCTTTTTCTACTGTACTTGCTAATACTTTATATAATGGTTCTACCATACGAAATGTTTCTTGATACTGATACTGTGGTGTTAGTGGATAATCTGGCACAATTATGCTTGCTTTTGTATCTTGTGCTAATTTACTTAAAAATTTCCAATGAGCTGTACTTAATTCTGCTACATAAGAACCACCATGCAAATAGTAAATAAATTGTCCATTTGGATTAGTTTCTTTTGGTGTTATAACAAATACACTTCTATTTTGATATTTTTCTTCTTTTACATTACATTCTTTTATGATATTGTCTGGTATTTTTGAACTAACATTGCCTGTAAAAAAGTAAAGCAAAATTGCACCAATACAAGCTATTATTATCATTATTGCAATGCCTATTATTATTTTTAGTTTCATGTCTCCTCCTAAATGGTTCAGGTCTTTTTGGGTTAAATGCAAATCCCTTTTTCTTTCCCTTCTGCCTTTTTAAAAGTGAAATTTTCTTTTTATTTTATCTTTTAAACTAATTTTTTTTGCATTCTTATGTTTCTCATTCTTTTCATCCTTTGCATTTTTCTGCCACTCTTCATCTTTGCCATTACTTTGACTTTTACCATCTTTTTTGTTATCTTTTTGGGTATCACTTTTGTTACTATTTTCTCCATTTTCACTATTGCTCTCATATGACTCTTTTTCTTGGCTTTCTTTATTATTTATCTGCTTTTTTTCTTTCATCTTGTCTATAACATCTTCTATCAACAAGGTATTCATTTTTGGATATAGCTTTGTACTTTCTTTTTCGTAAATACCATTTGTTACCATCGTAAATGGTATTCCTTGGCTTTCTAAAAATTTAAAAAAGTTTTGTTCTACCCTATTTTCCTGCAAGATGGATGCAAATGAAAAAGCAATATTGTTACCATAAGAACATGCTGTACACTTAATTTTTTCTGCTTTTTCTGGTCCTATTAAAAAGAAAAATTGGTCTATATAGGCTTCATATTCTGGAAGTACATTTATTTTTCCTAAATTGGAAAAAGTAGTGGTAGTATATTTTTGTATTTCACTGTATATTAGTTTTAAAATAAGCTTTTTTAATGCTAATGGTATCATTCTAATGTAAATACTGTTTCCTAGTCTTACTGTATGTGCCATTGTTTTTGCCATTTCTTCTTTTTGCAATTTATTTTTAAAATTATTTCTAACAAAGGCTAAAATCAAGTCAAAATCTGTTAAGTCTAGTTGTTTATGGTCTGCTACAATTGTCATATAGGAAAAAAAGTTAGTCACTGTTGTGGAACTAAAATATTTTTTTAAGTTTACTGGCAAACATACTTTTATTGGTTTTTTGCTTTCCCTTTGCTTTTTTTGTTCTTGATAGATACTATAAATTAAAACTGCTGTAAAATATTCTGATACTGTTACTTTTAATTTTCTACAAGTCTTAATAACTGGCTTTAAACTAATAAAGCCATGAGTAATTCCAACTTGATATGGAAGTAATCTCTTACCTTTTAATATATAAGCTTTTTTAGAGCTTTCTTTTCCATGTAAATTTTTTTGATAATTTTTTAAATAGCTATCTTCTATATTTTGTGTATCTGCCTCTATACTTTTTATAGAAAACTTTTCGCTAAAGGTATCTGGATAGCATAAGTTTAAATATTGGTATACAATTGTTTTTATAAATTCTACTGCAGTATTTCCATCTGTTAGTGCATGAAATATTTCTACATTGATTTTATTTTGGTAATAACTTACTTTAAAAAGATAGCCATTATTTGCTTTTTTATCTATATAACGACATGGATAAGTTTCCTCTTTAAAAATGACAATCTCTTTTTCATTTTCTTCTAGATAATACCAAAAAAATCCCATTCTTAAGCATACTTTAAATGAAGTAAATATTTCAAGTGTTTGCTCTACTGCTTTTTTTAATAAATCTGGATTTATGTCTTGAATTAGTAATACGCTCATACGATAAACACTGCTAAATTTTTTATTTCCTACAATAGGAAACAATTTAGCAGAATTATCTAATCTTCTCCATTTTAGTTTTTCTTTTTTTCTCATAAGTAACCTTCTACCTTTTGTTTTGTTTGTTCTATTTTACTATGATTTTTTCTTTTGTGCAAGTGTTACTTAGAAACATAGCTTTACCGTTAATTAAAAAAGTAAATTCCAGTTGAACTTTATCTGGAATTTACTTTTTTAATTAAGGTGTTTCTAAAGCAACAACAGGAATAAAGTGCTTTTTTATATTTTTATTGCGAATTTTTTCTGTTGTCAAGCATTTTTTATGTGTTACCTTTACATAAGTGCTTTTATCTTGCTTATTGTTACTTAATACTGTAAACAAGTACCTTTTGGAACTTTCCCCTCATACTCCATTCATTGTTTTTAGTTTTCATAATCATACATATTTACTATTTATGTTGAACTTACGAGATTTGTTCCTGTTTGCTGTTCGCAACTTTTTAGTCGTTTTTCTCTCCTGATATGCTAGTTTTAGCCTTAGAATTCGAATTCTCGCGTTCTAAGGCTATGTTTTTTGAACTCATCAAGTTGTGGCGAGGACAGGGCGGAAACCGTTGCCGCTGCTGCTACCGCCTGTGTAGTAGTTGAAAAAGAACGCCCCGGCAATCGAACCACTACTGCAATCGCTTCCACGATGGAAGAACGGAAGGCCCGTGTTAGGGAAGTACGAAGAGTCATCGTACCACGAAGTTAAACTGCTGCCTGCTGTTGATGTTTCGTACATTGCGTCTCCATATCGTCCTTTGTTTGCTTCATAATTTGTCTGCGGACCATCACTACTTCCTTTACTATACACTTGTTTTAAATGTCCACTTCCATTTACTAAACTTGCTCCATAACTTGTTAACCTATTATTTCCATTACTTACATAAGATGCTACATACTCCGATGCTCCTCCACTCATATCATAGATTCCATACACATTTCCCGTTGTACTTGCTTTTACTCCATTACTTGTTTGATATGCATTTGTTGAACTTGTTCCTGATGCACTTACACTGCTTCCTGCTTGCCCTGTTACGAAACTACTATTTGGATTTATCCATATCTCTCCATTGATTCCATAGATACTTTTACTTAGGTATGCGCATGCTCCCCATTCACTATTTTTCATCATATGGCTATTTAATGCACTATTATAGTTTTTACAATTGTTGAATATATCATTTACTTTTATACTTCTCCAGCTTACTACTCCTGGTTGTACCTTTATACTAGTTCCACTTCCTGCACTACTTGCTGTTGCATCATTTTTACTTGCCTCGAATTTTGCTACCCAGATTCCTGCTAGCTCGCTACTCCACCCTCCATTTGCCATGGTTAGTTCTTCTGTTGCAAATTTTTGAAATGCTGGATGCAATACATATTTAATAAAAGTTTCATTTCCTAATTTTCCTGTTATTTTTACTGCTCCTTCTTTTCCTGTTCCTTCTAC
>CAMTJT010000052.1 GCA_947073285.1 uncultured Clostridium sp. | reverse complement strand
TAGCTTTTACATTTCGTAAAGATATCATTTACTGGTATACTTCTCCAGCTTACTACTCCTGGTTGTACCTTTATACTACTTCCACTTCCTGCACTACTTGCTGTTGCATCATTTTTACTTGCCTCAAACTTTGCTACCCATATTCCTGCTAGCTCGCTACTCCACCCTCCATTTGTTGTATTAGTTGTAAACGCTGGATGTAATACATATTTTTCTATTTGCTTTCCATCTAAACTTCCTTTTACTTCTACTGCTCCTTGTTTTTTGGTTCCTGTTACTATGTTTCCATTTGCATCTGTTATTCCATCACTATTTGAATACCCTATTATATTTCCACTTGCATTTTTATACAAAATTTTGTAGCTATATCTTGGTACCCATACCCACATACTTCCATCACTGGTTTGTGCATTTGCCCATTGTTTATTTCCATAATTATACCAGTCTCCTCCTGGAGCTGTATTTGTTGCATTTACCCAGCTACTTCCATTCCATTTTTTTGCTGTCATTCCTGTTCCTAATTTTGGCGTTGGTACATTTCCTGCACTGATTGGATTATTACTCATATCTACAAATGCTATTTCAACATCTCCCCCACTTCTATCTAAATTTGCTATTTCTGTTTGGGTTATCTTGATTTCTTGTGATATTGTTTCTATTTTATTTCCTGCTTTATCTACTGATAATACGTGTAAATACCAGCTTCCTGCTGATGTTCCTTTTATACTTAAGCTTGTACTACTTGCAAAATTTCCTCCAGTATATTTACTTACATCATTTATTCCTAGTGGTGTACTGCTATTACTAAAAATATACTTACTATTTGTTAAATCAATTCCACTTTCATCATCTTTTAATGTTACAGTTGCTGTAATAGTTTGCCCTGCTTGTGCTGTTGTTGGGCTAAAGCTTATTGTAGCTGTTTTTGGATCTGTATTATCTTTAATAGATACACTACCTTCATCTCCTGAATTTACTCCATCTGATAATCTTACATATAAAGTATCATTATGTTTTAAGCCTGTTGCAGTATTTCCTGTTGTCCATCCACCTTCTTGAATGTCATTTCTTTGCCACTGAATTTGTAATCCTGTTGTGGTTGAAAGCTGTACTGTCGCTGAGCCATTAGCCCATGTTGGATTGCTTGCCGTAACTGCTCCTGTTGCTAATCCTGTATCTGCTCCTCCTACTGTTTTTGTTGTTAATGTTTTGGTAAGAGTTGCTACGTTACCTGCTAAATCGCTTACTTCTACTTTAATTGTGTACGCTGTTCCTTGTGTTAGTCCACCTTTTGTATAATTACTACTTTGTCCTTGTTGGTCTTGTACATATTTGCTATCATCTTCTGTTTCTAATTTTCTATAGAATGTAAAGATTGGATTTGAACCCATTCCACTTTCTTTATCTGTTGCACTAACTATTAAATTAATTTCACTAGTAGTAGAATTGCTACTCATCTCTTGGATTATTGGTGGCACTAAATCTTCAATTGAAATAGAGCTGTCTGCACTTCCATTAATTCCATCAAAAATTCTTACATATACAGTACTTCCATTTGCCAACCCACTAATTGAACCTGTATATTCTCTCCAACCAGCTGCATCATTTGATCCTATTTGATATTGAATTTTTACATTTTGCTCAGTTGTTTGAAGCATAATTGTTGCTGTTCCATCTTCTGCCCACACAGTTGGACCTTTTTGCGTAATTGTTCCTGCTTTTAGTTCTCCTACTTTAATATGGGTTAATTCCTTTTCATTATTTCCCTCTGAAGTTGTTAATACTACTTTAAAATCATAGTATGCATCATTTTCTAGATTATCATATGTATACGTATCTGTATCTACATTTTCTACTGCTAACTTATAATCTTTTTCTGTTGATTTTTTATAATAAAAAGAATATTTTCCACCTTCTGCTCTTGTTGCATTCACTTTAATTTGCAAAGATTTTGTTGTTCTTTCTAATAACCTAATCGATACAATTTTTGGTCCTTTGGTTGCTAAATCTACAATAACATTTCCATCTGGCTCTATTGTAACATCAAATACATGGCCACCTTCTGTTCTAATTTGATAATTTCCATTTTCATCTAATTTATCTACATCTGTTTCTACATTATTAATAATTCCTGATGTAACTAGACTATTTAAAAAGTCCTCTTCTTTTACATTTTCATCTAGCATTTTTTGTGTTGTCCAATTAGTTGCTACTAATCCTATTTTATCTTTTATCATAGCTATTTCTTGTTTTGTTTTTGCATTGGTAGCACTTGTGATAAGTCCTCCATCATTAAAGGTAAGACTAATTGTAATGCCTGCTAAAATAAGCAATACCACAATTGTGACAACTAAAGCTATCAAAGTAATTCCTGATGCATTTTTTCTTTTCATGACTTTCCTCCTTATTTTTTTCTTAATTTTATTTTACTTATGTCTTTTATTTTTTACTTTTATCTTAAATTATCTATCCTATTTTTGTTTTTCTTTTTCTATTATCTTTTTACCTTTTACTGTTATCTTATTACTTTTTATTTTTCACTCTGTCTCTACTTTTCTAATTGCTCTTCTAGTTTTCTAATTGCTTTTCTACTTTTCTGCCTTTTACTATTACTTTGCTTCTATTTTAAAGTCTTTTGCTTTTATAACATCTGCTGTTATTTCTGCATAAAATTGTTTTGTTTCTCCTGCTGCCATTTTAGGTAATACTGGATAAATTACTGTCATTTCTTGATTAGTAGCATCTAAAATCGTTAGTTTTACAATTTCAGCATCATGATGAGTATTTCCTACATTTTTTGCTTTTGCTAGTAACATACTTCTTCCATCTTGAGAAGTAAATTGTATATCGCTAAGTTCTATATTTTTATATTTTTTACTATTATTAAGTTGCTCACTGTTATTTATTTTGATGCCATTTTCTAAGCTAGTAACATATTGTTCTGCATTTGTGTTTGCAACTTGATTACTACTATTACCATTACTACTTAAACCATTTGCATTTACTTCCTTTTTGCCACCTACACCTTTTACTATTAAAACTAAAATTAAAACTAATGCCATAATCCCTATTAGCGTAAAAACTACTTTTCTTTCTTTTTGTGTCATTTAGACATCTCCCTCCTTTTTTATTTTTCTTTTGTTATCTTTTATATCAATATCACATTTATTTTTCTAATTCAACTTTTCCATTTTTCGAAATACATTTTTTTCCATTTTATTATTTTTCATCATCTTTTGCTTTTATATCAATATTGCCTGTTTTCAGTTTTGTATTACAAAATTATTACAACAGCATTAAATTTGTATTACAATATATTTTATTGTCAAAAGCAATATTATATATTGTTTTTTTTATTTTGATGATATCAGAATTTTTTCCTATTTTTGTTACTTCTACCGCTTTACTTTCATGCGTCGCACTTCATCCTTTCATGATTTTATGATCTCATCCTTTCACGCTTTCATGCTTTTATAAAAAGCATGAAGTTGTATTTTCGTATTAGTATAAACTTGATGCAATAAAAAAAGCACTTGTATCAATTACTATAATTAAAAGTACCCTATAGTATAGACTTAATATCTATTCTATAGGGTACTCTTTTTCATTGACAGTGCTTTTTTGTAATTATTTTATTAACACTTAATCTAATATTTATTTAGCATTTTTTGCTATTTGTGCAATTTCGCTAAATGCTTTTGGATCTGTTACAGCTATTTCTGCAAGCATTTTTCTGTTAATAACAACATTTGCTTTTTTTAGACCATTAATTAGTTTGCTATAAGTTAATCCATTTTGACGGCTAGCAGCATTAATTCTTGCTATCCATAATTTTCTAAAATTACTCTTTTTATCTTTTCTACCTACATAGGCATATTTACCAGATTTCATAACAGCTTGTTTTGCCATTCTAAATCTGTAATGTTTTGCACCATAATATCCTTTTGCTCTTTTTAATATTTTTTTATGTTTTTTACGAGTAATTCTTGCTGTTTTTACTCTTGCCATGTTTTATTCCTCCTCTATCTTTTTGATTTGTTCCCTTTGACTACATTTTTTATTTATCATAGTTATTAGTTTTGGGTAACTTTTTTAGTTTCCATATGGTAACATTTTTTTAATTCCTGCTTCGCAAGTTTTGTCTGCATAAGCATCTTGCACTTTTCCTCTAGACTTTGCTCTGTTTGTTTTGTTTGCTAAAAGATGTCTTTTGTTGCATTTTGTTCTTTTTACTTTTCCTGTTGCTGTATAAGAATATCTTTTCTTTGCTGCTTTATTTGTTTTTAACTTTGGCATAATTTTATTCCTCCTTTTAATTTGGCTTTATGTATTTTACTTATCAGCTTTTTTAGCTAATATAATAAACATGTTTTTTCCTTCTAATATTGGCTTTTTTTCAGGAATAGAAATATCTTCTAAGTCTGTAATAAATTTTTGAAGTACACTTTCACCTAGTTTTATGTAGTTCATTTCTCTTCCTCTAAATTTCAAAGTAATTTTTACTTTGTTACCATCTTCTAAGAATTTTCTAGCATTTTTTGCTTTGAATTCGAAATCATGTGTGTCAATATTAGGTGTAATTCTAATTTCTTTTAATTCAAAAGTTTTTTGCTTTTTGCGAGCCTCTTTTTCTTTTTTAGCTTGCTCAAATTTGTATTTACCATAGTTCATGATTTTACAAACTGGCATTTCTGGGTTTGGTGATACCATAACTAAATCTAACTTTTTTTCGTAAGCTAAGTCTAGTGCTTCTGTAAATGATACTGCTCCCCTTTTTTCTCCATTTTCATCAATTAATTGCACTTTATTTGCTCTTATTTGTTCATTAATTGGTAAATCTTGTTTAATAATAAAACACCTCCATAATTGTGATACAAAAAAAGATTGATTTTTTGCAAAACCAATCCATTACTAAAACACATATATTTAAAGCTTTTTAAGCTATTTTTATAATATGTAAGTATTACCTTTTTCCTTTTGGTTAAGGTGAGCAATGGATTGCTTCTTTTTTTGACTTACTTATTATACTTCATTTTTTTTCTGTTGTCAAGCGTTTTTTTATGTGTTACCTTTACATAAGTGCTTTTATCTTGCTTATTGTTACTTAATACTGCAAGCAAGTATCTTTGCGAGTTCCTCGCATACTCCATCCATTGTTTTTTTGTTTCCATAATTGTATATGTTTTCTATTTATGTTGAACTTATGAGGATTACTCCTGTTTAGCGTTTGCAACTTTTTAGGTATTTTTCTTTCCCGATATGCTAGTTTTAGCCTCAGAATACGAATATTCGCGTTCTAAGGCTATTAATGCTTTTAACCTAGTGGTCAAACTGTGTTTAAGTACCTTTGCGGGTTCCCCGCATACTCCATCCGTGGTTCACTTCGTATCACACGGCTGGAGCAAGGACAGGGCGGAAACCGCAGCCGCCGTCGCTATCGCCTGTGTAGTAGCCGAAATAGAACGCCCCGGCATTCGAACCATTACTGTAACCGCCTCCACGACGGAAGAACGGATATCTCGCGTAAGGGAAGTACGAGTAGTCACCATACCACGAAGTTGAACCAGTACCTGCTGTTGATGTTTCGTACACTGCGTCTCCATATCGTCCTTTATTCGCTTCATAATTTGTCTGCTGACTATCACTACTTCCTTTACTATACACTTGTTTTAAATGTCCACTTCCATTTACTAAACTTGCTCCATAGTTTCCTAAACTACT
>CAMTJT010000051.1 GCA_947073285.1 uncultured Clostridium sp. | reverse complement strand
AGCAAAGCTTCCGACGCACACTTGTGCAAGTTGCTTCGCAACTGCACAGCCCAAGGAAACCTAACCTTGTTGTATAGCAAAAATCTGCGATTTTTCCTATACAATTAAAATAGTTTCTATTAAAACATTAAAATATCTGCTTTTCTATTAATGTTCTTGCTTATTAACTACTATATAATTTTTATCTGCTTTTGTTAAATTTATGCAACCAGATTTTGTTATTAATACAGTATCTTCTATTCTAACACCAAATTCTCCTGGAATATAAATTCCTGGTTCGTTTGTAACTACCATATTTTCTTTTAAAACTGCATCATTTTTTGAACTAATATATGGCAGTTCATGTATTTCTAAACCTACTCCATGCCCTAAACTATGTACTAAGCTATAACCATGTAAATGAAAATCATTATCTACATTTCTAGCAATTGTTCGAATAACTGCTCCCTCTTTCATATCTTTTTGTGTTTGCAGTTGATTTTTTAATACTAAATCATAAACTTGTTTTGCCCTTATTGGTACATAACCGTGCAAAAATAGTTCTTGTCATATCTGAACAATACCCTTTATATTTGCAACCAAAATCTATGGTAATTGGGTCTCCTGCCTTAATTTCTTTTTCAGTAGTTTTGGCATGTGGTTTTGAAGAGTTTGCCCCTGATGCCACAATTGTTTCAAATGAAAGCCCTTCTGCTCCATTTTCTAAAAAATATTTTTCTATCTCATAAGCTATTTGTTTTTCTGTCATTCCTATTTTAATAAAATCAACCAAATGATAAAAACAATTATCTGTTAATTTACAGGCTCTTTCTAAATAGTCAATTTCTTTTTCATCTTTTATCATTCTTTGCTTTTCTATTACATTTTCTGTTTCTTCTAGATGGTTTGCTTTATATTTTTGCATATAATTTTTATAGGTTTTATAAGTAATATATCCTTCTTCAAAACCTACATTTTCACAAAAGGAAAAAAAGTTTTCATAATCATAATTACTTACATCAGTGCTATTATGTAGAACAATTTCATCATCTATTGTTAATACAGATTGCACCTCTTCTAAGTACCTACTATCTGTAATATAATGGTTTTCTTTTCGCGTAATTAATAAAACCCCTTCTGCATCAATACCACTTAAGTACTTTATATTAATAGGGTTTGAAACAATCATACCTTGCATATCTAGTCCACGAATTTTTTCTCTTAACCATTTAATTTTGTTATTCATAACACATCACTATCCCTTTGTTTGGCTCATTAAAGCCAACTTTTATTTTATTCTTTGTACATACCTAGGGTGAAAATTTTTAACATTATTGTTACTAGTAAATCAAATGGTGTAAAAATAACAACTAAGCAACTTGCCACAATAAATGGGCCAAATGGAATATATTCATTTACTTTTTTTCTTTTTATTATTAAAATACCAACACTAATGATTGCAGCTAGTAAAAAGGCAAGTACAGAAATAATGATAATGTTAATCCATCCAAAAAATAAGCCTAAGGCACCCATGAATTTTACATCTCCAAAACCCATTGCCTCTTTTCCTGCAATTAATCCTCCAATTAAAGTAATAAGTAGGAAAATTCCGCCTCCCACAATCATACCTAAAATACTATCTGTAAGTGCACTAATGCCTCTTGTCGTATCTAATAATACTGTTAAAAAAGTAAAGGCAAGCCCGTGTTTCAAATATTGTTAAATTCAAACGATTTGGAATGATTTGAAGTTTTAAGTCTATACAAAATGCAGATAATAACATTGGTATTAATGCTAAATATTTGAATAAATCAATACTTATACCAAAGGTGTATAAAGTACCAATATACATGATGGCTGTTACAACCATCAATATATAGTTTGGCTTTAAATGCCTAATATATTCTGTAAAAAATTCTTTTGAAAAAACTTTTTGATATTCTGGCAAACGTTTATTACACCAGTCTACTATTTGCCCAATTAGTAGCCCTATAATTCCTACTGCTACATACCATAATATATGAACATCATTAATATACAACATTTTTTATTTGTATGATATATTTTAAAATATATCATTTACTCCTTGTGTTACTAAATTTAGGTTTTTAAAAGTTCCTATAAACTTTTTATTTTGTTTTCTTTTGATACCTTTTAATAATTAACTCTTCGATTGGTCTTTTTATTTTTGTAATAAATATATCTTTTTCATTAATTGGCTTTACTAAAATAGGAAACATTTTGCTCCTATTTGCACCAATAATATCTGTTAAGATTTGGTCTCCTACTACACCTATTTGTTGGCTTTCTAGTTTTAGAAGTTCTTTTGCTTTTTTAAATCCATTTTTTAATGGTTTTTTAGCAAAATAGATATAGGGAATTTTTAATGTTTTTGCTACTGTTTCGACCTTTTCTTTATGATTTGAGTTAGATAAGATACATAGTTTTATGTTTTGATCTTTTAAGTTTGCAATCCACTCTTTTGTACCTTCTGGCATATGTTTTTCATAATCTATTAATGTATTATCTACATCCAAAATAAGACCTTTTAATTGATGTTTTTTTAATATTTCTATTGTGATTTCTCTAGCATTATTTAAGTATAGTTTTGGATATAGAAACATAAGCCCTCCTATTTGTTACCATAATGTGTATGAAAAGTAAGGTGGGTTACTTTCCATACTTTCTACCATTATATTACCAATATGCGTGTTATTTGTCAAGGAGAAGTTTTTTCTGTAATTTTATTCGCTTCATTTCATTTCTCTAGTCTAAACAAAAAATATGATGTGTTTTTTAAATTCACACATCATATTATACAATTTCTACTATTTGCACCATATAAATACAATCAAGCTATATAATATTACTTTCACTGTACAATTTAGTACTAACTGAAAATTAGTTAGCGGAATTCCTATTTGATTAATCGTTTCACAATTTTGTAAAATGGTTTCTTGCTCTTGCTTATTTAAAGTTCCCTCTTCTTCTATATATTCTTTGGTAAGGGGTTTTGCTTTTAGCATAGCATCCATTTCTAAACTACTACGAACAGTATAATAGGTGCAACCTAAAATTACTAAGCCAAATAGTAATAACATTGGATATGAATTTAGCCTCATAAATGTTAAAATGCAGATAACTAAAAAGTATAAAAAGTAGATATTAGAAAATATAAAATTAAAGTATAATGTTCTCTTGTTTTGTACAGAATGTAAGCATTCATGTGCTATTGTTTGAACTCTTGTAAAAGTATCTTTTATATTGGCAATTAAAATAGAATTACTAAGCACAATATATAGACTAGCTTTATTATCTGTACTTTCTTTAATTTCAACTGTTTCATTATGTAGCTTTTTTAAAATAGTTTGACATATTTGTTTATTTTCTGGCAACTTATTGGTAATTTCATTTAATTCTTTGTTATATCCTAATTCTTTTAACTTTTTTATATCTTTTAGTCTTATATTCCAAGCAAATTTTAAAGTTCCTAAAAAAATGATACTGATTACAATAATCACTATATATTCCATATTTTTCTTTCTCTCCTTTACCATTTAAATGTTTGTAATCTAAAAACCTCTTTGCACTCTGTTTGTATTCTAATAAATCTTTCACTAAAAAAGTCACCAAAAAAGCAATATATTTTAGCTTTTTTAAGCGACTTTTTGTATGTTTTTTACTTCATTTTATAATACATCTTTAATTGATTCTGCTATAATTTTATTAACATCTGCTATCATAATATTAAATTTCACTTCTAAATCAAAGTATTCTTTAATATCATGATCTGCTACTAAGGTAGCATACATTTCTTCTAGTTTTTTAGCTTTTTCTTCGTTTCTTTCTTCCCCTGTATATGCCATTAACTGTACTTCATATCTTAGTTTTTCAAATTCTTCTACTTTTTGCTTTTTAGTATTGTCATTGTGTATTTCATCTTTTAGCTTTTTATAAGCTTTATATTCTTCTGATTCTTTTATCTCTTGTGCTAAGCGATTTGCAGTATCATATACTTGCATATTTTTCACCCTTTCTTGATTATATTAATTAGAAAAGAAATTATATTCCTAGCTAACAATTACTTTTTATATTATGCATAAGCATGTTTCTTTTTGAAACTAAGTAAGTTTGTAATTTCTGTATCTGTATTTTTAGCTTTTTCTGCCTTTTTTGCATTTTCTTGTGCAATTTCTTCTTGTTGCTTTTCTGCCATTGTTTTGCAAATTGCTTTTTCATAAGTATAGTGTGTATCTTGTGCAATTTTTGTCCAGTTAAATTCTTCTTTTACTTTTTGTTTTGCCTTTTTAGCCATGTTAGCAGATAGTTGTTTATCATATAGTACTGTTAAAACAGAATCTGCAATTGAATTTGGGTTTCCTGCATAACATTTCATTCCATTGACACCATGGTCAACTATTTCATCTAGACCACCAATATCAGAAACAACTGTTGGTACTCCTGCAAGCATTCCTTCTAATGCAACAATTCCAAATGGCTCGTAAGTACTTGGAAATACTGCTACATCTGCACATTTATATATTTTTTGTACTTGTTTACTATTTAAATAACCTGTAAAATACACTTTATTTGCAATACCCATAGCTTGTGCTTGTGCTTTTAAGTCTTCTAACATGCCACCTTTACCTGCTATCACAAGTTTAGTATCATTGTAACCATTTAATATTTTAGGCATAGCCGAAATTAAATGTTGTATTCCTTTTTCATATACTAACCTGCCTACATAAAGAATCATTTTTTCGTTATCCATAGCATATTGTCTTCTAAAATCATAATCTCTTTCAATACCATTAAAGTTTGTTAAATTAATACCATTTGGCACTACATTTATTTTATCAAATGGAAGACCAAATAAGCTTTGAACATGACCTTTCATAAAATTGCTATTTACAATAACCTCTGTTGCTTCATAAGTAAGCATCCATTCGGTATCATTAATATATCTTTGTGTTTCATCATGAATCCCTGAATTTCTACCAGCTTCTGTTGCATGTATGGTTGCTACCATTGGCACTTTATAAGCTTGTTTTAAAGTTTTAGCACAAGAGGCAACTAACCAATCGTGTGCATGTATTACATCAAATTTGCCTTTTTTATTCATTATTTCTGCTGCTTTTGCTGCCATATTAAAGTTTAACTGTAATACCCATTCTACAAAATTATTAGGATGTATCATATAATTTTCTACACGATATACCTCTACGCCTTTGTCATTTTCATATTCTGGTAAATCTCCTTCTTTATAAGTTACAACTGTTACTTCATGTCCATCTTTAATGAGCCTTTTAGATAAATCGTGTACTACTCTTGCAATTCCTCCTACTATTCTTGGTGGATATTCCCATGTTAACATTAATATTTTCATTTTTTTGGTATGCCCCTTTCATTTTTTCTTTTGCTCTTTTTTTTAGTTAAACTTATTGTATACAAACTTTTGACAAAAGTAAACAGATTTTGATAAAATTTATTGACATTTTTTCTTGCTTTTCTATTGAATTTATTTTTGTTTTGATATAGTATATAAATAATATTGTATCATACGAAGTCGGAGGAAAAAATGCCAAGAAAAGCAAAAGATAAAGTAATAGAAGATTTAACTAAAAAAGAGACACTAGAAGTCGTTAGTAAAAAGGTTCCTACTAAAAAAGCTAGTGAGAAAAAAGATACTACTAAAAAAGCAGCTACTAAGAAAGCTAGTGAGAAAAAAGATACTGCTAAAAAAGCAGCTACTAAAAAAACTAGTGAGA
>CAMTJT010000050.1 GCA_947073285.1 uncultured Clostridium sp. | reverse complement strand
AATATCCTAAGAGCGGACTTTTCTTGCATACGATCAATTTTTATTACTATGTGGAATTTACTTTTTTAACTAACCAATTTTACACCAATTATATTAGAAGTATGGAACTATCTATATAGACAGAGATACTTTTTTATGCTAAGATTGTAGTAATTCATAGAATAGAGATATGGGAGAAGAACATGACAAAACATATAAAAGAATATATAGTAAAAAATTATAATCCAATTTTGATAGAAGAATTTAAAAAAACATTTCCAAAATACTTTTTAGGAATTTTAGTAAATGGTGTTCAAGCAACATTTCATTTTTTAATACCATTTATTATTGGAGAGATTTTAGATTTATTGCTACAAGAAACACTTGTTAAAGAGGTAATAATGAATAAGGTTTATTTATTAATTTTTGTTTCAGCCCTTTCTTTAATACCAAGGTGTATCTATAGAACCTTATTTTTTACACAAGCTAGAATATCTGATACAAGATTAAGAAAAAAAGTAATGGAACATTTACAATATGTTAAGCCAGAATATTATGAGAAAGAAGACAAGAGTACATACCTAGCATATATTTCAAAAGAGCTATTAGCTATAAGAAAGTTTTTAGGGAATTTTTTCTTTCAAATAGGAAAACTACTATTTAATCCAAGTGTTGTATTAATCATTATTGCAATAAAGTATAGTCTATATATTTCAATTGCAGTATTTCCTATATTAATAATTGTAACATTATATATTTTTAAATTATATAAAGGACTAAAGCAGAGAATTGAAGAATGCAGAATAGCAGATATAGAGTTATTTCAAATTATAGAACAAAATACAGCAGGATTTCCACTTATTAAACTATACAATGAACAAAACAATCAAATAGCTAAATTTAAAAAAGTAAATGAACAAAGATATAAAGGAGATTATTATATAGGGATAGCTAAGAACAAGATTAGTAATGGAGTAAATATTATGTATGCAACTTGTTATATAGTTGTTTTTGGACTAGGAATCATACTTATAAAGAACAATATGTTAACGATAGGAGCATTAACAGCACTAATTACTTGTATTACTTTTGTTATTTCAGAAGTAACATCTGCTATTCAACCTATTATAAATGCTATAGCATATTTTAAGCAATCTACTAAAAGATATAACTACTTTTTTGCATTAGAATCATATAAAAAAGAAGGAAAAGAACTTAATAAAATAGAATCTATAAGGCTAAATAAGTTATCTTATAGTTATAATAATGAGCATAATGTTTTAAATGAAATAGAAATGGAAATTCATAAAGGAGAAAAAATAGGAATAATAGGACAAGTAGGAAGTGGAAAAACGACATTAATGAATTTAATAGCTGGATTTTTAGAGGCAAAGAATAATGAGTTATACATAAATGATATTGATATAAATGAGTACTTACGAGATGATATTTTTAAAAATATTGGGTATGCCACACAAAAAAATATTATATTAGATGACACGATTTATAATAATATAAATGTGGTAGAAGATAAAAAAGTAAATGTAGAAGAAGTAGCTAAATTGAGTAATTTATATAGTGATATACTAGAAATGGACAAGAAATTTGAAACAAAAATAGGAGAAAGAGGAAATAGATTATCTGGTGGGCAAAAACAACGAGTACAAATAGCTAGAAATTTAGCATTTGTAAGAGAAGTAAATATTTTTGATGATACATTGTCTGCCTTAGATTATGATACAGAAGAGAAAGTTTTTGAGTCGATTATGAATCAAACAAAAGACAAAATATTAATTGTAATATCAAACAAAGTAAGCCAAATGGAAAAGTTAGATAGAGTTTATATGCTATTAGATGGAAAAATTTATGATCAAGGAACTCACAAAGAATTATTACAAAGAAATACATTATATCAAGAAATGTGTGAATATGAGAGAGTGGGTGATTTAATATGAAAAGCATTATAAAAAAATATATTAAATCATTTGGAGTAGTAGCAGTTTTAATATTTATATGTAATGCATTAAATGTTTTACATCCATATATAGTAAAAGAAATAGTAGATGTTAACTTTAAAGAAGCTAATATTACAGAAGTACTCTGCAGACTATTTATTATGTATTTAAGCATACATGTGTTACTTGCACTTATGAAAAATATAAGAAATATATATAATAACAAAATAATGGCAAAATTATTAAGAGACATTCGTGAAAAACTATTTTGTAAAGTATTAAGCTTTAAAATGAAAACATATAATCAGTATAATTCTTCTGAAATATATACTAGGCTAACAGCAGATACAGACAATTTGTTTAGCTTATTTTTTGGAATATTAGATATTTTAGTAAACAATGTTGTTTATATTGTATTAATGATTGTTATGATGTTTTCTGCTAATATTAATCTAGCGATTATTGGTTGTGCCACAATTGCAGTTATTGGAGTTTCATCTTTTAAATTTACTAAAAAATTAAAAGATCTAGATAACAAAGTATTAGGAAAAAGAGATGAAGAAAATAAAGAATTTTCAGAAATATATAATAAAAATAAATTAACATATTTGTTTCAATTGCAAAAAAAGAATACCAAAAGGACTAATCAGCTATTAGAGGAAGAACTAAGATATAGAAGGAAATATATTTTTGTTCATACCTTTATGTATCCAGCAACTTTGCTATTAGAAGCTATTCGGAATATATGCTATTTTGTATTATGCATTAAATATAAACTTGAATATCTCATTAGGAAGCATTTATTTAGTTCTATTTTACGTAAAACAGTGTAGAAGTCCACTATCACATATGTTTGATCAATTAGAAGAGATGCAAACCTGTTTGAATTCATTGAGAAAGATAAATACAATACTAAATGAATTAGAAGAAGAAAATTTAGAAGCAGGAATAGAAGTGAAAAAGTTAAATGGAGATATTGAATTTAAAAATGTTTATATGAAATATGATAAAAATTATATACTAAAGGATTTATCTTTTACAATAAAGCAAGGTTCAAAAGTAACAATAGCAGGAAGAACAGGAGTAGGAAAAACTACACTCACAAATGTTCTTATGAAACTATATGATATTGAATCAGGAAAAATATTAATAGGAGGTCAAGATATTTCTAAAATAGCTATCAAATCTTTAAGGCAAAGTATTTCGTATATTTCTCAAATGCCATATATATTTAACGATACTTTAAGAAATAACATAACACTTGGAAATAAAAATATTACAGATGATGAAATACTAAATATAATAAATCAAATAGAAGTACAAAATATTTATCAAAGATTTAGTAAAGGATTAGATGAAAAGATTAAGGAAAATAGCTTATCTTATGGCGAATTACAAGTAATATCATTTCTAAGGGCAATTACACATAAAACAAGTATTTACATATTCGATGAGCCTACCTCTAATATTGATTTAAAAACAGAAAGATTAATACAAAATTTAATTGATAAAATTTCAAAAGACAGTACAGTTATTATAGTAGCTCATAGAAAATCAACTATGGAAAATTCAGATGAGATTATATACTTAGAAGATGGAAAGGTATATAATAAAGCAATTTTAGAAGAAACAGTATAAAAAATGATAGAAAGCTTGCAAGCATACATAAAGTGTGATAAAATAATTATGTAGGCAAATGCCTTTTATATATATAATTCCGTTATTACTAGCTTTAAAAGCTAGTTTGTAATAATACTATAATTAGGAAGGAAAAAAGCAGAAGATGAAGCGGTTAGTTAACTTTTTGAAAGATGTCTTGACCTTTGTGGTCATGGTTCTATTTTTTGTTTCATATATCTTTATTGTTCCTATAAGTTATATCATAAAAAAGAGCAAAGAAAGGAAGAAAGAAAAACTACACTATGTAGAATTTTATGATATAGCGAAGGTAGTAAAAAAGAAATATGTACCAGCCTATACCAAGCACAACATTTTCTTAGGAGATGAGTACTATGGAGAAGAGTACTATGTCATTTTAAACTATAAAGGATGGAAGTGTGTTATAAAGGGAAAAAAGGAATTCGAAAGACTTGTAGAACAAGACCAAATACTAGTGAGAGGATACATAGTTTATAATAAAAAAGGAAAAGTTTGCAAAGTTCATATTAAAGAGATTATAGCCAATATGAACTAAGACATGTGACACAACAATTAGAAAAGTTAAAGTAGCCTTAAAAATTAAAAAGGAGTTATACAAATGAAAAAGTTAGTTAAGTTCTTCAAGAATGCTAGTACCTTTGTTAAGGAAGCAATTAGCCTTATTGGCATTATCATCTTTGTACTTATCATGTTTACCGTCGGCTCTATTGTACATAGTCTGCGGGCAAACCTGAAGTTTAGAAGGAAATGCAGAAAAATTTGGAGAGCAATGCAAAAAGTATGGCAAACTATCCAAAAGGTATGCACTTCCATTATACATAAACAGCAGGGAAATGAGGTAAATGCAAAACTTTGGAGAAAGTGCCAAGAAATTGTTAAAGCAGTACCCAAAACGTGGCGAACTGTTACAAAATGGTTCGAGCAGCTTACATTAAAGAAGGGAGTACAAAAGCCCGAAAAGCATGAAAAGGAAAAAAGGCTGAAAAAAGAGCAAAAACTGAATAACCAAAATAAGCAAGATGGACAGTGCGAAATTTTTTCTGGTCAGGCAAGAGTTATAAAGAGAGTGTATAAGCCCTCTTACATAAAGGTGAACTTTTTCACAGGAAGAGAAGTATATCATAAAGAAGAACACATTACCTATATAGAGTATGAGGGGAAAAAGTACAAACTGATAGGAAAAAAGCAGTTCATGAAATTTGCGGAAGCAGATGTTATTCAAATTAAGGGAGAAAGAACCTTTAGTAAGAAGGGACTTAGAAAGCATGTCCAAATCCAACAAGCAGAGCTTATGGCAGCTTAACTAAAAAAGAAGAAATAAATTAACCAATAGTCAAAACCCCTGTTAGTTCAAATAGAATTAACAGGGGTTTTGAGTTGTAATATTTTAAGTTTAATTCATACGAATTTTATTAACTTTTTCCATATCTTTAATGCCCTTTCTTATTTCTAATTTGGTATATAAAGTATATAATATTTCTTCATAGCTAGAAGTTTCTAAGATATTTTGAACAGTATCTAAAATAAGTTGTTTATCACTCAGTACAATCAATCCTTTCATTAAATGTATACTTATTTTATCAAATTTGTTGATATTTTACTACTATTATAAACAGAAAATCATAAAAAAATGAAAAAATACACACAAATTCATAGAATGACATAAAATGGAAAAATACTTAAAGGACGATATAAATCAACATTTTAAAGTTACGTACGAAGGTACAGAAAAATAAAAAAAGACGCAAAATCAAGCAATTTGCGTCTAGGCGTTGGTGGAGATGAGGGGAGTTGAACCCCTGTCCAATAACCTTTCCATACCAAATTCTCCGAGTGCAGTTTGTTATTAAAATTCCCTTTTGTATAACCTAACAAACAAGCTTATACAAAAAGTAGCTATTAGAAATACCCATTATTTTGATAGCTCAAAATAATTTTGTTTCCCACTAATCGTCGCCTTATCTAAAACAGTGGGCTTTTTAGTAAGACGTCGCCGCACTTAGGCAGCGTATGCTAATTCTCTATTATCAGCGTTTATATTTATTTTCTCACATGATTAAAGTGGCCAAGTGAGAATCCACTACTCGCTATTAGAACTTCTAAATTATTGTCGAAACCAAATACATCCCCAAATGTATTACAAAATCTATTATACAATAAAAAAGGGAAGATAACAAGTAAAAGTGGAAAATGTAAAAAAATTCCTTAAATTTTATTTTAAATTCCGCATTCAAATTAGGTGGATTCCAATTTTGCACGAAAAAATGTTAAAATAGTAGTGGAGTGCTGTGTTTGAAAAGTTTGAAGGTCAAAGAAAATTTAAAAATGAGTTTGCCAGAAAAAGGCTGGTATTATCTAAAAGATAATTAGTGTCAATCATTTTTGAAAATGTCTCAAAATATTTTAAACATTAGCACTAATTTTTAATAGAATTAGTGCTAAAATT
>CAMTJT010000049.1 GCA_947073285.1 uncultured Clostridium sp. | reverse complement strand
AAATATCCTAAGAGCGGACTTTTCTTGCATACGATCAATTTTTATTACTATGTGGAATTTACTTTTTTAACTAACCTAATTATATCATAGTATGTATCAATCAATTTTTTCTTACATAAATTTCATACTACCTATGACATAAAACATATTAAAAATTAATAAAGGGTAATGATATTTTTTTACCTGCTTGTTATTTTTCCCAAAGTAATTTATACTATATTTAATATTAAAAAAAGTATATGGTTGAAAAATAATTACGCTTTTTGGGCCACTTTATAGAACAAGAAAGGAATATAAGATAATCATGCAAGCATTATTTAAAAATAAAACTGTTTTGTCTTCTAAAAATTATTTACATTTAGTAGATTTTCATCAAAAGAAAAATAACTGGAAATATTGGCTTTATACAGCTACTCTTTCTCTTTTATTTATTATTGCTATTTCTTTTCAACTAATAGCCAAAAAATATTTTATTGCTGTTCTACTATTCGTAGCATTTTTGGCTTTTTTAGGTTACCGTTTTATACAACCTTATTACAAGACAAAAAAAGAGCTTACTAGTGATAAGGTTCAAAAAAATTTAATTAACTATTACTTTTTTTATGAAAAATATTTTAGAGTAAAAAATACACTTGGAAACTCTAAATTAAAATATTATAAACTATATAGAGTTTATGAAAATGAACAATATTTTTATCTTTATTTAGATAAAAGTAATGCTCTTATCGTAGAAAAAGATGGATTTATGATTGGAAATGTAAATTCTTTTAGAAATTTTATAAAAAATAAAGTTAGATTTAAATTTAAAAAGGAGTAATTTTTAAGATAATTGGATTTTTTTTGAATTTTGCTTCGAACTAAAGATATCTATCATTTCGACTTCATTATTTTGAATTTCATATAAAATTATCCAATGTTTCATTAATAAATAATGATATTTTGTATTTTTGTACTTCGGTCCTGCTTGCGAAAAATAATTTAAAACAGAAATTTTTTGTTTCATCTTGATTTGAAAATGATAAGTAGCAATAGGATTTTGCAAATGATATGTAATATAATTAGTAATTTGGTGTATCTTTTTAATAAAGTTTCTTGAATAAATAATTTTATATCGTTTTTTCAATATAATTATCTCCAAACATCATTTGCATTGCTTCTTCTTCTTCATAAAACTTCATAGTACCTTCTCTTTTTGCTTTTTCATATTCTTCTATTGCTTTGTCTATTCTCTCTTCTAATTCTTTACTAATTTTCATTTAAATCACCTCTTAAATTCATATATTCTATTATAATCACATTTACCTTAAAATACAAGAATTTTTGACTGACAAATTTCGACAATATTCTACTGAACCCCCAAATTAAAGCAATCATTTTTCTTATTATTAATACTTATTTTGTAATTCCAAAAACTTTTGTTTGACATTTCACAAAATTGGTATTATAATAATATGCGAACATATGTATTTATTTGAAAGGTTGTTTTTATAAAATCATGGATATTGAAGAAAAATTAAAAATTTTAGCTGATTCTGCCAAATATGATGTTTCTTGTAGTTCTTCTGGTGGCAGACGAAAAAACACAAAAGATGGTATTGGAAATAGTGAAGTTGCTGGAATTTGCCATAGTTGGGGTGCAGATGGTAGATGTATTTCTCTTTTAAAAATTTTAATGACAAATTGTTGTATGTATGATTGTAAGTATTGTATTAATCGTTGTAGTAATTCTATAAAAAGAGCTACCTTCACTCCTGAAGAAGTTGCTAAATTAACAATTGGCTTTTACAAAAGAAACTATATTGAAGGTTTGTTTCTAAGTTCTGCTGTTATCAAATCTCCTGACTATACCATGGAGCAATTGATACAAGCAGTTAGCCTTTTACGAAACGAATATCATTTTAATGGCTATATTCATGCCAAAACTATTCCACGGAAGTAGTAAAGAACTAATTGACAAACTTGGTGTTTTAGTAGACCGTATGAGTATTAATATTGAACTCCCTTCACAAGCTAGCTTAAAGCTTTTAGCTCCTGAAAAAACAAAAACTAATATTATTGAGCCTATGAGTTATGTAGCTAAAAATTTAGATGCCTCTAGCCAGCGTTTACTGCCTAGCCAAAAGAATTGGTCGTTTACCCCTTTACCTACTCCTCAAATAATTCATAAGCCCAAAATTAGGAACTTTGTTCCTGCTCGGTCAAACCACTCAGCTTATGATTGGTGCTAGTCCTGAAAGTGATTTTAAAGTTTTAAAGCTATCTGAAAGTCTTTACGAAAAATTTCGTTTAAAAAGAGTATACTATTCTGCCTATGTTTCTGTTAATGACGATTCTCTTTTGCCCTCTTTAGATAACAAGCCTCCTCTTTTAAGAGAAAACAGAATCTATCAAGCAGATTGGCTACTTCGTTTTTATGGCTTTCGTGCAGACG
Organism: uncultured Clostridium sp.; assembly: GCA_947073285.1. Classification (GTDB taxonomy): domain Bacteria; phylum Bacillota; class Clostridia; order TANB77; family CAG-508; genus CAG-273. The sequence goes on along the minus strand of CAMTJT010000049.1, from coordinate 3,757 downwards.
AGTTATTAAATGAGCAAAATCCTAATTTCAATACTCTACTAGACCCAAAATGTGACTGGGCTCTTCGCCATCTAGAAAATTTTCCAGTTGAAATTAATTTAGCTAATTATGCTACTTTATTAAGAGTTCCTGGCATTGGTGTTATTAGTGCTAAAAGAATTTTACAAGCCAGAAAAACTTGTCATTTACAATTTGAACATCTAAAAAAGTTAGGTATTGTTTTGAAAAGAGCTAGATATTTTATTACTTGTAATGGAAAATATTATGACACTATTCAAAAGTTTAATGATCGTTTTATTTCTGAAAATTTAATTTATTTAGAAAGAAAACGGCTTGCCTCTTCCTAGTTATGTACAAACTTCACTTTTTGATGAGTTAACACCTACTAAAGATGACAAATTAAAAGCTTTAACAGGGTTATTATAACTATGATACTAACTGTATTTTGTAGTGCTAAAAAATATAACTATTCTCTTTACCATATGTGTAAAGTTATATTGGAAAAAACTAGAATATTACTTAAAAACTAGAAACTAATAAAGAAAGGATATGTGTAATGTCTCTATTTATTCATTATACGAAAAATTATCATGTTAAATTTTAAAGTTTTAGAAAACCAGGTTTATTTATATGATGGTACTTTTAATGGACTTCTTACAATTGTTTTTGATTGTTACTTAAGTAAAGTTATTCCCTCTGATGTTTTACCTAAAGAAAACTATTTACCTAATTTATTAGAGAAACCATATTTTATTTCTACTGATGAAAAAAAAGCAAATCGTATTTGGCATGGTATATATACTAATATTAGTTATACTGCTCTTTATGATTGTTACTATGCTTTCTTATCTTGCCATAAAGGTAAAGAATTAGCTATTTTAAAATACTTACTTCATGGTTTTTATGTTGGCTTTCGTATTTGCAATATGTTAGCTATAGATTATGTATTAGAAGTAACTAAGTTAAGAAAAACTGTATTTGGTGAGGCTCATCGTTTAAAAGGTTTAGTACGCCTCTCCGAACTAGAAAATAATTTATGGTATGCTCCTATTCACCCTGATAATAATGTAATAGAACAAGTTGGCCATTTTTTAATGGCTCGTTTTCCTACTCAAAATTTAATTTTGCATGATAAAAACAGAAACTTAGCTTTTTTATATAGCATACAAAATAGAAATGATTATGAAATTTTAAAAGTACCTATTAATTTTAAAATTCCTAAATTTTCTAAGGAAGAAAAACAGTTTCAAAAATTATGGAAAACTTTTTTTAATACTATTTCTATCAAAGAAAGAACGAACCCTAGATTGCAAATGCAATTTATGCCTAAAAAATATTGGAAAGATCTAATAGAATTAAACTAAATTTTATTATCAACTATATAAATAATTTAGTAATAACATACAACCCCTAGAAGAAAATTTGAAGTAGTCAATTTTCTTCTAAAGGTTGTCTAAAATTACTTAGCTATTATTATCATCTTTATTTCTATACATTTTTATCATATCTTTTAAACTTACTCTACTACCATAATTTAAAATAGCATTTGAATAGATTTTTATAGAAATATTAGCAATTACTAAAATTGTGGCTAATAATACTACTATTGAAATAACTATTTGTGAAGTTGTTGCAATTCCCATCATAATTCTAAATGGCATACAAAATGGTGATGAAAATGGAAATATTGAGGCAAATACATTTAAATCACTAGTTGGATTCATCATAGTAAAGTATGATAAGTAAAATCCAATTACTGCAACAATTGCAACTGGTCCATTTGCTGCTTGTACATCTTCTGGTTTGCTTACTGTTGAACCAGTTAATGCATATAGTAATGCAAATGTAGCATATCCTAATATAAAGTAAATAACTGTAAGTATTCCAAGGGTTGGTGTGATTTGTGATAAGTCTAATACGCTTTCTAATATTCCTTCTGGTAAAGAATATTTTGCACAGATTAATGCTACTGCCACTATTACTGCTACTTGAATAAATCCTACTATTCCAATTCCTATTGTTTTTCCAAGTACTATCGTTCTAGGTTTTGTTGAAGTAACCAATGTTTCCATAATTTTTGATGTTTTTTCTGTGGTAATAGAACTAGATACTTGATAAGCACAAAAGTAAATAGCATAGAATAGTACTAATGATAGTAGCATAATAACAAATACATTACCTTTTACTTCTTCTTCACTTGTCTGTTGCATTTCAAATTCTAAAGTTGGTCTAAGGTCTTGTGTTTGTTCTACTGTGAAACCCATTTTCACTAACTGTGCATCTGTATATAACGAACTTAAAGCATTACTATAACTTTCTGGCATAGTATTCATCATTGTTAATTCTTCTACAATATATTGTATTTTAATATTGTTTTCTTGTTTTGAAATAACTAATGCCTCTGTTATTTCTTCATTTTCTATTTTTTGTTTAATTTCTTCATATTTTTGCTCTTGATTAACAATTTCAAAAGTATGTCCTAAATTCATATCATTTAATTTTGTAAGTACTCCTTCATAAATATTTTGGCTATCTACTACTAGTACTTTATCTATGGTAGGTGTTCCCTCCTCTTCTTCTGAACTAAATGCATTCAAAATATTTGGTATGTTAAACCCCACTACTATAAATAGCAAAATAATTAGGTTTGAAATTAAAAAGGTTTTCTTTTTTAGCATATCTTTTATGGTATATGATATAACAACTCCTAAATCTCTCATTTTTATTCACCCACCTTTTCAATAAATATATCATGTAAGCTTGGTTTCATAATTTCAAACTTTTCTACTTGAATATGTGCTTTTGCAAGTTCATCAAATAGTTTATATCCTTCTTCTTCGTTTGCAATATTAATTATATAATCATTGTTTTTACTATGATAAATTTCAAGTCCTACTTTTTTAATAATTTCTTCTACATTTTGTTTTGTACTTAAAGAAAGTTTATTAGCTGGATATGTTTCTTTTATTTCTTTTAAGTTACCTTGTAATACAGTTTTTCCTTTATTTAAAATTAAAACATCTGATGCAAATTCTTCAATTGAAAACATTTGATGACTAGACATGATAATATAAGTTCCCTTTTTGATTAGTTCTATAATTACATTTTTAAGTAATTCTGTATTTACTGGGTCTAACCCACTAAAAGGTTCATCTAATACTAATAATTCTGGGTCATGTATAATTGCTGTAATAAATTGTATTTTTTGTTGATTTCCTTTTGATAATTTTTCAGGTGTCATTTGCAAGTATTGTTCTACTTCTAGTTTTTTTGCCCAATAAAGTAAATTTTCTTCTGCTTTTGCTTTATTCATACCTTTTAACCTTGCAAAATACATTAATTGGTCATGTATTTTTGTTTTAGGGTATACCCCTCTTTCTTCTGGTAAATAGCCAAAGTTAACATGTTTTCTTTGTACCTCTTTTCCATTCCATGATATTTGCCCACTATCTTTTTTTAAAATTCCTAAAATCATACGAAGTGTAGTTGTTTTTCCTGCACCATTTGTTCCTAGTAGCCCATATATTCCTGGTTTTTGAATTTCAAAATTAATAGCATCTACTACTTTTTTTGTCCCAAAACTTTTGTCTACATTTTTTACAATAAGTCCCATATTTAAATCTCCTTTCACTTTTGCTATTATATACCTATGTTTATGCCTAAATCAAGCTTTTGCTATAATGGTTAGTTAAAAAAGTAAATTCCACATAGTAATAAAAATTGATCGTATGCAAGAAAAGTCCGCTCTTAGGATATT
>CAMTJT010000048.1 GCA_947073285.1 uncultured Clostridium sp. | reverse complement strand
GCTACTGTAGCTTCTGACACATTAAATTTATCTAGCAATTCTCCTATTCTAGTTTGCTCTTTTGAACGTTGTGCTTGGCTAAATATTCCTCCATCATTTAGTACAAATGTGATGGTGATTCCTGCCAAAATCAAAAGTACCACTATGGTTACCACTAAGGCTATTAGCGTGATTCCTTGATTAAACTTTTTACTATTTTTCATTATTCTCCTTATTCTTTAGTATTTCTTGATTTTAAAACATTATGCAATAATTATAGCTAGTATGTTTATACCTACTATGTGCTATATAATAACGTTTTTTATTTGTCAACATTAACAAAGTAATTTTTCTATGTATAAAGCTAGTATGTATATTGCTAATTGTTTTATAGCTATTTTTAATGATAAAATCTACCCAAAAGAGGTGAGCTTGTTGGAAGAATGGGGAGAAGTTAATTTAAGATTAGATGAATACTTAAAGAAAAATAATATTAGCGTTCTAGTTTATCTAGAAATGCTCAAATACATTATAAACAGCTACTAAAATATTGTAATAATGATATGCAAAAAGTAGATTTAAATTTGTTAGCAAGAATTTGTAAAACAATTCATTGTGAAATTGGTGATATTATTGAATATTTACCACCTAAAGAAAAATAATAATTCTCATTTATTTGAGAATTATTATTTTTGTATAAAACATTTTATTTTAGTTAAAGAAGTGAAAGAAATTCATACTTAGCTAACTTCATAAAAGAACCATCTTTTAATAGATGGTTCTTTTATGATAGATGATTCCTAAGTTATATTATGCTCTTGGATGAGCTTTTTGATAAATATCTTTTAAACCAGGATCTTGGAATTGCATATATACTTGTGTAGATGATATATCTGAATGACCAAGCATGGTTTGAATTGCTTTTAAATCTGCACCATTTTGTAATAAGTGAGTTGCAAATGAGTGCCTTAGTACATGAGGGGTAATATCTTTTGTAATATGTGCTTGTTCTTTATAGTATTTTACTATTTTCCAAAAACCTTGTCTAGTAAGCCTTTTTCCATTAATATTAACAAATAGAGCTTGTTCTTTTTCATTTTTAATTAGAACTGGTCTTGCTTCTTCTACATATTCTTTAACTGCTTTTAAAGATAAAGAACCTAAAGGAATATTTCTTTGTTTTGTTCCTTGTTTGCAAATAACAAAACCTTCTTCAATATTAACATCTTCAATATTTAAAGAAATAATTTCAGTTACTCTCATTCCTGTAGCATATGCTAATTCTAACATTGCTTTATCTCTAGTTCCTTTTAAGTCAACATCTTTTGGCTGTTCAAGTAATAGTTCTACTTCTTGTGAAGTAAGAACACTTGGAACTCTTTTTTCTACTTTTGGTGATTGAATATCTTCTGTTGGGTCACGTTTTACTTTTCTAGAACGGATTAAGAATTGGTAAAAAGACCTTAAAGAAGCTAAGTTTCTAGAAATAGTAGATGTTTTCTTTCCTATTTCTTGCAAATGAGCTAAATATTCTTTCATATCTTCTTGTGACATTTTTGCATAATTAATTCTGTTTTTTTCTACATATTCTTCAAATTGCATAATATCTCTTTGATAAGATTGTAATGTGTTATCTGACAATTTTTTATCATTTTGAAGAAATTCTAAAAATGATTTAATTTGTTTTTCCATTTTAAGTACCCCTAACTATATATATTTTTTTAATGCTTTAATGCATTTTTAAATCAAATTACGTAAACTGTATATGTTATATCAAAATAATTCAAAAATGTAAATAGATTTTTTGTAAAAAGTTAAATTTCTTTTATCTATAAATAGGAAACATACATCATTAGCAGGTTCGAAGATATATAAGTTTCTATAAAAGCTGCTCCTACTAAAAGTCCTAATATAAAAAGTGAAAATATAGTATGTCTAAATATTTCAATTTTTATGTTCTCTTTACGTTTGTCCCTCATAATAGACTTATATAATTTAATACCACTCACTGCTAAAGCTAACATACATGGAATAAAAATAAGATTTTGTAATAACATAGATGTTACAAAAAACAATATTCCCTTCCCAGTTCCCCAAATAGCAATGCTAGAAGAAATTGTATAACCAAGACAAAATCCTCTAAATACAATCATTCCAAAAACAATAGGGATTCCAATAACAGTGGAACCTACAAACCACATAAAGACAGTAAACAGTAAGTTACTGCCAATTGACTTTTTTAATAGTTTTCCATTATCAATAGTAGAACCTTCTTTTAAAGAACCTGTAAAATCTGTTAAGTATTTTTTTACTTCTTGTGATTGATGTTCATTCATATTATTTACAAATAGAACGCCTAAAATAATGCCTATTAGCAAAATAATTGAAACAATAATATATTCTTTTAGATTTTCTTTTATGTGCTTTAAAATCAATTCTACTAGCTTTGAGTTTTTCTTAGGTATTGCTCTCATTTTATTCCTCCTAAAGTGGTTATACATAAAAATATGCAATAAAATGAGATTTAGAACTTAACCTACTGTTAATTTTCCGTAAACACCACCACCACCAGATTGAATGTTAACTTCTCCAGTTCTAGCTGCTACAATGGTCTTTGCCACTTTTTCTCCAACAACTGCTTCTAAATCATCCTCAGATAATTTGTGTAAAATGTTCATCTCTGTTTCAAAAGAATTTAATAATTTATCAATTGTTTTAGTTCCTAACCCTGGTATAAAGGTAAGTGGCACTTGATATACATAAGGAGGTCTATTCTCAGGACTTATACTTTTTTCTTTATCACGAATAGCTATAATTCTATCATATACACCCATAGTAATAATATTTCCATGACATTTTGGGCATTCTGCTACAGGAGGTTTCCCTTCGATTGGTTTATCACAAGATTCACAATAAGTTCTATGATATTTTCCAAGTTTAGGGTCTAACCCATAATTGGCAACTACTTTTCTCCCACTTTCATTTTTAAGTGCCATAAGTAATTCTTTAAACGAAATATCTTCTAATAGTACTTTATTGTATTCTCTTGCAATTTTAGGAAGTGAATGGGCATCTGAATTTGTTACAAAAGTTCTTGTCTCTAATTCTGATATTTGGTCTGCAAGTTCTGTATCTGAACTTAGCCCTAGTTCTATAGCAAAGACTTTTGGAAACTTTTCTTTGAAGATTCTTTCTAAACGGCTTGTACAATTTCCATAAAAACTTTTGTGTGGCGTAAATGCATGAGCTGGAATTAAGACTCCATGATATTTTTCTACAATATCAATTAGCTCATATGCTGAAATACAAGCTCTTTGAGAACTTAAAGTCATATTTTTTATATATTTACTCATTTCTTTTGAAAAAGCTTTAATATCTGATAAGCTAGGAAAATAGCACAAATTATGAGCACTTCCTGTTTTGCCATCATCATTTATTTCAGAGGTTTCAATTTCACTTCCTAAAATGATACATACTTTGTCTTTATATATAATGCCTCCATCTTTTATTTCATATGCTTCTCCTGTTTTTAAAAATTCTTCAATATCTTCAATAACATAAGGTGAAGCACAATCTATAATTCCTACTATTTGAATTCCTTTTCTATCACTACATTCTTTTGCAATATTAGCAAAGTTTAAACTTCTTGCTGCTGTTATTTTAATTGGTTTTCCTTTTTCACTTCTTCCTATATGTACATGCAAATCTGCAAACATCTCTTGCATTTATTGTTCCCCCTTTTCTTCTCTCCATTAGTACAATTGAGTGTAACATTGTATACTATAATCTAAATTTTCTTATACATAATCCAAATTAATTTTTCTATTTAGATTAGATTTTTTCATTAATGATTCTTTGCTCGAAAAAAAGATTGGTTCTATTTAATCTCCCAATCTTTTAATTATCTTTTGTGTTTTATCTTTCAAAACCATCATCAGTTGTTTTTTGTGTAGTTTCTTTTGTTATAGGTGTTGTTTCTTTTGTTTCAGGAGATGTTCTATCTACTAAAGGTCTCTTCATAAATTCTCTTATTTCGTCTCCAGTAACAATTGGTGTATGGGCTTTTGTATCTTTAATTTTATCTTTGTTTTCTCTATAATCCATAATTGCTTTTACTGCTCTTGGGTAAATAGCTGACGCTACCATTTTAATAGCTGATGTATCATCAATACCTGGTTGGTTAATAATATCTGATGCACTTTGAATGATTGGTTTATTCATACAAGCACCTCCTGCATTTCTATAATAAATTCTTTAAAATGTTCTAAATAATAATTGTATTTATCTTTTAAATTTCTATATTCTAGTAATACTAATGCTTCATCTACTTTAAAAGCTATTCTTTCAGGTCTATCTAAAAGCATTCCACCAAATTGATCTACTAATTCTAATATATCACTTTCTTTTTCTCTTGGTTCACTGCCACTATAACGGTTAACTTCTTCACATATTTTACAAAATCTGTCTGAAAAGCCAAGTTCTCTTAAATATTCTGCTCCTTCTTTTGCATAAGATTTTAGTTTTTCTAAATCTTGAGGAGTATCGCTTTTTTTACAATTGCACAGCAAGCACGCTGTTATAACAAGATTTTCATCTAGCCCTAAATCAGTGTTATCTAAAAATAGTTTGGCTAGAAAGGTTTTAAATACAACAGTTTTATCAAAAAACACACCAGTTTTTTTTCTTAAATAATGCATGATTTCCATTTTTTTTATCCAGTCTTTTTCAGATAAAATATAATCTGCAAAAGTTTCCATGTTACTACTCCCCTTTGCCTTTTTCTTAAGATGGTATACAACTTCAACTTTGTTTCAGTTGTATAAGATATCTGTATAGTCGTTTCACTCCTAACAGCTATCTTAATTATAGTCTATTATTATTATCAATTCAATAATGTTACGCAAATGTTATTAAATCGTAATATAAATGTAATATATGTTATGGAGTATCATAGAATTAAGACAGGACGAAAACTGTAATAGCTATGACTATCACCACTATTGTGATAAAACACGAATGCTCCAGCATCTGAACCACGATTGTAATACCCCCCACGCGTAAAAAACTGAAGGCTCTCACAAGGAAAAATTGAGTAACCACTATACCATGCTTTCGAACCGTTACTTGCTGTCGATGTTTCATATAGTGCATCTCCATATCTTCCTTTATTTGCTTCATAATTCCCTTTATTAGAACTAGTTCCACCAATATACACCTGTTTTAAATATTCACTACTTTTTACCAAACTTGCTCCATAATCTATTAAGCTTGCATTCTCTTCATTTGTATAGCTTGCTGTGTATTCATATGCACCTCCACTCATATCATAAATTCCATAAACATTTCCTGTTGTACTTGCTTTTTGGCCATTAGTTGTTGTATAGGTATTGGTAGTGATAGTTCCTGCTGCATCTATGCTTTCTCCTGCTTGCCCTGTTACATATTTATTATTTGGATTTATCCATATCTTTCCATTGATTCCATAGATACTTATACTTAAATATACACTTGCTCCCCATTCACTATTTTTCATCATATGGCTATTTAATACACTATTATAGCTTTGGCATTTTATAAAGATATCATTTACACTTATAATCCTCCAACTTCTTACTTCTGGCTTTATCTTTATTATACTTCCACTTCCTACACTACTTTCTGTTGCATCATTTCTGCTTGCCTCAAATTTTGCTACCCAAATTCCTGCTATTTCTTCTTTCCAGCCTCCATTAACTATAGTTAATTCATCTGTTTCAAATTTTTGAAATGCTGGATGTAATACATATTTTTCTATTTGTTTTCCGTCTAAATTTCCTTTTACTTCTATTGCTCCTTGTTTTTTTGTTCCTGTTACTATGTTTCCATTTATGTCTGTTATTCCATCGCTATCTGAATACCCTATTGTATTTCCACTGGTATCTTTATATAAGATTTTATAACTATACCTTGGTACATATACAAACATACTTCCTACACTTGTTACTTTTTTTCCTACCATTTCTGCTAAACTTGCTATTTCCGCATTTGCTATTCCTTCTACTACTAATCCATCTCTTAGCATCACATTCGCCCATTTTTTCTCTTGCTGTGTATAACTATACCAGTTGTTATCTGTACTTTTGCATACATACCAACTGCTATCTTGCTCATTCCATTTTACAGGTACCATTCCTTCTCCTAGTTTTGGAGTTGGTACATTACTTCCTCTAATTGGCTGGTTATTCATATCAACAAAAGCTACCTCAATATCCCCTTGACTTCTATCTAAATCTGCTATTTCTGCTTGAGTTATTTCTATTGCATTTGATACTGTCTCTTCCATATTTCCTGCATTGTCTACTGATAATATATGTAAATACCATCTTCCTGCTGATGTTCCTTTTAAACTTAAGCTTGTACCACTTGCAAAAGTTCCTCCTGTATATTGGCTTACGTCTTCAGTTCCAAGTGATGTATCACTTTTACTAAAGATATATTTACTATTTGCTAAATTGATTCCACTTTCATTATCTGCTAGGGTTACTGTCGCTGTGATGTTTTGTCCTGATTGTGCTGTTTGTGGCGTAAAGGTTATAGTTGCTTGTTGTGGATTTTTATCATCTATAATGCTTATACTTGCTTCATCTCCACTACTTGTTCCATC
>CAMTJT010000047.1 GCA_947073285.1 uncultured Clostridium sp. | reverse complement strand
AACAAAGAAAATTTTTTAAACAAATATTAGAATATAAAAAGGCTGTTTAATACAGCTTAATTATAGAGCAATTTTGATGGTATAAAATTTTTAATAAATTTCCCCGAAAAAAATTGACACTATCTTTTTGATAACCTTGTTTGACAAAAAAGAAGGAAAAAAGTATAATAGTAATAGAATATAAAGGGAGGAAGAAAAATGGGGATTGCTTCATTAATATTAGGAATTATTTCTATTGTATTTGGTTGGATGCCATTTGTTTGTTTTTTAGCACTTATTTTGGCTATTATAGGCTTAATTTTAGGAATTGTAGATACTATGCATAAAAGTAAAACAAAAGATAGCAAAAAAGGAGTTAGTCTAGCAGGTATAATTGTAAGTGCCATTGCCATTCCAATTATATTATTTAGCTCATTAATTTCTTTTGGGATTTTTGCAGTTATCATGTCAGAAGACACAGATGATGATTGGTATAATGACTATTATTACGATGACGATTATTTAGATGATTATTTTACAAATCGTGATTGGTATAATAAATACAGAAATACAATAAAATATGATGATATAATTTAAGAAAATGTTGCTATAGAAGTAATTACTATAGCAATATTTTTGTGTAAATATTAGGCAAATTCTTAGTTAGAAATTATAGTGTATCCAGTAGATTTCTTCTATATTCTGCATAGTTTGTCTCCTTTCTTAATAATAAGACAATTAAAAAAGCGATTTGTTACAAAATATACCATTTTAAATTTAAAAATGGAATTGCTTTTCAAAAATTAGTATGATAAAATGAGCTCAAACTATTAAATAATTGGGAGGAACAAACTTGCAAGACAGAAAAAAGTTTATTAGAAATTTTAGTATTATTGCACATATAGATCATGGAAAATCCACTTTAGCAGATAGATTAATAGAAATGACAGGCGTACTTACCAAAAGAGAAATGGAAAACCAAGTATTAGACAACATGGATATTGAAAGAGAACGTGGTATTACTATTAAATCACAAGCAGTTCGTATGAAATATAAAGCAAAAGATGGAAATGAATATGAACTTAACTTAATAGATACCCCAGGGCATGTAGACTTTAATTATGAAGTATCTAGAAGTTTAGCAGCATGTGATGGAGCAGTTTTAGTAGTAGATAGTAGCCAAGGAGTTGAAGCACAAACACTTGCTAATGTATATTTGGCATTAGATAATAATCTAGAAATATTACCAGTAATAAATAAAATAGATTTACCAAATGCAAGACCAGAAGAAATCAAAAAAGAAATAGAAGATATTATAGGAATACCAGCAGAAGATGCACCATGTATTTCTGCAAAATCTGGGCTTAATGTAGAACAAGTACTAGAACGAATTGTAACAGATCTTCCAAGCCCGTCAGGAGAAGAAACAAAACCATTAAAAGCTTTAATCTTTGACTCTATTTATGACAATTATAAAGGGGCAATTGCCTATGTACGTATTAAAGATGGTCAAGTAAAAGCAGGTCAAGAAATGGTGCTAATGTCTACTGGAAAAATATTTACTATTACAGAAGTTGGCTATTTCGAACCAGGAAGTTATTTGCCTACTAAAGAATTAAAAGCAGGAGAAGTAGGCTATATTGCAGCAAGTATAAAAAGCTTATCAGATGTACGAGTAGGAGATACCATTACCCTAAAAGAAGAACCAGCTAAAGAACCACTACCAGGTTATAAAAAGGTAAACCCAATGGTATATTGTGGAATTTATCCAATTGATGGTAGTGATTACGAAAACTTAAAAGTAGCATTAGAAAAATTGAAATTAAATGATGCAGCATTAGAATATGAACCAGAAACTTCAGGTGCTTTAGGCTCAGGTTTTAGATGTGGATTTTTAGGATTATTACATTTAGAAATTATAGAAGAAAGACTAGACAGAGAATTTGATTTAAGCTTAATTACTACATCACCATCTGTTATTTATAAAGTACATAAAACATCAGGTGAAATAGTAGAACTATATAATCCATCTGATATGCCTTCACCAAATGAAATAGACTATATGGAAGAACCAATGGTACAAGCTGAAATTATTACACCAAAAGACTATGTAGGTGGTATTATGGAGATATGTCAAAACAGACGTGGCATCTATATAGACATGAAATATTTAGATGAAAATAGAGTAACACTAATTTATGAATTACCACTAAATGAAATTATTTATGACTTTTTTGACACCTTAAAATCTAAAACAAAAGGGTATGCCTCTTTTGACTATGAATTAAAAGAATATCAAAGGTCAGACTTAGTAAAACTAGATATTTGGGTAAATGGAGAAGGCGTAGATGCTTTATCATTTATTGTACATAGAGATAGCAGTTATGAAAAAGGCAAAAAAATGGTAGAAAAATTAAAAGGGGTTATACCAAGGCAGTTATTTACCATTCCTTTACAAGCAGTTATTGGTGGTAAAATTATTGCAAGAGAAACTATTTCAGCCATGAGAAAAGATGTTTTAGCAAAATGCTATGGAGGAGATATTACTAGAAAGAAAAAATTATTAGAAAAACAAAAACGTGGTAAGAAGAAAATGAGGCAAATTGGAAATGTAGAAATACCACAGGAGGCATTTTTATCAGTACTAAAATTAGATGAAGAATAAGCAACAACACACAAGTAAAAACAAATGAAAAAGGAACACTCGCAAGCTAAAACTAAAATGAAATAAGGAGCGAAAAACAACAGATAAGTATGAAAGAAAAAGAGTTTTTGGAACAATTGAATAGTGAGAAAAATGCCTTTGGAGAGAATACAGAAGAAATAGTAAAAAAGCTACTAGAAGAGGGAAAAGCAATAGCTGTAAGAAAGAAACCAAACTTTTTTATTAGGCTATTTAGTAGAATGCAAAAAACAAAAAGTACTAGCCAAATACTCGAAGAACATTTTGAAATGGTTTTGTCAAAGCTATCTGTAAAAGGTCAATTAGAGAGAGTTCTAAAAATGTTGTTAGAAAATACAGAAACAATAGAAATTATAAAAACACATTTTGGAGCAATTTTAGAAACAGCAACAACAAATGAACAATTAAGCGAAATATTAAAAGTATTATTAAAAAATCCGCAAACATTGGTAATAATAAAAGAACGTTTTAGTGATGTTTTTAAAAAGTGCAATAGTATTAATCAAAAAGGAACTTGTCAGCTAGGAAGAAGAACACCTAAAGAGAAATTTCTTTCTGCAATAAAAGAACTACCTGATGGAGATGCAGTATTATTGACTAATGTAACTACAGTTTTACAAGAAGGAGTTACTATAGCAGATATACCAATTTTTAGAGGTTTGTCAGAAGAAATAGATGCTAAAATGCAAAAGCAGTTAGAAGAAAGAAAAGAGCAAATTATAAGAGAAATGCTAGAAACTGGTATTGACTATAAAGAAGAGCCAGAAAGAAGAAAACAGTGTATTGATGATTATCTCATGACTGTTACAATTATGCTAGATGAATTATTGAAAAAAGAAAATGTTAGAATGCTTGATATAAAACTAATAGGGCTAGGAGGCTATAGCAGAACTTATCAAATTGGCGAAGAAGTATTGAAAATAGGAGACCTTAGAGCAACACATAAAATTCCAAATCATCGTAGAATTTTACAACCATTAATTAGAATGAATTTAAGAGATGAAAAAAATAATAATAAACAATTTGCTTGTGTAGAAGTTGCTAATAGAGTAGATGAATTAACCGAGGAAGAACAAAGCAAAGAAAAATTATATCAAATCTATAAAGAACTAAGAGATAATGGAATCATCTGGACTGATGCAAAGTTTCAAAATGTTGGAAAATTAAGAAGTAAAAATGTAGCAACTTTAGATGGTGAGGAGATAACGTCAGATTCTGAGGCAACAGGATTACAAGGCAATATTGACGAAAAAGTATTAGAATCAGGTGAATGGGTTGTTATAGATACAGACTATATTTATGATGAAAATACAAGAGAAAGCGAAATTAAATGGATTGACAACTCTTTTTCTAAAGGATTTGAAAATAGGTGGTTACGAGAAAAACAAGGACAAGTTGTACAAAAATATATAGATTCTATAGAAAGAAAAAATACACCAGGTTCAACAAGAACTTATCGAAATCAAGAAGAAAGATAAAAAGGAGATAAAAGTGGAAAAACAAGAATATCAGGAACAAGTAGAAGGAAGAAATAGTGTACTTGAATTATTAGAATCAGGTAGAGATATAAACAAAATATTAGTAGCCAAAGGTGAAAAACATGGTTCTATTCATAAAATTATAGCAATTGCAAAACAAAGAAAAATTTTGCTTACGGAAATAGAAAAAAGCAAACTAAATCAAATAGCACAAACAGAAAACAACCAAGGGGTTATTGCAATTGTACCACCTTTTGATTATTGCGAAATAGAAGATATTTTAGAATCAGCTAAAAAGAAGCAGGAAATGCCATTTATTTTAATATTAGATGGAATAGAAGATCCTCATAATTTAGGTTCTATGATAAGAACAGCAGAAACAGCAGGTGTACATGGTATTATTATTCCTAAAAGAAGGGCAGCATCTGTTAATAGTACAGTAAGTAAAGTATCAGCAGGTGCAGTAGAACATATGAAAATTGCAAGAGTAAATAATATTAATGAAACAATTCGCTATTTAAAAGAACAAGAAATTTGGGTTTGTGGAACAGATATAGATACAAAAGTAGAATATACCAAACAAGATTATAAAATGCCACTAGCTATAGTAATTGGAAGCGAAGGATTTGGAATGAGCAGATTAGTGAAAGAAAACTGCGATTTTTTAGTCAAAATTCCAATGAAAGGAAAAATAACTTCTTTAAATGCCTCTGTTTCAGCAGGAATTATTATGTATGAAGTGGTAAGACAAAGAAAATAAAAGAGAATGTGATTAACAAATTAAAAAAAAATAAACAAATAGATAGGAGAAAACTAAAAAAATGAAAAACAAAAAACTAATTCTAATTTTATCTATAATGGCAATTATCATAGTAATGCTAGTTACAGTAGCAGTAACAACACTATATTTTACAACAGACATCTTTAAAAGCAATGACCAATTATTTGCTAAATACTTATCTCAAGAAAATAATTTAGAAACATTATTACAATTAGAAATAGCAGATGTACAAGAAGAATTTAAGAAAAACAATTCTTACATTTCTAATGGAACAGTACTTGCAGAAATTCAAAAAGAAGGGCAAGCAGTTCAAGGTGTAGAAATTAGTATCAATTCAAAATATGATAATACAACTAAGAGAAATTATTCAGAAATGACTTTAAAAGATGGAAATATTGATTTATTAAATGCTTCTTATATTCATAATGATAATATATATGGTATAAAATGTGACAAGATATATGAAAATTATATAGGATTTCGTAATAGTGATTTAAAACGATTTGCAAGTGCTATGGGAGCAAGTGAAGAAATAATAGCACAGATACCAGATACACTTCCTTTGGGTACAACACAAAGGGAAAAAATTATTAGTGAAGAAGATAAGCAATATTTAGCAGATACTTATATGCCAATTATGATAGCAAGCATTCCTAAAGAAAAGTATGGAAAAACACAGCAGACTAATATTACAATAGAAGGGCAAGAATATTTAGCAAATGGTTATACACTAACTTTAAATGAAGAAGATATTCGTACAATATTAAAAAATATACTAACAAAGGCAAATGAAGATACAGCTACTATTAAAATAATACATACTATGTTATCAGCTATAGGCGTTTCGCAAGAACAAATTCCACAGTTAACAGAACAAGTACTTTCTAACCTATTAGAAGCAATACAAACTAATGAAATGCAAGCTACTAATCTAGAAATTACAGTATATCAATCAAATGGAAAAAACATTAGAACACAAATCAAAATAGATGATATTACAGTTTTAGTAGATATTGCAAGTAATGTGCCAAATAATCAAAAACTTATTTTTACTATGCAAGTAGAAGGAAATAATGCAATACAAGCCATATTAGAAAAACAAATAACAGATACTCAAACAAATAGTAAAATAGAAATTACAACAAGTAATGAACAAAAAGAATATAAAATAGCAATGGATACAACATTAGGAAATTGGAATAATAATACATTTCATAATATAAGTAAAGTTACTATACAAGATTTTGATAGCAATACAATTAATATTTCTTATGATAAAACTATTCAATTAGCTAACGAAACCATAGAAATCTTAGAATTAAAAAACTCTAATTCAGTAATTGTTAACAACTATCCAAGAGAACAACTAGAACCATTTTTTGAGGGGATAACTAATAAAAGTGAAGAGATTTTTGAAAATATACTAGCCCAATTAAAAATAAACGAAACAAATCAGTCAAACAATATAACGCAAGTGCAAAACAATGCATTAGCTTATAGTCAAGCAATAGCAGGTACAATTCTAACAATTGGAAATGCAAATGGAGCCAATCCAATAATTGGAATAACAGCCTCTAGTATAATGGTAGCAACAAATCAAATGCTCTATTTACAAAGAGAACTTATGAATACTGTTCCAGATGTATCAGAACTACAACAACAAGAACAACAAATTTATAATAGGCAGTTTACAAATTATAAAGGAGTTCAAAGTGCAGCGACAATTAGAACTTTGTGTAATACAGTAGCAATAAATAATATGACATTATCAGAAGGAGAAATACCTGTTACTATAGTGCGTTCTTTTGCTACAAAAGAAACAGCTTCAGAAAGTACTCAAACAATAAAAGCAGTTACACAAGAAGAAATAAAAAATTTAAGTGAGCAAATTGAAATAGGTAAACAGTATAATGTAGAACTAGAATATGATTTAACTGGAGATAAAATAGTAACTATCATTATTTTTGATGTATAATAAATATTATACATTTTTGGAAAGGCTATTTAGGTTACTTGTTAATTAATATAAAATAGAGTAGTGAATAGAGAAAAATGAAAATTAGGAGAAATTGGTAACTTAATTTTCATTTTTTCTATAGTCGTTTTTGCCTAGAAAATAAAGCTTTATAGACTTAACAAAAATTTCCTCAAAAAAAAATAAAACTTTTTTAAAAAATGTGTTGACTTTACTCAAAACGTGTGTTAGAATAAAAAATGTCTTCAGTCGAAAGCATCGTCTGGAGATTTTAATAGCACATTGAAAAGTAAACAATAAACCTTTGAGAAAAACCAATAAAAAGGAAATGGAAACAAACCATTAAAAAAATGAGTGTCAGTATAAATGATTAAGAGTCAAAAAACTGAATTGTTAAAATGA
>CAMTJT010000046.1 GCA_947073285.1 uncultured Clostridium sp. | reverse complement strand
AAATATCCTAAGAGCGGACTTTTCTTGCATACGATCAATTTTTATTACTATGTGGAATTTACTTTTTTAACTAACCTCTATTTTGATTGTAACTGGTTATCCTTTTTAAAGTAATTGTTATTACTATTTTCTAGTGTTATACTCTAAACATCTTTCTTCTAATAGCTTAAAATCACAAGCTATTGTCTTAAGAAAATTGTTTTTGTGCTTTGTTACAGCAATATACATTTTGTTTGCTCTTTTATATATTTCTTCTTTATTAGAATTTATATATCTATATTCTGCTGATATTAAATCTTTATACTTTTTATCACTTTCATTATATTCTAGTAATGATGTCACTCTTATATTATTAGGAACTGGAATCATAGCAGAAAACTTAACAATTGCTAAAGGATTATTCTTTCTATCATAAATGAAGAAGAAGCTAGGATTATTTTTATATTTTTGATAATGTTCTTTATATGAATATAATGGCACAAAATATTTATAATTCTCTATCTTTAATACAATTCCTAAATATGGTCTACTGTGTCCTATTTCCTCTTTATTATAACTCACATGACTTTCAAATTTACTTAAATATTTAATATAATTTTTATCAATTGTATAAAATAGTAATTCTTCCATCTTTCCTCATTTCTTATAAAAACATAAGGAGTACATCTTTTCAAATGTACCCCTTTAATTTAAAACTGCTTATTTATAAGGCTTAAGCATTACCTAATTTCAAATCAGTTCATTTGTAAGGCTTGAACTTTACCTAATTTTAAATCGTTCTCTTTTTAGGTAAGAACTTCCTATTAGCAATCTAAATAGATTACTCTTCTAGTATATTAATTATACTATTTTTTTATACCTTATGTCAATAAAATTCCAACTTTTTTTACTCCAAATAAAAAATATAAAAATAAAACCCTTTCAATTAGACAGTTTTAGACGTTAAAATGAAAAGGTTTTATTCTTAATAAATATTTTAAGTATTACTATTTTTTATCTTTAAAAAATTCGCTAGCAGCCCCTAAGCTACTTAGAGCTTTAGTTGCTTCAAAAGGAATAAAAATTTTATTAGCTTCACCATGAGCTACTTCTTTTAAAGCTTCTAAAGATTTTAATTGAACTAATTTTTCATCTGGATTTGCTTTCATCATAGCATCATATACTACATGAATTTCTTCTGCTTTAGCTTCAGCCACTTTTTTAATTGCTTCTGCTTCACCAGTTGCACGTCTTATTTTAGCTTCTCTGTCAGCTTCAGCCTCTAAAATAGCAGCTTCTTTTTTACCTTCTGCAAGAGTAATAGCAGATTGCCTTTCACCTTCAGCTTGTAAAATTAAAGCTCTTTTGTTTCTCTCTGCATTCATTTGTTTTTCCATCGCATCACGAATGTCAGCAGGAGGGGTAATATCTTTAATTTCTACTCTATCTACTTTACAACCCCATTGATCAGTTGCTTCATCTAAAATAACTCTTAAACGATCATTGATGGCATCTCTTGAACTAAATGTATCATCTAAGTCCATTTTACCAACAATATCACGAATAGTGGTAATTGCTAAATATTCAATACCTTTCTTTAAATTTTGAATTTCATAAACTGCTTTAGCAGGGTCTGTAATTTTGTAGAACACTACAGTGTCAATTGTAATAGTAACATTATCTTGTGTAATAACACCTTGTGGTGGAATATCCATAGTTTGTTGTTTTAAACTAACAACACTACGAACATGGTCTACAAAAGGAATAATAATGGTAAGACCAGCATCAGCTACTTTATGGAATTTACCAAGCCTTTCTATAATGTACACCTCAGATTGTTTTACTATTTTAATAGTATTAAATGCAATAATTAAAACGATAACTAATAAGACTACTAAAACCCAAATCATAAAAATTTCCTCCTTAAAAATTAATTTTTAGATAATTTTGATAGTTTTTATTGAATAGAAAAAATTAAGTAATCTTTTTATATTGTGAAGTTAAATGATATAACTTATAAAATGCAGTTTTTCTTTTTAGTATAAACTATTTTAGACTATCTAATTTATATAAATAAAAAATACTAATAACAAAATTAAACGTTTAACTCTGGTGTAGAAACTGTTTGTGAAAGATTAGTTGTAACAACTGCTTTAACACCATCTATCTTTAAAATTAAAACTTCTGTATCTTTACTAATTATTTCTGCTGTTTCACACTTAGCAGACCAAACTTGCCCATCTACTTTGATTTGCCCAACTCCTAAAGTAGGGTTAATATCATGTACAACTAAAGCCTTTTTGCCAATAATAGAAAAAGCATTAGTAACAACTGTTTTATCTTTTTTTGTAAGTTTTTTAGCAAGAGGTCTAGTAAGAAAAATAAATAAAGTAGAAGTAATAACAAATACTGTAGTTTGAATAATAAGATTATCTGTTATGAAACTGGTAAGCATGGCACATAAACAGCCAAGTCCTACCCAAAAAATTAAGAATCCAACTGTTATAATCTCAGCAATCATAAAAACACCTGCTAAAATTAACCAAATATACCACATAAAATTTACTCCATTTCTATTAATAAAAATTTTATTAACAAATCTATTATACTATATTCTAAAAGAAAAGGGAATATGTTTTAAAGAAATTTGTCGAAAAGATTTTGGGTAAAAAAGTTGGAATTTTTATATTTTTACATTTTTTATTTTTATTGACTTTTTGATTCATTTCATGTTATAATTGTTCCATTCCATTTGAAAGGAGTCATTACTTTATGCGTATTGACGCAGGAACTGTTCCTACTACGATCGAGGCTCAGGAAACCGCCATGTGGAAAGAATACGAAGCTGAAAAGGCTCGTCTTTCTTGCAGGGCTACCAGGCAGAAATCCGCTTGGCTTAACGGCGCCCTTACTTCTCCTAGTAGCAAACAGACTTCCACTGTTGGACCTATCACAGCTGTGGTAGAAGACATTGTAAAAACTTCTCGCTCTCATCGTACCCGTCATTTCTACCCTACCAGCAAATCTGGTCATACCTCTAAATGCCGTCGTTACCAGCCTGTTGTCAAAACCACAGACAAAGGCAAGATTCACGGCAAAAAGGGAAAACCTTATTGTCAGTTGAAAGCAGAAGGAATCTTGTGAGCTGAAAGCGGAAGAATCACTACGTGACACACTTTGTTAAAACATACAATCGCATTTTATAGACTCGTACCTGTAATGTAATTACATTACATTAGCATTTTAAAAATTCCTAGCAACTTTTAAAGTTGCTAGGGATTTTTATTGTATAGGAAAAGTCGCAGATTTTTGCTATACAACAAGGTTAGGCTTCCATTATTTATACATCGTTTTTATTCTACTGTATCATCTTTAATATAATATTTTGTACCAAGCATTTTATCTGGTAAGTATTGTTGCTCTACCATGTGGCCTGGGTAATCATGTGGGTATTTGTAACCTACTCCATATCCTTCTTTTGCCATTCCGCTCTGCAGGTGCATTTCTAATATGCATTGGTATTGTACCAGTATCTTTATTAGCTACATCTTCTAAAGCTCTATTTATTCCTAAATAAGAAGCATTTGATTTTTTAGAAGTTGCCAAATAAACAGTTGCCTCTGCTAGAATAATTCTAGCCTCTGGCATACCTACCATAGTAACTGCTTGCATACAAGAAGTTGCCAATATCAAAGCATTTGGGTTTGCCATTCCAACATCTTCTGCAGCAGCTATTACAATACGCCTTGCCATAAATACTGGGTCTTCACCAGCATTTAATGCCCTTGCCAAATAAAATAGTGCTGCATCTGGGTCACTTCCACGTATTGACTTAATAAAGGCACTAATATTATCATAGTGACTATCTCCATTTTTATCAAATACTGCTTTTCTAGTTTGTACACATTCTTTAACAATTTCGTCTGTAATGGTAATTAAGCCCTTTTCATCCATTTGTG
This sequence comes from uncultured Clostridium sp., assembly GCA_947073285.1. Taxonomy (GTDB): domain Bacteria; phylum Bacillota; class Clostridia; order TANB77; family CAG-508; genus CAG-273. The sequence continues at coordinate 3,531 of CAMTJT010000046.1, read as the reverse complement.
TTGTAAGTACTGCTACCTCTAGCCCATTTAAAGCAGTTCTAACATCTCCATTTGAAACTAATGCTAGTTTTTTTAAAGTACTCTCTTCTACTTGTATATGATAACTTCCAAGCCCCTCTTGTGCAGTTAGTGCATTTTTTAGTACTTTGAAAATATCTTCTTCATTTAAAGGTTGCAAGTGAAATACCATAGACCTTGAAATAAGAGCTTTATTTACCTCAAAATATGGATTTTCAGTAGTTGCTCCTATTAAAATCACAGTTCCATTTTCTACAAATGGTAAAAGGGCATCTTGTTGTAATTTATTGAAACGATGAATTTCATCAATAAATAAAATACATTTACCAGATGGATTTAGTAACACATTTTGTGCAGTTTCTACTGCATTTTTAATATCTCCTATTCCTGATGTTACTGCATTAATTTTCATAAATTTATATTTTGTTGTATTACTAATTACTTTAGCAAGTGATGTTTTTCCACACCCTGGTGGCCCCCATAGTATAATGCTAGAAAGCCTATCTGCTTTGATGGTTCTATATAAAATTTTATCTTTTCCTAAAATGTGTTCTTGCCCTACATAATCTTCTAATGTTTTAGGACTCATGCGATATGCTAATGGTTTGTTTAAATCCATTTTTTAAATTCCTTTCGCCAAATTTGCTAAACCTTTGCGGATAATATCTTCTACAGATAATGCTTTTAAATCTACATTGACTAAAGCATCTGCTATTTCTTTTCTACTATAGCCTAAAACTTGCAAAGCACTAACTGCTTCTGTTATTTTTTCATCGTCTACAATTACTTCTTGTAATTCTGTATTTTCTGCTGTTTCTTCTGTAACTATTTCTTGTTCTTTTTTTAGTTTATCTTTTAATTCTAAAATAATTCTTTGTGCAGTTTTAGGCCCAATGCCTGGTAATTTTTTTAGTACATTTACATCATTTGATATTACTGCAATTGCAAAACTTGATGGAGTAACATTAGATAAAATAGTAAGTGCACCTTTTGCTCCTATTCCACTAACTGAAAGTAATAGTTCAAACATACGAAGTTCTTCGTTTGTAATAAAACCATATAAGCTAACATCATCTTCTCTAACTCTCATAAAGGTATGTACCTTTACCTCTTGCCCAATTTCGCCTAATTTTTGTGTAGCATTTTCAGGCATATACACTTTATACCCTACCCCTGCTACTTCTATTACAATATAACCTTTGGTTTTTATTTCTAGATTTCCTTTTAAATATGCTATCATATTTTTCTCCTTTTTTTCTAAGTTTTAATAATATTTTTATAATTTACTTCTCACAAATTATTTAATACTAATTCTTTTTCCTTATTTTATCATAAAGAAAAAAATATGCAAGCTTTTTTACAAATTTTTGTTTGTGCTGGCAGAATTTAACTTTTCTATTTAACCTTGTTGTTTGCACTTTGCGCAATTTTTTTAAAATTTACTTTTGGGTTTGCACTTTGCAGAATTTATTTTTTCGTATTTTATTTATTTTTGGCATAATTTCTTAACAATACCTTGTTGACACCCCTTCTTTTCCTTTGTATAATATTTTTATTATGAAAATGAATATATTTGTGTCTTTGTACTTATAAAGGCATTGAAAGGATTAATATTATATATGGAAAATTGGTTATCCAGAACTGAATTATTAATTGGAAAACAATCATTAGAAAAACTAAAAAACTCTACTGTAGCAGTATTTGGCTGTGGAGGTGTTGGTTCTTTTGCTTTAGAGGCTTTAGCTCGTAGTGGTATTCAAAATTTAGTAATTATTGATAATGATATTGTAGATATTACTAATATTAACCGACAACTAATTGCAGATACTACTACTATTGGTCTTCCTAAAGTTGAGGTTGCCAAAAATAGAATTTTAAAAATCAACCCTAATGCACAAATTACCACTTATCAAGCATTTTATGATAGCACAAATGCTAACAACCTAATTCAAACTAATTATGATTATATCATTGATGCTATTGATTCTGTCTCTTCAAAACTTTCTTTAATTGAAGAAGCTTATCATAGGCATATCCCTATTATTTCTTCTATGGGAACTGGTAATAAGTTGGATTCTACTAAATTTGAAGTTACAGATATTACGAAAACTTCTGTATGTCCACTTGCTAAAGTTATTCGAAAAGAATTGAAAAAACGAAATATTCCTCATCTAAAGGTAGTTTATTCTAAAGAAATTCCTAAACGTAATAACATAGAGGAAAATCTTAGAAGAACTCCTGCTAGTATTAGCTTTGTACCATCTGTTGCTGGTCTTATTTTAGCAGGTGAAGTAATTAAAGATTTGATGCAATTATCTTAAAATGAAGTAAAGTAACTGTATATGCTATCTTTCATATATAATTTCAAATAAGCCCCTAACCCAAAGGCTCCAGTTCTTTCGAACTAGAGCCTTTGGAGTTCCTAAATTTTAGGAAACTTTGTAGCATAACTTTATATAAGGTATGCTTAAAATTTTGTTACAGTGTCTCAACAGAAATTGCTACGCCCCATTTAGCCATAGTGGCAAGTAAGCTGTTTTCTGCATCCTTTTCATAAATGATGATAGCCTCTTGTTTCTTTTGTGTGCTAACATACTGGAAACTTATGGCATTCTCCTTTCTGGAAATAATTTTAATACCATAGCCATAATTGGATGCGATGTTGACAAAGCTCCCATTGGAAAGGATAATTCCCAAATTGTTCCCATCTTGAACATACACCATCTGGTAATCAATTTCGGTCCAAATGCATGTAGTGTCTGTGATAGTAACATTACTAATTTGTGTTTCCTCTCCCAGAACGTACCAAAGCGGTTTTCCCACATACTCCATGTATTGTTTTATTTTCATAATTATATATATTGTCTATTTATGTTGAACTTACGAGATTTGCTCCTGTTTAGCGTTTACAACTTTTTGGGCATTTTCTCTCTCCTGATATGCTAGTTTTAGCCTTAGAATGCGAATATTTGCGTTCTAAGGCTATTAATGCTTTTAACCTAGTAGTTAAACTGTGTTTAAGTATCTTTGCGGGTTCCCCACATACTCCATCCGTAATTCACTTCGTATCATACGGCTGGAGCGAGGACAGGGCGGAAACCGTAGTAGCTGTCGCTATCGCCATAGCTGTGGCCGAAATAGAATACCCCAGCACCCGAACCATTAATGCAACCGCCTCCACGGAGGAAGAACGGATAGCTCGTGTTAGGGAAGTGCGAGTAGTCATCATACCACGAAGTTGAACCAGTACCTGCTGTTGATGTTTCGTACACTGCGTCTCCATATCGTCCTTTGTTTGCTTGATAGTTTATCTCTCTATCATCACTACTTCCTTTACTATACACTTGTTTTAAATGTCCACTTCCATTTACTAAACTTGCTCCATAACTTGTTAAACTATTATTTCCATTACTTACATAACTTGCTACATACTCATATGCTCCTCCACTCATATCATAGATTCCATACACATTTCCTGTTGTACTTGCTTTTACTCCATTACTTGTTTGATAT
>CAMTJT010000045.1 GCA_947073285.1 uncultured Clostridium sp. | reverse complement strand
TATCAAGTGGCACACATTTGTCACAAAAAGCTTTATAAATATTGAAAAATAAGCACTTTTTCCCGCTACCCGCTCCATTAAGTAAAATCGTCGCACCAGACGAAAGTATTGAAAAATCAACTGTAAAGGTTGATTTTTTGGTAAAGAATTTGGTGTATAAAATCTTGACTTATGTAATAAAATATAGTATCATAGTATTAGAAAGTAATTGAAAGATTGCTATGTTAGGTGGCTGACTAGAAATAGTTAGCCATCAGTTTGTTTTATAACTAAAAGATTGCTGTGGGAGGTAATTAGCTAGAAATAACTATTTGCCAGTTTTTTTATTTTATGCTATACTAATTTTAACAGTTGATGAGTCAATTATTTTTTTGAGCAAAATATGGGAGGAACACTATGAGAAACAGTCATATTTTTCGCAAATAACCTCCTAAAACGCTCCAAAAATAGTGGTTTTTAGCCACTTTTTTTATTTTTGTAAATTTGTGTGTATTTCTGTAAAGCATTGATATAACTAAGTTGTATAATTTTCTCCTTTGTACATATTTTTATAAATTTTTGTACCATTATGTATTATTTGTCACAGGTTTGTCACAATATCTTTTTGTGTAACAAACCTGTGGCTGAAATTAATAAAAGTATTGCCGTTGTAGTTTTATCTCTCTTTATTTTTTTACCTTCACATAGTTGATTAATTAAATTATTTTCGTCATAATAATTACTTAGTTTCTGTAATTCACTTTCTTTAAATCTATATAGAAATAGCAAAGACTTCAAGCAATTTTTCTCTAGCACAAATTAGAGTAGCTATCAAATATGCTTTAGACCATAGAAATGAACAAAAATGTATGCAAAATTTTAAAGAAATCTTTGGTTATGAATATGACAAAGAAATATTTATTAATAAAGATTTTTTAGAAGAATTAGCAAGAGTTATATAAATTCTATTAAATTAGTAAGGGCTATAACTTTTATGTCTAGATTAATTATGAAAATATATAGAAACGATTGGTTAAAAAAATTGCTAAAAAAAGATTGAAAAATAGTTGACTTTTTTAGAAATTGGAAGTACCATATAACAATATGGTAAGTATCACTTTATAAGACAAGTGGTATGAATGAAGTTGTAAATTACAATTTCATTTATGCATAGGCACAGAGAGTTTCAACAATGAAAGTGAGGTACAACAACTTTATGAAACGGTTTTTAGCATTGATTTTGGCACTATGCATGTGCCTTCTTCCAACCACTGCTTTCGCAATGGAAAGCGTAGAAGAGGAAAGTATAGATTATATGAACTATAATTTCCCCGAAGATGCCATTGTTCTTTACCAAGGTGAAGATGGCGTTGTTTATAAAACAACTAGCAAAAGCCAAAACATTGATTTAGCGTCTGCACGAGCTATGGAATATGGTAGTGTGTGGATTGATGCAAATCAAGCTAAGACAGGTACTTTCTATGTGAAAAATCCACATACACTTATCAATAATACATGGTGTACATTAAAGGTGCAATGTGAGGATTCAGTAGCATCAGTACAAATAATTATGTATGGTGGTACAATACCTCTTTTCAATGCGCCAATAAAAGCTGGAGAAGAAGTTAACTTTTCGTTTAAAAATTCTTCTAGCTCAATTGCAGTTAATTATGCTACTATTAAGAAGTCTCCACATTATGGTACGAGGGTGATGTGTTGGCTCTGGTAGCTAATTAGCAAAAAAACACTATTTCTATAATTTATAACTCTTTGTGCTAAAAATGAAAAGGAGTGGCATATGATACTCCTTTTCATTTAAATATTTTTAATTGAATTATTCTTCTACAAAAATAGAGTTTTCTTGTTCAGCTCTATAACGAGTAAATTCTTTAACAGTATCCAAAAAGTAGTTTTTATTAGTTTCGGCGGCATCTTTGTATGTAATACATGCATGAATACTTATTCCTAAAGCAATAACTAATATAATGATAATGGCTAAAAATATTTTACTTAATTTATTCATACCAATCACTCCTTTCAAATTAATGGTAGTGTATGATTATATTTAATTATACAATTTCTTAACTAAAATGTCAAATATAATCAATTTTGAGATTGCATAAACTTTTTGTGGGAACACCATTTTTGATATTAACCATACATTACTTTATTTAAAAATTTTCTTATATCACTATTCATTCCTGTATTGACAGAGGTGGTGTTTATGGTGCGCCGGTTCGGCGCTTAGGATATAGTCGGTGGGAAGCCGACCTAGTAAAGTCTAGCCAACAACTAGTATCGAGATTTTGGAGCCGAAGCCGTGAGGTCAGGTTTAAGCGTAAATCAGAGAGAGTTCGAGCCGTAATGCGAAAGCGTGAAACTATTGAGCCTCGTTAACACGATATACAGAAGCTGATACTGTTCATAGAGGTAGTAAGCAATAACATATATTCGATATGGCAAGAATATATGGTTTCTGTCGGGGTCATAGGGTATGGCGAGTTCTACATTGATATTCTAAGTGTACCCGGGAGGTCTTATGAGCTCTCGAAAGAGTATATATAGCTAGCCTGTAATGGTAATTAAAGAAGTGTAAAAACTGAGGCTATATAGATGGTTCATAAGAAGTCGGACTAGTTCATAGTAGCGATGAAGCAAGTAATGACTGTGGAGCGAAGGGACTAGCATAATAATAATTTCCTTGATAAATCTAACAACTACACACGGGAGGTGGTAAAAGTTGGAAAGCGGATTTAGAAAGATAGAATTGCAATATAAGAAATATGGAAATGTCCAAGGTTTAATGCAATACATAAATAAAGATACATTATTAAAACAACACAGAAAACAACTAGGAAATAAAGCTACAGGAATTGACAAAATAACCAAATATGATTATCAAAGAAATATAAATGACAATATAGATAAACTATTAACCAATATGAAAACAATGTCATACAAGCCCAAAGCAGCAAGAAGAACATATATACCCAAAGTAGGTAGTAATGAACTGAGACCATTAGGAATACCAGCATACGAAGATAAAATAGTTCAAGGAGCAATGGCAGAAATATTAAGAAATATATATGAAAATATATTTCTAGACTGTTCATATGGATTTAGACCCAATAGAGACTGTCATAAAGCACTAAAGGAACTAGACAGAATAATAATGTGGGAAAACGTTAATTACATAGTAGATGCGGATATAAAAGGCTTCTTTAATAACGTAAATCATGAGTGGTTAATAAAGTTTCTAGAATATACAATAAAAGATAAAATATTCATAAGGTATATTTCAAGATTTCTAAAGGCTGGCATTATGGAAGATATGCAACAGTGTGAAAGTGATAAAGGAACACCACAAGGGGGACTAATATCACCGATTTTAGCAAATGTATACCTTCATTATGTACTAGACGTATGGTTTGGAAAGGTTGTAAAAGCACAATGCAAGGGTAATGCTTTTCTAATAAGATATGCGGATGACTTTGTGTGTTGTTTTCAATATAAATCAGAAGCAGAAAAGTTCTACAAAGCACTAAAAGAAAGAACAAGTAAATTTGACTTACAATTAGCAGAAGATAAAAGCAAAATCATACCATTTGGAAGAAACACGAAAAGCAAAGAGACGTTTGACTTTCTTGGATTTACACATAGGAATGGCAAAAGTAGAAAAGGGCTATATAAGTTAATACATCATACAAGTGCAAAGAAGTCAAGAGCGAAGAAGGAAAGTGTTAAACAATGGCTAAAAGAGAAAGTCTACATTTATCCAACACCATATTTAATAAAGAAACTTAATATAAAACTAGTAGGAATGTACAGATATTATGGAATAAGTGACAATGTACAATGGATGATAAAATTTAGACAATATGTAAGGTATGAGCTTAAAAAGTGGCTATCAAGAAGAAGTCAAAAAGGATATATAACTTGGGAGAAATACAATAAAATACTACAATATAATCCAATAGCAACGCCCAAGATATATCATAGCTTATGGCAATTTGAATGATTATTATGAAAAGCCGTATGCGGGAAAATCGCAAGTACAGTTTTGTGAGGAGCACAAGCTTCTTATAATAATTAAATATTATAAGAAGTGGAATGTGTTTACTCGACGTAGAATTTTTACTATTCCTAATAATGGGATTAATGACTTCAGCAACTATAAACGTAACCTTATTGACAGTTATATACATAATGTGGACGAATAAGGAATAAAAATAAAACACTACATTTTGCTTTGGAACGGCAATGTAGTGTTTTTCTAATTATTTGTGGCAACACATTTCTGTGTTCATTTTCTATTATTATTATAACTAAATAATAATAATAAGTCAATATTTACGATAAAAAGTTTATGCAATCTGTTTTGAATAATAACTAGACAGAATATAACAAATAGTATATAATTTGCAATAGCCGTCAAGGTTACTCTACCCATTAGAGGGAAAGGAGGGCGTTATTATATGACAGGCTATTCATTAGTGCTTTTGTTACTACAAAAAATAGAAGAATTACAAAAAGAATTGCAAAAGTACAAAGACAATGAAAATAAAAACTAATAGTATATTAGTTCAAGGAGTATCTTCACATTAACTCCTTGTTTTTTTATAAAATAAAAATGAATATGTGTTCTTCACTCCACATATTCAGCGTTAAATGTCAGGCTATTCATATCTAACATTTTGTAATAATAGTATACTACTTTTTTTATTATATGTCAAATTATTTTTAAAATTCACAATTAGATATGGAAAATTATGGAATTTTAAAAATGTAAATTTTCTGGTGTTAAAGTAATAATGATTAAGTCTAGCGTGAAGGGGGCGTAGTTTACGACACCTTTTGGAGGGAAAGGAGGGCAGTGTTCTATGACTGGATACAGTTTAGTATGGTTGTTAATGCAAGAAATCGAAAAGTTGACAATAGAGTTGCAATCATACAAAGACACAAAAAACTAATTAAGTTTAGTTCAGGGTACTTCTAAAGATTGATATTCCAATATTGTTTTTGCATGGAATAGAAGATAAAAATATATTGTAAGAAACGTAAAAAGACTCTCTCACGATGAGAGAGTTCTATAATATATCAATAACGATATAAATAATCACGTAATGCATCATAAACAGGCTCACGTTTTACAATACAATCGGTTTGTAAAATTTCTTCGAGTTCCTGAAGAGAGACAAACTTTGCATCTTGAACTTCTGATTTTTGAAGTGTAATATCTTTTGCACGTAAACTATTTTTTCTTAAAATGAAGAAGTCATAAAACTGATTCTCCACATAGTCATCTGCAAATTTTTGAGATACTCTGTATGAGAATATATACCTAAAATCTGTTATGCTGACTTTAGCTTGAAGCCCAACAGAAATTTCCTCATTAATTTCTCGTGCAGCAGCTGAGACAGAATCTTGTCCTGTCGAGATATGACCAGCGACAGAAATATCCCAAAGACCAGCATTTTTATCTTTGTTAATACTTCTTTGTTGTAATAATACTTCATTGTTTTCATTAATTATAGCGATTACAATTGCACGATGCCATAATCCACGTTGGTGAATTTCTTTACGGCTTAAAATTTCTCCTGTTTTTATGCCATTTTCATCGAGAACATCAATATATTCCATAGGCATATCTTCCTTTCTTATATTATTATATAAAACTACATTACAATAATACTACAATCAAGATAATGTGTCAAACTTGAAAATAAAACGAATTTTTGTGAAAGTATTGAGAACTATTTCATTTTATAGTAAAATAGCAATAGGTAACTAAATAGAGTAAGTATGTTTCTAATGAAATTATCTTAATGTAGTGTTCTTTTTAATCTAAGGAGTGATATCGAAGTGGTCATAACGAGCTGCACTGGAACTGCAGTACCCTTATTTTAGGGCCGTGGGTTCGAATCCCACTCACTCCGCCAAAATAGAAATGTGAAGGCAATATAAAAAAATGCAATCACATTTTTATTATTATAAGAGAAAGAGAAAATAGTTTCATTTTAATAGGTATATTAGAAATAATAAAAAGGAAGAAAATAATGAAAGAAGATTTAGAAAAAGTAATAGAGCCATTATTAAACTGGTATGAAAAAAATAAAAGAATCTTGCCTTGGAGAAAAAATAAAAATCCATATTCTATTTGGATTTCAGAAATTATGCTTCAACAAACTAGAATAGAGGCTGTAAAAGAATATTATAAACGTTTCATGAAGGAAATACCAAGTATACAGGTATTAGCTAATATAGATGAAGAAAAGCTATTAAAATTATGGGAAGGATTAGGATATTACAATAGAGCAAGAAACTTACAAAAAGCAGCTAAATTAATAGAAAAAGAATATCAAGGGAAAATGCCTGATAGTTATAAAGAATTAATTACCTTGCCAGGAATAGGTGAATACACAGCAGGAGCAATTGCATATGATGAACCAGTAACAGCAATAGATGGAAATGTACTACGTGTTATTTCTAGGCTAGTTGCAAGTACAAAAGATGTACTTTTACCAGAAACCAAAAAAGATATACAAAGTAAAATTGAAAAAATAATACCAAAGAAAAATGCAGGAAATTTTAATGAAGCTTTAATGGAATTAGGGGAGTTAGTATGTTTACCAAATGGTGAGCCAGAATGTCAAAGGTGTCCTTTAAAACAATATTGTAAAGCATATAAAGAAAATCTAACAGATAAAATACCAGTAAGAGAGAAGAAATTAAAAAGGAAAAAAGAAGAAAAAACAGTCTTTATTTTGATTAGTTCTAGTGGAAAAATAGCAATTAAAAAACGTGAGCAAAATGGAGTTTTAAAGGGAATGTATGAATTACCAAATGTTATAAATAAGTGGCGAGAAACCAAAGTAGAGGAAGTACTAAAAGAAAAATGGAATATACAAAGCATTCAACAAATAGAGTTTTTAGGGGAATATAAGCACATTTTTACACATATAGAATGGCATATGTATGGATATGAAGTAAAAGTTAGAACAGAAGATGAAAAGTCTTTTTTATGGGTGTCAAAAGAAGAATTAGAAACAGTTTATGCTATGCCAACAGCATTCAAGCAATTTATAAGAAAGGTGTGAGTTAACTTTATTAGCTACTTTTATCATCTATCGTTCCAAATTTCTATATTCATTAACTCTTGAAATATTAAATCCCAAACATTCTGATTTATTTCTTGTTATATCGTCGTCAAAATGCATACAAGTTATTTTACTTCTTTCATCTTTAGTAAATAGTCTGCTTAATGTTTCTATATTCATGTGTGCTGGAGTATCATATCTACTAACATCTTGATAAAATTCATCTAGATTTCCTGCTCTAAAAGCCTCCATGACTAATTTGGATATTGTTTTTGTATCACCACTATAATATATGCTTCTTCCTTCTAGCTCTAAAATATAGCCGTAAGCATTAATAAATTCACTATGCTCTTGTTTAACTTCTTGTATCCTATACTCTTCACATTCTTTGGGAGTAATGAGTCTATATGCCTGTGGTTCATTTCCCACAAGTGATAAATATTGATTCATTATGTCTTTTTCTGGATATATAACTGTTGGGATAATCCCTTTTACATACTGACAAAAAAATAATAAAGAAGGCAAACTTCCTACATGGTCTGTATGCATATGAGTAATTAATATATTAATATCTCTTATTCCTTCCAATATTTTCTGCTTTATTATTCTTTCAAAAATAGATTCCCCGCAATCAATTAATAACAATGATTGTTTTTCCTTGTCTATATGATAAGCAGAATTATTTCCAAAAGCAGTATTAAAACAAGAACCATTTCCCAAAAAATTTAATGTATTATTATTAAATTTTTCTGCATTGTTTAATCTAACTATTTTCATAACTAGCCTTCTTTCTATACATATCTTGTATCTTCATTTCTATCTATAATATTATGAGCATATTTCATTTCTTCAGGTGTATTTATGTATATAATTTTATATTTTCCTGAAGTAGTATTTTTAATATAATCATGATGTATTCCTCATTTCTTTTTATTTATTGTATTTTACCATAAATATTTATTTCTTGAAATACTTTTAAAAAAATAAGTCCAACTACCTTAATTTTTATTTTAAATTCTACTCTCAAGTTAGGTGGATTTTAATTTTACACAAAAAAATGTTAAAATAATA
>CAMTJT010000044.1 GCA_947073285.1 uncultured Clostridium sp. | reverse complement strand
AGTATACTTTATTTCACAATTTGTGTAAACAAGAAAAAACATTGCTTTTCCTTTGTTACAAAGCAATGTTTTTTCTTTATATTTAATTTTTCTTACTCCTAAGCTAGTTTTAGAGTTTATATTTTCTAAAAATTTTAATTTTCTTTTAACTTGTAATACAATTGTAATTAAAATGTCATATTAAACTTTAATTTCTAGTCTATAAAATCCAGAAGATATGTTTGATTTATATATAAACTCTCTAAAATTATTCTTTTTTTACTATAAGTATAGCGAAAACTTCTATCCATTAATTTGTTTTGCAACTTCTTCTGCAAAGTTTTCTTCTCTTTTTTGTAGACCTTCACCTTTTTCAAATCTTGCAAATCTAACTATTTTTGCACCTTTTGATTCTACTAGTTTTCCAACTTTTTGGTCTGGATCTTTTACGAAATCTTGCTCTATTAAACAAATTTCTCCATAGAATTTTCCAAGTCTTCCTTGTACTATTTTTTCAGCAACTGCTTCTGGTTTTCCTTCATTCATTGCTTGTGCTTTTAAAATTTCCATTTCATGTGCTACTCTGTCAGCTGGTACTGCATCTCTATCTAGGTATTCAGGTCTTGCAGCAGCTATTTGCATACATACATCTTTTGCTAAAGTGCTGTCTCCACCTTCTAGTTCTACTAGTACGCCAATTTTTCCTTCTCCATGGATATAGCTTTCTACTAAACCATTTGATTCAAATCTTTCAAATCTACGAATTGACATATTTTCTCCAATAGTTGCAATTTTATTTGTTAATACCTCTTGTACAGTTTTATCTGTTTCTACGATAGATGTTTGTGCTAATAATTCTTCTACTGTGCTTGGTGTTTTATCAGCAATTTGTTTTGCAACATCTGCTACAAATGTTTTAAATTCTTCATTTTTAGCAACGAAGTCTGTTTCTGCATTAACTTCAACTACAACTCCTACTTTATGGTCAGCTGTTACATAAGTAGTAACTAAACCTTCTGCTGCAATTCTATCTGATTTTTTAGCTGCTTTTGCAATTCCTCTTTCACGTAATAATTCAATTGCTTTTTCTTCATCACCATTTGTTTCTGTTAATACTTTTTTGCAGTCCATCATGCCTGCTCCTGTTTTTTCTCTTAACTCTTTTACTTGCTCTGCAGTAATCATTTTTATATTCCTCCTTAATTTATTTTTATTTAAATCCCCTTTTGGTTATATAGTAAAATGTGTTATTTTTCTATATGATAAGGTTATTGCTTACATTTTATATTTGCTAATTGCAAATTTTCTAAGCTTTATTAGTATTTAAGCATTAGATTATCGATAAATTTTTAAATCCTTATAGAATCATGATAATGGAAAAGGTTTTAAAAATTGAAGTTGATACTCTAATGCTTTTGATACAATTACTTTTATTAAAATAATTAATTATTCAGCTGTTTCTTCAGTTTCAGCTTTTTTGCTTGCTTTTTTTGGTTTTTCTTCTTTTTGAGTTTCTTCTGCCATAGCTTGCTCAGCTACAACTTCTTCCATATCAGTAGGTTCTGTTCCTATTTCTTCTTCATTTACGTTTTCTACTGTTTCCATTGATTCGCCTTGCTTTGCTTCAATAACTGCACTTGCCATACAATCTGCAATTAGTTTTACAGCACGAATAGCATCGTCATTTCCTGGGATTGCGTAATCTACATCTTCTGGATTACAGTTAGTATCTACTAAACCTACAACTGGAATTCCTAATTTTCTAGCTTCTAAAATTCCTATTCTTTCTTTTTTAGGATCTACGATAAACATAACTCCTGGAATTTCAGTCATTTCTTTGATTCCACCAAGGTTTTTTTCTAATTTTTCCATTTCTTTCTTTAAAAGAATAACTTCTTTTTTAGGTAGTACTTCAAATGTACCATCTTCTTGCATTGTTTCAAGTTCTGTTAATCTTTTAATTCTTTTTCTAATTGTTTCAAAGTTTGTTAATGTACCTCCTAACCATCTTTGGTTAACATAGTACATACCACATTTTTCTGCTGCTTCTTTCATGCAATCTTGTGCTTGTTTTTTAGTTCCTACAAATAGAACTGTTTTTCCTTCTGCAGCTTGACCTTTTAAAAATTCATAAGCCTCGTCTAATTTTTTTGATGTTTTTTGTAAGTCGATGATGTGAATTCCATTTCTAGCTTGAAAAATATATTCAGCCATTTTTGGATCCCATCTTCTTGTTTGATGTCCAAAATGAACACCTGCTTCTAGTAATTGTTTCATTGCAACTACTGCCATATTTTTTTCCTCCTTTTAGTTGTTTCCTCCATATTGCTACAAACGCATAAAAAGACTTTAAAAAGCACTTTTTTTATACTAACAATATGTGTGTATTTTTTCAACGAGTATGATTATATCAAAAAAATGCCTGCAATGCAAGCACTTTTTGTATTTTTTTCTTATCTATTTGTAGTTTTTTATCTACTTAATTGCAAAAGTAAATCCTAACTAAAGCTTAAGTGCATTTACTTTTTTAATTAATCTTTTTTCTTATTCTTCTACTTCTGTAAATTGGTCTTTTCCAACTCCACATAATGGGCATACCCAATCTTCTGGTAACTCTTCCCATTTTACACCTTCTTGTTCTTCATCATAAACATAGCCACACATTTGGCATACATATTTTTTCATTTTAATCACACATAATTCAATCATCTATTATGATTACATAATTGAATTATTTCTCCTTATACCTATATTTAGGTTTTTAAGGCTACCTATAAACCAAAGTAATTTTATCTCATTTTAGCTTTTTTTATTCTAAATTAAGATAATTTTTTATTAATTTGCAAAATATCTTTTTAATAAACCGTCAAATCCTTTTCCATGACGTGCTTCGTCTTTACACATTTCGTGAACAGTATCATGAATAGCATCATAACCAAGTTCTTTTGCTCTAGATGCTAATTCTTTTTTACCCATACAAGCACCATGTTCTGCCATTGCTCTTAAGTTTACATTCTTTTTGGTATCTGGGTAAACAACTTCTCCTAATAGTTCTGCAAATTTAGCTGCATGTTCTGCTTCTTCATAAGCATATCTTTTAAAAGCTTCTGCTATTTCTGGGTATCCTTCTCTATCTGCTTGACGGCTCATTGCTAAGTACATTCCAACTTCTGTACATTCTCCCATAAAGTTTTCTCTTAACCCTTTTACTACTTCTTCATCTAACCCTTGAGCAACACCTATAACATGTTCATCTGCATAAGATTTTGCTCCTTCTTCTTTTAGTTCAAATTTTTCTTTTGGTGCTCCACATTGTGGGCATTTTTCTGGCGCTTCTTCTCCAAAGTGGATATATCCACATACTTTACATACATATGCTTTCATTATTTTTTCCTCCTCTTATAAATTTTAGATGTTAGGTAATATTTTTATAACCTACTTTTTCATAAATTACTTTATACTACCTACTCTTTTTTATTTTAATCTTTTTTATCATAAAATATTTTGAAAAAAATTGCAACTATTTTTTATTTTTTTGTACTTTTTTGTCTAAGAATGTGATATACTAATTTCAGTTTTGAATAGAAAATTTTTATGCCTTTTGCAAACACAGTATTTTAAAGGCAAATAGGAGATAGTAAAAATAATCTATAGAAAATTAGATTACAAAAACTATTATTTAAAAGAAGGGAATGGGAATAAATTATGAATTTTAACAAATGTAGTCGTTGTGGATGTTTCTTTTTAACAGAAGGCACTGTATGCCCTAATTGTCAGCCAAAAGATCAATTAGAAATCAATCGTTTGAAAGATTATATTGCAGAAAACACAGATATTTCTTATAACATGAATCATATTATTTCTTCTACTGGAATTTCAGATAAAAACTTAAATCGTTTTTTAGCTGATACACAGTTTTCTAATTTTGCAAATCAAATTGAAAAAAATGATTTAGCTTAAACTGCTTACTATCATTTTAAAATAATATTCTTAAGTTGGAATATCCTTAACATAAATTATATTTTCAAATTTATGTTAAGGATATTTTTTTGGCTTTTTTAGCATTACCTCTTAAATTTTACTTTTTCAAATGACTTTTATACCTTTGTTTTAGATAACTGCTAAAACATTTTTCTTTTCTATTTTTTCTTCTTCTATTTTATATGCATTTGCTAAGCTTTCTTGTACATATTTTGTTTTTTCTTCATCATTTCCATGAATATAGGCAAGTATTTCTCCTTTTTCTACTTTATCTCCTACTTTCTTTTCTAATATAATACCAACTAATGGATCTATGCTATCTTCTTTTTTTATTCTTCCTGCACCTAATTCCATTGCTAGTTTTCCTACTGTTTGTGCATCTAATTTAGTAACATAGCCTATTTTTTGTGCTGTTACTGGTATTATATATTTGGCTTTTTCCCATTTGTTTAAGTCTTCTAAGTAGCTAATATCTCCTCCTTGCCTTTTTATCCACTCTTTACACTTTTCAAAGGCTTTTCCTTCTTGTATTTGTTTTTGTATTTTTTGTTTATTTTCTTCTATGTTTTCGCCTTTACCCGCTAACTTTAACATATAGGCACCTAATGTAAATACTACTTCTTGCACATCTTGTTCTAAATTTCCTTGTAAAGCTTTTATTGCTTCTTGCACTTCTAAGCTATTGCCTACTGCTTTTCCTAGTGGCTCTTCCATATTGGTAATTACACAAATGGTTTCTTTTTTGGCTAAGTTTCCTATTTTTTTCATCATTTGTGCTAATTTTGTTGCCTGTTCTTTATTTTTCATAAAAGCTCCGCTTCCACAAGTTACATCTAACACAATTTTGCTTGCCCCTGCTGCAATTTTTTTACTCATAATACTAGAACTAATTAGTGGTATACTTTCTGTACAACTTATGGTATCTCTTAGGCTATATAGCTTTTTATCTGCTGGTGCTAAGTTTAGTGTTTGGCCAATTACACTAATGCCTATTTCTTTTACATTTTGTATAAACTCTTCTATAGCTAAGTTTGTTTGATAACCGCAGAATTGATTCTAATTTATCAATAGTGCCACCTGTATACCCTAGCCCTCTTCCTGACATTTTAGCTACTGGTACTCCTAATGATGCTATTACTGGTGCTAAAATAAGTGTTACTTTATCTCCTATTCCACCGGGTACTATGTTTATCTACCACAATTCCTAAATCAGATAAGTCTAAAATATCTCCTGAGTTTGCCATTGCTAAGGTTAAATTTGTAGTTTCTTCTTCATTCATACCATTAATATAAATTGCCATTGTTAGTGCTGCTGCTTGATAATCTGGAATAACTCCACTTGTATAGTTTGTAACAAAATATTCTATTTCTTCTTTACTTAAAGCTTGTTTATCTCTTTTTTTTGCTATAATTTGCCCTATATTCATTTTACTACTATTCCTTCCTATTTAATTTTGTATGTCTTTGTGCATTTTAATAGCTGTTCACTGTTCTTATTTTTTACTGATATTTATATGATACCAAAAGTTTTTTCTGGTATCAATATAATACCTAAATTTTTTCCTGTATTTTTAGATGATATCACCATGTTTTGCTACTTTTTTCTAGCAATTGAGTTGTTGCTCATGCTGAGCACACCGCGAGAATGAGCCAGAGTGTATCACACCCTGGCTCATTCTCTTTAACCTGCTGGTTCTTCTGGAATATATTCAACAATTTGGCCATCAATGTACTTGCAGTACCTCAAGTTCTCACTAAGGTATGGTGTCATATGTCCATACCCAAAGCCTTGATATCCATGTTGCTCGTATGTATTGAACATATAAAAAATCACTTTGGTTTGTTCATCATACATTAAATCATCTCTGCCTTCTATGGGGCGGAAGTAGGTTGTATCTATAACTGCTACATCTTCTCCTCCACGTCCTGGTTTGGCATTACATTCTCCCAAAAGTAATAAAATACTAAATACTACCACTCCCCCTATGAAAATCCACATCCACCTGTTGCCTTCGCTCATGTCAAATTCCTCCATTTTTTAAATTATGGCTTTGCCATCTTGTTATATTGTATCAAACTTCACATAATTTTTCAACCTTTTAAAAACTTTTACTTAATATTTTTTGAGCTCTATATAAAATTTTTTGTAAAACTTTTTCTATGTAATGGGCAAATTCCAAATTCTTTGATTGCTGTAATATGCTGACTAGTTCCATATCCCTTATGTTTACTAAAACCATATTGTGGATATACTTCATCCCACTGACACATCATTCTATCTCTTGTTACTTTTGCTATAATAGAGGCACAACTAATAGAATAGCTAATAGCATCTCCATGGATAATTGATTTATATGCTATACCATCTGTATCTATTTTAGTTAAAGCATCTACTAATATTACATCTGGCTTTTCTAATCCTTTTTGTGCTAACATTTTTTCTGCCTCTTGAATAGCAATTGTCAAACCTTTTTTGGTTGCTTGTAAAATATTAATTTCATCTATTTCTGTTTGCCCAATAATACCAACCCCATAGGCAATTGCCTCTTGCATAATGAAATCATATATTTTTTCTCTTTTCTTTTCTGCTATTTTTTTTGAGTCATTTACCCCTTCTATCATAGAGTCTTTTGGCATGATTGCACATGCTACTACAACTGGACCTGCTAAGGGTCCTCTTCCTGCTTCATCTATTCCTGCAATTAGTTTCATGCCTTTGTCATAAAAAGTATTTTCTTCTTTTTTTAAATTGGTTAGTCTTTCTAATTCTTTTTCCTTCATTTTTTATCCTATCTTTTATTTTATTTTTACTACTATTCGACTTCACTTGCTTCTAAATTTTCAATTTCTTTTATATCGTAATAAGTATTTCCATCTGCATATTCTACTCCTTTTGTATAATATACCTCATTTGATGTGTATTCTACAATATAGTAGCTATCTTCTTTTAATTTTACTTTTTGTAAATCTAATTCTTCTAGATTTTGTTTATCTAATACATAATATTTTTTGTTTTCTTCTTCTACATCAATTATTTCTTTTTCTAGAAAATTTTGAATGGTTGCATTTTCTGCCATCTCATCTATTTTTGTTCCTTTTAAGAGTTCTTCTTTTTGTTCTAGGGTATATTCTCCTGTTATTTTCTTCACTTTTGCTTGTACTAATAACATATCTGTTTTTAAGCTTTCTAACTCTTCTTTTGCAATTGCAATTCTAGCATAATATATTACTGCTGAAACTAATGCTGCAATTACTACTACTAAAACTGCTGTTGTAATTAAAGTCATCCCTTTTTCACTTTTCATGTGTCTTCTCCTTTTTCTATTTTCTTATTCTACA
Organism: uncultured Clostridium sp.; assembly: GCA_947073285.1. Classification (GTDB taxonomy): domain Bacteria; phylum Bacillota; class Clostridia; order TANB77; family CAG-508; genus CAG-273. The sequence continues at coordinate 1,781 of CAMTJT010000044.1, read as the reverse complement.
AGTTACTTACTGTTCTTTTCTATGTTTATTAATTTCATTTTATGCTACTATAACATATTTTTAACTATTGTGCAAATAAAAAAATAATTGTTACTTATATCTTTTTAAAATCTAAACAGTACTGAATAATTACATTTTATTCACATTTTTTTCACAAACCTATTGTATGATATACAAAGTTTAGGATATGATAAACATAATTAAAAAGTTTGGAGGTATTTTTTCATGGACGAAAATCAATCTAATCAAAATAATAATTTTAATGATTATGGAACTAATCATCAAAACTCTAATAGTTCTACTAGCCAAAGCTTTAATAATACTGGTAACACTACTAGTCAAAGTTTTAGAAATGCTAGTCCTACTACAACACAAGCAAGTTATAAAGCCTTTGAAGGGAACTCTCAAAAAACCAAAACAAGTCATGCAGGTTTTGGAAAAACAGTAGTACTTCCTTTTTGTATGCGGAGTACTTGGAACTGCCGTTGTTATTGGCTCTTGCATTACTGTACCTGCTATTAAAAATAACATTATAAAGCAATTAGTAACTGTTAATTCTACTACTAATAATAATGATGATAACCATTCTTCTGCTAATTTAAATACACAATTAATTTCTCTTTCTGGTTATTCTGATACAGCAGTAGGTGTTGCAAATAAAGTACAACCTTCTATTGTTGCTATTACAGTAGAATATTCTATTAATTCTATTTTTAATAGAACTCCTTCTACTGGTAAAGCAAAAGGATCTGGTATTATTATTAGTGAAGATGGCTATATTTTAACTAACAATCATGTTGTAAATTCTTCTAGCTCTAGCAGTAATTCTTTTTATGAAATTGGTGAAGCAAATAAGGTGACTGTTAAATTATATAATGATAATACAGAATATGAGGGCGAGATTATTGGTACTGATAAACAAACTGATTTAGCAGTTATTAAGATTAAAAAAGATGGCTTAACAGCTGCTGAACTTGGTGATTCTTCTGCTACACAAGTAGGTGAATTTGCTATGGCAATTGGTAGCCCTTTAGGCTTAGATAACAGTGTAACAGCAGGTATTGTTAGTGCTGTTAATAGAGAAGTTCAAGATGATGATGGTAATAAATATATGGCTATTCAAACTGATGCTGCTATTAATTCTGGTAATAGTGGTGGCGCTTTGGTTAATAGTAAAGGGCAAGTAATTGGTGTAAATACTTTAAAACTTTCTGGTACTGGTGTAGAAGGTGTTGGTTTTGCTATTCCTATTAATTCTACTAAAAGTATTTATGAACAATTAATTGAATATAATAAAGTAAAAAGACCATATATTGGTATTGGCGGTAGAGATTTAGATAAAAATACTGCTGAAGCAAATGATTTAGTTGTTGGTATTTATGTAAGAACTGTTGCAGAATTTTCTTCTGCTGAAAAAGCAGGTATTCAAATTGGTGATGTTATTATCGAGGCTGATGGTCAAAAAATTACTACTATGGATGAGCTAAATGAAATTAAGAATAAAAAGCAAATTGGTGATACTATGAAGATTAAAGTTTATCGTAACAAAAAGGAAAAGGAATTAACGCTTACTCTTCAAGAACAACCTTAGCATTTAACTATAAGTACTAAAATTTTAAGAGGATACATTTTATTAAGTAAATGTACCTCTTTTTTATTGTATAAGAAAAATCGCAGATTTTTGCTATACAACAAGGTTAGGTCTCCTTAGGCTGTGCAGTTGCGAAGCAACTTGCACAAGTGTGCGTCGGAAGCTTTGCTTCCGTTAACGCACACCTTTC
>CAMTJT010000043.1 GCA_947073285.1 uncultured Clostridium sp. | reverse complement strand
AAATATCCTAAGAGCGGACTTTTCTTGCATACGATCAATTTTTATTACTATGTGGAATTTACTTTTTTAACTAACCAAAACTTTAATTTTTTAATAACCATTGAAAAAATTAATTTTATATTATATATTCATTTTTCAAACACAAAAAGCAGTGAAAAACACTGCTTTTTGTGCAAAATTACTGCTAATTGTAAAAATATTATGCTACTTGCAATTTGTCGTAATCGATTTCGCTTGTAAATTCAACTCCCTCTGCCCTAGCCATTTCAGCAATACCTTTGTGAATAGTTATGAGATATTTTGTTACAGGAACGTCAATCTCATTATCCACAAAATCCGTTGCAATAATATCTATTTCGTGGCTATCACGACAGAAATAACGAAGTAAAATTTTTTCAACATGCTGGTATCCTTTTATTCTTATTGCACACCGATAATCATGATTATCATTTGAGCTATAATACCTATCATGAAAAATACTCCCTTGAAATTTTTCTGTATCAATGTAATAAGATTCAGGATATGGCTCTATTCGAATCACAATATCAGCTGGATTACTTTCTCTTCGAGATTCCATTATTTCTTCTGCCAGTTCCAAAATTTCCCTTGCCATATCTTGCTCGGTAATAACTTTAGGAGCAGTTACAGTATGAGGAGGCAATTCAGCAATTCTCTTTGCTTCTGCATCTTTTTCTAGTTGCCTCATTTCATTCCTCTCAGGAAATTTATGGTTTTGCCTGATAAATTCAAGCAGAGCACTTAATAGATAATCTTGTTCTGGCTTTTTGAATTCCAAATATCCTTCTAATCTTTTGGAAAAATCTTTCTTCAAGTATCTTTGAATCTCTGCTTCACTTTTCATGGTTACAACATTTGACAACTCGTCAGAACAGCGTGTAAAAGGATTAAGATTTTCATAAACCGATACCTCGCCTTTTTGGTTGAATGTTTCAAATAAACTTTTTTTATTCTCCTCATTAACATCACATAGCCGTCTTAAGTCTCGCACCACTCCTCGATTTACATTTCCATTGTAATTTCTAATCATATTAGTCCTCCTAAAATCTTATTAATCTTATTGTCTACCCAAATGCTGAAAAAGAGGATTAACAAAAAGACTGCAACTACACTATATCATATTTACATAATTTTTACAAGTTTTGTTATCCAAACTCAAAAACTCAAAAGTTTCATAAGAAAGCTTTTTGAGTTTTTATTATTTTACATTATAAATTATTTTCCTCATAAATGCCAAAACTAACACCTAAAGCATTATTAATCTGCGACATAATTTTATCATCATCAATATGCCCTATTTTTTCCTTTAATCTACTTTTATCTATTGTTCTTATTTGTTCTGTTAATATAACTGACTCCGATTTTAATCCACTTTGTTCTGGCTCTATTTCAATATGCGTTGGCAACTTTGTTTTACCCATTTGAGAAGTAATTGCAGCTGCAATTACTGTAGGGCTATGTTTATTTCCTACATCATTTTGAATAATGAGTACTGGCCTTACGCCTCCTTGTTCTGACCCAACAACAGGACTTAAATCTGCATAAAACATATCTCCTCTTTTTACTACCATTTTTCTTCACTCCTATATTTGCCTTTTATCTTGATATATTTTAAGGATTAGCGAAAATAAAAATATAGTTTTAAGAAGTAGATACTTTTTTTAATACTGTCTACTAGAAACTTCTTTTAACCTAAAAGCCAATACCTCCTCTTTTTTCAAACTATTTATTTTTATCTCATTATATAATATGTAAACTAGATTTTTTTTGTTCTTATCTTGTACTACTAATTTTGCTATTTTATTATTTTGCTTATCAATAAATAGTTTTTTACTTGAAACATAAGGATGATTACTTTCCATGATTACTTCCATAACTATACAGCCATCTTCTTCATACAAGCTATAATTTTTGCCTAACCCCTTAGCAGCTCCATAGTCTTGAATAAAAGAATTTAACCATAAATAGTTATTAGTAATATAAGGATAATTTTCATAAACAGTAGTTAAATCTAATTTTGTATTACGTATTGTGAGTTTATTACCATCAAATGTTGTTTCTAAGCCTGCTATATTACTAGGCTCTTCTACTACCTGCTTTTCTAAATTAGGACTACTATAACTTTGTTTTATTTTATAACTTGTTTTATTTTTGTTACTTTCTACTGTTACCATACAATTGGCTTCATAAGAGCTAATATTTAAAATATATTCTTCAATTTCTTGATTTGTTTTGTTACTTAAATTATTTCCAAAATTAAAATTTTTATTAACATTTTTATAAAAAAAGCAAACAAAAATTAAAACCACTATTAAAATAATTGCTCCTAAAATAATGAGATTCTTTTTGGTAAATATATTCTTTTTCATTCCAGTATTTTTCATAAGTAGACTTTTCTTTATTTCCTTATTTTTCATTTTTTCTATAATTAAAATAGTTTCAGTATTTTAATTACTTCCTTATTTTAATTATTTTCTTCCTCCCTGCCCAAAATATATTTAGGTTTTTATAAAGGATTTACCTATAAACCTCTCTTACTATTAACAAAATACTTTGCTAGCACTCTAAAAAAAGAGAATAGTTTTTGCTATTCTCTTTTATCTATATTCATAAACTTTCAAAGTATTCTGTAAGACATCCTACTAACTCATTTTTTGTTTCTATTTGATTTACCCTTTGTCTAATACTTGCTGCATTAGGCAAATTTTTCAAATAGTAGCTAAGATGTTTTCTCATTTCTTTAATCCCTGTATTTTCTCCTAAATAAGCTACTTGCCCTTCTATATGTTCTATTATCATTTGCAATTTTTCATTGTCTGTTACCTTTGTTATTTCTTTTCCTTGCAAATATTCTTGTACTTCTCTAAAAATCCAAGGATTTCCAATACTTGCCCTTCCTATCATAATGCCATCACACCCAGTTTGTTCTAGCATTTGTCTTGCATGTTCTGGAGTTATAATATCACCATTTCCAATCACAGGAATAGAAACTGTTTGTTTTACGTGTTTTATAATTTGCCAATCTGCTTTTCCTGTATAAAATTCCTCTCTTGTTCTTCCATGAATGGTAATTGCTGCGACTCCACTTTGCTGTGCTATTTTTGCAAGTTCTACAGCTACAATATGCTCATTATCCCACCCTTTTCGCATTTTTAGGGTTACAGGAACACTGGCATTTTGTACTACTGCTACTATTATATCTCTAGCTTTTTCTAAATCTAGCATCAGCTTGCTACCATCTCCATTTTTTACTACTTTTGGTGCAGGGCATCCCATATTAATATCTACAATCTCTGCTACTTTGCTTACTTTTTTTGTAGCTACACTCATAGCCTCTATATCATTTCCAAAGATTTGAGCTGCAACTGGTCTTTTTTCATTTTCCATTTCTAAAAGCTTATTTGTTTTTTCATCATGATAAAAAATCCCTTTACTGCTAACCATTTCTGTACAAACTAGTCCTGGCTCAAATTTTTCACAGATAATACGAAAAGGCAGGTTAGTGATACCTGCCATAGGTGCTAATAAAATATTATTCTTTAATGTTACATTCCCTATTTTTAGTTCATGTAAGTAACTCATAAATTCCCCCTACTCCACAAATAACGCCTTTTGTCTGCGTCCACTTACATTTAGTAAAATAGCAATCAAAATTAAATTAGTTAAAAGTGAACTACCACCATAACTTACAAAAGGAAGTGGAATTCCTGTAATAGGAAGTAAGCCCATTGTCATACCTATATTTTCTATCATATGAAAAAAGAAAATGCCTGCAATACCAATTGTAATATAAGAACCTAAATCGTTTTTAGCCGTTTTAGCAACTTGTACTGTTTTAGTAATTAAAACTACATATAACAAAATAACTGCTCCTGCTGCTACAAAGCCTAGCTCCTCACCAATAACTGCAAAAATAAAGTCTGTTGTTTTTGGGTATAAATATCCAAGCTGTGTTTGATTTCCTTTTAGTAATCCCATTCCAAATGCTTGACCTGCACCAATTGCAAGCTTTGATTGAATAATATTATACCCTGCTCCTCTTGGATCTAAATCTGGATTTAAATATACATCAATTCTAGTTTTTGCATGGTCTGGTAAAATAAAAAAGTATGCTACTGGAACAATAATAATTACTAATAAAATAGCTATAAAAATATATCTTTTTCGTATACCTGCTACAAATAGCATAAAAATAAGTGCTGAAAGAAAAGCAAGTGCTGTTCCATAATCTGGCTGTTTTATAATTAATAATACTGGAACTGCTACAATACTAAAGATAATGGCTAGTTTCCAAAAACGATTTATTTCATCTCTGCCCCTTTTTTGCAATTTTACCATTATACTAGCTAAAAACAGTACTATGGCAATTTTAGCAAATTCTGATGGTTGCAAGGTAAATGGCCCTATGCTAAACCAACTAGTTGCCCCATTAATTGGCTGGGTAAATAGTACTGCTACTAACAATAGCAAACTTACTCCATAAATAATTGGTGACAATTTAGCTAGAAAATTGTAGTCTATCAAAACAACTACAATGATAATAGGTATGCTTATACCAAGCCACATAATTTGTTTTGTAAATTCTTCATAATTTGAATTTTGAGTGGAAGAAAATAGTGCAAGCAAACCAATTGCTATTAGCAATATGGTACATACTAAAATTCCCCACTCAATATTGTGTAATATTTTTTTCTTCATACCGAAACCTCATTTCTAAGTTGCTTTTGAAATAGCAATTCTTTATTTCTAAGTTGCTTTTCCAATAATAGTTTGTTTGGCTTTTGCTTCGTTATTACTACTTTCTTTTTTTAGATTTACGGTTTGACTTCTTACTCTTTTTAGATTGATTTTTTACTGGATTTGGTTTTACTGCTGATTTTGGTTGTGTTTGTTTTACTTCGTTTTCTTGTTTTTTCTCTTCTACTGTTTTTTCCTCTGCCTTATCTTCTTTTGATTTTTCTTCATTTTTTGATGTCTCTTTCTTATTATCTTCTTTTAACACGCCTTCATCTTTTTGTGCTTCTTTTTTATTTTCTTCTTTTGACTCGCTTTCATCTTTTTGCATTTCTTTTTTATTTTCTTTTACTTTTCCCTCTTTTTCTAAGTCTGTTTGTTCTTTACTGTCTTCTTTTAAATTTCCTTCTGTCTCTTTACTTTCTTTACTGTTTTCTTCTTTTAATTTCTTTTCTGTTTCTTTGCTTTCTTCACTCTTTTCTACCAATTTTGGTTTTACTTCTTCCTTTGTTTGTGTTTTTTCTTCTTTACCTTCTACTTTTGGCATTTCTTGTTTTTTAGCAACTGCTTGTGCTTTTGAAGTAGATTTTTCTGCACTTTTTGTTTTTACTTCTTCTACTTTTCTAGCATCATTTTTAATGGTAGAAATTGGAATATTGGCATATAGAGCTGGTGCTCCTACTGTGCCATCTTCGTTCATTTTATTGGTTAATTTTACATCAATTGCAGATTCATCAATATCTACATATTTTTTAATAACTTCAATAATTTCTTGTCTCATCAGTTCTAAAAAGTCAGCAGATACATTTGCTCTATCTTGCATTAAAACTAAATGCAATCTTTCTTTTGCTGTATCTGAACTTTCTTTTGTTTTTTCCTTTTTACTAAGTCTTTTAAAGAACCTTATGATGTTTTCAAACATACTTTACCTCCACTAGTAGTAGTTTATTTTCTTTTAAATAAATGTTTTATTCTAGTAAAAAATCCTTCGTGTTCTCCTGGAACAGAAACCTCTATGTTTTCGCCTAAAATTCTGCTAGCGATTTCTGTATATGCTTTTCCAGATGGTGCTTTATGATTTGTTACTACTGGCTCTCCTTTATTGGTTTGGGTAATAATATACTCATCATCTGGTACTACTCCAATTAAGTCAATAGATAATAAATCTACAATGTCATCTACATCCATCATTTCACCTTTTCTAACCATGTTTGGTCTTAAACGGTTAATTACAAGTTCTGGATTTTTGATATTAGATGCTTCAAGTAAACCAATAATTCTATCTGCATCACGAATAGCTGAAATTTCTGCTGTTGTAACAACAATTGCACGAGTTGCCCCAGCAATTGCGTTTTTGAAACCTTGTTCAATTCCTGCTGGACAGTCAATTAAAATATAATCAAATTCTTCTTTTAAACTCTCTACTAATTCTTTCATTTGTTCTTCATTTACTGCACTTTTATCTCTTGTTTGTGCTGCTGGAAGTAAAAATAATTCTTCAAAACGCTTATCTTTAATAAGGGCTTGTCTTAGTTTACATTTTTCTTCTACAACATCTACGATATCATATACAATTCTGTTTTCTAGGCCCATTACAACATCAAGGTTTCTTAAGCCAATGTCTGTATCTACTAAAACTACTTTTTTATCACGTAGTGCTAAAGCAGAACCAACATTTGCTGTTGTAGTAGTTTTACCTACTCCTCCTTTTCCTGATGTAATGACGATAACTTCTCCCATGTTTTCTCCTCCTTAAATTTGGGTACTTTTTTTATTTTATAAAAATGCAATATTTAACGTCATTATTATACACGAAAAAGGTTAAAAAATCAATGTTTCTAAATAAAAAAACAAAAAAACTATAGTATGTATCTAAAAATACATACTATATGTTTTTATTTGTGTATTAAAATATTTGGCATTTGCAACTTTTTAGGCTTTTTCTTTCTTGATATGCTAGTATTTCAACCTAGTGGCTAACTGTGTTTAAATCCCTTTGTGGGTTTCTTCATTGTTTTTTTGTTTTCATAACCATATATATTACTTATTTATGTTAAACTTGTAAGGTTCGCCCCTGTTTAGCGTTTGCAACTTTTTGGGCATTTTTCTCTCCTGACATGCTAGTTTTAGCCTTAGAATGCGAATATTTGCGTTCTAAGGCTATGTTTTTTGAACTCATCAAGTGGGTATGTAAATATTTTTGTGTAAATCGATTTTAACCTTTTATGAATATAATTAGATTTAAGTAAAGCTAAGTTGCAAGTATATATTTTGCAATTTGGCTTTTTATTTATATAATACTATCAGCTTTATTCCAAATTTCTTTGTCTGTGTATTCTTCAAATATTGCAAACATTTCATGCCCTATTATCATTGGTGATATAGGTATTCCACATTCTCTTAGTTCTTTTATAGCTAATTTGGCACATGCTATTCCTATTAATTTACTATTATTATTTTCTTCCATAATTTAAATACTCCTTCTTTTTTAAATTCTTCCTTTGAATATTATTTCTAATTCTTTTAATGTTTCACCCCATTCAGGTTGTGTGTAACTCCAGTTCTTTGTTACTTTCTTTGTAGATAAATACAATACCTTCATTAAAGCATCAGCAGAAGGATACACGTTTCTAGCTTTATTTAACCTTCTATAGCTACTATTTAAACTTTCTATAGTATTAGTTGTATAAATCATTTTTCTTATCTTTTGGCTAAACTTAAAGAATGGACTGATAATACCCCAATTTTCTTCCCATCGATCCATAGCAGTTGGATATTTCTCTTCCCAAGCATTAGCAACATCGTACATCAGTTTCTTAGCTATTTCTTCATCAGATGCTGTATATATTGCCTTTAAATCTTGTGCAAATTTATACTTATCTCTATGTGATACATACTTTAATGTATTTCTAGTTAAATGCACAATGCAGGTTTGATGCTCTGTTTTAGGAAATGCAGTGACAATTGCTTCTTTTATTCCTGTTAGTCCATCAGAAGAAAGCACTAAAATGTCCTTTAATCCTCTATTTTTTAAGTTGTTAAATACTGTCATCCAAAACTTAGACGTTTCATTTTCTCCTATATATATTCCTAAAACTTCTTTTATTCCAGCTATACTGATTCCCAAAGCTACATAAGCAGCTTTCTTTCCAATAACTCCATTTTCTTTTACATTGAAATGAATAGCATCTATATATACAAAAGGGTATACTTCTTCTAATCTCCTATTTTTCCATTCTTCCATTTCAGGTATGATTTTATCTGTTATATTACTTATCATTTCAGCAGATACCGAGAAGCCATAAAGTTCCTCAATAAAATTACTAATTTCTCTAGTAGAATTTCCCATGCCATACAATTTTATTATTTGCTGTTCTATGTTAGAAATATCTCTACTATTCTTAGGAACTATCATAGGTTCAAACTCTCCGTTTCTATCTCTAGGAATGGTTAATTCTAATTCTCCTAAATTGCTCTTTACTTTTTTCTTAGAAGAGCCATTTCTGTAGTTATCCTTATTTTCCTTCGTATACTCATATTTATCGTGCCCCAAATGCTCTGTCATTTCAGCTTCTAGCATTTCTTGAATAATTTTACCAAATGATTTCTTCAACTTATCTTCTACATCAAAAACAGTTTTTACATCTCCACTTTTTAATACCGCTTTTACTAAATTATTCATTGCTTCATCTTCAGTGTTATTTCTTTTTTCTTCCATAAGAAAAATACCTCCTTGATATTTTATTTATTATATCATAAAAGGTATTTTATCTTTACTTTTTTAGTTTACACAAAATTCCTGACACCCTCGCATAAGATAGTTTGAATTTACACAAAATTTATCACATTCCCTATTAAGGAACTAAGACAGGGCGGAAACCATGAGTGCTGTTGCTATCGCCTGCAGTGTGGATGAAATGGAATTCCCCAGCACCCGAACCATCCCTGTAACCGCCTCCACGAAGGAGGAACGGATAACTCGTGCTAGGAAAGGTCGAGTAGTCTCCATACCATGAATTTGCTTCGCTGCTTTTCGTTGACGTTTCGTACACTGCATCTCCATAACGTCCTTTATTTGCTTCATAATTTGTCTGTTGACTATCACTACTTCCTTTACTATATACTTGTTTTAAATATCCACTGCTACTATTTACTAAACTTGCTCCACACTCTGTTAAATTACTATCTCCATTTTTTACATAAATTGCTACGTATTCCCATGCTCCTCCACTCATATCATAAATTCCATATACATTTCCCGTTGTACTTGCTTTTACTCCATTTGCTGTTTGATATGCATTTGTTGAAGTCGTTGCACTTGCACTTACACTATTTCCTGCTTGACCTGTTACATAATTACTATTTGGATTTATCCATATCTCTTCATTAATTCCATAGATACTTTTACTTAGGTATACTGTACAACCCCATTCACTATTTTTTATCGTATGGCTATTTAATGCACTATTATACTCTTGACATTTTGTGAAGCTATCACTTACATTTATACTTCTCCAGCTTACCACTCCTGGTTGTATCTTTAGCGTACTTCCATTCCCTGCACTGCTTGATGTTGCGTTATTTCTGCTTGCCTCGAATTTTGCTACCCAGATTCCTGCTAATTCTTCTTTCCACCCTCCATTAGCCATAGTCAATTCATCT
>CAMTJT010000042.1 GCA_947073285.1 uncultured Clostridium sp. | reverse complement strand
CTATTATTTTAACATTTTTTTGTGTAAAATTAAAATCCACCTAACTTGAGAGTAGAATTTAAAATAAAAATTAAGGTATGATATAATTATAGAATAAAAATCTTGAATAATAATGATAAATAAGATAGAATAATAAAAAATATAGAAATAGAAGGAGAAGAAAATGAAGATAGGAATAGATATTGATGATACCATAGCAAATTCTTTTGAAACTGTTTTTGCAGACTCACAAAAATTTGATATAGAAGTAGTAGGAAATAATGGAGCATTAAGAAATATGGGAAAAGCACAAGACCATCATTACATAGAAACGATTTATAATTGGAGTGAACAACAAGCAGAACAATTTTGGATTACCTATCTTATGAAATATATTACAAAATCACAGCCTAAAGAAGATGCACCAAGTGTTATCCAAAAACTAAAGGAACAAGGCCACAAAATATATATTATTACCTCACGTTATGAAAATGAAATTTATCCCAATGTAATAAATCCAACAAAAGAATGGTTTACTAAAAACAAAATTCCATATGATGAATTAGTAATTAATGTACAAGAAAAGGCAAAAGCTTGCAAAGAGCATGATATAGACCTTTTTATAGACGATAGTATTACACATTGTAGAAATATACAAAAAGAAGGTATTAAAACTTTAGTATATACAACTAGTATGAACCAAGCAATAGAGGTAGAAAAAGAAGGCCTTACTAGAGCATATTCATGGACACAAATTTATTATATAATTCAAAAAATGTTACAAAAAAATATTTAGGAATAAAGTGTATAGAAAATTTTAGTAACAATAGTAAGAGCATCTTGCATAAAGTAATTATGCAAATTCACAAAGAATTTACAAACTTTTTCTTGCACGAAATAGCCGTATCAAGTATAATAAGTGATACGGTGTTCTTTTGTTAAGAAAATAATAAAAACAAAAAGTAATTTAAAAGAGCCATTATAGAAAGAATAAAAAGAGTTTATAGGCAATTTTCCTTGAAAAAAACTAAATATATGAAAAGGACTGAAGATATATGTTAAAAATATTAAAAAATTTAAAAGCATCTTGGATTTCTGTAATAATTATTATATTACTATTAGTTCTCCAAGCTACAATAGACTTAGCTTTACCAGACTATACTTCTAAAATAGTAAACATTGGTATTCAGCAAGGAGGAATAGAAAATAGTAGTCCAGAGGTACTCTCCAAATCTACTATGGAAAACCTACTACTATTTACAGAAGAAAAAAACGAAATCCTAGAAAATTATACTATAATTTCTAAAAATACACTAGAAAACAAAGAATATACCAAATATGTAAAAAAATATCCTTTGCTAGAAACAGAAGAATTATATATTAGAAAATCTTCTTTAACAGAAGAACAACTACAAAATTTAAGTACTAAAATGGCAAAACCACTTATGATTATACAAAACCTAACAGAAGGAGAAACTGCAAAACAAATAAAACAACAAATTATTTCAAAAATGCCAGAACAAATGAAACCAGCTTATGAAGAGGTTAATACCTTAGAAATAATTAGACAAATGCTTATAAGTAGTGAAAATCAAAATACAGATAAATCACCTTTGCAAGAAATAAATACACAAACAGATAAAACTTTTTTGCAAGAAATGAACAAACAAATAGAACAAATGCCACAAAGCATACTAGAACAAGCAGCTATCAATGCCATTAAAACAGAATACCAAAAAATAGGTATTAATACAGAAAATTACCAAACAAATTATATCTTATGGGCAGGACTACAAATGCTAGTGGTATCTTTAGCAAGCATTGCATCTGGAATTACCATTATGCTATTATCTTCACGTGTTGCAGCAAGACTTGGTAGAAACCTAAGAGAAAAAATATTTAAAAAAGTATTAGGATTTTCTACTAGTGAATTTAAAGAGTTTTCAACAGCCTCGCTAATTACACGTAGCACAAATGATATCCAACAAATACAATCACTAATTAATATGTTATTTAGAGTAGTAGTATATGCACCAATCATTGGAATAGGTGGGTTTTTCAAAGTTTTAGCAACAAGCAATAATTCAATGGCATGGATTATCGGAGTAGCAATTGGCTCTATTTTATTTATTGTGTTAATTCTATTTGCAATTGCAATGCCTAAATTCAAAAAATTACAAGAATTAATAGATAAATTAAACTTAGTATCTCGTGAGATGTTAACAGGAATTCCTGTTATACGAGCTTTTCATACAGAGCAAAGAGAAGAAGCACGTTTTGAAATGGCAAACAAAAACCTAATGAAAAATTATATGTTTGTAAATAATAGTATGAATTTAATGATGCCAATCCTAATGCTTATTATGAACTGCATTTCCCTTTTAACCATATGGGCTGGTGGAAAAAGTGTAGATGCAGGAAATATGCAAGTTGGAGACATTATGGCATTTTTACAATACACTATGCAAATTGTTATGGCGTTTTTAATGATATCTATGATATCCATCATGCTACCAAGAGCAGGGGTATCCGCAAAACGTATTAATGAAGTATTAGAAAAGGAAAATACAATTAAAGACCCTAAAAATCCAAAACAATTAGATACTAACCAAAAAGGATTAGTAGAATTTAATAATGTAACATTTCGTTACCCAGATGCAGATGAAGATTTACTAACAAACATTACTTTTACAGCAAAGCCTCGGAGAAACAACTGCAATTATTGGAAGTACAGGTAGTGGTAAATCTACCATTGTTAACTTAATACCACGTTTTTATGATGTAACAAGTGGAGAACTTAAAATAGATGGTGTTAATGTTAAAGAGGTTACACAAAAAGAGTTAAGAAATGTTATAGGATTTGTACCACAAAAGGGTATTTTATTTTCAGGAACAATAGAATCTAATATCAAATATAGTAATAGCAATATGTCAGATGAACAAATGCAGTTAGCAGCAGAAATAGCACAGGCAACAGAATTTATTAAACAAAAAGAAAATACTTATCAATCAGAAATTGCACAAGGCGGAAGCAATGTATCAGGAGGTCAAAAACAACGTTTATCAATTGCAAGAGCTATTGCAAAAGACCCTGAGATATTTGTATTTGATGATAGTTTTTCAGCATTAGATTATAAAACTGATAGCAAATTAAGAGCAGCCTTACAAGAAAAAACACAAAACAAAACTGTTATTATTGTAGCACAAAGAATTAATACTATATTAAATGCAGATCAAATAATTGTACTAGAAGAAGGAAAAATAGTAGGAAAAGGAACTCATAAAGAATTAATGAAAAATTGTGAGGTGTATCAGCAAATTGCTCTATCACAACTTTCAAAGGATGAATTAGATTCTTAAATGTAAGTAGTTAGGTGTTTTTTAGAAAAATATACCAAGTAATATTAGTTTTATATAATTATTCTAGCCAATAAACAAAGAGCTAATACATTCAACGAAAAAGGGAGGAAAAACAAATGGCAGAAGAACCAAAAAAGCCTCCAATGGGAGGCATGATAGGTCCTGGTAGAGGTCCAAAAACTGTAGAAAAAGCAAAAGATTTTAAAGGAACAGCTAAAAAGTTAATCAAACATTACTTAATCAATTATAAATGGAAATTAATAATTGTCATTATTTTTGCAGTTGCAAGTACTATATTCACCATTGTAGGTCCTAAAATATTAGGAAATGCAACTACTGAGATATTTAATGGATTAATAGGAAAGCTATCAGGAGGAAATGGCATTAATTTTGAAAAAATTGCACAAATTTTATTAACACTACTTGGCTTATATACCATTAGTACTGCATTTTCAGCAGTACAGAGCTTTACGATGACAAATGTGTCACAAAAACTAACTTATAGACTTAGAAATGATATAGCTAAAAAAATTAATCGCTTACCAATGAAATATTTTGACAAAAAAACAAATGGAGAAGTGCTTTCAATTATTACAAATGATGTAGATACTTTTTCACAAAACATGAATCAAAGTGTTACACAAATTATTACATCTATTTGTACTATTATTGGTGTTTTTATTATGATGTTATCTATTAGTGTTAGTATGACATTAATTTCGTTGCTTATATTACCATTTACAATTATGCTTGTTCGTATTATTGTTAAGAAATCACAAAAATATTTTAAAGCACAACAAGACTATTTAGGCCATGTAAACCGGACAGGTAGAAGAGGTTTATGGTGGTCATAATGTAGTAAAAGTATTTAATGGAGAAGAAAAGGCATTAGAAGAATTCAAAAAAATGAATAAAGAGTTATATCACTCAGGTTGGAAATCTCAATTTATGTCAGGTTTAATGTTTCCAATTATGAGGCTTGCAGGCAATGTAGGATATGTAGGAATTGCAATACTTCGGTGGCTACTTAGCTGTACAAGGAAAAATTACAGTTGGTAATATTCAATCATTTACTCAGTATAATAGACAGTTTACAGAGCCAATTAATCAAATAGCACAAATTTCAAGTATGTTACAAGCTATGGTAGCTGCCCTAGAAAGAATCTTTGAATTTTTAGAAGAAACTGAAGAAGTACAACAAATAGAAAATCCTGTAAACCCTAAAGGATTAAAAGGAAATGTAACATTTGAGCATGTAAAATTTGGTTATGATGAAAATAAAATGATTATTCATAATTTTAATGAAACTATAAAAGATGGACAAAAAGTAGCAATTGTAGGACCGACAGGTGCTGGAAAAACAACAATGGTAAAATTATTAATGAGATTTTATGATGTAAATGATGGGGCAATTTTAATAGATGGTCATAATATTAAAAACTTTAATCGTGGTGAATTAAGGCAAATGTTTGGAATGGTATTACAAGATACTTGGCTATTTGGTGGAACAATTAAAGAAAATATTAAATATGGAAAACCAGATGCCACTGATGAAGAAGTTTATGAAGCAGCAAAAGCTGCGCATGTGCATCATTTTATACAAACATTGCCAAATGGTTATAATATGATAATTGATGAGGAATCTGGTAATATTTCACAAGGACAAAAGCAATTATTAACGATTGCTAGAGTTATTTTAGCAAACCCACAAATCTTAATTTTAGATGAGGCAACTAGCTCTATTGATACTAGAACAGAAGGACTAATTCAAGCTGCTATGGATAATTTAATGAAAGGAAGAACAAGTTTTATTATTGCACATAGGCTATCTACCATAAAAAATGCAGATGTTATATTAGTAATGAATGAAGGAGATATTATAGAACAAGGTACTCATGAAGAATTACTAGAAAAAGGCGGATTTTATGCTAATTTATATAATTCACAATTCGAAGATTATGGAGAAGAAGCAGGATAGGGTTGTTTACTTTACATAAATGTGTTATAATGAGAATTAGTATCCAAAAGGACATCTTAAGGAGTCCAAAAAAATAATTAATTTTTGGAGGGTTAAATTAATGAGCAAAAAGAAAAAAGAAGCTTTTACAGATGCATCCCAAAAGACAACCAGCTTGGATGTTCGGCTTGTAGCAAATGTGGGAGATGAAGTGTACTACTTGCGCCCACAAATTGCCACTTATACTACTGAAGATGGAAAAGAAAAATTAAAGATTACTGTCCATAAGGAAAGAATTGTAAAAGGAATAGTTTGCAATATTAATAGTGCAGACACAAGGGTATTCATGAGAATTAACAGAGAAGATGGATACAAAGAAGCAAGTGAAATGGCAGAATTTTTACAGTCAACAGAAGTAGAAAGCCTGCAAGAATTTTTCTTTACCACTTTGGAAGAGGCAGAAAATGCAGTAGATAAGTTGAATGCACATACAGATTTTGAGATAAGAACTTGGAAAGAAGATTTTAGAACATTTATGAATGTAGCATATCCATATAAATTGTGTTTTCCTGTGGAGGCTGGTCAGACAATAGAGAGAAAGGTTCGGAGGTTAAACTATCGGAACGAACGCATATTAGTTGAGGATGTTTATGCTAACATCAATATTGATTCGAGACATACATCAATCCACTATAGAGGGAGAACTACGAGTAGTGAAGTTTCTAAACCGAAATTTGAAGGAGAATACAAAATTGTAAAAGAGAAAAAGAAACATTAATTTAACTGAGAAGAGATGAACCAATTAATCCCCCTGACAATTCTAGCGTGAATTGTCAGGGGGATTAATGATTCAAATTACCATAACAATACCTTCTTTATTTTGCAATAATTATTAAGAAAAACTTAAAATAAAAAAATTTGGAAAAAGTTTTGACAAAAAAAGGAAACAATGATATAATATATTTTGTGGTGCATTATTCTAGTCGCATAAATAATATGAAGGTAGGGCTAAAAATCTACCAATTGTGTGAAAAGCACTTTATATATTCTGCTTTCTTCGCCCAGATGAGGGTGGGTATATAATTTTAGGTTTAAGGAAAGTTATAATGGCATATAACGAAACTCCTTTTATCAATGCAAGAAAAAATAAAGCACATGTCGTGAGTGATAATATGGGATGGCGTACACTGTTTTGAAAATATTATTGCAAAAGCGAATAAGTATTATCCAATATGTGTCAGGGAAAACCTCTAGAGTGTCAATATCACAAAGATTAAGGTACGGACTAAGTGGCAATCGAGTCATTAAAATGGCAACATTTAATTATTTTCCTTAAAGAGAAATCGCCCATGGGTAACCTAAGGTGGGAAATAGAGAAATTCAACTCGACCTAAGCCGTAAAATTAATTTGTGGGATACCATATTGATTATAATTAAAACTTTTTGAAAGAAAGAGTGAATCAGTTGAAAGACCGATGGATTATTCAAGTATTTATTATTTCATTTATTTTATCAGCCATATTTAGTGGATTATCCACATTATTATCAGACATTAATGTTATCATTTTATTCGTTATCATCCTAGTTGTTATTGGAATAGGAATTTTATTTGATATGATAGGTGTTGCTACCTTAACAGCAGAAGAAGCACCTTTTCATGCAATGAGTACAAAAAAAATAAAAGAAGCATCTGCTTGTATTAATTTAATTAAAAATAGCACGAAAGTTTCTAGTGTTTGTAATGATATTGTAGGAGATATTTGTGGTATAGTAAGTCGGTGGTTTAGGTGCTAGCTTAACTACATATTTAATAATGGCACTTAACATGAATGCATTACTTGCAGGTATTTTAGTAACTTCATTTATTTCGGCATTTACAGTTGGAGGAAAAGCATTTTTCAAAACAGTAGCCATGAAAAAAAGTGATAATATTGTACTAGTAGTAGGAAAAATACTACAAGTATTTCATAAATAAATGCAAGAAGAAAGCGTATGAAATACGCTAAAAGTCATAGTGCACTTTACGATATTATGTAAGTATAATATAGTTACCACTCATGAAAAAATTTATTTTCATGAGTGGTCTATTTGTTTTTGTAGAAAACTAGGAAAATATAATAAAATAGTAGTAGTGGATATATTCCTTTGTTTACAATAATGGTAGGTTATTTTTCTATCAAAACCATTGCAAACAAAAATTGCCTTGTGATATACTTAACGTACAAGAAAATTTTAGGAGGAAAATCATGCCTAAAACAAATGCAGAAGATAAAGAAAAATTAAAAGAAAAATTGCAATATATAGGGTTAAATTTAGAAAGAGTACCAAAATTTCTAAAAGAAACAATACCTTTTTCATTTAGAGCTTCTAAGTCTTATGATGAAACTACATATAAAGTATATCGTTATTTAGATGTAACACAAATTCAAATATTACTTACACCAACAAATAGGCTTGCAAACTTAAGTGAAAAATACAAATTATCTACACCAATTGCAAGTTATCTAGATTCAAAATCAGAAGAAAACATAGAACGTTTTACTACATT
Source organism: uncultured Clostridium sp. (assembly GCA_947073285.1). Lineage (GTDB taxonomy): Bacteria > Bacillota > Clostridia > TANB77 > CAG-508 > CAG-273. The sequence goes on along the minus strand of CAMTJT010000042.1, from coordinate 2,365 downwards.
ACTTACTATGCTAAAAAATACAGAAGTAGCAGAAATACAAGCCTTAGAAGCAGAACAAGAAATTTTAAAAAATCAAATTCCTTACGAAGTAAAATACACAAATAACTTTATTTGGCAAATTTACTATTCAGATGTTTCAAACCAATATTTTATGTTAGTGCCAACTAATGAATATAGTGCAAGTGGGTTATTTTACTTACTAAAAAAGCAAATAGAAGCACAAAAAAGTAGAAAAAAAGAATTTATTTATGTACCTGTTAGCCATCAAGAATATAGTGGAAATTATCTAGTAAAAAGCCAAATTACAGATTTAGAAAATTATTTATGGTATTTTACCAAAGAGTGGCCAGCTATTTTTGAAGTATATGATCCAAAAGGAAAAATGGCTTTAAAAATAACAGGAAAAACAAAAGTATATGAAAAAATACAAAGTAATTATGTTGTTACATTAAATAATAAAGAAGAAGCACTAGAACAATATAAGCTAATAAAAGCACTTTTCATTTTAGCAACAGGCTTACCAGAAGATTATCAGTTTAAAACAAATATCAATGAAAAAGGCGAATTGGAATTTTCGCTAAAAACAGATGCTATTAATCAACCAGAATTATTTAACGATACAAGTAAACTAGAAATATTAAATGATACTAACAAAGTAGAAACATTAAAAGAAAGGCAAAACATAGTAAGTAATGATGAAACAGTAATCAACTATGCAAACTTATTAGATTTCATTCAAACACAAGTAAATCAAAAAAGAGTTTTGATAGAACTAGAAGAACAAAAAATTGCCCAAGAACAGCAAAAGCAAAAAAAATTAAAAGAAACCGTAGAAAAACAAACAGAAGAATATTTAGCAAAGCAACGCCAAATAGCAACATTTCTAGAATGCAAAAAAACTTTTTTTGGTAAAGTAAAATACTATTTTTCAAACCGTAAAAAAGAATTTCAAGATGCTAATAAAGCAAAGAATAAGCCAAAAGAGCAAATAGCAGAAGAAAAGCAAGAAATGCCTGTAGTAGAAAAATCAAAAGAAATTTATACTATTGAAGACTTAATTGAAATTTGTACGAAACTAGAGGCAAGAAGAAAAATGGTAAAAAACTTAAAACAAGATAGAAAAGCATTAGAATTAAAGATTATCAATTTAGAGAGCAAAATAAAAAATGCCAATATTTATTTAAATGAAATAGAACTTCACAAAAAAAGTATTTTTGAATTTTGGAAGTTTACCAATAAAGATGAATTACCTAGCTTAAATGAGGGGGAAGAAACAGAAGAAGTAAACAAAGAAAAAATAGGAAAAAGTTTTGACTATGAAATTGATATAGAAGAACTAGGAAAACAAGTAGATGAATTACAAAGAAGAAAGCTTTCTAACAATGAGGAAGATGCTATATTTGCAGTAAAGCAAGTACTTACCTCTAGTCAAATTTTAAATCAAACTGCTAGTAATGAATTAGAAGAATTACAACTAAAACTAATAGAAAAAGAATTAAAAAGACTAAAACAAGAATATAAAAAAGATATTGATGTTATTAAAGCAAAAGATTTTGATATTTTTGGAAGTATGTCTGATGATAAAACTAAAATAAAAGTATTAAAAAATCAAAAACATAGGGAAATAGAAAAAGATAAATACAATATTTTAAATATTACACCACAAACAGAGTTAAGCGTATATATTGATATTCTAAGAAATTATTTAAAACTAATCAAAGAGGCTTTTTGTAAAATAACAACGAATTTTACTTTGCCAATTTATATGGTAACTACTTTTGAAGTAGAATTAGAAGGTATGCAACTATTTCATTTAGATCAAAATAAAGCAATAGAAGAAAGAAAAGAGCAAAAAGAAATGTATTTATACAAAATTAATTGGTTAGAGGGAATGCCAATACTTTATTATTCTAATATCATTTTTTATGATAACTTTAATAAAACCTTACCAGTAGGAATGGATTTATCTGATGAAGTGTTGGTAGATTTAAATAGTTGTACTATTACAGAAAAGGAAAGGCAAAGTTTTAGAATCAATTATATGCCAAATGAATTTGAAAATAAAACTGTTAAAGTAAATGTTATAGAATATGATGTTAAAAGATCAAAGACAAAAAGAAAAAGTAGTATATAAAATATAGGTTAGAAATTAAAGTTTAATATGACATTTTCATGACAATTATGTTACAAGAGGAGAAAATTGTACAAAATTTAACTACAAAGTGTTAAGAAAAGTGGCTTGGGAGTAAGAAAAAATTAGATATGAAGAAAAAACATTGCTTTGTAACAAAGGAAAAGCAATGTTTTTTCTTGTTTACACAAATTGTGAAATAAAGTATACTACATATATAAGTTATGTATGCAG
>CAMTJT010000041.1 GCA_947073285.1 uncultured Clostridium sp. | reverse complement strand
AAAATATCCTAAGAGCGGACTTTTCTTGCATACGATCAATTTTTATTACTATGTGGAATTTACTTTTTTAACTAACCTTTCTTGTATACAATCAATTTTTATTACTTTATGGAATTTACTTTTTTAATTAACCTTCATAGCAAAATTTGTGTAAATATCTTTTTCTTTAATTTAAAATAATTGCTGTAACTACTTGCTATTTATGAAAAAACATGCTAGAATATATGATGTTAATTAATTTGATACTTCAAAGAGGAGGTGCAAAATACATGCCAAATATTAAATCAGCAATCAAACGTGTTAAAGTTATTGAGAAAAAAACAGCAAGAAATAACATGATTAAAACTGGATATAGATCAGCTGTTAAAAAGTTTGAGCAAGCAGTTGAAGCTGGAAATAAAGATGAAGCTACAAAATTATTATCTTTAGCTACTAAAAAAGTAGATCAAGCTTGTACTAAAGGTGTTATTGTTAAAAACACAGCTGCTAGAAAAAAATCTAACATGGCAAGAAAACTAAATGCTATGGCATAGTTTATTCTTAAAAAATTGTGCACAGTTTTTTAAGTAATTTAAGTTACATTAAATTTATAATGTAGCTTTTTTTATTGGTTAAGAAACACTCTTTGCCTTTGTGTAATATTTACTACCTTATCATGTCAAATTTTTCACTACTCTTTCCACAAATTACCTTTGTTTTTGCTTGTTTTTTATGTTACTATTGTAATAAGGATATTGTAAAGAAAACATTCATGTAAGATAATCTATAAAAAAAGAGAGGTAATATATATGAAAGAATTGTTAATGGAGTTTAAAAAAATAGACCATTCTATTATAAGTTTAATGAAATCAGGAATTAGATTTTCATTTGGCATTATTGTAATTGCTACTATTATTTTGCTTACTTATGATTTTATTTATACCCTCCCCCTAGTATATTATATTGGTCTTTCTTTATTTAAAACTGGCTTATTCTTTATTGTTGGTTTTATTATTGGAGCTTTTGCTTTTAATAGGATTATGAGAGATTTAAAAGAGTAAAAGATACAAGAAAAAGTAGGAAAAGAGAACCATCTCTTTTCCCACTTTTAGTTATTTATTTAATTCTTCTAAAAACATATCATTTAACATTTTAGGGTTTGCTTTTCCCTTTGTTTCTTTCATAGCTTGACCTACTAAAAATCCAAGTGCTCTATCTTTTCCTGCTTTAAAATCTGCTATAGATTGAGGATTATTTTCTAATATTTTTAGAACTACTTCTTTAATAGCACTTTCATCTGAAATTTGTATCCAACCATTTTGTTTAATTATTTCTTCTGGGTCTTTTGGATTTTCAAACAATTCTTCTAATACTTTTTTACCAATAGCACTACTTATTGCTCCTTTATCAATTAGCATAATCATTTTAGCCAAATTTTGTGCTGTAAATGGTATTTGCTCTGGTTCTAATTCTTTTTCATTTAATATTCTAGAAACATCTGATAATAACCAATTTGCTACTGCTTTGCTATTTTCACAAATGGCTAATGCTTCTTCAAATAAATTTGACATATATTTAGAGGCTGTTAACATTTTGGCTTCTTTTTCAGATAAGCTATATTCTTCTAAATATCTTTTCTTTCTACTCTCTGGTAGCTCTGGTAAGTTATTTTGAATATTTTGAATGTATTCTTCTGAAAGTTTAATAGCTACTAAATCTGGCTCTGGAAAATATCTGTAATCTTGTGCATCTTCTTTATTTCTCATAGAAAAGGTTTTTCCAGATACATCATCCCATCTTAAAGTTTCTTGATCTATTTTTCCACCATTTTCTATTACTTCTATTTGCCTATTTGCCTCATATTCAATTGCTCTTACAATTGATCTAAAAGAGTTCATATTTTTCATTTCTGTACGTGTTCCAAATTCTTTTGCTCCTTTTTTTCTAACAGAAACATTCACATCTGCACGTAATGACCCTTCTTGCATTTTACAATCTGATACTTCAATATATTCTAATATAGATTTTAATTTTCTTAAATAACTTTCTGCCTCTTTAGCTGACCTCATATCTGGTTCTGATACAATTTCAATTAAAGGTACTCCCGCCCTATTTAAGTCCACTAAACTTCCGCTTCCAAATTCATTATGATTTAATTTACCAGCATCGTCTTCTATATGAATTCTAGTAATTCCAATGACTTTTTCTATTCCATCTTCTACTATAGTAATTTGCCCATGCTCACATAGTGGTTTATCAAATTGTGATATTTGATATGCTTTTGGAGTATCAGGATAAAAGTAATTTTTTCTATCATTTTTACTCTTCTTTGCAATTGTACAATTTGTAGCAAGCCCTGCTTTTACAGCATATTCTACAACTTTTTCATTTAACACAGGAAGTGCTCCTGGCATGCCCATACATACAGGGCATACCTGTGTATTTGGCTCTGCTCCAAACTGTGTTTTACAACTACAAAAGATTTTTGTTTTAGTAGAAAGCTCAGCATGTACCTCTAGCCCTACTACAATTTCATAATCTTCTCTTGACATTTATTTTCTCCTTAATTCATTTCAATTTTAAATAATATTTTCATAATCCATTTTTAGTGTACAAATTTAGGCTCATGTTTTTCTCTAAATTTTGTTTCTTGTTCATATGTGTAAGCAGCATTTAATATGGTTTCTTCTGCAAATTTATTTCCTATTAGTTGCATTCCAATTGGCATTCCTTCTTGGTTTACTCCACAAGGAATTGAAATTGCTGGCAATCCTGCAATATTTACAGATACTGTGCAAATATCTGCTAAATACATTTCTAATGGATTATTAGATTTTGTACCTATTTCAAAGGCTACATTTGGTGATGTTGGTGTTAGTAAAATATCATATTTTTCATATAGTTTATCAAACTCTTTTTTTACTAAAGTTCTTACTTGTTGTGCTTTTTTGTAATAAGCATCATAATAACCAGAAGAAAGCACATAAGTACCTAAGATAATTCTTCTTTTTACTTCATCTCCAAAAGCTTCACTTCTAGAATTACAATAAATATCTTGTAATGTTTCATAATTTGGTGTTCTGTATCCATAACGAATACCGTCAAATCTACCTAAATTAGAACTTGCTTCTGCACAAGCTATAATATAGTAAGTAGCTAAAGCATAATCTGCAATATCTAAACTACATTCTTCTACTATTGCTCCTAATTTTTTGTAAATTTCTATTGCTTGTTTTAAAGCTTTGTTTACTTCTTCATTAATACCTTTGTCAAAAAATTCTTTTGGTACTCCTATTTTTAGCCCTTTTACATCATTTTTTAACGCTTTGGTATAATCTACTTTTTCTTTCTTAACACTAGTAGAATCTTTTTCGTCATGACCTGCAATAATATTTAATAATATGGCACTATCTGTTACATCTTTTGTAATTGGACCAATTTGGTCTAAAGAAGATGCAAACGCTACTAATCCATAACGAGATACTAAGCCATAACTAGGTTTCAAACCGACTACACCACAAAAACTTGCTGGTTGGCGAATAGAACCACCTGTGTCTGACCCCAACGCCCATGGTACTAGGTTTGCTGCTACTGCTGCACTACTACCACCTGAAGAACCACCTGGTACTGTATTTAAATTCCATGGATTTTTAGTTGTATGAAAATAGGAATATTCTGTTGCAGCTCCCATCGCAAATTCATCCATATTTAGCTTTCCTAAATTAATCATATTTTCAGCATTTATTTTTTCTATAACAGTTGCATTATATGGTGAAATAAAATTTTCTAACATTTTAGAAGCACAAGTTGTTTTAATTCCTTTGGTACAAATATTATCTTTTATTCCAATTGGAATTCCTGCTAAAGGAGATGTTATTTCTCCTTTTTCTACTTTTTCTTGTATTTCTTTTGCTTTTTCCACTGCCTCATTTGTGAGTGGTGTAATAAAAGCTTGTACATCTTTTTCACGTTCTTCTATGTTTTTACTATATGCTTTTGTAATTTCTTCTATAGTAAGTTCTTTTTTCTTTAACTTTTCTTGCAATTCATGTACAGTTAATTTTGTAATTTCCATCTGTTTTTTCCTTTCCTACTTATTCTTACTGATTTGTTTGGTTTCGCTTCAGCTGTATCTCTAATCTGTAACTTTGGCTCCACTTTGTTACGCATAAGCTATCTGCAGTGTCATTTCATTCCTTACAGCTAGCTTAGCTTCGCTCGAACAGCTCTTATTGTTTACAGCTTCGTTTCACTTCAGCTGTATCTCTAATCTGTAACTCGCTTCGCTCGAACAGCTTAGAGAACTTTTGGGATTTTGAACATATTTCTTTCTTGCTCTGGAGCATTTTGTAATAAACCACTATTATTTTCAAACTCTTTTACTTCATCTTTACGAAATACATTATAATTATCTTGCTCTCCAATAGTTTCTTCTAATCCATCTATTGGTGCTTTATTTACAATATTGGCAAAATTTAAAATATCTTGCAAATTTGAAATGTATTTATCTACTTCCTCTTCTCTAATGTTTAAGTCTGCTAATTTTGCAATATGCAATAATTCTTCTTTGGCTATTTGCATTGCTTTCCTCCTCTATCTACTTAAATAATATTACTGTAATTATTCAATTTTTCTTTAACGCTTCTCATTATCTCAGCATTTTTTCTTATTATATCCACTTTCTGTTAAAAATACAAGTATTGCTTACTAAAAAAACTGCAAAACTTCACTTTGTTTTGCAGTTTTTATTTATCTTTCATTTTCTTACTTTATCTTTCTTGTTGTTTATCTAAATTATATGGAAACTCACAATCTTCTAGCATCATAGTTGCTAAGTTTAGATTTTCGTCTCCTATTAATACAACTCCTGCTTTAGACAGTTTACTATGTACTTGTTCTTTATAAATCTCCAAATATCTTCTATCTATATATATTCGATAACTTGGCTCTGATTTTTTGAACTCAAAATTTGGTATATTAACTGGTGGAATATAAAATTCTATTTCTGCTTGTTGTAATTCTTGTATAACAGGTAACATACTTCTTTGTAAAGGAAGTTGAATATAAAATTTAATATTTTCTTTAATACCTTCTTTTTCGTTCATACCTAGTACTAATTCATATAGTCTTTCCATTGCCTCCAAACATCGGTAGCTAGAAGCGTAGTTAGATTCAGTAACATCAAATCTACTATCCTTTTTGTTGATTTCAAATCTATCCCTAAGCTCTTTAGGCATTAATTTTAAAACGACTAAATTCAAACGCCCTATTCGTGTTCCAACATTTCCCCTCCCATATCCTTCTAATTCCTTTTTCTCTTCTTTTTTCTTTAACGCTTCTACTTTCTGTCTATCTGATTTTGCTATCATAATTATTGAAGTTGTTCTATCATCATCTACTCCAATCATTGCTGTATTAAAAATATGATTTTGATTTAAATTTTCTATTAAGCTAGGCACTTCTAATGTCTTAGAAGCTAGAAACTCAATTCCTTCATTTTCCATAGTTTCTTTTTCGCCAATTAAACCTCTTATCTTTGCAATCATTATTTGAAATTCTATCGTTTTTCTATACTTTTCTTTCATATCAAAAGTTTGGCTGTCTATTTTTCTAATCTCTGCTTGTATTTGTGTATCTGTCATACTTTTGCATCTTTCTTCTAATTCTTTTTTTCTTGCTTCTTCTGCTGCTATTCTTTCTTTTTCTCTTCTTTCTTGTTCTTGTGCTTGTGCTAACTCTCTTTGTTTTTCTTCTTGCAATTCTTTTTCTTGTTCTATGCAATCTTCTATCATTTGCTTGTCTTCATCTATTTCTTGTTCTAACGAATTTATTTTTAAACAGATATCTGCAAAATTGAGAAGGAAATTTTCTTTACTAAATAACCCTGTTATTTGAAAATCATCCATTAAGTCATTATAAAATTCATCTTGCAATCTTTCTATTTTACTTCCTATGTCATCTACTAGAGTTTTACTCTTCAATACTATTCTTTCCATTTCTGGGTATTCTAAATAAACTTGTTCTAATCTTTGTTCTAATTTTCTTTCTTGTGCAAAATATCTATTAAATCTTTCAATTAATTCATTAATATCTGCCATCAAAAATTTGCCATACATTACTTTTTCTACTTCTGGCACACCAGTAAAAAACTGCTTCATATCTATTTTAGTACTACGTTTACTCTCAATTAACATTTTGCCAATTTTAATTCTATAACGAGCTTCCATTAAACTTCCAATTAAATTATCTCTTTCTTGTCCTTTAAAATCTGAAATTCTACCTGTAACAGAACTAATATATTGTTCTTCTTTCTCTAGTTCTCCTTTAGCATTTTGCCTTGAGTTCCACTCTTCTTGTACTTCTAAATTTATTCTTTTTATTCTAAGAATCGCTCTTTTTACTTGTTCTATGGAATACCTTTGATTTGCTTTTTCAGTATATGCTCTTTCTATTTTTTCAAGTTCTTCTATTGCTTCTTCTATTACTGTTTGAGATACATTGTTTTCCATATCTTGCCTTATTTGTGCTATTTTTTTCTTGATTTCTTCTGCACCTACTGAATATACATTTTCAATTCTAAATAACTGTGCTTCTATTAATTGTAACTTTCCTTCTATTCCATTTTGAAACTCTATTAAATATTCTTCTGGTATTACTATTTTAGAATCATCTTGTTCTTTGCCTGTATTTGTTCCAAACATAGATTTAATGGTATCTATAAAACTCATAACTATCTCTCCAATTTCATTATTATACGTTTTTGGGGAGGAGCAGTGCTCCTCCCCATTTTTGTGAGTTACAAATGTTACATTTTGTAGTTTCTAATGTATTCTGCCATCGTGGCAATGAACTCGCTATTGGTGGCCTTGCCTCTCATCGGAGAAATTGTGTTTCCAAAATACTTTTTGAGAACATCCATATCCGCTCGATCCCATGTAGCTTCGATAGCATGGCGGATAGCCCGTTCGGTTCTGCTGGATGTTGTTCCAAACGTCTTTGCTACTTCAGGGTACAGCACTTTGGTCATGCCTTCCAAAACCTGCGGATTTTCGACTGCCATGATAATTGCTTCACAAAGGTACCGATATCCCTTGATGTGAGCCGGCACACCAACTTCGTGCATCAGTCCAATAACAGTCATTTTCAAGCTTTCCTGCACGGCATCATCCTGCTGCTCAGGAACATCCGGCAAAACCTCCCCCATAGTGCGTACGAGTTGAGCAACATCCTGGGTGGTATACCCCTTCTCCGCCAGATTCTCCAGCATTTTAGCTACGCTCTCATACCGCTCATTGTCTTTCATTTGTTTATCTCCTTTTTTTTATTTTAGCTATATAGCTATAACATTTATTATTATAGCATCATTTTAAAGTTATGTCAATTCTTTTTGTAAATTTTTCCTCCTTGCCCTATTTTATTTTCCATAATAACTATCTAATAGAATTTGTTTTAGTTCTTCTACTAATGGTAGTCTTGGATTTGCTGTAGTACATTGATCTTCAAAAGCTCTATCTGCAAGCATGTCTAACTTTTCTAAAAATTCTTGTTCATTAATTCCTGCTTCTTTAAATGAACTTGGAATATTTAAGTCTTTGTTTAATTTTTTAATTTCTTCTATTAGTGAATTTACACCTTCTTCATTGCCATAAGCTGGGAAATTCATTCTTCTAGAAAGGTCAGCATATTTTTGGTCTGCTATAAAGTACTCATATTTAGGAAAAGATACAAATTTAGTTGGCTTTTGGCTATTATATCTAATAACATATGGTAATAAAATAGCATTAATTCTTCCATGTGGTAAGTGAAATTCTGCACCTACTTTATGTGCAAGTGAATGGTTAATTCCTAAAAATGCATTTGTAAATGCCATTCCTGCAATTGTACTTGCATTATGCATTTTTTCTCTTGCATATTTGTTTGTACCATTATTATATGCCTCTCTAATATTTTTAAATACTAGTTCAACTGCCTTTTCTGCTAAACCATCTGTATAATCTGATGCCATATTAGAAACATAGGCTTCTATAGCATGTGTTAATACATCCATTCCTGTATCTGCTGTAATTGTTTTTGGAAGACTCATTACTAAGTCTGGGTCTACTATTGCTACATCTGGTGTTAATTCATAATCTGCTAATGGATATTTTTTGTTTAGCTTTTTATCTGTAATAACTGCAAATGAAGTTACCTCTGAACCTGTTCCTGAAGTAGTTGGAATAGCAACTAATTTTGATTTTGTTCCAAGGGTTGGAAATTTATACGTACGTTTACGAATATCCATAAATTTTAGTTTCATACCTTCTGCATCTGCTTCTGGATGTTCATAAAATAGCCACATACCTTTTGCAGCATCTATTGGGCTACCTCCACCTAATGCAATAATAACATCTGGCTTAAATTCTTTCATCATTTCAACACCTTTATAAATAGTATCAAATGATGGATCTGATTCAACATCTGAAAAGATTTCTGAATGTACATATTCATTTCTTTTTCTTAAATGATATAGTATTTTATCTACATAACCTAAATTTACCATAGATGGATCTGTTACAATAAATGCTCTTGTAATATTTGGCATTTTTTCTAAGTATCCAATAGAACCTGCTTCAAAGTAAATTTTTTCTGGAACTTTAAACCATTGCATATTCACTCTTCTTTTTGCTACTCTTTTTATATTAATTAAGTTAACAGATGATACATTCGCTGTTGTTGAATTTCCTCCAAAAGTTCCACAACCTAATGTTAGTGATGGCATATTGGTATTGTAAATATCTCCAATTGCTCCATGTGTAGATGGTGAATTAACAATAATTCTACCTACTCTTACTTTTTCTGAAAATTTACGAATAGTTTCATTATTTTCTGAATGAATAACTGCTGAATGCCCTAAGCCTCCAAATTCAATTAGCTTTTCTGCTAAATCAATTCCTTCTTCTTCATTTTCTACCACATAATAGGCAAGTACTGGACTTAATTTTTCTTTTGAAAATGGATATTCTATTCCTACTCCATTTTCTTTTAATACTAATACTTTAGTATCTACAGGTACTTCTATTCCTGCACCTTTTGCTATATTATATGGACTCTTTCCTACGATATCTGCATTTAAGGCACATCCATTTTCTGCTATAAACATACTATCTCTTAATTTTTTTGTTTGTGTACTATTTAAGAAAAAGCATCCTGCTTCTTTCATTAATTTTTCAAATTCTGTATGAATTTCTTTATCTACAATAACAGATTGTTCTGATGCACAAATCATACCATTGTCAAAAGATTTTGATAATACTAAGTCATTTACAGATGTTCTTAAATTTGCTGTTTTATCTATATAACATGGTACATTTCCAGGTCCTACTCCTAATGCTGGCTTTCCACAAGAATACGCTGATTTTACCATTCCAGAACCACCTGTTGCTAAAATTAAGCTAACATCTGGATGGTTCATTAAACTTCTAGTTGCTTCAATAGATGGTTCTTCTACCCATAAAATACAATCTTCTGGTGCCCCTGCACGAACTGCTGCTTCTCTTAAAGTATTTGCTGCAGCTACACTACATTTTTGTGCTGATGGGTGAAAGCCAAAGATAATAACATTTCTTGTTTTGGCTGCAATAATTGATTTAAACATTGTTGTTGAAGTTGGGTTTGTAACTGGTGTTACCCCTGCAATAATACCAATTGGTTCTGCTATTTCTTCATATCCTTCTTCTTCATTTTCTGAAATAACACCTACTGTTTTATCATATTTTATACTATGATAAATATATTCTGTTGCAAACATATTCTTTGTGATTTTATCTTCGTAAATACCACGCCCTGTTTCTTCTACTGCCATTTTAGCAAGTTCCATATGGTGTTCTAACCCTGCCATAGCCATTTGTTTTACAATATTATCTACTTGTTCTTGGTTTAATTGCATGTATTGTTCTGATGCTTTTTTTGCACGTGCTACTAAGCTGTCTATCATGTCCTTAATTTTTTGTTTCTCTTCTTCACTAATTTCTTTTGCCATTTGTATTCCTCCTCTTTTTTTAGAATAACTATTTGAGCTTTGCTCAGTTACATAAGTTATCTGTAACTCATCTTTTGTTATTATTTCCATTTCTTTGGTATTATATACTAAGTAATTTAGATTGTAAACTATTTTTTGTAAATAAAAAACTCTAGTCTAATTCATTTATGATATTATCTTAATAATTCATTTTAGAAAATGTCTCAACTAAAAAATAATTGTTCTCTTAA
>CAMTJT010000040.1 GCA_947073285.1 uncultured Clostridium sp. | reverse complement strand
CTATTATTTTAACATTTTTTTGTGTAAAATTAAAATCCACCTAACTTGAGAGTAGAATTTAAAATAAAAATTAAGGTGTATACAAGAAATCGTAACAAACTATTGCCAAAACAAAATAAAACATATATAATAAGGCTAAATAAAGAAAAAGGAAGGAGAAGTGCTTTATGAATATTAAAATAGTAGGAAAAGAACTTAAAGCAACAGATGCAATTAAAGAATATATTGAAAAAAAATTAGAAAGATTAGTAAAATATTTTGGAGAAGATTTTGAAGTAACTGCAACTATTAAAACAGAAGGTGGAATGCAAGTTGCAGAAATGGAAGTAAGAGTAATTACTGACAGGTTTAGAGCAGTAACAGCTCATAGAGACTTATATGCTTCAATTGATAAAAATATAGATATTTTAGAAGGTCAAATTAGAAAAATGAAAACGAAAAAAGACCAACAAAATATGACAGACTCTATTAGAAACAAAGAGATAACAAGACAAGTAGAAGAACATCCAGTAGAAGGTGAAATTATTAAAACACTTTACTATGATATTAAACCATTAGCACCAGAAGATGCAAAACTAAAATTAGAAGATGATATGCAAAATAAATTTTTAACATTTATTAATATAGAAACAGGAAAGGTAAATGTTATTTATCGTTTAAAAGATAATAAAAACTTTGGACTAATAGAACCAGAAGCATAAACACATTAAAAAATATAGTTCCTGTTGATAAATCAACAGGAACAAAACGATTTTAACTGGGGTAGGTGAAAAAATCAGTATCAAGAGAGTAATTTCTAGAACTAGTAGACATTAGAAAGTAGCATCCTCTAAAAATACGTAAATTAGTAGCACCGCTTGTAGCATCAATGAAATACCATTTACCATCTACTTTAGCCATGTTCCAAGCATGATATTCAGAGGCAGAGTTTAATATTCCTGTAACATACAATACCTCTAAGCCAGCTAAATCTGCAATGTATTTATAAGCGTAAGCGAAGCCAGAACATACAGATTTTCCATTTATCAGAGCGCCGTAAGCACTTCTGGTATTAGGAAGTTCAAAAGTAAAATCATATGTAACATTTTCTAGAAGCCAACTATAAATTTGATAGAGCTTTTCCCTATCTGTACCATGTAAGGTTTTTGCAATCTGACTAGCTTTTTCTTCAAAAGTCTTAATTGCATTGGGAAGTTCCTTTGAGCTTAAATCAGAATAACGGTTGGTAGAGTCTTGAGGTTGTACCAATACATAAGCATCAGAGTCTTTAAGGTGTAGGGAAAGTTCAACATTTTGAAACCAAATTAAGGCCTCGGGGTCGTCAAGAATGAAGGCTTGACGTGCACGTGATACTGAATAAACGTAGGTTTCTTTTTTGGTGATAGGACCAAGTCGGAAAGTAAACTTTTGGTTACTTAGAATCTTCGCTTTAAATTTGGTAAAGGTGTCATAAACTGTTTTCTCAAGTTCATTAAGCTGGTTATAGTAATAATGATGAATATCAATTTCTTGTTGTTCAGTAGAAAGTGTGGTGGCGTTAGCTATGGCATTGGATATTGTGTCATTGGATGCTGTGTCATTGGATGCTGTGGCAGTAGATGTGTTGCTAAGAAGTAGAATCAGCACCAAAATAAGTGCTTTTAACCGAGATGTGGGTTTAATTTTCATAACAATTACCTCCAATTAATTGGTCGTTTTTTAGGAACTAATTTGTAAACACAAAAGTTCCTTTTATAAAAGGTGTATATTTAATTATAGCAGATTTTAGGCAATTTGTCAAAAATCTGTTTCTTTTTTGAGAAATCAAAAGTGTTACTTCTACTTTTATAGTATATCTTGACAAAAACAACTTTTAAGATATAATAAGTTAAGAAGAGGAAAAAATGAAAAAGAAAATAGTTATTTTAATTAGTTTGGTAATTATAGTGATAGCAATACTTACTACAATATATGCTATTACAGGAGAAGTACAACCAAATAAAAAAGATAGTAATCAAATAGCTAATGCCCCCATTTTGTTAGAAGGAATGAAACCAATTGCTTTTGAAGAAGGCAAAGAAGAACCTATTATTTTAACTGATGAGCAAATGAAAGAAGGTATATGGTATGATTATGTGAGTCAACAAGAAGGCACACAATCAGGTGGAACTAGTAAATGGGCAAATGCACAAACTAAAGATGGCAGTATGTGGGTATGGATACCAAGATATAGTTATAAAATTGAATGGGATGAAAGCAAAAATGTAGGTAAAATTGATGTTATGTTTTTAGATGGAAATACCAATAAAAATAAACAAGGACAAGATGTTACAAGACTTGGTTATATAGTACATCCAGCATTTAAAGATGGTAAAAATAATCAATACAAAAATGGAGAATGGGATGAAGAAATAACTGGAATATGGGTTTCAAAATTCGAGGCAGGGTATGCAGGACAAAAAAATACTGCTTCTGAAAATGTTGAAATTGTAAATAGTAGTTTACAATTTCAAAAAGATTCTAAAAACATTTTAGGACCTATTAAAGCAGGAGAAACAGCTATTACATATCCTGTATTTATGGGCAAAACATATTCGTATAATAACATTGAATTAGGAGATATGTATAGTTTGTCACAAATACTAAGTGAGCCAGGGAACCCATATGGCTTTAATGAAAACGTAGATAGCCATTTAATGAAAAATAGTGAATGGGGAGCAGTAGCCTATTTAGCACATAGTGAATATGGTAGAAATGGAAGCAAAATTACAATAAATAATTTAAGTGTTTCAAAAGTAGTAGAATATGCTGAAACAGTTACAGGATATGCAGGGAAAACAATAAATGAGGTAGCAAATCAAATAGAAACACTAGATGAAAAACTAAAAGATTCTTATAACGAAAAATCTTATGCTTGGTATACAAAACAAGGAAAATTAGCAAGTACAACAGGAAACTTATATGGCGTATATGATTTAAATGGTGGTTCTAGTGAATATGTAGCAAGTTATTTAAATGGTATTAATGAAGAGAAGGCAAACTATTATGCAAAATCATTATTAGAAAATAAACAAAGTAATAAATATTGTACAATATATCAATCAGCAGGAAGTAATATAGAAAATTATGAAATAAATAAAAGTATTTATGGTGATGCTTTAGCAGAAACATCTAAAAGAGGAAATGGTTATACATCATGGTTTGGCGAAACATCTATTTATATAAAAGAAGATGCAGGTTTTTTCTTAAGAAGTGGAGACTATAGTAGAGTTGGATATTCAGGGATTTTTGATTTTAATAATCATAGTGGACATTCATTTGGTTCTTATGGTTTTAGGTGTATTTTAATTACAAAAGAAAGAGGAAAGTAATATGAGAAAAAAAATAAGCATATGTTTAGTTTTGTTTATAATAGCTAGTTTAATTGTTTTCTTAATGCCAAGTAAATCTTATGCAATTTGCAATACAGTTACCTTTACAAAAGAAGTAACAGCAGTGCAATTAACACTAGCAGATGGAAGTATTTTTAGTAATATGTCAATAGCTAGAAATGTAAATACTCAACCAACATTACTTCCTAGTAACTTTAAAAATTTGAAATTAATGTTTGTGGTAGATACTGAAAATGGAATAGAACAAAATAAATCTTCTATAGCAGACTTTATTGGAAAAATCTATGATTTATATGCAAATAATGCTAGTAAGGTACAAATGGGGATTACAGGTTTTAGAGATTTTTCAGTAGAAGAGTTGACTAATAGAGGTTATGTTCCAAGTACAGGATATAATGCATTAAAAAATTCTAAGCAAGATATTTTAAATGAAGTATATTACTTAAGTCAAAGTAATTATACTTTAACAGAAGCTCTAGCAACTGCACAAGAAAATATAACAAGTAATAATGGAAACAGAAATGATGATTTATTGCAATATATAGTGTTAATAACAGATGGAATTGATAATGAGGAAGTAGCAGCATCTTCTAATGTTATTTTAAGAGATATGAGTGACAATATGGTGGCTATGTATGGATTATTAATAGGAACAAGTCAAAATGAGAATAGTAGTATGCAAAAATTGTTTGATAGAGTTTATGAAATGACAGTAGCCGATAATGTTAGTTATAGTAATGTAAAATATCAATTAGAAAATAGTGTATATGATTATATAAGTCAGTTTGTTGTAAAAACATCAACTTTAATGCCATCAGGAGGAGATAGCAATACATTACTTACTCCAGACAAAATTATTATTACAATTGATGCAGAATTAGTACATGGTGCTACCTTAGAAATTGAATATAAAATGACATCTTCACGTGTTGCTTATTATGGTAGTGGGCAAATTTATAGTAATAGAATTATAGATCATAAGGATCCTCAATTAGTATTTAATAGAGATGCAAGATTATTAACAGATTCTTCAAAAACAAATGCTAGTTATGGATGGCAAATGAGTGGAAATGAATTAATTACAGATAGTACACAAACTGAAACAAAATTACTACTTAGTGTAGTACTTACTCCACAACAACTAAAAGGAGATTGTGTTTATAGAAATTCTGCAAGTTGTGCAACTTCTTTTGATGTAGGTTCTGGAACTTCGGCAAGTTATAATTTAACAGCAAGATCTTTAGATGTACAAATATTGCCACCATTTGGAGAAGAAGAATTAAATACAATAGATACTAATATTGTTATTTATGTTATGACAGGTCTTACAACAATCATGGTATTAGGAACAGTATTTGTTGCTACTAAAGTAAAAAAGAAAAAATAGAAATAAAAAAAGAAACCTATCTAAATATGTATCTAAACAGGTTTCTTTTTTGTTGTTCTAAAATACAACAAATTGTTCGTTTTGCTTTACTTTACTGAAATATAGGCTTTAGCCATTAATATCAGTATGTGATAACCTTAAACAAAACTATTTCATTTGGTTTTCAGCTTGTTGGATTAATTTTTTAACCATTTGTCCACCGATTCTACCAGCGTCTCTTGAAGATAAATCACCGTTATAACCTTGTTTTAAGTTAACACCAACTTCACTGGGAGTCAAAAATATATTTGAACGAAAATGGTTGCAATAGTTAGAATACGACAATTATAGACAAAAAGTTGCATAGCAAAAGTACTACAACAAAATGTCAATATTACATAAAATTAGAGATTAAAAGCAATCGCCTAAAATTAAATATCTACATATGATAAAAGTATAAAATTAAATATAAGTGAAGGTGAAAATAAGGAAAAGATTACTTAGCAATAGTGCATTCTGACAAGTAATCGTCAATTTTATTTTCTTCAGCAGGAGTGCCAGTATAATCTACATAGAATTTACCAGGAGAGTACCATTTTAAAGCTTCACCTGGTTCTGGCTTTGAACCTACAATATTATCTTTAGGAATATAATAAATTTTTCTTTCATCGTAGTCAAAACACTCCGCAAAATTGCCGTCATATTTAGCAAAAGCCAAAATAGTTGTACTAGGTAAGCTTGTGATTAAAGATGCAGATTGCAACTTATCAAGGTGACCTTGTAATTCATGAATAAAATTATCAATAAAAGAACCTTCGATTTTATTGTGAATGGAATGATCAAGAGTTGTTAAAGCATCATTAACTAAGTCAAGAAAGTCATGAGACATATAAATACACCACCTTTGAAATAAATAAATTTGAATAAATTGTTTTATATAGACGAAAATAATAGAAAAATCAAAAACTAAGATAATTTTAAAATGTTCTTTAGAGAAAGTCAATAAAAAATTTAAAAATTTTACAATTATTTACAAAGTTATGATATACTACTTCTTATAAAGTAGGTGTTAAAATGAAGAAAATAAGGAATGTAATAATTATTGTATTAGGTTTTGTATTAGTAACGAATACTAATATATTAGCACATGGTGGTAATATAACTGGATGGAATAATAAAGATTCAAAGGAGATTACAGAATATAAAGGCAAGTATTATGGATACCATAAACAGAATGAAGAAATACATTATCATCAAGTAGAATGGAATGAAGAAAAACAAAAATGGGAGATAACAAAAACAGCAGTATGTTATGATGAAAATTTTAATATCATTAATAATATTGACGATTCTGATGAAGAAAGGATAAAAGTAAAATATAATAAAAGTGTAGACGGGGATACCGCGAAATTTGAAGTAAATGGAGAAATAATTACAGTAAGGTTTTTAGGAATAGATACGCCAGAAACAGTACATCCAACTAAAGGTGAAGAGCCTTATGGAAAAGAGGCAAGTAATTATACAAAAGAAAAACTAGAAAATGCTAGTAAAATAGAATTAGAGTATGATAAAAATTCTTCAAAAACAGACAAATACGGCAGACCATTAGTGTGGGTTTGGGTAAATGATAGTTTACTTCAAGGAGAATTGATAAGCAATGGATTAGCTAGAACATATATGCTAAAAGACAGCCATAAATATGCATGGATATTACAAGAAAGTCAAGAAAAGGCACAAAAAGAAAAAGTAGGAATTTGGAGTAAAGAAGCACAAAGACAAGAGAATGTAATTATTAGAAATATAGAAAACGAAAATATAACAAATAATCTCATAGGATTAGGAGTTGTTGTACTTTTATTGATGATAGTAATATTATTAAAACTAAGAAAGAAGAAGAAAAATGAGATAGAGAATATGTAAAATGGAGGGATGTAAATGGCAGATAAAGTTCCAAATGAATTGTTGGAAATAATAGAAGATGGAGAAGGTGTAACCACTGAATTTAAAGAGGCAAAAACAGGACTGCCTAAAAACTTATTCGAAACAGTATGTGCATTTCTAAATAGAAATGGAGGACATATTTTTTTAGGTATTTCTGATAATGGTAAGATTGTAGGAATAGATGAAGAACATATAAAAAATATGAAAAAGGAATTTATCAGTTTATGCAATAATCCACAAAAAATAGAACCAACAGTGTATCTAAATATAAGAGAATATGAAATTCAAAAGAAGAAAATACTACATATATATGCCCATGAAAGTTCAGAAGTGCATAGAACAAATGGAATTGTATTTGATAGAAATGAAGATGGAGACTATAAGGTAACACATTCGCCTAGAATTGCTAACATTTATGTGAGAAAGCAAACATTTTATACTGAAAATAAAGTATTTCCATATGCTGAAATGTCTGACTTGAGAGAAGATTTAATTAAAAGAGCAAGACAAATGGCTATCAACAATAGTACACAAAATCATGCTTGGGCAGATATGTCAGATGAAGAGATGTTAAGAAGTTTAAATTTTTTTGGTAAAGATTTAGCAACAGGAAAAGAAGGACTAACTCTTGCAGCAGTATTATTATTTGGAAAAGATTGGACTATATTATCTGCTTTGCCACATCATAAAACAGATGCAATTTATAGAGTAAAAAATTTAGACAGATATGATGACAGGGATGATATTAGAACAAATTTATTAGAAAGTTATGACAGATTAATTGCCTTTGCAGATAAACATTTAGATGATAAATTTTATTTAGAGGGAACACAAAGAATAGATGTAAGAAACAAAATTACAAGAGAGTTGTGTGCTAATCTATTGATACATCGAGAGTTTTTTAATCCATATCCTGCAAAATTAATCATAGAGAAGAATTGCATAAGAACAGAAAATGCAAATCGTGCTAAAATGATAGGAAAATTAGATATACATTCTTATGAGCCATATCCTAAGAACCCAAAATTAGCGAAATTTTTTAAAGAAGTTGGATTGGCTGATGAATTAGGTTCTGGTGTAAAAAATATGGTTAAATATACAAAAATATATTCTGGAGGAGTACCAGAATTTAAAGAAGATGATATTTTTAGAACAGTGATTCCTTTAACAAGTGTTGCTGAGAATGAACCAAAAAGCACCAGCAACAAAAACTATACAGAAAACTATACAGAAAACTATACAGAAAACTATACAGAAAATTTAAACAAGACACAGAAACAAATATTAGAATTAATAAAAGAAAAGCCGGATATAACACAGAAGATAATGATGGAAAAAATGAAATTGAGCAGACCAGCAATAACATTAAATTTAAAATTATTAAAAGAAGAAAAAATAATAGAAAGAATAGGTTCAGATAGAAAGGGATATTGGAAAATAATAAAATAAAAAATACTCAAAGTGGAGAATATCAATTTGAATTTGATATTCTTTTTTCTTTTGATAAAATTACTCTAAATAAACAATAAAAAGCCACAAAATCGATTGTGAAGTGAATAAAGGAGTAATAAAATTAAATGTTATTAAGAAATATAAATATAAAAGCTGAGATATCTGATAGACATCGTTAATAAAAATAAGAATACCGCTAAAAGCCACGCTTTTAGGTAGTTTTCAGAAACGGAGATATCTCCCTGATCCTGCAAATTTCTCTTAGGAGAAATTTGGTTGGAAAAAGTTAAGTAAATAAAGAAAAAAGCATTTGTAAAAGTAAAATTTTATAAATGCTTTTTTGATATGAGAGAAGCCATAAACTCATAAAAAAGAGATAGGTGTAATGAGCCGATGCAATAAAATTCATTCGCAGTAATTCAAACAGTCTATTTGAATTATATGCGAAAGTGAGATTTTTTGACATAGACTCACAATAAATAAAGAGTGCAGGAGGATACTTGGATGTGGATTTATAAATGTAAAAAGTTTGGACAAGTATAAACAAGGTTATTTCCAATAACAGCATTTATAGTAGGAATAGTTCTACATATTAGACTGCTATGAAGCAATGCGAACGACCGACGGTTTCATAGATTATAATAATTCCAATTTGAAGTATTGGGATTATTATGCTAATTTGCGGTTTGCTCACTTTCTCTGGTTTCAAAGTTGAATTTTGTAGAAATATGATGTTATAATCATAAAAAATGATTTAGGAGCTTAACTATGAAAGAAACTTGTTATGAAGGAAAATATTTTAAAGATAGAGATTTCTATGATTGGGGAATAGATTATGAATTTTATAGATTATGTGCAGAACTAGACCAAAACTTAACAGATATAGATTTCATTATGAAACCACTTGAAAAGAATATAGGCATAGTAAATATAAATGAGTTAGATTTAAGAGAAAAAGAAATATTTGATGATTTTTTAGAGAATGTAAATCAAGAAAAGATTAATGAAATTCTTACTTTAAGTTATAATGAAGAAGAAAAGTATAAAAAAATGCAACAAGAAATTAATGTATTAAGCAAATATAGTTTTGAAGAAATTAAAGAAAATAGTATCATATTAAATTTAGCAGATGAATATATAAAGGCAAAAGAAACAAAAAATAAAATGCTTATTATATATCTATATACTATATTTGATAGTTTTTGTTCAGAATTTTTTAAAGCAATTGCTATGTCTGACAAATCTTTTATAGCTGAACAAGAGGTAAAAATAACTTATAATGATATTAATGAAACAGACAATGCAACTGACTTAATAGAAAAAATAGTAGATGGATTATTGAATACAAAATTTGGTAACATTATGAGTAAATTACAGAGAATATATCAATATTTAGAGATGGATTTTAGTAATATTAATGAAAGAATTTATATTTTTGGAGTAGAGAGAAATTGTTTAGTACATAATAATGGAGTATATTCAGAAAAGGCATTAAAAAGAATAAGGAATGATTATAAAGAAAGATTTATACAGCAAAAGCAAGTTAATCTACAAGATAATATTATTGAAGAATATAAAGAATTAATCGAAAAAGTGATAGATGAGATAGAGGAGAAAGTACAAACTTTTTATTTTCCAGAATATGAACTGAAAAATCTTGACAACAATTCAGAACAGAGTTAACATCACACACCAAGTAGGAGATGAGAGCGATGTTAAATGATGAAAAGAATATTCTAAATACATTGTTTCAAGTTAGAGATGAAGAACTTGCTATGATAACAAAACAAGACAAAGAAAATTTACGAGAAGTAAACCAAAGACTGAAACAAGAAGAATTGAAATTTAAAGAAACAATTAATTATCTACCAAAAGTTATGAAGCAAAATAAAAGAAATATTATTGACTTGTTTTACAAGAATTTAGAAGTGTTAAATGAAAGAAATTCACACTATGATCAAAAGTATTATGAAGCAGGCTTCAAAGATGCAGTGAAACTGATGTTTATTACGCTAAGCGAATAGAACTGAAAAAGAGTGGTATCAAGTTATACCATTCTTTTAAGTTGAAAAGTTATGATGTTTGTGTTAATATATTTGAAAGATAACTAGTAATTTATAAATTAGAAAGAGAGGTTTATATGAAAAATAAACAAAAAGTATTTATTGTAATAGGAATATTAGTA
>CAMTJT010000039.1 GCA_947073285.1 uncultured Clostridium sp. | reverse complement strand
GTACAACCAGGAGTAGTAAGCTGGAGAAGTATACCAGTAAATGATATCTTTACGAAATGTAAAAGCTATAATAGTGCATTAAATAGCCATATGATGAAAAATAGCGAATGGGGAGCATGCGCATATTTAAGTAAAAGTATCTATGGAATCAATGGAGAGATATGGATAAATCCAAATAGTAGTTTTGTAACAGGACAAGCAGGAGATAGCGTAAGTGCAAGCGAAACAACTTCAACAAATGCATATCAAACAACAAATGGAGTAAAAGCAAGTACAACAGGAAATGTGTATGGAATCTATGATATGAGTGGAGGAGCAATGGAGTATGTAGCAACTTATGTAAATAATGAGCATAATTATTTACAAACCTATGGAGCAAGTTTAGTAAATAGTAGTAGTGGACATTTAAAACAAGTGTATAGTAAAGGAAGTAGTGATAGTAATGAAACAAACTATGAAGCAAACAAAGGACGTTATGGAGATGCAGTGTACGAAACGTCAACAATAGGCAGTGGAGCAACTTCGTGGTACGGAGACTTCTCTAGACTTCCTAGTGAGGGCTCTCCGTTCTTCTGTCGTGGAAGTTTTTGCAGTAATGGTTTGAATGCTGGGGGATTCTCTTTTGACGATAACACAGGCAATAGTAGGGAAATTTGCGGTTTTCGTCCTGTCCTCGCTCTAGCTGTATGATACGAGTGAATTACGGATGGAGTATGCGGAGAACCCGCAAAGGTACTTAAACACAGTTAGCCACTAGGTTAAAAGCATTAATAGCCTTAGAACGCAAAAAATCGCATTCTAAGGCTAAAAACTAGTATATCGTTTATATATATTGAATAGCACTTTTAGTTGATTTTTACATTATTGTCGGGCTTGCAAAATTTTTTTCATGTCTTTATTCTGAAATTGAATTGTAAAGTGTAGACAAACAAAAGCAACTATGGTATTATATTAATATGTGCTATACCTTTTATATTTTTTGTAATTTTTTTATATGCCGATGTGGCGGAATTGGCAGACGCACTAGACTCAAAATCTAGCGGGAAACCATGTGGGTTCGAGTCCCACCATCGGTACCATATTATCTAATGTTTTTAAATATAATTCTTTTTCTAATTTTTCATTTAATAGTTTCGCAACTACTAAATCTTGTTTCTTATTACTTCGTTCTGTTAGTTCATTAGAAAGTCAAGGCAAATACCTTTTTTCATTTTCATCATAATATCTTGAAACCATTTGATAAAAATGCGATGTTTAGGAATTTTATATTATTTACCAGCCTTTATGGATAAAATACGATTTGAATCAGTTATTAATACTAAATCAAAATCAACAATTAGATGGAATGAAACAGTAGATATTATAAAAAGAATAAAGCAAAAAATTAATGAAGGAAGTATTAATGAAATACTAGGCAAATTTGATAATACTATAATAAGTACAAATATGAAAAAACTCATAAAGATTTTTATTTTAGAAAGAAAAGCAAAATACTTAGCATATATAATTTAGATAGTGGGGTGTAAAACAATGGAAAGAGATTTAGTATATTTAATTTGGAAAGATGTAAATACAGGAGATAAATATAAAGTAGCTACATTATATAAAGAAAATGGAAAATTCTATTTTAAATATATTTTAGAAAACGTAAAAGAGGCACAAAAAGTGGGATTTAAGTTATTAGTTGCATTTCCTCAAATTAATGCAATCTATGAAAATCCTCAGTTGTTCGCTAATTTTGCAACAAGACTGCCTAATGAAAATCGACCAGAAATTAAAGAAATTCTAGAAACTTATGGAATGACAGAATATGACGAATTTGAGTTGTTAAAAAGAAGTGGTGCAAAATTACCAATAGATAATTATGAATTTGTTAAATAGAAGGAAAAGAAAAACATGTTTGAAGAAGAAATTAATCTTATAATGAAAAAAATAAAAATTTAATAGATAAAGCAGTAGAGATTAACAAGTAAATGATCCAAAGCATTCTTTATCTCATATGGAATGTGTTGTAAAATATACAATAGGGATTTTAAGGCATGAAGAAAAGGCTAATAAAGAGGTTTGTATTATTTCAGCATATTGGCATGATGTGGGTAGAAGTATACAAAAGAAAGACCATGCATTGCTAAGTGCTAATATGTTAAAAGAAGAAATGAAAAAATTGCAATATGATGATGAAATTATAGAACAATGTTATTTAGCAATTTATAAACATAGTTGGTATGATATGCCAGAGACTTTAGAGGGAATAATAGTAAGAGATGCAGATAAAATAGACTTTATTTGAATTGGTCGTTGGAAACAGTGTATAAAAGAACAAAACAAGTGTAATAGTATCTTAGAATTATTACCTACTCTAAGAAGTGAACTTTTACAATTAGAATGTTCAAGAAAATATATGATATAAGAAGTATCTAAATTAATAAAATATCTGCCCTTTATAGATTAAATAGGATTTCGTTTAACTAAAGGTTAATATTATTTAAATAGAAAAAGATATGGTTGTAACGTAACCATATCTTTTTCTATTTAAATAAACACTTATCTAGCTAATATGATAGATAAAAAACCTTAGAAACCTCTTGCGAGGAAAAGAAATATTTTTCTTTTTTTGAGTATTAGTCTTTTTTCCATGTGTTAAATACTAAGAGTGATACTGTAAACGGAACGCAAGCGTTATAAACCCAATAACCCCAGTTTGATAAACTGATTAGTACTCCTGTTATGAATGACATTACCAATGCTACAAAAAACGATATTAATGCTTTATAAAGAATTAGTTTTATAATACTTTCATCTGCTCTTGCTTCTGCTATAGTTGTTGAAACAAAGTAAGCGGTAGAACAAGAAATTGCCCCCATAAGAGAACAAAGAAACCAGTCTTCTTTGTAATCAAAAAGAATGAATGTAACTGAAACCAAAAAGAAAGTGACACCTGCTACTAATGCAATAATAATCCGTTCTTTTAAACTATTACTCATAATAATTCCTCCATAAATTCTTTTATTGTTGATTATTTTTCTATATGTTAAACCAAAAAGTTTGAGGAAGCCCCTCCCACTAATTAGTGAAAACTGGGTAAATGACACAGGACATACCTATATCAGGTTATATTATACATCATTTTACATAAAAAAGCAAATTTTGGATTTTAATAGATAATCAAAGAACAGTTAAGATTAAAATTCTTAACCGTTTTTATAATAGAAACACCTTGACTTACCTTATGTTAATCTGCTATAATATTAAACATACTTTAATTAGAAGGGAGACTTTCAAAATGTCAGTGGCAGAAGAGCTTAAAAACCTAAAATTTACTCAAAAAACTTTAAAAGCACAATTAAATCAAATTTGTGAAAACTTGGCACAACTGTATAAAAAACGGAATTTTCTTAAAAGCAAGATAGAACAACTAAAATCTAAAACTTCGCAGCTAGCAAGAAGAGTAGGAAAAGGAGTTAAAGAAGAACTTGAGGCGTTAGAAGAAAAAATTGGGCAGAATGAAGCGGAGAGAGCGCGGATAGATAAAAAGTTACACGAAACTAATGTTGCTATTGAAGAAAGAGAAAATGAAACTTCTATCTATGTAGAAGAGCAAGTAAAAAGAATGGTATCAATAGTGCTAGCCTATATAAAAGATTATGAATATGAGATTGGGCGAGATTTGCGAAGAGAATTTTCTATCCATGCAGAAGAAGCAGTAGTGCAAGAGAGAGAGGGAGATTATAATATTCCCACAGGGAATATTGTAATTCATGATGAAGAAAGAGGACCAATTATAGCTACTTGTGGTTTTTATTTTAAGCAAGAGTTATATACCATATCCAGAGAGCCTAATTTAGAGTATGTTATAGTTCATCGAACTGAATGGTATCAAAAATACTTTGAAAACTTTGTACAAACTTTTCTAAAAACATTAGAAAAACAATATTCCAATAGCAAAGAATTGAAACTGACAATTAGAGAGTGTGGTTTTACACTTGAATTAGTATAAAACTATAAAATAAAAAGCAAAAGGTGATTACATTGTAATTACCTTTTGCTTTTTATTTTAGGTATGATAGTTCTATTAAAATTTAAAAGAAGGTATCATAAATAAATGGAATAATTTTTTTAAAAGTTTCATTTGTAAATATAATATCAATTAAGAAGCTCAATTAACAAAGTATATCAATTAAATTTAAAAAAACTATTGACAATTGAATACACATTCAACTATAATAAAGTAAAGTTGAGTAACAATTCAACTATAAAATGCATAAGATAAATGGAGGAGGAAGTTATGTCAAAAAATGAATTTATATGTGATTGTAATATTATTCATCAAGCAGTAGTAGAGCAAACCCTAAAAAAAATGCCAGAAGGAGATTTATTTAACAAATTAGCAGAGTTTTTTAAAATTTTAGGAGATACTACAAGAGCAAAAATATTATATGCATTAGACCAAAATGAAATGTGTGTATGTGATATAGCAAATGTGTTAGGAATGAGCAAATCTTCTATATCACATCAATTAGGAACTTTAAGAAGAATGGGAATTGTAAAATGTAGAAAAGAAGGAAAAGAAGTATACTATATGTTAGACGATGAACATGTAAAAGGGCTATTTGAATTAGGAATGGAACATATAGAACATAGAAAATAATCTTTCAAGATAAAAGTCGATTTTTTTAAATATATTACAAAAGGGAGGAAAAGGAAATGAAAGTAATGTTTAAAATAAAAGGATTAGATTGTGCAAATTGTGCTAATCAATTAGAAAATCAAATTCAAAAAATAGAAGGGGTAGAAAACGCTAGTATTAGTTTCTTTACTGAAAAAATGATAGTAGAATATACAGATGGGCAAAAAGAAGAAATGATAGCAAAAGTTAAAAAGCTTATAAAAAAACAAGAACCAGATGTTAGTATTGAAGAAATATAAGTAAGGAGACGATAAAACAAAATGAAAAAAAGAACCATTAAAATTGTAATTTCGCTTATTTTATTTGTCATTTCGCTAAGTATAGCATTTAGTAGCATATGGCTTAATAATAGTATTTATATTATTAGTTATTTAATTGTAGGTTTAGAAATTGTAAAAAAAGCAATTAGAAATATCATAAGAGGAAAAGTATTTGATGAAAACTTTTTAATGACAATAGCAACCTTAGGGGCATTTTCAATAGGAGAATTTCCAGAAGCAGTAGCAGTAATGCTATTTTATCAAATAGGAGAACTATTTCAAGATTATGCAGTAGATAAATCAAGAAAATCCATTAGTAGCCTAATGGAAATGAAACCAGACTTTGCAAATAGAAAAAGAGAAGAAAAAATAGAAAAAGTAAGCCCAGAAGAAGTAAAAATAGGAGAAGAAATTATAGTAAAACCAGGTGAAAAAGTTCCATTAGATGGTATTATTCTTGATGGAAATTCGCTACTAGATACTTCAGCTTTAACAGGAGAGCCTGTTCCAAAACAAGTAAAAATAGGAGACGAAATTTTAAGTGGAACCATAAATCAAACAGGAGTATTAAACATAAAAGTAACGAAAGAATTTGGAGAATCAACAGTATGTAAAATATTAGAATTAGTAGAAAATGCAAGTAGTAAAAAATCTAAATCTGAAAACTTTATTACTAAATTTGCAAAATATTATACTCCAATAGTAGTTATAATTGCTTTAATTTTAGCAGTAGTACCACCATTTATTTTTAAAGTAGGAAACTTTACAGACTGGCTTTATAGAGCATTATCTTTTTTAGTTGTATCTTGCCCATGTGCATTAGTTATTTCTATTCCACTTAGCTTTTTTGGAGGAATAGGTGGAGCATCTAAAGTTGGTGTATTAGTAAAAGGGAGCAATTATTTAGAAGCTTTAGCTAAAACAGATACCATTGTATTTGATAAAACAGGAACTTTAACAAAAGGAGTATTTGAGGTACAAAAAATAGAGGCAGTAGATAGAACAAATGAAGAACTACTAGAAATAGCAGCAAAAGCAGAATACTATTCAAACCACCCAATTTCGCAATCTTTAAAAAAGGCATATCAAAAACAAATAGATACAAGTCAAATAAAACAAACACAAGAAATAGCTGGTTTAGGCATAAAAGCAATTGTACAAGAAAAAGAAATATTCGTAGGAAATGAAAAGTTAATGATAGAAAATCAAATAGAGTATAAAGCTTGTGAAGAAATAGGTACAATACTGTATGTAGCAATAGATAAAAAATTTGCAGGAACTATTGTTATTTCAGATGAAATAAAAGAAGATAGCTATCAAGCAATAAAAAAACTAAAAAAGAGCAATATAAAAGAAATAGTAATGTTAACAGGAGATAAAGAAAAAGTAGCAAAAAGTGTAGCAAAAAGTTTAGGAATAGAAACTGTATATGCAGAATTATTACCAGATGGAAAAGTAAGAAAAATAGAAGAACTATTAAAAAAGAAAAATAAAAAGCAAAAACTTGCTTTTGTAGGAGATGGAATGAATGATAGCCCAGTACTTGCTTTAGCAGATGTAGGAATTGCTATGGGAGGAATAGGAGCACAAAGTAGTATTGAGGCAGCAGATATTGTAATTATGACAGATGAGCCATCTAAAATAGCAAGTAGCATACAAATAGCGAAGAAAACAATAAGAATTGCTAAAGAAAATATAATATTTGCAATAGCAGTCAAGGTAGGCATTTTACTTTTAACAGCTATTCGGATTATCTACTATGTGGGAAGCAGTTTTTGCAGATGTTGGTGTATCTGTAATTGCAATTGTAAATAGCTTAAGAGCATTAAAAGTAAAATAGAAAAGAAAAGCCACATTAAGAAAAATATTTTTAGTGTGGCTTTTCATTTTCAAAACTTGTGATATAATATACCAAAAAGAAAGAGGAAAAAATGCAAACACCAAACTTTTTAAAAGAAAAGCTAATTAAACAGTATGGAGAAGAAATAGCTTTACAAATAATAGATGGCTATGCTCAAAAAAGAATAGTTACTTTAAGAGCAAATTTATTAAAAACAAAGGTAGAACAGCTAGAAGAAGAACTTACAAATGCACAAATAAGCTATCAAAAAGTACCATGGAATACACAAGCATTTATATTAGAAAATATAACAGAAAAACAAGTAAGAGACTTAAGGATTTATGAAAATGGAGAAATTTATTTGCAAAGTTTATCTTCTATGTTACCTGCAATGATACTAGAACCAAAACCAGAAGAAAATATATTAGATATGGCAGCAGCACCACGGAGGAAAAACTTTACAAATGGCAGCAATCTCTAATAACAATAGTTACATTACTGCATGCGAAAAAAATAAAATAAGAGCTGAGAGACTAAAATATAATATAGAAAAACAAGGTGCAAATAGGGTAAATGTATTAATAGAAGATGCAAGAAATTTAAGTAGCTATTTTTCATTTGACAAAATTTTATTAGATGCTCCATGTAGCCGGAAGCGGAACAATTTACTTACAAAATGAAAAGTTAGAAACAACCTTTACAGAAGAATTAATAAAAAGGTCAATAAAGGTACAACAAGAATTATTAAAAAAAGCAATTAGTATTTTAAAACCAACACAAGAAATGGTATATTCTACTTGTTCTATTTTAGAAGAAGAAAATGAAAAACAATTAAAATATTTTTTAGTGGTTGCTGAAGAGCGGGAGATTACGTCTGCTGCTAAAAAGTTATATATTGCTCAGCCACCTTTAAGTTATCAGTTAAAACAATTAGAAAAGGAAGTAGGGGTACAGCTTTTTGTTAGAACTGCCCATGGAATAGAACTGACAGAAGAAGGAAAAGTATTTCAAAAATATGCTGAAAAAATTGTCGCTCTGAGTATATCTGCTAAAAGCCAAATCCATCAAATTAAAGAGGGTGAATTAGGAAAAATTAGAATCGGAGTCATTTCTTCTTGTGGTGGAGTTGTCCCAAACGAGCAATTTAAAAAATTAGTAAAATACTATCCTAATGTATCCTTTGCAATACATGAAGCAAATACTTTTGGCATTGTTGAACAACTACAAGACGGAATAGTAGATTTAGGAATAGTGCGGACACCTTTTAATCTTGAAGGACTAAATTTTAAAGACTTTCACCAGGAACCAATGGTAGCAGTGACAAGAGAAGAGTTTTTTGAAAGAGGAGAAATTAAACATCTTAATGAATTAAAAGATAGGCCGATAATTGTATACCGAAGATTTCAAGAAGTATTCAATCGTAGTTTTCGGCATCAGGGAATAAGGCCGTTCTATTCAGTAACTTGTGATGATGCAAGAACAGCAATTCACTGGGCGGATAAAGGTTTAGGGATAGCTTTAGTTCCGGAATCGATTGCCTTTACTTATGCAAAAAGTAAGATTATCCCAGTAAAGCATACTAACTGGATTACCCACTTAAATTTAGTATGGCGTAAAGATAGAGAGGTGACGCCACTAATGGAAAAGATTATTGAAATGTTTTAAATTAAAAAAGCCAACCACTTTTGGTTGGCTAAAAAATCTAATTATGTTTAACAATTTTATAGTTTAGATAACGCTCAACAGCCTGGCGCATCAACTTGATTTTGCGGGGCTTGTAAATAATGATCTTTGCCATAATACGAGTCCTTTCATTATCAATTAGTATAGCTTTAAGATACAGAAAAACTATGAAAGAATGATGACTTTTTAAAGATTAATTTTAGAATTAGTTATTTTGTATTTACCATTTATTTTTTAATTGATATGATAAAAACGTTGTAATTGGAGAGTTGGCAGAGTGGTAATGCACCGGACTCGAAATCCGGCGAACCGGCTTATACCGGCGCGCAGGTTCAAATCCTGTACTCTCCTTTAAATTTGGTCCGTAAGTAGTAATCTTACGGGCTTTTTTATACACTTTGATCGCTAAATATTTGCTCAGGATGAAATCTTATTCTTATTTTTTATTGAAATAGTTAAATAAAATTTAAAAACGTATGTGCTTTATTTTTTTGCTGTTACAATATTTATTAGCACAATTAATTGAGGTTAAGTAAAAGTGAAATTGCATTGTTTAATTCAATTGCTGATTTCGGCATTGATTCTTTTAAGATTAATATTTAACATTAGAAATTCTCGTCTATTTAATTTTTATGATCATTTATTGCACCATAAACTTGTTAAAAATAGAGACGGTAAAATTTGGAAAGTTATTACAGTCTTAAATGAGCCTAAGGTAATTGTTGTTTGGGACTTTTTATTAGCAGGACTTTTAGTTTTGTTTCATCACCCTTGGCTTGCTCTTTGGTCTTTAGGTACTTTGGCAGTAACTGATGCAGTTGGAATCTTTTTGAAGCATTCAGTTAAAAGAAAAAGGCCCTTGTCAATGAGAACCTATCGAGATGGCTATAGCTTTCCTAGTGGACATGTCTTAAGCGCAACTATTATGTCATTAATGTTATGGCAAATCTTTGGGCACATTATGGGAATCTGGCTCTTAATTACTTTGATAATCGCATGGGGACTGGTAGTAGTGTCACGTTTAAATATGCGTGCACACTATCCATCTGATGTTTTAGGAGCAACAACTTTAGCCCTATTTTGTTTTACAATTGCACAGCAACTTTTAGGATTGGCCTTTTAATGGTCGATCTTTTTTTATAAAAAATAATTGCTTTCTTTAGTTTACATACTCACAAAGTTGCTTTAAAATAAATCTGTAGTCAAAAGGGCTATGCCTAAAAGCGACGAAAAACACTGACTAGATGCCAATTCGGTTAGTTTGTATTTTTCGCCACAAATTTAAGGAGGATTTTTTTAATGCTCAAATCAGTTATTGAGAATGTACATGCACTTGAAATCTTTGATTCACGTGGTAACCCAACTGTTGAAGTTTTCGTTACTCTTTCAAACGGTGTT
Organism: uncultured Clostridium sp.; assembly: GCA_947073285.1. GTDB lineage: Bacteria > Bacillota > Clostridia > TANB77 > CAG-508 > CAG-273. Next base: position 1,197 of record CAMTJT010000039.1, on the reverse strand, counting down.
GTAGGTAAGGCTGAAGTTCCATCTGGTGCTTCAACTGGTGAAAACGAAGCTGTTGAATTACGTGATGGTGGTTCACGTCTTGGTGGTAAAGGTGTTATGAACGCTGTTAACAACGTTAACACTGAAATCAACGACGCTTTAAAGGGATTAGATCCACACGATCAACCAAACATTGACGCAACTATGATTGCTTTAGATGGTACTCCAAACAAGGGTCGTTTAGGTGCTAACGCTATGTTGGCTGTTTCATTAGCAAGTGCACGTGCTGCAGCTGATGAATTAGGTTTACCTTTATATGAATACTTAGGTGGACCAAACGCTCATGTTTTACCAACTCCAATGATGAATGTTATTAACGGTGGTAAGCACGCAGATAACAACGTTGATATCCAAGAATTCATGATTATGCCAGTTGGTGCTAAGTCTCTTCATGAAGCTGTTCGTATGGGTGCAGAAACTTTCCATACTTTGAAGAGCTTGCTTCAAGAACGTGGTGAATCAACTGCTGTAGGTGACGAAGGTGGTTTTGCACCAAACTTGAAGAACAACGAAGAACCATTTGAAATTTTAGTTGAAGCTATTCAACGTGCTGGCTACAAGCCTGGTCAAGATATTTCTATTGCATTTGACTGTGCAGCTTCTGAATTCTACAACAAGGATACTCAGAAGTATGTGACTGTTGCTGATGGCCGTGAATACACTGCTGAAGAATGGACTTCACTTATGGAAGACATTGTTGACAAATACCCAGTTATTTCTATTGAAGATCCTTTGGATGAAAACGATTGGGAAGGTTGGAAAGTCTTCACTGAACGTTTAGGTGATAAGGTACAAATCGTTGGTGACGATTTATTCGTAACTAACACTAACTACCTTGAAAAAGGTATTAAGATGGGGGTTGCTAACTCAATCTTAATTAAACTTAACCAAATCGGTACTTTGACTGAAACTTTTGAAGCTATTGAAATGGCTAAGGAAGCAGGCTACACTGCTGTTGTTTCTCACCGTTCTGGTGAAACTGAAGATACTACAATTGCTGATTTAGTTGTTGCAACTAATGCTGGTCAAATTAAGACTGGTTCAATGTCAAGAACTGATCGAATTGCTAAGTACAACCAATTAATGAGAATTGAAGAAGCTTTGGGTTCCACTGCTCAATACAAAGGAATTCACAGTTTCTACAACTTACACAAACAA
>CAMTJT010000038.1 GCA_947073285.1 uncultured Clostridium sp. | reverse complement strand
ATTTAAGAGAACAATTATTTTTTAGTTGAGACATTTTCTAAAATGAATTATTAAGATAATATCATAAATGAATTAGAGGCTGGTATTATCTAAAAGATAATTAGTTGCTAATATTTATGTTTTAGTATATAATCATGTTTGTATTACCTTATTTATAAGAATAGTTTTATATTTAATAAAAAAGAAAAATGTGAAACAAAATAAAGATTTTTTATAAAATTATAATCTACAATAGAAATTGAAAGGAAAAGCAAATGATAGATTTAAAACAAAATGTGCAATATGTAAAAACAGTAGGGCCAAATAAAGCGGAAGCATTAAATAGTTTAAATATATATACATTAGAAGATTTACTAACTTACTATCCAAGAGAATATGAAGATAGAAGCAAAGTAAAAAAAATTGCAGACCTAGTAGAAGGTGAAGATATTTCAATAGAAGCAACAGTAGTGCAAGAAATAACCATAAATCGTATTAGAAAAAATATGACAGTTTTAAAAACGATAGTGGAAGATAGTACAGGAAGATGTACTATTACATGGTTTAACCAAACCTATATAAAAGGGCAAATAAAAAGAGGACAAACTTATCGTTTCTTTGGAAAAGTAACAAAAGAATTTAACAAAATAGAAATGAGAAGTCCTGTATTTGATGAAATAGAAAAACAAAAAAATACAGGAAAAGTAGTGCCAGTATATCCAGCAAATTATAAAATAACACAAAATACAATTAGGCAAGCAGTGCAAAATGCTTTAACTATGGTAAAAGGAAATTTAGAAGAAACCCTGCCAGAATATTTATGTACAGATTATCAGTTATGGGAGTTAGAAAAAGCAATCAATCAAATACATTTTCCAGATACTACCCAAAATCGCTTGCAAGCAAGAAAACGTTTAGTATTTGAAGAACTATTAATATTACAGCTTGCTTTATTAGAACTAAAAGGAAGTAATGAAAAATATTTAGGAATACAATTTGATAAAAATGTGAAAATGTCAGATGTTATTAATAAATTACCATTTTCACTCACAAAAGCACAATTAAGAGTATTAGAAGAAATTGATCATGATATGGAAGACCAAAAGCCAATGAATAGGTTATTGCAAGGAGATGTTGGTTCTGGTAAGACAGTAGTTTCCATTATATCAGCATATAAAGCAATAAAATCAGGTTATCAAGTAGCTATTATGGCGCCAACTGCTATTCTCGCTACTCAGCACTTTGAGGAATTCAAAAAAATATTAGAGCCTTTTGACATAAAATGTGGTTTGTTATTAGGGGCAACAAAACCGAAAGAAAAGCAAGAAATTTTAGCACAACTAGAAAAAGGAGAAATTGATGTTCTAATTGGTACACATGCGCTATTTACTGAAAAAGTAGTTTTTTCAAAATTAGGTTTAGTAGTAACAGATGAACAACATCGCTTTGGTGTAAGGCAAAGAGAAGCAATAGCAGAAAAAGGGAATCATCCAGATGTATTAGTTATGACAGCAACTCCAATTCCTAGAACACTTGCCTTAATTTTATATGGAGATTTAGATATATCTATTATTGACGAACTTCCACCAAATCGTAAAAAAATAGAGACCTTTGCAGTAACCAAAAGAATGGAAGAAAGGGTCAATAACTTTATAAGAAAAAATATTAAAGAAGGTAGGCAAATCTATGTAGTATGTCCTTTAGTAGAAGAAAAGGAAGAAGAAACATCAGATGAAGAGCTATTTTTAGCAGGAGAATTAATACAAAATGCAAAAGCAGATTTAAAAGCAGTAAAAAAATGGACAGAAATATACCAAAAAGAAATATTTCCAGAATTTAAAGTAGCATGTGTATATGGAAAAATGAAACCAAAAGAAAAAGACCAAGTAATGCAAGAATTTAAAGATGGAAAAATTGATATTTTAATTTCTACAACTGTAATTGAGGTAGGGGTTAATGTACCAAATGCAAGTGTCATGGTAATTGAAAACTCAGAAAGATTTGGTTTGGCACAATTGCATCAGCTACGTGGAAGAGTTGGTAGAGGAGAATATCAATCTTATTGTATTTTAAAATATGATAGTAAATGCTCACAAGTAGGAAGAGAAAGAATGAAAATTATGCAAGAGACAAATGATGGTTTTGTTATTGCAGAAAAAGACTTAGAACTTCGTGGTACAGGTGAATTTTTTGGAACAAAACAACATGGACTTCCAGAATTTAAAATAGCCAATTTATTTGTAGATATGCCAATGCTAAAATCAGTACAAAGTATTGCTTTAAAAATAGAAGCGGAAGATAAAGGACTAAAACAAGAAAAAAATGAAAAGTTACGTAAGTCAGTAGATACAAAGTTTGGTCAAAGCATTTCGTTATAAGAAAGAAGAACTTTTAGCCTAAAAATAAGAAAAGGGAGAAAGAGTAGCTTGTTATTTTGACTTGAAATACTTGACATTAGGGCAAAAAAACAATATGATATAGAAAATAAAAGAAAGGAGATGTCTTGTAATATGTATACACAAATGTTAAGCACTAGCAAAGGTGGAGAATTAATCAGTTTTAAAGTAAATGGTGAAGAACGAATACACCAAGGAGAAGAAGTAGTAGACGAAAATGGAAAGCCATATTGGAAAAGGCACTCTCCAGTACTATTTCCTATTGTAGGAAAGCTAAGAAAAAATACTACATTAATTGGTGGTAGAACTTTTGAAATTATGCAACATGGATTTGCAAGAGACATGGAGTTTGAACCAATTACAAAACTAGAAAATTTTCAGTCATATGTGTTAAAAAGTAATAAATATACTATTGCTAGGTATCCTTATGAATTTGCTTTATATAATACATATAGAGCAGAAGAAAATAGATTAACAACCATTTACAAAATAGTTAATACAGGGCTTATCAATTTACCATTTGGAATTGGCGGGCATCCAGCTTTTAAAATAGACCAAAAAGAATTAGAACAAGGGCATTACTATCTAGAATTTGAGCAGCCAGAAGAAAAAATCCACTTTCTATATTTAGTAGATGGTCTAGTTGGTACAGATTATGCTAGAAATAGAGTAGTAGAGAAAAAATATATTTTATTAGATTCCCATACTTTTGATAATGATGCTTTAATCATGAAAGGAATTACTTCTAATAAAATAAGCTTAATCAATGCAGATAAACAAAAAAGATTATTAACTATGGATTTTACAGGTTTTCCCTATTTAGCAATTTGGTCAAAGCCAAATGCACCATTTATTTGTATTGAGCCATGGTATTCAACCGCAGATAGTATACGCGGTACAGGTGTGTTTACACAAAAACAAGATATTATCTCACTAAAACCAGAAGAAGCTTTTGAATGCAAGTATACAGTAGAATTTTTCTAATGTCGCATTGGAGACAGATGTAACTGTGACATTTTCGTCATAAAGAGGCAGGAGTATTGCGACATTTTTGTCGCAAGGGGATAGGCGTAATTATGACAGTTTCGTCATAAAGGGCCAGGTGCAACTACGATAATAAAAATATTTTCAAAAAACAAAATAAAGTATTGTAAAGAGAATGAAGAGAAAACAGTATGAGAAGATAGAAAAGAGGAGCAAAAATGGGACAAATTATTTTAGCAATTGTTGGATTATTAATTACAGTATTAGGCGTAATATGTATTTTTGATGCACGTGTATTAACAAAGAAAATGTTTAGTTTTGGAGACCAAAATGATGCAAGCTTAGGGTTAAAGTTATTTGGTTTTATATTTGCTATAATTGGTGCATTTGTAGTTTATCTATGTATACATGTTTAAGCTAATATGACATTTAATTACAATTATGCTACAAGTTAAAAGAAAGTTAAAATTTTTAGAAAAGCTAAACTTTAAAATTAGCTTAGTAGTAGAGAAAAATACATATAAAGAAAAAACATTGCTTTGGAATAAAAGAAAAGTAATGTTTTTTTGTTTGTATTGATTTTAAAATATAATAAATTAGTATAAAAAAGGGAGTAGATGAACAAAACACAAAGGAAAATGCAAAAAAGGAGACGAAAGAAAAAATGAACAAAAGATAATCTAAATAGTTGAAATTACTCTAATAGCTTTAGAGGTAACCATTGTAGTGCTTTTAATACTGGCAGGAATCACCATTCAATTACTTATAAATGATGGAGGGATATTTAGCCAAGCACAACGTTCAAAAGAGCAAACTAGAATAGGAGAATTGCTAGATAAATTTAATGTGTCAAAAGCTACAGTAGCTTTAGAAAAGTTAGGAAAACCAAGCCTAGAAGATTATATAATGCAAATTAAAGATAAAGAAGGCTATATAATAGAGGCAGAAAAACAAGAAGAAGGGTATTACCAAGTAACTACAGAAGATGGTTATGTATTTGATGTGTCTATTATAGAAGGAAGTAGCACAAATGACATTATTATTGAATATGTTGGAAAAGAGGGAAAAGTTTTACCAATTATAAAAAGAATAGAAGTAAGTGCAACATCAACAAGTATAATGGGAAAAGCAACTGTTTCAAGATTAGGTAATGGAACACTAAAATATTATTATAAGTTAAAAACAGCAACTGATAGTGAATATAAAGAAATTATAAAGATAAATTCTGAAATGGAAGCAATACAAGAAACAGGAATAATAGCAGGAGAAGAATATGTTATTAAAGTAGTAGCCAAAAATGATGCAGGAGAAGTAGAAGGCAAAGCAGAAATAACAGCAACTAAGATATTTGCAACGAGTATTACACTAGATAAAAGTGAAGAAACATTAAAATTAGGAGACATAGATACTGTATCTTTAATTGCTACGATATTGCCAGAAAATGCAACAAATAAAAATATAGTATGGGAAAGTAGTAACACAGCAGTAGCAACTGTAGATAATACAGGAATAGTAACAGGAAGAGCATCAGGAACCGCTATAATAACAGCAGCTACAACAGATGGAAGTAATAAAACAGCAACTTGTACAATAACGGTAAAAGTGCCAACAGTAGCAGATGTAGTAGGAGAAATTCAAACAAGTAATAAAACAATAAATGATGAAAATGGAAATAAAGTAGTTATTCCAAGTGGTTTTAAAGTAGTATCCAATGGGACACAAGATGTAACATATGATTATGAAATAAACCATAAGCCATGTGTACAAGATGGAATAGTGATAGAAGATGAAGAAGGAAATCAATTTGTATGGATACCAGTAGGAGATATAAAAAATAAAGATGGAAGTATAACAAAAATTACATTAGGAAGATACGATTTCAATTTAGCTACAGGAAGTAGTACTTTGAAACAATCAGCAAATAATTGTGACAGGAATATTCAAATAAGAACATTTTATAGTGATGACACTACTTCAAATAGAACAAAAGCAAAAGATCTAAAATCATTTGCTAGAGATTCGCAAACTGTTTGTGGCTATTATATTGCACGATATGAGGCAAGTAAAGGAGCAGATAGTAGAGTAAAGTCAAAGCAAGCAAAAGTATGGACCTTAGTTGATATAGGAACTGCATCAAGTGCTTCTATCAATATGTACCCAGAAAATGATAACTTTGTTAGTGATTTAGTAAATAGTTATGCCTGGGATACTGCCATTGTATTTATTCAAAATTATTCAAAGAATAATCAATATGCAATACAAACTAGTAAAAATGAAAGATTAGCTAATACAGGAGTTAATGGGGATAAAGTATGCAATATTTATGATATGGCTAGTAATTATATGGAAATTGATACAGAGGTTTCTAGTAATACATCATCGAGTAATCCGCGGTGCTGTAACAAGGGGAGGAAATTGTGAATATAGCGGATGGACGACAGCTCTTAGATATGATTCAGCTAACAAAGGAAATTGGGTAACATTTCGACCAATAATATATATTAAACCATGAGAAATAAAAAAATATGTTGCTATTTTTACAAAATAATGGTAGAATAGTAAACATAGAAAATAAAAATAAAAACAGTGAAAAAGAGGAGTAAGTTTAAACTAGCTAAAAAAGAGAACAGAAGTCATTTGGCTGAGAACTTCTGATAGAAAAGTAAACTGAAGGTAGCTTTGGAGTTAATATATTGAAAAGCAAAGTAAATATATTCGTGTAACTTGCGTTAAAAGTAACTAAGATTTAACAATAGAAAATTGTTAAAATTAAGGTGGTACCGTGAGAATAATTACCTCGCCCTTAAATAATAGGGTGAGGTTTTTTTGTCACTTTTGGGACGTACTCATTTGTGACAAACTTAATAGAAAGGAAGAGAAATATGCAATTAAGAGATTTATGTTTTGAAGTTATTCAAACTTGTCCAAATGAGTGTAGATTTTGTTCATCAAATTCTTCAAAATGTGAAACACAAATTATATCAATAGAAATATTTAAGAAAACGATAGAACATTTTATGAAACAAGGTGGTATACAAGAAATTTCAATTTCAGGTGGAGAACCATTTTTACATCCAGATTTATTTGAGATGGTACGTTTTTGTAAAGAAAGAGAGATTAGAACAGTCATATTTACAAGTGGAATAAAAAAGGCGAAACCATTAACACAAGAACAAATAGATTATATAGAAAAAGAATGTAAAGAGAGATTAGAAGAAATAGAACAACATGAACCAGAAAATGCAAGGTTAAAAGCAAATGTAAGAAGATATTATGAAAGAATGCTCAATAGACCTGAGTTTTCAGGAATAGCACGAGAGGAAATGCAACAGTTAAAAAGTTTGGGGTTAGATAAAATTGTTTTTGACTGGCAGGCAGAAAATGAAGAAACAGATAGTAGTCTAATGGGAAGAAAAAATATGTTTACTTATTTAATGGATTCAGTAATTATGGCCAAGTCAGCAGGATTAAATATAGATGTACACTTTGTCCCAATGAAACCAAATTATAAGCAATTTCCAGATATACTAGAATTTTTAGAGTTAGCTAAAATACCTAGTATAAGTATTTTAAATTTTGTTCCTCAAGGAAGAGGAAGAATAAACAGAGAAGAACTAATGTTAAATGATGAAGAACTGCAAGAGTTTGCTCAAATTGTACAAAACGCAAAACAAAATTATAGTGGAAGTATAAGAATAGGTATACCATTAATTGGAGGGATTCAGCATTTATGTACAGCAGGAACAGAAAAACTGAATATAAAATATGATGGAACTGTTCTTGCATGTCCTGCTTTTAAAGAAATAAGTACAGAAATAATGGAAAAATATGGAATACGATTACATAATATTTATAAAGATTTAGAACAAGTAGTGGTAACAGGCGGAAAGAGAGAAAAACCATTATGTAAGCAAATTTATGAGTTTAGTGACAAAATTGCTTTAGTACAAAAAGGAGAAGAGAGATAGGAGGAAAAAAATATGTGTGAAAAACATAATTTAGAAGGGAAATTCGAACCAAAAAGTTTTGAAAATGAAATCTATAAGGAGTGGATGGAAAAAGGTTATTTTAAACCATTAGAAGATAAAAGTAAAACACCATATACCATTGTAATTCCACCACCAAACATTACAGGAAAATTGCATATGGGACATGCCTTAGATGAAACACTTCAAGATGTATTAATAAGATATAAAAGAATGAGAGGCTATAATACTTTATGGCTTCCAGGCACTGACCATGCCTCAATTGCAACAGAAGCAAAAATAGTAGAAAAACTAAAAGAAGAAGGTACAAGCAAAGAAGAACTTGGAAGAGAAGAATTCTTAAAAAGAGCATGGGAGTGGAAAGAAGAATATGGTGGCACTATTTTAAATCAGCTTAAAAAGCTAGGCTGTTCTTGTGACTGGGATAGAGAAAGATTTACCATGGATGAAGGGTTATCAAATGCAGTAAATCATGTATTTGTAAACTTGTATCACAAAGGACTTATTTACAAGGGCAAAAGAATGATAAACTGGTGTCCATATTGCAATACTTCTATTTCAGATGCAGAGGTAGAATATGAAGAAGAAGCAACTCATTTATGGCATGTAAAATATCCTGTAAAAGGAGAAGAAGGAAAATATATTATAGTAGCAACAACAAGACCTGAAACAATGCTTGGAGATACAGGAGTTGCAGTACATCCAGAAGATGAAAGATATAAAGATTTAGTAGGAAAAACAGTTATTCTTCCTATTATGAATAAAGAAATTCCAATTATAGCAGACGAATTTGTAGAAAAAGAATTTGGAACAGGAGCTGTTAAACTAACTCCTGCCCATGATACAAACGATTATCAAGCAGCCTTAAAACATAATTTAGAAGTGATAGAAGTATTTGATGAAAATTTCAAAATGGGAAATTTATATCCAGAATATAAAGGAATGGATTTATATGAAGCAAGAGAAAAAATTGTTCAAAAATTACAAGAACAAGGCTATTTAGTAAAAGTAGAAGACTATACTCATAATGTAGGAAAATGTTATCGTTGCCACAATACCATAGAGCCTAAAATTTCAGAGCAATGGTTTGTAAAAATGAAACCATTAGCAGAGCCTGCTATTAAAGTAGTAAAAGAAGGCAAAATAAAATTTGTTCCAGAAAGATTTGACAAAATTTATTACAATTGGATGGAAAATATTCAAGATTGGTGTATTTCAAGACAATTATGGTGGGGACATAGAATACCAGCTTATTACTGTGAAGAATGTAATGAAACAATCGTAACAGAGGAAATGCCACAAGTATGTATCAAATGTGGTAGTAGCCATTTGAAACAAGATGAAGATACCTTAGATACATGGTTTAGCTCAGCTCTTTGGCCATTTTCAACACTTGGCTGGCCAGAACAAACAGAAGACTTTAACTATTTTTATCCAACTAGTACCTTAGTTACAGGTTATGATATTATTTTCTTCTGGGTAGCAAGAATGATTTTCTCAGGAATAGAACATACAGGAAAAATACCATTTGATACAGTATTTATTCATGGTATTGTAAGAGATAGTCAAGGCAGAAAAATGTCAAAAAGTTTAGGAAATGGAATAGATCCATTAGAGGTAATTGATAAATATGGTACAGATAGTTTAAGATTTTCACTAGTATCAGGAATTTCACCAGGAAATGATATTAGATATATGCCAGAAAAATTAGAGGCAGCTTCTAATTTTGCAAACAAACTATGGAATGCAGCAAAATTTGTAAGTAGCAATTTAGCAGAAGAAGAAAAGATAAGGCAGTTTTGCTATGAAGCCTTTGAAAAAAATAAAGAATATGACCCAAGCTATTTTAAACTAGAAGACAAATGGATTTTAAACAAATTTGACAAATTAGTAGTAGAGGTAACTAAAAATATAGAAAATTATGATTTAGGAATTGCTATAGATAAAATATATTCTTTTATTTGGAATGAATTTTGTGATTGGTATATTGAAATGGTAAAACCTAGAATTTACAGTGATGATGAAAAAGTAAAAGTACCAGTAAGCGATGTACTTAGTCATATTTTAGCATCTTCACTTAAACTATTACATCCATTTATGCCATTTATTACAGCCAAAATTTATCCAAGTTTAATTACATTTGGAACAAATGATTTAATTGTAGCAAAATGGCCAGATATTAGAGAAAAGTTTGTATTTGATAAAGAAGAAGAATTTGTAGAAAAAATTAAAAAAGTAATTGTAGAAATTAGAAATGTAAGGGCAAATAGAAATATACATCCATCTAAAAAATCAGAGTTAATATTTGTAACAAAAGAGTATGAAAAAGAACTTTTAGAAATAGAAGAGGTTTTATTGAAATTAGGTTTTGGTACAAAAATAACTGTACAAAAAGATAAAACAGGAATTGCCAATAATGCAATAGCAATTTTGCAAGATGGAATAGAACTATATATGCCATTAGAAGATTTAGTAGATATTGAAGAAGAAAGAAAAAGATTAGAAGGTGAAAAAGCAAGATTAGAATCAGAAGTACAAAGAGGAGAAAAAATGCTTTCAAATCCAGGTTTTGTAAATAAAGCTCCAGAGGCAAAAATTAAAGAAGAAAGAGAAAAATTAGAAAAATATAGAGAAATGCTAAATGGAGTAGAAGAAAGACTAAGAAATATCTAATAATATAGCAAAAGATTAATGCTAAATGTAATACTTAATTGAATCATAGTAAATTTATATAATTTTGCAGTATAGCAAAAATGTAGTAATTTTCTTATACAGTAAAAAGCAAGGGACGCCGATTAGGGCGTCCCTGCTAAAGGTTTACTGCTCTTTTTTTGCTTTGGAGATGGTCAGGATGATTTCCTGCCCTTCCTTAAGAGCAGAGATGCTGGAGATGTTGCTGATGGGCTGATAGGAAACGCTGGGTTTGCCGAAACGACGCTTATGGTAGGTAACCAGTTGTGCGTTTACTTCCCAGCCCCGGCCACTAAAGAAGCTCATGAACTCTGTTTCGAACTCCTGACTAGGGAGTGCAGAGGTTAAGATGAGCTGGAAGGATTCCTTCTTCTCAGTGGCAGTAGCCTTGCCAGACAAACCGCAGTCGGCCAGATTGCTAACTGCACGCCGGATGTCATAAGGCAGTTGTTGCTTGAGCAGGTAGCTTGGCTTGAAGAGATTCTGCAAAAGAGCCTTTTTCAGCAGGTGAAGTTTGGTGTCCAAGTGCTTTTTAAGGCTCTTGAAGTACCGACTCGCCTTGGCAGACAGGGTATTCTTCTCGCAGTAAAAGATGCAGGTGCTGTTGGAAGCTTCAACTTTCTCGAACATTTTTATAGTCTCCTTTAAAAAAATGCACCACATAGGTGGCCTAAAATAGGACTTATATACTTCATATTATAACACATTATGTAAAAAAATGCAATTTTATAGAAATTGTACGATTTTTCTTAACATTTTATAGGTTAAAAATTAAAGTTTAATATGACATTTTGATTACAATTGTATTACAAGTTGAAACAAAATTTAAATTTTTAAAAAATTATATGATCTAAAACTAGCTTAGGAGTAAGAAAAAATGCCTATAAAGAAAAAATATTGCTTTATAACAAAGGAAAAGCAATGTTTTTTCTTGTTTACATTTAAAAGTAAATAAAATATACTAGGTACAAGTGAAATACATATGAATATCTTATGTGAAAACACTATTGATTTATGAAGAAAATGAAAAGTAGAGTATAAAAAGAGCTAAGAAGGCTCATAATACTAAAGAAGATAGATAAAAAAAGATGCTTAAATAATAGCCACATAAAAAAGAGGAAAATAAAAATTGTTACTAAGTTTAAAAATAATCTATAAAAAGTAGATTATGGAAATAAAAATAAAATTTAAGAAAAAGTAAGGGAGGAAAAAGAGAAGATGAAAAAAACAGAAACAAGAAAAGAAAGGTTAAATAAGCGGAATTACGCTAATAGCGTTAGTGGTAACCATAGTGGTACTTTTGATATTGGCAGGAATAACAATTACATTTGTGCTAGGAGAAAATGGAATAATAAATATGGCACAAAGAGCAGCAGATGCAACAAATAGAGCAATGGAAAAAGAACAAAATGATTTAGGAGATATTACAAATCAGTTGCAAAATTACTTAAATGGAAATGATGGAGGAAATAACCAAGACCCAGAAAAGCCTCTTATTACAACAGATGGAAGCTATAATGCCGACAAAGAAGTAAATAGTCCAAAACTAGGACCAGG
>CAMTJT010000037.1 GCA_947073285.1 uncultured Clostridium sp. | reverse complement strand
CTTCGCCACTGGTGTTCCTCCTAATATCTACGCATTTCACCGCTACACTAGGAATTCCACTTACCTCTCCTGCACTCAAGAAATGTAGTTTTAGTTGCAGTTCCTCAGTTAAGCCGAGGGATTTCACAACTAACTTGCATTCCCGTCTACGCACCCTTTACACCCAATAATTCCGGATAACGCTCGCTCCCTACGTATTACCGCGGCTGCTGGCACGTAGTTAGCCGGAGCTTCCTCCTTAGGTACTGTCCTTTCTCTTCCCTAACGACAATAGTTTACAATCCGAAAACCTTCTTCCTATACGCGGCGTCACTGCGTCAGAGTTTCCTCCATTGCGCAATATTCCCGACTGCTGCCTCCCGTAGGAGTCTGGGCCGTATCTCAGTCCCAATGTGGCCGTTCAACCTCTCAGTCCGGCTACTGATCGTCGACTTGGTAGGCCGTTACCCCACCAACTATCTAATCAGACGCAAGTCCATCTGTTAGCGAATTGCTCCTTTCCCACTAGTATCATGTGATACTTATGGCATATGCGGTATTAGCAATGATTTCTCATTGTTATTCCCCTCTAACAGGCAGGTTACTTACGCGTTACTCACCAGTCCGCCACTAAGACCATTGTTACAAATTTTCAATCCGATAAATCTTCTCTCCAATTTGTAACGATCTTCGTTCGACTTGCATGTCTTATGTGCGCCGCCAGCGTTTATCCTGAGCCAGGATCAAACTCTCTTGTTAAGTTAAATTAGTTCTATTTAAAGTTACCTAAGTAACTTTGAAATCTTGAAATAATTTATATAGAATTTTTGAAATAAAAATTCTACTAAATGAGTTTCCTCATTTTAACAATTCAGTTTTTTGACTCTTAATCATTTATACTGACACTCATTTTTTTAATGGTTTGTTTCCATTTCTTTTTTATTGGTTTTTCTCAAAGGTTTATTGTTTACTTTTCAATGTGCTTTGTTCATAATTTGTATGAACGAATGTTATTGTACTACTTTCTTTTATAAAAGTCAACACATTTTTCAAAAAAATTTAAAGTTTTTTTATTTTACTTTTTTAAGAGCAAATAAAAAAATTAGTATCGTTGTAATTCTTATTAACTGTAAGTGTTCTTTACTAATTTATCCTTCTTTTGAATGTGTTGTTTTCCTTAGTAAGAGTACTTAAATTATAATACCATATTGTTTTCATAAAGTCAATACATTTTTTATCGTTTTTTGATTTTTTTTGTAAAAACTTTTGGTATCTAGTCAATTGTTTTCTTTTCTTCTTGACTCTTTATTTATTATAGCATTTATTCTTATGTAAATCAATAGTTTTTTCTTGGTAATTTTCGCCAATTCTAGTCCATTATTTTCCCATTTCTTCTGTCTCTATTTATTCTAATTCTATTCAATTTCTACTAATATAACATCTTCTCCTATACATCTAATATTATTCCATCCAATTACTATATCATTACTAGCTGAAAACAGGCTAAGTATTTTATTGCTTCCTGGCACAATGATAGATGTCGTGGTCACAAGATTGATAGTTTTTTTCTTTTATAGAACATTCATTGTGATGGCTGTTACATAAATGATACTTTTCGTTTTCTATTATATATTCTTGTTTTGCTTGCTTATTTAAGTTTCCTTCTAATATAACAGTCTCCCCTATTTTTAAATAGATTTCTAATTTAATATGCTTTCTATTTCCTTCTATTTTAGATACATAGATTTTTTCTACTAATAACTTGATTAAATCTTCTATGTTTTTTTCTATTTCAATTTCTTTTTCTAAAGTTTTTTTGATTTGTTTCATCTTATCTTCTAATGTAGATATGTTTTCTTTTTCTTCTTTTAATTTTTGTAGTTTGGCTTGCTGCCCCACAATTTCTTTATTTAATTCTTCATTCCTTTTATAAAATTCCTCATCAGATACAAGTCCTTTAATGGTAAGTTCTAATAGTTTATCTTTTTTTGTTTGAATACCTTTTACATTTTCTTCTATTTTCAATATATCAGTTTCACAATCTTTGTTTAAATTAAATTTTTCATATTTATTTAATAAGTCTTCTATAATCTCTTCTTTATTAGATAGAAACTTACTTAAAACTGTTTTTAGTATTTCTACTAATTCTGCTTCTTGCAAAATAGGACTCTCACATTCCTTTAGTCCATGTGTTATGTATTTGCTACATGCCCATGCTGGATTCCCGCTTCTCTTCTTTCCTGCTATTCTATTAAATCCTGGCATATGTTCTTCTATTTGATGTTCTTTGCAAAATATTAAACCACTAAACACATATCTATTTTTAAACACTTCTTTGTTTTCTACTTTATTTAATATGCTTGCTGATTTTTTGTCTAATATTCTATTGCATTTTTCCCATAGTTCTTCTGATACAATGGCTGGTATGTTTTCTTTGCACTCAAATACTTGCCACTCTTCTTTTGGCATTTTTTGCGCTTTATGTAATTTGTAGTCTACTACCTTTACAGTTCCAGTTCTATAGTAGCCTTTATATTTTGGATTTCTTATCATCCTTCTTAAACTTTGTGATGAGATGGGTGTTCCATTTTTTCCTGTATAGCCTTTTTGTTTAAAGTATTCTGAAATTTTATAAAATCCCATTTCACCTTTTGCATATAATTCGAATAATTCTCTTATCATTTGAGCTTCATCTTCTTGTATGACTAACTTCGTTTTGTCTTTTCGATAGCCGAATATGTTGTTATTTCCTAGTACTCTTTTCTTTTCTACAGATCTGCTAAAACCAAATTTTACTCTTTCTGATAGCTTTCTTACTTCATCTTGTGCCACACTTGCCATAATCGTTAGTCTTAGTTCTGAATCTGGCATAATGGTATTGATATTATCTGATTGAAAATACACTCCCACACCATTTTCTAATAATTTTTGGGTATAAGAGATACTGTCTAGTGTATTTCTTGCAAAACGTGTTACCTCTTTTGTTAGTATTAAGTCAAACTTTCCTTTTTTACTATCTGTTATCATTCTTTTAAAGGAATCTCTTTTATTTACACTTGTACCACTTATACCCTCATCTACATATCCTTCTACATAAGTCCAGTTAGAAACTTGTTTTATATGATTCTCAAAATAAAATACCTGATTGCTTAATGAATTTAACTGCTCATCTTTTTCACTTGATACTCTTGCATAGTATGTTACTTTTAACGGTAAGTCATAGATGCTTTTACCACTGTTTATTTCTTTTCTCATATTATATAAATCCATTATTTTTCGCTCCTTTCGTTTTATCTATTTTATATTTCTATTTACTATTATTTCAATTTCAAAAAAAATTTTTATCTGCTTTTTTCAATTTCCCTATTTATTTCTTTTAATAATTCATCTTGCACTTCTTCATAAATTTCTCTTTCTATCACATTATTTTGAAACAGCTTTCTATTTAGTATTAACTCTATCTCTAACTTAACATGTTTATTAGATACAATTTGTTTTTCTTGCATTTTGCTGTCACCTCTCGATTTAATACATATTCAAAGTTAGATTAATCTATTCTATCAAATCATATATATCACCACCTCCTACTTTTTTAGCACACAAAAATAGCAAGTCTTATTTTTAACTTGCTATTTTTGCTACTTACTATTTACTTTTGGACACAATACTCCCTTTGGAATTTTTTCATTAGAGCAATTAAGTGTGTAATGCACTTACACGATTTTGCTCCTTTACCTTTGCCTAAAATGCAAAGTACTTACTTTACCCTTGTTTGCACAAAATCAATAACTGATAAAATCAGTTTTACCCATTCTTCATGGTTTCAACTATATACATAAATATTATATAGTGGCTTTTTCTTAATACAACCTTATTATACACTATTCTTTTTAGAAATGGAATATATACGACTATATTTTTTCTTTCGCTTGTAGCTGTAATATCTTTATCGCTTCAATATATCCACTTTTTACATTATTCAAATCTACTATCAATATGCATTAATAACTTTCTAATATTTTGATATTAAATACAAAGATGTGATAAAAATACCAAGAAATATTAATCCCAAAATACATAATATTATTCTTTTTATATACAAATCTTTGATTATACGTCCCTCATAATTATATGTATCGCCCAATGGATTTTTCAATTTTACAACTTTTATTTTAATTTCACTTCCTATAGGATATTTCTTATTTCTAGTTTTTTCGCTATATGGAAGTGCTGTCTGTACTATTCCCTTTTCTTCTTTACCATTAATTTTAAATTTTACAATAATTTTATCGACTTTTGTCATATTTAATGTTTCAGCTTCAGCTAGACCATCTATTAGCTCAATTATTGTTCCGTACACAACTTTTCCTTTTTCTTCATAAAATATCTTTCTTATAAAATAAAACACTAAAGGTACAATAACAAATAGTATCACTCCAGTTGCAATAATAACTATTTTTATTGTAGAAAAAGTAGAAGAAACATCATGAATTTCCATTATATCATAATCTCCTTTCTCAGAATTTATTGCTTTTTACTTTAACTTGAATTTATTTTAATTCAAAAATTTATATTTTGCAAGTTATTTATGCATTTTCATTTTACTTACATCTATTTATATATTTATTGAAACAACTTATTTGATTTTTGACTTTCACTATAATATCATCTATTTCAATAATATTTGTTTTCCTAGCCAATATTTCATCTATCTTCTTTTTATTCTCTTTTAACGTTAATATATCAATTTTCCTACTTGTCTCTTTGTTATCTTTATAGGCAATATTTAGTTTGTGTAACTTTGCTGTATTTATAAATGGCATTGAAATAATATATTGCTTGTCATCTGTTACGTAATCTGCTTTGTCCCAGTTAGATAATAATATTTCTTTTCCTTTGTAAATTTCTTGTATAACATCATAAATATCTATATCATTTAATATCTGCATTACCTTTAAATTCTCTTCTGTTGGATTGATTATTGTTATTCCCTTATCACCTATCACAAAATACCAATTTCCTTTATTTATCATATTAAAGTTCTCTAAAAATATCATCACATTTTTATATGTAAACATCCTTTCAATATCTGTTACTATTTGTTTTACATAGATTGGACTATTTTTGTTAGAAATATAATAAACAATGTAATTTCTATTGATGTATTTTAATTCTCCAATATACTTTCTGCCAAACTCTGTATAAACTTCGCTTCCTTTTAACTCCCAACTTGGTGTAAACTCAATATTCTCTTCAAATCCTAAAGTAGCAATTTTTATGATGTCATTTATTCTTTTTTGATAATCCTTATTTCTGCATAAATTATAATTAGTACACCCTAAAGCATTTAATAGCTTTCTACCCTCTATGTCAACTTTTATATACCTTTTTTCTCTTTTTACATATTTTGCTTTTTCTAAGGTTTTTAGCCTTTTCAAATAATAATCTTTAGACTTATAAATTTTCTTACAGTCTATCGCCTTTATTTGTTTATATCTTCCTAAAAAATATATTAGCTTTATGTCTCTTTCAGTTAATCTTGCTTTCATTTTCTATCGCCTTCCTTTCTTGCTTTTACCATACACCACCCTTACTCTATTTTATCTTTTGTTTGTATTGTACCTCTTAAACTCTATACAATGTTTTTGTTCTGTTTCTTACAACTTCATGCTTTTCATCGTGGTCATCCTATCTGATTTTTTTAAGGTAAAAATTGTACAAATCGGATACTTTTTTGATATAAAATCGGGAGATTTTATATCCGATTTTGATTATATTTAGCCATAAAAATAGAAGGCACAGTTTTTTATCTATAACCTTCTTATTTGCATATATTAATTTTCTTTAATTATATCTTCTCTACTATCTCATATCCTGCAATTTTATACCCCCTCATTCTTCTTTCATACATTTTCTCTAAAACCTTCATATTGTCTAAGTAGTCATATACTATTACTTTTTCTTTTCCTTCATGCTTTCTGTGAAGTCTTCCTACATATTGGATAATTCTTCCCTTCCATGAAACTGGCATTGTTAAAAATAACGTATCTAATCTGCTGTCATCAAATCCTTCTCCTATCGAACTGCTCGTTGCAAGTATAATTCTAGGTTTATGATTTTCATCTACTTCTTTTAGCACTTCTTGTATTTTCGCTGTTTCTTTCTTTCCCATATGTCCTTTATAAATAACGACTGGAATATTTAACTTTTCTAAGCCTGCTTGTAGAATCCTTAAGTGTTCTACTCTTTCTGTCAAAACAATTGGTGTTCTTCCTTCTTCTATAGCCTTCTTTATGTCTTCTATTATGATACTGTTTCTAAATACATTATTGCACATATCATTTAGTATATCTGCAATTTGTGTTTTTTCATTTTCTTCTTCATTTATATATTTATAATTTGTTTTATTTACAATTACAGTATGTTCCATTTCTCTATTTTGTTTTAATTCACGACTAGCTACTCTTATCCTTATATCTCCACACTGCATATAAATGATTTTATGCCATCCGTCTTTTCTGGTTGGCGTTGCTGTTAAGCCATATACATATTTGCTTCTTACCGCCTTTAATACTTTTTCAAAATTATATGCTGCTACATGGTGGCATTCATCAACAATTACCAATCCATAATCTTTAACTATTTCTTCTAAATTATCTCTTTTGGCTAATGTCTGAAAACTCACTATATCTAATTTTCCATTCAATTTATCTTTACTGCTACCTAATTGTCCTATCTCTTTTTTATTAATATCCAAAAAATAAGATAATCGTTCTTTCCATTGTTCTAGTAAGTTGTTTCTGTTTACTAAAATTAATGCATTTGTTTTTAATTCTGAAATAATCTTTGCACTAATAACTGTTTTTCCAAATCCAGTAGTTGCACATAATATACCATTATCATATTTTAGTAATTCTTTCATTGCCTTTTCTTGTTTCATATTTAGTTTTCCATTGAACTTATAATTTGTGCTACTTCCTTTTTCCCTCGTATCTTTTATGATTAATTTTACATTACTTTTTTCACATATTTCTTTCACTTTTTCTAAGCAGCCTCTAGGTAACTTCAAAAACCTTGCATCTTCTTCAAAACAGCTTATAATTCTTGGTGTTTTATAAATTGGTAATCTTAACTTTTGCTTTTCATAAAATTCTGGATTAGTAAAACTAGCTAATCTTTTTAAATATGTTACTTCATTTGGCAATAATTTCAATTTTTTAATGTATATACAATTATCAAATATCGCCTCTATATTATTAGTGAACTTAATCTCTTTCAATTTTTCTTTTTTAGGTATTTCATCATCTTCTAAAGCCTCTTCTATTTCTGGTTCTTGGTAATCATCCTCTTTATATTTATCAATAAATGCATATACTTCATCGTTTTTTATCTTTTTAATATTAGCTAAGATGTCTATTTGATTTTTTTCCACCTCAAAATATCTATTTACAAAAACTGTATTTCCATTTTTGCTACTTTCTCCTTGAAATGGTAGAGCTATTAAGTTTCCAAAGCCTCCTTTTGGCATTGTGTCTTGATTAGGAAATAGTCTATCATAAGAACTTAAATCCAATGAGGTTTTCTCCATTGTTTTCGTTAAAAGAATATTTCCTAGTTTCCTAGCAACTCTAGCTGATATTATCTCTTCAAAAAATATCCATACATGTGCTCCATTTCCAGAACGTGATCTTTCAACATAAATTGGAACATTAAATTCATCACATGTATTCCAAAATGCTGTTACATCTTTTTCATAAGTTTTTTTATCAAAATCTATTGCTAGAAAGTTGCACAAGTCTCCTGGTAATAATGGATAGATTCCTATTGTTATTTTTCCTTGTAAATGTTTTACAATAATATCTTCTGTTAAAGGTAGTAATTCTCTGTTAATGCATTCATTACACTTTACTCTTGGCTTATCGCACTTAAAGGTACTAAACTCATTTTTACATACTGGAGTATAACCTGATTTTCCTGTTTTATTGCTTTCCCATCTTTTAGCATATAAATCTGTTCTTCCTTTAAAAATTTCCATAAAGATTTTGACTTTTTCTTCTGTAGAAATGGCTTTGCTTTCTTTTTGTAATTCCTTTTCTTCATCGTCTATTTTTCCATATATCTTTTCTTTTAGTTCTTTATTTTCTTTTTGCAATTTTTCAATTATCTTAAGCAAGTCCTTTTTTTCTAATTCTTCTAACAAAGTTATTTCTCCCTTCACATATAAGTCTATTATACACTATATATACGAATTTAGCAAATTATGTAAATAATTATACCTCATTTTACTTCATCCCTCCCTCTTTGACCTTTTTATCTTTTGTTTGTATTCCACCTCTTAAACACCATACAGTATTTTTGTGTAAAAGCCTATATTTTTATGCAGAAAAATAGAAGGTACAAAACTGTCCTTCTATTTATTATCCTCATCTTTTTAACTCACATGTAAATAGTATAATAAATGCTCACTTGTGTCATAAATATAAACGGTATAATCATAAAATTCTTTGTATTCTTTTGATGGCTTCATTATCTTAAAATAGTTTCTTTCATTGATAATTGATTCATCAAAATCAAACTCACTTAATCTATCTTGTGCCTTCATGGATTTTTTAAAGTCATAACAATATGATTTTATTTTTTCAATATCCTCACTTTTTATTTTATAATATAGTTCATAAAACTCTATATCTGCATCTTCATGATAATAATATTTATAGTATTCTGTATAATGCTGAAATCCATATTTATCTCCATATTTTTCTGATTTATAATATCCTTGAACTATATTTCTGTCTCGAAGTAAATAGTCAATGAATAGTAGGCTTAATACAAATAATATTGCTATTACTAATATGACTAAAAGTACATTTATGTTTTTCTTCATAGACATTACCTTTCTATTATTCCTTTATGTAATCTTCTTTGTCAATTTTTATTACAAAATTGAATGGTTTAATTACATTATAAGAACTTGATATTGTTGCAAAATTATTTAGTGTTGACGAAAATAAGCTCATTGGTAATGAATTTGTTGAATCTATATAATCTTTTAAACCTTTAATATCTGTAAAATCATAGGTATCTTTTATTTCTATATTTAATTTCCATGTTTCATTATCATTTTTATTGGCTCTTAAATTTAGAGTAGCTTTATGTATTGATAGTAACAAATCATTTTTATGAAATTCAATAGACTTATTTTCTATATTAACCTCGTCTTCTTTTAATATATTTTTCAATATACTCTTGAATTCTTCATTATCCATTATTAAGTTTGATATTTCTTTATCATTTATAATAAGTTCTTGACCTTCTTCTTTATATTCTCCAGAGTTGTCTAACGAAATTTGCATCAGATAGGCTGATACTTTCATTTTTGCTAACATTCCACCAATTACAACAACTTTCCAAAACATATATTGCATATCACAAAGTGCATTATGAACTATAGGAATTAGTATTTTATTAGCATCAAAAATTAATTCAAATCCTTTTAGAGCATCTTCATCAAAATTATTATCTTTATTTTGTAGTAATTCTTTAAACTTATTGTAATCATTATATATTTTATAGAAGTCATTTAACGATGTACTCTGTAGAAAAGGTATATAATTCTTTCTGAATAAAGATATGTTTTTTATATTGTCAAGTAGTTCTCTTTTAGGTTCTTCTAATGATTTTAAATCCATTTTATTGATATAATCCATAGCTATATAATTTTCAGCAAGTGCATATTTTTTCTCTCTACTTAGAAAAATCTTATGATTTCTCAATGCAATTATAGTACATAAGTATTTCTCTTTATTAGAAATAAATCGTGGGTTCCTAATATTTAGCTGTAAATATAAATTTGATATACATTTTCTTCCAAATAAATCATAACGATATGTATATGGTTTGTTACATAGCTTACATCTCTTTTCAACATTATTTTGCATTACTTCGCCTTCTCCATTTTTATTTTTCATAAAAATCTACTTCTTTTCATTTAAAAACTTTTGTTTTATTATATTGTGCATAAACTTCTTTACCAATATTGATTTGTTAAATTTTTTCTTTATTTCTATCTGCTTGTTACTATATATAATTTCATCAGCTGTTTGTCTTGTAATTACAAGTAGCATGTGCAATTATTCCTTTTTTTCTATGTTTATATATAATAGAAGGTACAAATTTTATTGTATCCTTCTATCTTCTTGAACTATTGCCTATCTTATACTGTTTCAAATTTATGATACTGTTTTATTGTTTCATGTTTTATCTCTGAATAAAATGGCCATGTCCCCTTTGGTGTCACTGTCCATGGTGTGCTTGCTTTATGTGTTAATTCAACTAGTTGACTTGCTGTTAAGTGTCCGTACTTTTTTAGTGTTTTGTCTATACTAATTATTTTCTCCGTTCCATCTTCAGCAAATAGTATTCTACTTTTAGCTGGCATTTCTGAAACAGTTGCATCTATATCTTGCTTTTCTTCTTCTATTGGCTTATATCCATATTCTTTATACCTTTTATAGACTGTATCTACAACTGGTCCGTATTTTAGTGCATATATTGAGTCTGTAAATAGTTCTTTTTCTGTATCACATAAGTATTCTGCAAAACATAAATATACTAACTTTTGTAGTTTCAATTGTGTACACTTTGTTTTTGATAATATATATTTAGCAATATCTACTCCTTCTAGCTTTCTATCTTTTTTTATTAACTTTATAAATTTGTCAAGGCTAGCAACAACTTCAACTCCTTTAAAGAAATGGTCTACATTACATACTGCTTCCCAGCTTGTGTTTTCTGCCTGTATCATATGCGTTGATATAGATACATCTTTGCCACATTCTTCAATAATTTTATCTAAATACTTTTTTAATTTGCCTTGTGTTTCTTCACTTTCTACAATAAAATCTAAAGCTATTCTTTGTCCCAATGAGTAAGAACTGCTCATAAATATAAAATGTGTTACCATTATTTTGCTCTCCTTTCTTTATTTTCGTTTTCCCATTTAACATAGTCTTGTTTATATCTTTCATGAGAATTAATATTATTTGCTTCATCTACTTTGTTCCACACTTGTAATTCCCATTGAAAAGTATAATTGTCCTTTTTAAAGTATATATGTGTTGCCTTATATTCATCCTTTGACGAATCTATACATTTTAAGTCACTATATTTCATATCTACTAGCTTTAATATTTCGTCATATGCTAATTTTTTATTACATATTATTCTTATACCTAGTAAATCATTAAAGCATTTATTAATTGGTACTTTTCCGTTTTCATGATTTTTCATATAATTTTCTATTTTAAATTCAATAGAGTTTTTTGCTTTCGTTCTAATATTTACTGTTGCATTTTCACTATTAAACTTTTTAAAATCCATTACTAACTGAATATTGTTTTGATTTATAAATTCTCTATAATTAACGATTGTATCCAATATCAATTTATTTTCTTGTAAATCACGAACTTGATTATCTTTCAAATTAATTTTAGTATAATATTCGTTTCTTTCCCACTTATTAGTCAATTGGAGATGTTCTATCTTTATAAAGTTTATTAGTCTATCTAATTCTTCTAACATATATTTATCATCCCCTTAATATTTTAACACAAATTTTTAGTTTTGTGTTAATTATTATCATTATTTCTAATAATAAAACAAACGTTTATATTTGTCAATAGCTTTTTCCTTTATTTTATAACTCTACCTTGCAAATCACATCATACCTATACTTTTCTTTTGCCACATAGCCTGTCCTTTTTTGATTCTTTCTTGTAACATAGTCTTTTTTCTTACAAACTCTATCAAATGTAAAACTCATGTATCCACTTTCTATTAAGGATTTACTAAATTGATATCTATTCTCTTTCTTGCAACCATTATAGATGTTATTGTACCACTTTCTAAATCGGCTACTACATCTTGAACAAACCCTAGTCTTTTTCCATCTTTTATATTAATTACTTCTTTATGCTTAAAGTCCATTCCTTTTTGTCCCATTGTTTTCCTCCCTTTACTCAAATTTCTTCTTAATAATATATGTAAAAAAGGAAAAAAGTTGCTATTTTTTAGCAACTTTCCTATATCAATCGAGTAGAGAATAAATAATTATTTTATTTATTCCCTCTCACACCACTGTACGTGCCGTTCGGGCATACAGCGG
>CAMTJT010000036.1 GCA_947073285.1 uncultured Clostridium sp. | reverse complement strand
GCTATTATTCATTGTATACAACTTCGCTTTGCTCAGTTGTATAAGTTATCTGTAGTTCGCTTATGCTCACACAGCTATTATTCATTGTATACAACTTCGCTTTGCTCAGTTGTATAAGTTATCTGTAGTTCGCTTATGCTCACACAGCTAACTTAATTTTAGCATAATTTCACATTTTTTGCAAGTTGTACTTATTTTTAATATATCCGCCCCTTGATACATTGTACCAAGGGGCTTGGAATTTTTCGGTTGTTACAGCAGTTCCAGCAAAATCTGCGACAATTCGCTATAGGCCAGCGTCAAACCATAACCGTTCTGGCACTCCTCTACCGCACTTTTAATGCGGTCGTTGTATGCTTTGAACTGTTTCCCCTTAGGAAGCTCATCCATCAGTTTCTTCAGGTCCTTCTTCCCGTTTTCAAAGGGATATCTGTGTGCCTCCCCCCTCATGTGATGTATAAGGGCAAGCATCTGTTGTACCCCTTCAAAAAGCTTTGACCGATCTGCCTTCTTCATGTTGCATCTCCTTTTGTTTATTTATAGCCATCGCTATTACATATAATTTTAACATAAATGCAGTTTTTTTGCAAGTTTCCCTTTTCTTTATGATAAAAATGTAATATAATTAGCAAGAAGTTAAGTAACTATTCGTAGTTTTAAATATTTTAGCAATATAAATTCATATCTTTTTTGAATAGTTATAAAGTAAAAAAATGAGGAGTTGAAAATATGTCATATAACTTTACACAAATCGAAAAAAAATGGCAAAATAAATGGTACAGTGAAGGTACTTTTTATGCAAAAGAAGATAGTAATAGAAAAAAATGGTATGGTTTAATTGAGTTTCCTTATCCATCTGGTCAAGGCTTACATGTAGGTCATCCACGACCATATACTGCTTTAGACATTGTTGCTAGAAAAAAGAGAATGGAAGGCTATAATGTACTTTATCCAATCGGATTTGATGCTTTTGGTTTACCAGCTGAAAATTATGCTATTAAAACTCATGTTCACCCAAAAGTAATTACAGAGCAAAATATTGCTCATTTTACAGAGCAATTAAAGTCTTTTGGTTTTTCTTTTGATTGGTCTAGGGTAGTTAATACCACTGACCCAGATTATTACAAATGGACTCAATGGATTTTCATTCAATTATTTAAACATGGTTTAGCTTATAAAGCAACTATGCCTATTAACTTTTGTACAGGTTGTAAAGTTGGTTTAGCTAATGAAGAAGTAGTAAATGGTGTTTGTGAAAGATGCGGTAGCCCTGTTGTGCAAAAAGAAAAAAGCCAATGGATGCTTAAAATTACAAAATATGCCCAAAGGTTAATTGATGATTTAGATGATGTGGATTACTTAGAAAAAATTAAAACACAACAAAAAAATTGGATTGGTAGAAGTGAAGGTGCAGAAGTTAAATTTAAAATTGCAAACCAAGATAAAGAATTACTAGTTTATACCACAAGACCAGATACTCTATTTGGTGCAACTTATATGGTAGTAGCTCCTGAACATCCTATTTTACAAGAACTAGAAAACCAAATTACCAATTTAGAAGAAGTTAAAGCTTATCAAAAACAAGCACAAATGAAATCTGATTTTGAACGTGCAGAATTAAATAAAGAAAAAACAGGTATAGAAATTAAAGGTTTTAAAGCAATTAATCCATTAACTGGTGAAGAAATTCCAATTTGGGTTTCTGATTATGTTTTAATTACTTATGGTACAGGAGCTATTATGGCTGTTCCTGCACACGATACTAGAGATTGGGAGTTTGCTCATAAATTTGGTATTCCTATGGTACAAGTTATTGAATCAAGTGATTCTAATAGCATTTGTGATATAAAAAAAGAACCTTTTACAGATGTTGTTACAGGAAGATTAATTAATTCTGGCTTTTTAACTGGCTTATCAGTAGAAGATGCT
Organism: uncultured Clostridium sp.; assembly: GCA_947073285.1. GTDB lineage: Bacteria > Bacillota > Clostridia > TANB77 > CAG-508 > CAG-273. Next base: position 11,636 of record CAMTJT010000036.1, on the reverse strand, counting down.
AAAGCAAAAGTAATAAAATATTTAGAAGACCATTCTATTGGTACTAAAAAAGTAAATTATAAATTGCGTGATTGGGTATTTTCAAGACAACGTTATTGGGGTGAACCAATTCCAATGGTATATTGTGAAGAATGTGGTTGGGTTCCTCTTCCAGAAGAAGAATTACCTTTAGTTCTTCCTAATATTGAAGATTATGAGCCTGGTGAAAATGGTGAGTCTCCACTTGCTAAGCAAACTCAGTGGCTTAAAACCAAATGCCCATGTTGCCAAAAAGAGGCTACTCGTGAAACTGATACTATGCCTCAATGGGCAGGTTCTTCTTGGTATTTCTTACGTTACATGGATCCACATAATGAAACTGCTTTAGCCTCTAAAGATGCTTTAGATTACTGGGGACCTGTTGATTGGTATAATGGTGGAATGGAACATACTACTCTTCACCTATTATATTCTAGATTTTGGCATAAATTTTTATATGATATTGGCGTAGTTCCTACTAAAGAGCCATATAACAAACGTACTTCACATGGTATGATTTTAGGTTCTAATGGTGAGAAGATGTCTAAATCAAAAGGAAATGTTATTAACCCAGATGATATTATTCGTGAATTTGGTGCAGATACTTTCCGTGTTTACGAAATGTTTATGGGGCCTTTTGACCAAACAGCTCCATGGTCTATGGAAAGTATTCGTGGATGTCATAAATTCTTAGATAGAGTTTGGAATATGCAAGATTTCTTAATAGATGGAACTACCTATTCCCCTGAAATGGAAAAATTGATGCATAAAGCTATTCAAAAAGTATCTTCTGATATTGAAGAAATGAAATTTAATACTGCTATTTCTACTTTCATGAGTTTAACAAATGAATTTTACAAATTAAAGAAAATTAATAAAGCAGAATTTAAGACATTTTTGCAATTATTAAATCCATTTGCACCACATATGACAGAAGAATTATTTGAATTATTGGGTGAAAAAGAAACTATTGCAAACACACCATGGCCTAAGTTTGACCCTTCTAAAACAGTTGATGATGAAATAGAAATTCCTGTACAAGTAAATGGCAAAGTAAAAGCAACTATTCTTGTACCTTTGAATGCTGATGATACTACTGTAAAAGAAAAAGTACATAGTATGCCAAATATTCAAAATGCAACAGCTGAAAAAACAATTGTAAAAGAGATTTATGTAAAAAATAAGATTTATAATATTGTTGTAAAATAAGATTTCTATTTTTGCCTCTACTTTTTATTGTATTGTAATGCAATTGTAATATAACTGTAAACATATTGTCACATCTTTTTGTAGTATTATGTTGTATAATAGTACTATATAAATTACTAAGGAGAAATGTAGTTATAATGAATATTGAGGCAGAATTAAAAAAGGATGGAATTGAAATTGTTGGACGTTTAGATACACTAAGTGTTAATAGTCTAGCTAAAACAGTATCTGAAAAAATTTGTAAAGCTTTTCCTCGTGCTCATTTTAGCTCTCAGCAATTATTTATTGAACTTTCAAGGCTTCCTATGTATCTTGCTACTATGCCAGAAGGTTTTGCTGAAGCAAATTACTTTTATAAAAATTCTTCTATTTACTTTAAACAAGGAGTACCTTTAGAAGAGCTTGAAAAATTTACTATTCATGAATTTATTCACTTTTTACAAGAAGTAAAAGATGAAAAAGGCAATTTATGTCGTTTAGGTCTTTGTGAATATGGTGAGTTTAAAATTTATGGAATGGCATTAAATGAAGGTGCTGTTCAACTTGCTACTTCTAAAGCTCTAAATTGTGAAGAAGATATTGTTAAATATTATGATATTTCTTTTCCAACTACTAGTCCAAACTACTACCCTATTCTTTGTAACTTAGTAAAACAATTAGCTTACTTACTTGGTGAAGACTTACTTTTTGATAGCACTTTTTTTAGTACAGATAGCTTTAAACTTGAAGCAATTAGGCGTTTTGGAAAAAAAGAGTTTTCAAAAATTCAAGAAAATTTAGATAAAATATTATATACAGAAGAAAAAATTATTAAATTAAATGGTCAATTAATACAAGATGACTGTGAAGGTGCAAAAGCTGTGAAAGTGTCTAGCAAAATTGAAAATTTAAAATTAGAATTAAAAAAGACTTTCATTCAAACACAAGATTTAATTTTTGCCTCTTATTTTAATAATGAATTTAATAACTTACATACTACTGATGATATTGAAATTTATCGTTCTAGATTATATAATTTTAAAAACTATATAGGTATTACAGAAAACTACTTTGATTTTAACAATTATTATATTGATAAAATGGCTGCTTTAGAAGAACGCCATGATTCCATATTAAATAATGTTTCTTTAACAGTTGTAAAAGAGTCAAAACTGGTTAACTTATTTAAAGCAATTCGTAATTTATTTAATTGGAATAAAGAAAAAGAAGTTGAATAATAAAATTATTTAGCCATAGTTTTATTATTAACTATTTAATAACCTTTTTTAAAATGAATTTTGCTATTAGCAGAATTCATTTTTTTATTGTATAGGAAAAATCGCAGATTTTTGCTATATAACAAGGTTAGGTTTCCTTAGTCTGTGCAGTTGCAAAGCAACTTGCACAAGTGTGCGTCGGAAGCTTTGCTTTTGTTAACGCACACCTTTCTTATTGTATAAGAAACTAATATATTACATTTGTAGTTACCATAAATATGCTATTTGTAAATATCTTATTTTACAAGCTTTTTTATAATACAATTTAGGTAGTTTATGGGTATCTTATTTCCTTAAGCCCAGAAACAATTTATATTCTATGAAAGGATAATATGTTAGTCCTTCTAAACTAACATAACAAAAAAAATTATGGTAAATTTTAATATTGTAACTTTACTAAAGAAACGCGGTAAAAGTAAGTATTGGCTTTGTAAGAACATGGATATTACTTCTCACAACCTAAACCGCATTATTAATGGTGAAACCTCTTCAATTTCTTTTAAATATTTAGAAGATATGTGTAAATACTTAGATTGCGAAGTTGGAGAACTCATTTCTTTTGAAGAAATGAAAAAGTAATATAAAAAAATAGCCATATTTCTTTTTGGAAGTATGGCTATTATCTATGAATACAGTTTTATTTATGCATTTAACAAATATTGCTCTATTTCTTTTGCTGCTTCTCTTCCATCTCTTGCAGCCCAAGCTACAGTTGAAGTTGTTCCAATTAAATCTCCTCCTGCAAAAATAGAGGTGTTTTCAATTTGTCTTTTTTCATTTACTTCTAAATACTTTTTTTGGGTCATTGGCAATTTTTGACTTTCTAATACTTCTACCTCAACTTTTGCTCCTACACACATAATTACATAGTCCATATCCATAAGGTAATTGCTATTTTCAATGTCTACAGGCACTTTTCTAGTTTCTCCTTCTTTTTGAATTAGCTGTGTTTTAATACATTCTATTTTTTCTACCTTATCATTGCCTAATATTTTTGTAATATTTGTTTGAAATAAAAACTCTATGCCTTCTTTTTGTGCATCTTCTATTTCTTTTGCTTCTGCTGGCATTTCTTCTCTTGATCTTCTATAAATAACTACTACTTGACTAGCATTTTTTCTTTTAATAGTTCTAGCACAATCCATAGCTACATTTCCGCCCACCTATAATAGCTACTTTTTTATTTGTATAATCTGGATGCTCTTTTTTTTCTAATAAAGTGTTTCCGCCATAAACACCTGCTAACTCTTCTCCTTCTAGCATCATTTTTCTAGGAATATTAGCTCCAAAAGCTAAAAAGATGGCATCATATTCTTTTTGCAAATCTTTTAATTCTATATCTTTTCCTAATTCTTGATTATATTTTACCTCTATTCCTATTTTTAAAATAGATTCTATTGTATTATCTAAAGTTTTTCTTTCTAATCTAAATTCTGGTATTCCATGCCTTAAAATGCCACCTAAAGTATTATATTTTTCAAAAATGGTAACTTGTGCACCACTTCTTGCTAAAAAGTGACTTGCTGTTAGTCCTGCTGGGCCACCACCTATTACTGCTACCTTTTTTCCTTGTAAGGTAGTTTCTTTTTTTATGTTCTTGTCATAGCCATTTTGAATTGCCATATCAAAAACATAACTTTCTATTTTTCCTATGCTAACTGGCTCTCCCTTAATTCCTCTTACACAACTTCCTTCACATTGTTTTTGATGTGGGCATATTCTGCCACAAACACTTCCTAACACTGTTGTTTTTAACAAAGTTTGATAAGCTTCTTCTAGTTTTCCTTCTTTAGTATATTTAATAAAAGTCGGTATATCATTAGATAATGGGCAACCTTTTTGACTACATGGTTTTGCATAACAATTTAAGCAATTATTCGTAAGTTCTTGTATTTGTTCTTTCATTTTATTTTTGTCCTTTCTATTCTAATATTAGCATCTTTTTTATTTTAATTTTACATCTACTTTTTACTTATTTTGAATAATGTCTTCTTGTTTTTTTGCTACTTGTTTTAAATCTTTCCAAAATTCAATTTTTTTGTTTTCATCTCTTAAAAGAGCTGCTGGATGCCATGTTGGCATATAACTAATTTCTTTTTGTTCAATCCATTTTCCTCTTGCTGCTGTTATTCCATAGTTTTTTCCTAAAATGTTCTTTAGGGCTGTACTACCTAATAATACAATAATTTTAGGCTTTACTAGCACTACTTGATTTCTTAAATAATCTAGGCATGCAGTTGCTTCCTCTTCTTCTGGGACTCTATTAGAAGGAGGTCTACATTTTACTACATTTGCAATATATACTGTATTTCTATCAATTCCTAAACCTTGAAATGCTTTATTCATTAGCTGACCTGCTTTTCCTACAAAAGGAATTCCTTGGCTGTCTTCATCTGCACCTGGTCCTTCCCCTATAAACATAATGTCAGCTTTTTTATTTCCTTCTCCAAATACAATACTATGCCTTCCTTGACATAATTTGCATTTTTTACAATCTTTAATACTATTTTCTAATTCTTCCCATGTTTCATACATCCATTTTACCTCTTTTTGTAATCTATTTTGCTTTTTATTTTACACAGTTTTCTACTAACTCAATTTTGGTTTGCAAACTAGTATCTATTTTTGCCTTTGTTCCTATTGGAATAACTGTTTTTTTATCAATATGTCCAAAATTATTAGACTTAATAATTGGAAATTTATAATCTTTTTCTAAAGTATCTAATAAAATTTTCTCTAAAGCGATACTTCCATCATAATTTCCTAGCCAAATTCCTTTTATTTTATCAAATACTCCATTTTGTCTTAAATGGTATAAATAATTACTTGCTAGTGCTGGTGGGGTTTCTAAAAATAATTCTTCTAAAAATAAAATTTTATCTGTAAAATCAATGGCATATTTTCCACTTATCATTTCATTTACTAAACTTAAATTTCCCCCTACTAAAATTCCACTTGTAACACCTGGGGCAATTGTTTGATATTCTTCGCCTTCTTGCCCTATTTTAAGTCCACCTTCTACCAAACGTTTCATTACTTCTTCATATCCATATTCTGTTTGCCATGAAGTTAATGCTTTAAAAGTAGGGCCATGAAATGTAACTAAGCCTGTTTTACTATATATTACATTTAATAGAGAAGTAGAATCACTAAAACCACAAATAATTTTAGGATTACATTTTATTCTATCATAATCTAAATACTCAAAAGTACTATTAGAATTAAATCCACCAGAAATGCAAAAAATAGCTTTTACTTCTTTATCTTGAAACATACTATTTATATCTTCTGCTTTTTCTTTGGCAGTTGCCCCATACCCTAAAGTATTTTCTAAAGCATGTTTTGCAAATTTTATTTTAAATCCTAAACCTTCCATTAAACAAATTGACTTATTGATTACTTCTAAATCATCTTTTGTAATTACATCTGATGGAGATATTAAGCCTATGGTATCTCCTTTTTTCAATTTCTCTGGTATCATTTTTCCTCCTTTTGTCACTTTGGGGACGTACTCATTTGTGACAAACAAATTAATGCTGCATTTCTGCCAGACATTTCTTTATCTACTCTATAAGAATGAAACATATCACTATGGCAAACTGTACATAAATTGCTATCTACTATGTTTTCTTCTTTTAATCCCATTTGCTTTAGTAATACTATGTTAATTTTCACAGTATCTATTGTATATTTTTGTTTTCCTTCTTTTACTTGTGCTTTTTTAATAATTTCATCTATTTGCTCCAAGTTTTGATATTTATCATAAAATAGTTGCTTTACATCTTCATCTACTTCAAAATGACATGCTCTAATACTTGGGCAAATACAACAAATAATATCTTGCACTTTACTTTGGTATTGCTCTTGCATTTTTTTTACTGCATTTTTGCAAATACCTGCTAAAGTTCCTTTCCAGCCTGAATGTACACTTCCTACCACTTTTTGTACTGGGTCAAAAAATAGTAATGAGATACAGTCTGCTGAAGTAGTAAGCAATGCGAGCTCTTTTTGATTTGTTAAAAGTCCATCTACATTTTCTAAATTTTTTACTTCATTTACAATTTCTACATTATCTGTATGTGTTTGATATGGTTTTATGATTTTATCTGGAGTTAGTTTCCATGATATATTTGTTTTAGAAACTGTAGATTGCTTGTGTATCACTTTTAACTGATTTTTATTATTTAAGCAATCACAAATTTTTTTACAACTTTCTTGATATTTTTGCTTATTTTTAGTAATTGGCGGAAAGTCTAATTCATTTCCACTTCTTAAGGTATAACAATGTACTATTTCTGGATATTCTAATAATTTTTTAAATTGTAAATATTGCAAATTATTTTCTTCAAAAATAATTTGTTTTTCATCTTCCCAAACTTTTTGCATGTAACTCCCTTTCTCTTTATTAAATAACATATCATTTTTATAAACAATATCTATTTTTCTTGCTATAATCTTATGCTATTTTATAGAAAAAATCAAGGCTTGCCTACAAAAAACTCCCCATCTACAAATCTAGTGATGGGAAGTTTAGCATCTTCAAGCTTTTAACACATCTATGTTAAAAGCGACCATACGGTCGCCTTCTTCTCTTAGGTATTTAGTCTTTTACTTAAAAACTATGGTCCATTTACTTTCCCCTGTTTTCTTAATGGTAATCATTTTTCTTGGTCCTACTAAGACCAAAACTACCATTAAGATAGCAACAATGGTGGGCCACCGAGGGTCTTTTCCTATCCAGTCTGTACAAAACTCAATAAAACTAGATAACATAGCAATTTGCCCTCCTCAATTAGAATATACCTTATTATATCATGTATACATAATATTTGCAATAATTTACTATTCTATACTATACTTTTCTATACTTTTCGTCTATTTCTCCTCCAGATTATTAACTCATATGTTGTTTTCTTTAAACATCCCATGCATTAAATATCATTAAAATATTATTCTAAAACTCATTTTGACTCCTCATTTATTTTCTCTAATACCGCTTCTTTTGATAAATTAGGAATATATTTATAATCATTTCTAGTAGTTTTGTTAAATTGGCAAATAGATTTATAGCTACAATAGTCACATGGTGTTTTTTTACTTTGCACTTTGTAATATGGCTCTATTCCAATGTTTCCACTTAAAATTTCCTCAGCTATTTGTTTAATAATTTTGTCCATATATTTTTGTAAATTTTCAAATTGCCTGCTATTTAAAGTATTTGCTTTTTCACTTACTTCGCCTTCTTTTTTGATGGTTACATCTACAATATTAGATTTTCCAGTAGTCAATGTCGTATCCATTTTTCGTACAATTTGTGTATCTAATAAAATTAATCCCTGCATTCTAAACTGTTTTCTTAATTCTTCTTTGATTTGTTCTTCTGCCATCTCACTATTTGCATTTATCATAGGCTCTATTAAATTAAAGTAAAATACCCCAGCTGGTAACATTTCTTGTTCTTTGCAAGTTGCATCTAAATATGTTAAAAGTTGTAATTGCAAACCTGCTAATACTTCATTTAAATTGATACTTTTAACAGAAGACTTATAATCTATAATACGCACATACTTTCCGCTCTGCTGTTTTAGCAATATCCATTCTATCTATTTTACCTGTTATTTCTACCTTTTTACCATCTTTTAGCTCAAATACAATTGGTGGATATTCTTTTCCTTCTTTAAATTCTATTTCATGACCTGCTATTTCAAATTCACTATTTTGAATACTTTCTACAATATATTCCATCGATTTTACAATTACCTTTTTAAGCCTTTGTGCTAAAATGCGATATCTTGGTATACTGTTAAAAATATCATATTTTTTCAAAGATAATTTTTCTTCTACAATTTCTTCTGTTATTCTTTTTACTTCATCTACTTCAATTTGTTTTACAGATATTTGCTCTTCATCTAATCTTTCAAAAAAGCTATCTATTACTTCATGCATAAAATTTCCAGTATCAATAGCAGCTACTTCAAAGGTGTTTTTTTCTCTTAATTTTAACCCATATTTTAAGTAATATGAAAAAGCACAAGCTTTATATTGTTCTAAACGAGATACACTTGTTTTTAGTGTATTTCCATAAAGCTTTTGTAAATTCTCTTCTTTCAAAATTTCTGGCTTATTTTCATATTCTACCCCTTGCATACTTCTTTGCAATTTTTCTGGTTCGTTTACCAAATAATATTTATATACATTTAGCCAAATAGGGTCTATTTTAGCACCTTCTTTTAGGTTTCTTAGTTGAATTAACAATTCATCAAAAGTAGTATTTTTAAGCAAAATCTCACTTTTTCGATTTACCACATCACTTTGTTCTTTTAAATTTGGAAAAATTCTTTTTATTTTATTTATCATAATAGATGGTCTTAAAGACTTTCCTTCACTATCTGAAGAAACATAAGATAAATAAAGTTTTTCTTCTGCTGTAGTAAATGCTTTATAGATATTAAAATTATCATCATAAAGCTGTTCTATACTACCTTTTGCAATTTCTACTCCCTGTTGTTTTAAATACTCTCTATCCTCGTCATCTAAAAATCCCTCATCTTTTTGTACACTTGGAAATTTGCCATCATTTAAACCTATTAAAAATAAAGCTTTTACTTTATGAGATCTAGATCTATCTACATCTCCTACAATTACTTGGTCTTGTGAAGCAGGAATAATTCCTAAGTCACTTTGAGCTAACCCCATTTTTAAAATTTTAGCATATTTATCAAAAGTAATGCTTTGCTCTCCTAGAACTAGTACTATTTCATCAAGCAACTCTATAATAATTTTAAGGCTTACCTCATATTCTTTTGCTTTTTCTAATCTATTTTCTTCTTTTAACTTTTGCACTTTTTTAGCCATTTGTTCTTGTATGTTATTTTCTTTTAAAAATTCATATAAGCTAGTAGTTATCTCTTTTACTGTTTTTACTTTTTGCAAACTCTTTTTAAATTCTAAAAGCGGTTTTACTATTTGCTCTTTACTATATAAAATACTTTGTTTTTCTTCTTCTGTTTCATCATGGAACTTCCAATCGCCATACCATTTGCTACCCTTTATTCCCCATTTTAAACAATAATTTTCTAAAGTAGAAATCTCACTTTCTTCTAAATTTAAAAATCCTGTTTTTATATAACCAAATACGGATTCATATGACCAATTTTTAGCAAAGATATCTAATAAAGCAAGTATTAATTTTACTAAAATATTGTTACTAAAATCCTTTTTTTCATCAATAAATACTGGTATTTGATAACTTGCAAATATAATTTTGCACAAACTACTATAAGTTGCTATATCTTTTGTAATAACTGCTATATCTTCATAACGATATCCTTGTTTTACAAGTTTTGTAATTTGAATAGCAACTTGCTCTATTTCTGAATAGGGATTATTGCTAAGTAGTAATGAAATAGTTTCTACCTCTTTTTCATACTTTTTATAAAAAGGACTACTTATGCTTTTAGCTAAATGTACTAATTCTGGTGTTTTAAATCTTCCTACTTCTAATATACTATCATTTAAATTAATTGGCTCTTCAATAGTTACTTTTTCTTGTTTAGCTATTTCTATGATTTTATTAGCTGTTTTTTTATTTGTATAAAAAATATCTGTATCTGGGTTTGTATTTTCTTCTAAATTGTCACTACAAATTGTAATAGTTACCTTATGTGATTGTTTTAAAAGTTTTCTTATAATTTCATATTCTTGAGTAGTAAATCCTGCAAATTCGTCAATATAAATATCACAATTTTGAAATTCTTGTGATTGCTCTATCTTTTGAGCTAAAAGAGTAAGTCCATCATTTTCATCAATATAATTATTTTCAATTTCTTTAGAATAAATATCATAAATGCCTACTACCTCTTGTAATTTTGTTTTTAAATATTTATCTTCTGTTTTTTGAATAACCTCTTTTAAATCTTCTACTGAAACTTGGTGCTTTTTTAGTTCTGTTAATTGTCTTGCTATCATTTCTACATTTTCATCTGAACTTCCTAAAAAGGCAAAGTCATTTTTTTTAGTTAATAATATGTAATCTATCAGCATACTTCTACCTGCACTCGATAAGTGCATACGCGTTTTTCCGCCTACTTCATTTAAAATACGATATGCCATACGTGCAAAAGTAATTACTTCTGCTACTAACATACTCTTATTAGGAGATGTCGCAAGTAACTGCTTTTCTGCTGTAAACGAAAACTGCTCTGGTGTAATGATTTTAATTGGGTAATTTGTATGTAATTCTACTTTTGTTTGTATCTCTTGAAATAAGTAACTTGTTTTTCCTGTTCCTGCTGTACCATATATAATTTGTAGGCTCATATTTTTCTCCTTTTATCTTTTTTACATTCTTAAGTTTATTACTATTATATCTAAAAAAAACATATTTTAAAATACTATTTTCTTAAAAACTAAAAACCAACTCAATTTGAGTTGGTTTTTAGTTGAGGTTTTACTTAGTCTCTTTTCTCCTTAATCTGCTTCCCACAAACTAGTTATTGTGCTGAAAACACTTTTTTTCGTTTTTCTTATAAAACGCTTTGCATCTCTCATCCAGTTTCTCATATTATTTTGGGAAGACTGCTCTTCTTCACTCCCTATTTTTTCGCAGTGAGCTGTCCATACATTTTTATTTAAACCAGAGGAAATCAGGTTTCTTACTACCCAGCCATCTGCTTTTAGTAAAGCAGACAAAATATTTTTAATGTCTTTTTGTTCCAAAAAGTCTATATTTGAAAATTTCCGCTGTTCTCCAAATACTGTCATTTCTTGTATTATTTCAACCTTTGCATCTAAATAAGAATTCCCTCCTATATTATATTGCCATGCTTCATTCCACTGCCCTTGAGTATATTTCTCAATAATTGTTACTTCAATTTTTGTAATAGAGCTATACTTTTCTATATAATACTGCCGTATTCTCTCTCCTATTTCCTGCTTGGTCATCTCAATATTAGGATTATCTAAGTTTTTCATTGTCTTTCCTCCTTATTAATGTAGCACTTGTGCTATGAACTAGTAATATTATAATTGAATTCACATAATTTGTCAACATTTGTTTGGTATGTAGCAGTTAGAGTCTAATTCATTTATGATATTATCTTAATAATTCATTTTAGAAAATGTCTCAACTAAAAAATAATTGTTCTCTTAAAT
>CAMTJT010000035.1 GCA_947073285.1 uncultured Clostridium sp. | reverse complement strand
ACAAATCTAACTTTGTGTAAAGTTTATTTCTATATTCTTATATACTATTTGGAAGTTACTTTGTAAATTTACGTAAATAAAAAACACAAGAAAAAATTGTAAAAAGAATTGCATAAATTAGCTATTTTATGCTAAAATAAATGAGGAGGAGAAAAGGTTGAACGAAGACTTATTAAATATTGAAATTATAAAAGAATATATAACAAAAAGAAAAATAGATTGGACAAAGCATTGTTTAAATCGATTAAATCAAAGAGATATATTAATATCTGATGTAAAAACAGCAGTAAATAATGGAAAAATAATTGAATATTATTATGATGATTATCCATATCCAAGTTGCTTAATATTAGGATATAATATAAATAATAAAATATTACATATAGTATGTGGAATGAGTGAAGACACCGTTCATATGATAACTGCATATTATCCAAATACAGAGAAATGGGAAGAAGATATGAAAACAAGGAGGGAAAAATAATGAATTGTTTTATGTGTAAAGGAAATTTAGAAGAAAAGAAAGTAAATTATGTAGTTGATTTAGAAGATACAATTATTATTATTAAAGGTGTTCCTGCAAAGGTATGTACTCAATGTGGAGAACAATACTTTGATGATGAAACAGCAGAGAATATTGAAAAAATTGTAAATCAATTAAAGCAGTTAGCAACAGAAGTTACTATTGTAAACTATAAAGAAAAAGTTGCATAAAAAAACACCACCTACGGCACATTCGTACTTTCAGTAGTTCAATAGAATAATAACAAAAAATTAGACAAAAGTAAATAGTAAAAATAAAAGTTCTAAAATTTTAAGTAGAGCCTTGAAATTTTAGAACTTTTAACGTATAATAGCAACAATAAAATATTTAACAATACAAAATGTTATTGATACATTATAGAGATGGAGGTAATCTATGAAAAAAACTAACGAAGAAAAAAGAGTAATAATCTATTGTAGAGAAAGTCGCGATGACTATGGAGAAAACTATGAGAGAATCGAAACACAAAGAGATTTATTAGTAAAATATTGTAAAAGTCATGGATATACTAATATTGTAGATATTATAATGGATGATGATAAAAGTGGAACAGATTTCAGCAGGTTTGATGATATTAGAAATAGAGCTAAAAATAAAGAAATAGATGTTATAGTTTTTAAAAACTCTGCAAGACTTGGAAGAAATCAAAGAGAATCATTAGAATTTGTTGAATATCTAGAAAATCAAGGTGTAGAAATAATATTTGAAGATGAACAATACAATGAAGAAATGTTTGGACTATATGCGTGGTTTAATGAAAGAAGAGCAAGAGATGACAGTAAAAATATAAGAAGAAATTTAAGACATAAAATAGAAGAAGGAGATTTACTTGTTAAAGCAATATACGGATATGATAAAGACGGAAAACAATTAATTATAAATCAAGAAACAGCGCCAGTAGTTCAAGAAATATTTGAGTTATATTCTAAAAGTTGGGGGTATCAGAAGATAGCTACTCACTTAAATAAAAAAGGAATACCAACACCATCGCAGAGCAGAAACTTTACAAATGCAAAACAAACATTAAACTGGAAAGCACAACATATAGTAAGAATTTTAGATGATAGAAGATATATAGGCGATTATGTAGGTGGACGTACTGAAAAGGTAAGCTTTAAATCTAAAAAAACAAGAGTAAAAGAACAAGAAGAATGGACTGTAATAGAAAATCATCACGAGCCAATAATTGAAAAAGCTTTATTTGAAAAAGTGCAAAAGATAAGAGCAAAAAGAAAAAAGGAAAGTGATAAATATAATAATGGCTTTAAATTTGTAGATGTAGAAAATAATTTATATTCAGGACTTTTATATTGTGGAAGATGTGGAACACCTATGTATAAAAGAAAAGGTACAAGTGGAACTAGAAAAAGACCAGATAGTTATCTATGTAAAAAGTATAGTAATGAAGGAGCGATTAAAGAAGATATCAGAAAAGACTATGGTTGCAAACCACATAGAATTAGAATAGAGTATTTAGATGAAATAGTAAATGCCTATATAGACAATTTAATCAGCAATCCAGAATTTAAGAACTTTGTAATGGATAATGTAAAGGCAATTAGTACGAACAAAGTAACATTAGAAGATGAAATAACAAGAGGAAAAGCCAATTTAGAAAAATTACAAAAACAGTATAAACAAATCTATGAAGATAAACTAAACGAATTAATACCAGAATTCTTATTCAAGGAAAAGAAGATTGAACTAGATAAAAAGATAAAAATAGAAGAAGAAAAAATGCAAGAAATAGAAGCTAAATTAAGTAGCTTAAACAAACTAGAAGATAAAGAAGAATTAATCTTCAAAGCGATAGAGGATATTAAAAAGAACGGATTAACCAAAGAAGAATTATCAAGACTATTTGATAAAATAGTGGTATTTGACAAAAACGAAATAACAAAAGAAGAAAAAGACTTGTATAACCTAAATGACATGATGTATAATGAGCTATACCAAAATGGCGGTTTAGCTTTTCATTTGAAATTTATGTACCCACAAACTATCACAAACAGGAGGATGTGATATTGGAGCAAGACCAATCGATTTACATTTAAGCAGTTTTAAAAAATTAGGAATAAATATTATCGAAGACTCTGGATTTATTACCTGCAAGTGTGATAGAATAATAGGAACAAATATAGACTTAGATTTTCCAAGTGTTGGAGCAACAGAAAACATTATACTAGCAAGCATTTATGCAGTACGGAACTACACAAATTACTAATGCTGCAATGGAACCTGAAATTGTAGATTTAGCAAACTGTTTAAATAAAATGGGAGCTAAAATAGAAGGAGCAGGAACCAATATTATTAAAATCATAGGAGTGGAAAGACTAAAAGATATTAGTTATACAGTAATGGCAGATAGAATTGAAGCAGGTACATTATTATGTGCAGGAGCTATTACAGGTGGAAATATTTGCTTAGATTATAGATCTCCAGAGCATATTACACCAATGTTAAACAAATTACAAGAAGCAGGGTGTAATATTCAAATAAAAAACAAGAAAGTTTATATGCAAGCACCAAAAAAATTAAAAGCTGTAGATATTAAAACAATGCCATATCCAGGTTTTCCAACAGATATGCAATCTGTGTTAGCAAGCACATTAACAGTTGCAAAGGGAACTTCTGTTATCATAGAAAACATCTTTGAAAATCGCTATCGTTATGTAGCAGAACTAAAAAAAATGGGAGCAAAAATTACCATAGAAGGAAAAACTGCAGTTATAAAAGGTGTTAGAAGGTTATCTGGTGCTAAAGTAAAAAGTACAGATTTAAGAGGAGGAGCGTGTTTAGTTTTAGCGGGCTTAGTAGCAAAGGGTACTACAGAGGTAACCAATATAGAATATATATTAAGAGGTTATGAAAATATAGACGAAAAATTAAATAAACTAGGAGCAAAAATTAGAATAAAAAATGATGTAACATAAAAAGTAAGTAAAAATCATTTTGAGGAAGGAGGAGAAACATGGCTAAAGCAGCAAAAGAAAACTTAAAAAAGAGAAATACCAAAGAAGAACTATTTGATTTAGACAATGAAATTATTATTGGTATTAAAACTTTGCCAAAACCAAAAGTTTCTAAAAAGCAACAAAAGAAAAAGGTAAAAGAAAAAGAAAAACAGTCTAAAACAAGAGAAAAAATGAAGACAACCCCAAATAAAAAAATGAAACCTCTAAAAAAAGCACAAAAGCAAGAAAACATGGAAGAAGTAGAGAGTTTAACTTCAAATTTTAAACAGAAAAAAAGCAACAAGAAAAATGTGAAAAAGAAGCAAGTAATAAAAAATAGCAAAAAGAAAGTACAAGAACCAGAAGAAGAATTTGAACTAAAATTAGGCATAGAAGATGAATCTATCAAAAATAAAAATGCACAAAAGAAAAAATCATTAAAAGAGCAAGAAATTGCTAGAAAAAAAAGAAAAATTGTTTTTAGAATTGTAAAAATAGCTATGCTACTATTTATTGTAATAGGTGGTGGAACTTACTTCTTATTATCTCCTTTCTTTAATATAAAAGAAATTACAGCAAGCGGAAATGAAAAAATAACAAGTGAAGAACTAGTTAGTTTATCTGGTATTTTATTAGAAGAAAACATCTTTAAAATACGAAAAAATGGAGCAGAGCAAACTATTAAAGAAAATGCATACATAGAGCAAGTAGCTATTAAACGCAAATTACCAGATAAAATTGAAATTCAGGTGGTAGAAAGAAAGCCAAGCCTTATGATAACTTTTGCAAATGCCTATGTATATATTAATAATCAAGGGTATATGCTAGAAGTATCACCAAATGCTTTAAAATTGCCAATACTTACAGGGTTTTCAACACCAGAAGAAGAAATTCGTGCAGGTAATAGACTATGTAGTGAAGACTTACAAAAACTAGAACATGTTTTGCAAATTATAAAATCAGCTGAAAGTAATGGGCTAGGAGAAAAAATTACTAAAATTAATATAGCGGACAAGCAGAACTATATATTAGAATTAACATTAGAAAAGAAAAAAGTTTATTTAGGAGACGATTCAAATTTAAGTACTAAAATGCTATATATTGTTAGTATACTAGAAGAAAACAAAGATATTGAAGGCGAAATTTTTGTCAATACAGATCTAAATAACAAAGGGGCTATATTTAGAAAGAAAATCTAGAAAGTCCTTAAAAGTTTATAGGTAACCTTTTAAAAACCTAAATATAGTATATAAGGAGAGTATGATGTATTGAAATTATGAAATATATCATACAAAAAAGCAATGAGAAAAAAGCAAATAGCAATTACATTAGGGATTATGTGTTTAGCCTTAACACTAGCTATTTCTATTCAGTTAAAAACAGTAAAAAATAGTAATTCCACAGTTTCTCAATCTTTGGAACAAGATAGTTTAAGAGATGAAGTACTAAAATGGAAAGAAAGATATGACTATACTTATCAAGCTTTAACACAATCAGATAAACAATTAGAAGAAATTAGAAAAAAGGCAACACAAGATGATAGTAAATCAAAAGCTAAACAAGAAGAAATTACTTCTAATAATATGATGCTTGGAATGAGTGATGTAACAGGTCCAGGATTTGAAATTACTTTAACAGACAATATAAGTGGACTAAACTCAGAAGGAAATGAGCTTTGGGATTTATCACAAGCAGTAGTACATAGAGAAGATATTTTAGAGGTAATTAATGCCTTAAACAATGCAGGAGCAGAAGCAATTTCAGTAAATGGACAAAGAATTGTGCAAACCACAGCAATTACCTGTGAAGGAAATGTTATTAAAATTAATGGGCAAAGAGTTAGCTCACCATTTGTAATAAAATCGATTGGTTCACCAGGGCTTCTTTCACGGAGGACTTACCATGCCAGGGGGATATTTATATTTGTTAAATAATAGAACTATTAAAGTAGAATATAAGCAATCAGATAATGTAACTATAGAAAAATATAATGGTGTTATTAATTATCGATATATGAAAAATAAGAAATAGAGGTGAAAACTTAATTTGAAAGAAATTAAAAAAAGTGAAATCATTATGGCAGTTATCATTGGAGGAGTATGTATTGTATTATTTGCTATTATGTTTATGCAATTTAAAACAGTAGAAGAAACAGATATTACTGCTATTGCCAATATGAGAGAGGCAGAACTAAGAACAGCAATTGCAGAATGGAAGGGAAAATATGAAGAAGCCTTAGAACAATTAAAAACAAACCAAAAATCTATTTTAGAATATCAAGAAAAACTAGAAAAAGAAGAAGAAACATCAGACTTAGTAGACAAAGACTTAGAAGAATCTAACATGAAACTTGGAAAAGTAACTGTTTATGGAGAAGGAATAGAACTAACTGTTGCAGATGGAGAAAGAGCAGTAGAGCCAATTGACTTAATTGACTTAATTAGTGAATTAAGATATGCAGGGGCAGAAGCAATCTCTATTAATGATATACGTATTCTTAGTACAGGTTATGTATCACAGCCACAAGAAGGGCTAACCGTAATTAGTGGACAAAGAGCAACATCACCATTTGTAGTAAAGGCAATTGGAAATCCTACTTATTTATCAAGTACCTTAAGTTTAAAAGATAGTGGATATATAGATAGATGTAGATTAGTATATGGTTTATCAGTTAGTGATATAGAAATTAAAAAAAATGTGGAAATAGTAAAAGATAATAGTGACAGAGAAACAAAATATATCAAAAAAGGGGAGGAATAAAAATGATATTTATCGCAATTGTAATTGGTTGTATTTTAGGAGCAATTATTGGAATTTATGCACCAATGGTTCCATACACCTATTCAGGTTATTTAGCAATAGCAATTATTGCAGCACTAGATTCTGTATTTGGAGGAATTGCATCAACCTTAAAAAAGAATTTTGACCTAAAAATATTTGTTAGTGGATTTTTTGGAAATGCTATTTTATCTATTTTGCTTACCTACTTAGGACAAAAACTAAATGTAGATATCTATTTAGCAGCAATTGTTGTATTTGTAGGCAGAATGTTTAATAATCTAGCAATTATTAGACGTTATTATTTAGAAAAATGGACAAACCATAGTGTGAAGAACTAAATACCTAGAAAAACCTATATAATTAAAAGCAGGAAGAATTACGAAAAAATAGACAGAAAAAGTAAAGCGTAGACAAAATAGTAAAAAATGCTATATAAAACACAAATAGAATAGTAAATAAAATAACAGATGAAATAGCAGATAAAATAGTGGAATTTGTCTAAAAATAGACGAAAAATGTTAACATAATGAAATGATAGAGCCTTAGAAACAAGCTGAGTAGAGGAATGTTTCAACAGTGTTACAAAAATATTACAAAATTATTACAAATCTATTGACTTTTGTTTCGAAATGAAATATTATAAAGCCATCGATTAGAGAGTGGCTTTTTAATTTAGAAAGAAAAAACATATCAAATAAAAGAGGCTCTAAAAGAAAAACAGATGACAAACAATATTTATAGGCAAGCAAAATGGAGGAATGAGTTTTGGCGATTGGAGATATAATTGTAGGAATAGACATCGGAACTTCCAAGGTTAGTTTAGTAATCGGAGAAGTTAATAACTTTAATCAAATCGAAGTCATTTGTACTGCTAGTCATAAATGTAACGGAATCCAAAAAGGAAAAATAATAGACGAAAATGAAATAGCAAAATTAATTCACAAAGCCATTAAAGAGGCAGAATCAGAAGCAAGCCTTAGAATTAATTCAGCCTATGTTACCATTCCTGGAAAATATGTTACAATTGTGCAAAACAGTATTATAAAAGAAGCAAGAGACAAATATGCAGGCATATCAGCAAAAGATGTTGCTACAGCCATTATGCAAGTAAAAGATATTGATGTACCAGATGAAAAGCAAATCATAGACATTGTAGAAAATCAATTTATTTTAGAAAGTGGCAAAACAGTAGCAGATCCAATAGGAAATTTAGCAGCAAGTTTTACATTAAAAGCACAAGTTATTTTAGCAGATAAAGAATATATGAGGCAAATAGCAACCATTTTTAGAAAAGCAAACTTAGATATAGATGGTTTAGTACCAATTACTTTAGCACAAAGAAGTGTGGCACTAGATAATAATGAATTAACAGATAATGTTATGCTACTAGATATAGGAGCAGGAAATACTGATATTGGCGTATTTGAAGGCTCAAACTTTGTTTATACAAACACCATTCCACTTGGTGGAGATAATATAACAAGTGATATAGCCTATGTGCTAAACATCTCTAAAGAAGAGGCAGAAAGGCTAAAAAGGCAATATGGGTTAGCATTAAAATCATTTATTGATAATGATAATGAAATATTGCTTACAACCTGTAAAGACGAGAAGAGCAAAAAGGTAATAAAAAGTTCTGAATTAATAGAAATAATGGAAGCCAGAATAGAAGAAATCTTTTCTTTTGTAAATAAAGATATTACGATGCAAGGAGTAAAACCTAGAATCAATAATGTTATATTAACAGGTCAAGGAATAGCAAACATTAATAAAAGTGATATTGCAGGAAAAATTATTTTAAATATTCCAGTAAAGATAGCAACAGGTAGATTAATTAGTGTAGTAAGACCAGAATATAGAACAGCATATAGTTTGGTAAAATATGTAGCATCAAGGCCATTTACCAAAACAGTAGGAAGCAATATAGATTCAGACTCAGAAGAAAGTTTCTTTCAAAACATGAAAGAAAGGTTAAAAGAATTCTTTTATTCATAGATTTTAATTTTAAAAAATATATTAGGTAAGAAATACCGTTAAGAAAGTAGGAGGAAAAAGCTTTATGATGATGGATAATATGGAAGAAAACATATCAATGTTAGATGGAGCAGCTACCATAAAAGTAATAGGTGTAGGGGGAGCAGGAAATAATGCAGTAAATAGAATGGTGGAATCAGGAATAAAAAACGTAGAATTTATTGCAGTAAACACAGATAGACAAGCATTAGTTCTTTCAAAAGCAGCATCTAAAATACAAATAGGAGAAAAAATTACAAGAGGTTTAGGAGCAGGGGCAAACCCAGATATTGGAGCACAAGCGGCAGAAGAAAGTAAAACAGAAATAGCAGAAGCACTTCGTGGAGCAGATATGGTATTTGTAACAGGAGGAATGGGAGGCGGAACTGGAACAGGTGCAGCCCCAATTGTAGCAGCTGCTGCAAAAGAAATGGGAATATTAACTATAGGTGTTGTAACAAAACCATTTACATTTGAAGGAAAGAAAAGATTATCACAAGCAGATAGAGGAATAGAAAGTCTAAAAGGTAAAGTAGATACTTTAGTTGTTATTCCAAACGACAAATTACTACAAGTAATTGACAGAAAAACATCTATTGTAGAAGCTTTCAAAATGGCAGATGATGTGTTAAGACAAGGTGTACAAGGTATTTCAGACTTAATTGCAATTCCAGGTCTAGTAAACTTAGACTTTGCAGATGTAAAAACTATCATGTTAAACACAGGAATGGCACATATGGGTATTGGTAGAGCATCAGGAGAAAATAGAGCAGAAGATGCTGCAAAACAAGCAGTTCAAAGCCCAATGCTAGAAACATCTATCGAAGGAGCAAGAGGTGTTATTATCAATATTACAGGTGGACGTAACCTAGGATTACATGAAGTAAATACAGCAGCAGAATTAGTACAAAGAAGTGTTGATCCAGAAGCAAATATTATCTTTGGTGCAGTAATTGATGAAAACTTAGATGAAGATATCGTAATTACTGTGATCGCAACAGGATTTGAAAAAGATGGTGGACCACTATCTAGTAACATTCCAGTAGGAGATATTATTGATAAAGCTTGGGATAAAAAACTAAATTCTATTCCAACTTCAACAGATAGTACAACATCACCAGATAATTTAGAAATACCAACTTTTTTAAGAAAAAGTAAATTAAGTAAATAATGTCAGTTTGGGGACGTTCTTAAAAGTGACAATTTTGAACAAAATGGTTTGTAAGAGTTAGAATTTTACAAACCATTTTTGGTAGAAACAGGCAGGGATATAAAATATAAGAAGTTCTTATTTTGTCATATAATATAAAAAGAAATAAAAAGCTTACAAAATTAGTCAGTTTTGTAAGCTTTTTATTATTTTTTGTAAATAAATTCTTTGGCAAGCTACCATAAAATGACAGACTTTTCAAAATAAAAATAGTATCCTTAAGGCAGTTATTGTAAAAAATAACTGTCTTTGATTTATTATATAAAAAATTGCCAGATTTTTTTCTATACAGCAAAGTGGAGCTAGGTGTTTTCCCTGTACTAATTAGAAACAACATATACAGATGACTTCCTTAGAATGTTACAGTTTACGAAGAGGACTAGTAATAATGTGAGCATTTAGTAATAATACCGAAATTACAAAATA
Organism: uncultured Clostridium sp.; assembly: GCA_947073285.1. Taxonomy (GTDB): domain Bacteria; phylum Bacillota; class Clostridia; order TANB77; family CAG-508; genus CAG-273. The sequence goes on along the minus strand of CAMTJT010000035.1, from coordinate 3,927 downwards.
AGAAAGGACTAAAAATGACCATATATTTAGATGTTGTATTATTAGAAAACCTATGTATGAATTACATAATTCTATTTGCAACAGGATATATTATGAAACTAAAAATGAAACATTGGAAATTAGTTCTTTCTAGTTTGTTGGGTGGTATTTATGCAGTGATTTCTTATTTAGAAATATTGCCAATATATTCAAACCTTTTTGTAAAAATATTATTATCTATTGGTATGGTTTACTTAGCCTATTTTCCAAAAGGGATAAAAAGTTTAATGAAACAATTAGTACTTTTCTACTTAACCTCTTTTGTATTTGGTGGATGTGCTTTTGCAATGCTTTACTTTATTAAACCGCAAAATATTTTAATGAAAGATGGAGTATATGTAGGAAGTTATCCAATAAAAATTGCATTACTTGGAGGTCTGGTAGGGTTCATACTTACTTATATAGCCTTTAGAATAGTGAAAACAAAATTAGGAAAAAGAGACATGATTTATGATGTGCTTATAAAAATAAATGAAAAACAGATAAAAGTAAAAGCAATGTTAGATACAGGTAATTTATTAAAAGAGCCGATTACAGGAAAACCAGTAATTGTAGTAGAAAAGCAAGAACTATATAAAGCTATTCCAACAAATTTATTAGAACATATAGAAGAATTGATAGGAGGTGAGGAACTGTCATTTACAAGCCAAGAAGAAAAAGAATATCTTACTAAATTTAAAGTTATTCCATTTTCTTCAATTGGGAAACAAAATGGGCTCATGCTAGGATTAAAAGCAGATAAAGTAATGATTGAAAAAGAAGAGGAAAACTATAAAAGAGATGACGTAATAATAGGAATATTTCCTCAAAGCTTAAGTAAAAATCATAGTTATACTGCTTTACTAGGCTTGGAGTTATTAGAAACAAATTTGAAAAATGATCATTCTTTTTCAAATAAAACATTACTCAAAAGAAAGGGATGAGAGAAAATGAATTTACTGCAGATTTTAAAGTCTAGTATTAATACCTTATATGTAAAATATATTGGAAATGATGAAATAGAAAATCTTCCTATTTATTATATTGGTGGAAGTCAAACTTTGCCTCCTCCATTAACAAGTGAAGAAGAAAGCGAAATTTTAGAAAAGCTGTCACAAGGAGATACAAGTGTAAGGCAAACTTTAGTAGAAAGAAATTTAAGATTAGTAGTATATATTGCTAAAAAGTTTGAAAATACAGGGGTAGGAATAGAAGATTTAATTTCAATAGGGACAATAGGATTAATGAAGGCAATTAATACTTTTAATACAGATAAAAAAATAAAGCTTGCAACTTATGCATCTCGTTGTATTGAAAACGAAATATTGATGTTTTTACGAAGAAGCAATCGTGTCAAAAGTGAAATATCAATTGACGAACCACTAAATCAAGATGGAGATGGGAACGAATTATTATTATCAGATATATTAGGAACAGACCCAGATGTTACTTCTAGAAGAATAGAAGATGAAGTAGACAAAACATTATTAAGAGCTTCTATTGCCAAATTAAATAATAGAGAAAGAAACATTATGGAACTTCGTTTTGGATTTATTAGTCGGAAATGAAAAAACACAAAAAGAGGTGGCAGATATGCTACGGTATTTCACAAAGTTACATATCACGTTTAGAAAAAAAGATTATTAACAAGATGAAAAAAGATATTATGAGTAAAACTGGATAAAAAGGTAATTTGACACTTAGAAAAGGAGATGCTATAATTTAAAAATACTGGTTTAGTATTTTTATAGCATATCAAAAAATAGTAAAGGGGATAAACAGTGATGGCAAGAGAAAACTTTTATACTTTGCGAAGAAAAAGTGAAGAGTTAAGGAGATTGGCAATACAAGAAATAGAAGTTACTGAAGAACAGGTTGAGCTAAAACGCTCATATGCAAGTGCACACACAGAAGATTTTCAAATGGGTCAACTGGTTGGTTCTCCTCAAGATGCACGATGCAGCTATTTTGTCCAAATTTTAGATACGAAGAGGTATAGAAGAGTAGATATGTAAAACAAATGCTAAATAGCAATTGATTGGAGTTTTATACTATAATAAGTTAAAACTCCAATTTTTTAATATAATAGTAATACTTATTTGTATAAAAAAACTCCTTTGGGAAATAATGAAAGTAAAATGAATTATTTCTTAAAGGAGTTTTAATATGAGCAAAGTAGAAATCTCTGGTGTAAATACAGCAAAGCTACCGTTACTTTCTACAGAAGAAAAAGAAGAACTTATGAAAAAGGTAAAATTAGGAGATGAACAAGCAAGAGAAGAGTTTATACAGGGAAATTTACGATTAGTTCTTAGTATTATTAGAAGATTTAATAACAAAGGAGAAAATTTAGATGACTTATTTCAAGTCGGATGTGTAGGATTGATAAAATCAATTGATAATTTTGATTTAAATCAAAATGTACAGTTCTCGACATACGCTGTACCAATGATTATAGGAGAAATACGAAGATATTTAAGAGACAATAATACTATTCGTGTTAGCAGGTCAGTAAGAGATTTAGCCTATAGAGCATTAGCTATAAAAGAAAGAATTTATAAAGAAGAACAAAGAGAAGCTACTTTAGAAGAAATTGCAAAAGAACTAGAAGTTGAAAAAGAAGAAATTACAATGAGTTTAGATGCTATACAAGAGCCAGTATCACTTCAAGAACCAGCTTACAGTGAAAATACAGAAAACATATGTATCATGGATCAAGTCAGTGATAAAAAAAATACAGATGATTTATGGGCACAAACAATTACCATTGCAGAAGCAATGAAAAAATTGAATGCCAAAGAAAAAATGATTATAAATAAACGCTTTTTTGAAGGAAGAACCCAAATTGAAGTAGCAGAAGAAATAGGAATTTCCCAAGCACAAGTATCTAGATTAGAAAGAATGGCAATTGGACATATCAAGAGAATTTATAAATAAATGTCACATATGAAAATTAGGCTGCAACAAGGTAATTGTAAACAATAGATATATCTAGGTTTGAGGTAGAGATACAAAAGTTTGCAATATTATGTAAAGTGTGATATAATAAAACTAATTTCCAAATGGACAAAATGTACAGTCCAAAAAAATAATTATATTTTGGAGGTAATACCAATGAAGAAGATGGTCGAAAATGAAGTAGGCATGGTTCAGATTGGCGAGGCAATGATTCCTTGCGATACAACGCCAAACACAGCCGAAACCTTTGATATCCGGATTGTAGCCAAGCTGGGAGAAACTGTGTTTTATGTGGATCCAGAGTTTGTAGGGCTGGATAACGAAGGAAATTGCGGGGTACGTGCCAATAAAATTATCAAAGGCACGGTCTGCAAAATTGATACTGCCACAGGCTGTTCTACCTGCCTTACTATAAAAGCAGATGACAGCGAAGAAAGGGTGGGAGCAGTACAAGAATTGTTCTTCCGTTCCTTCGAAGAAGCGAAAGAAGTATCCCAAAAAGTAAATGAATATACTGATGAACATCCTATTTGGGGAAACGATTGGTATGAAGTTTACAAGAGCCTGTTCCAGCCAGCTTACCACTACACCTTAAAATTCCCTTTGGTTTCAAACCAGACCCAAAAAGTATACCAAAGAGGAGAGTGGCATTACATTATTCCTAATAGAGTGGTTGCTTTTATCGAAACACACAATGTATACATTGAATATCAAGGCAAAGATACCAAACCCGAATATATGGATGACAGACTAATTATATATCCGTTTAAACCGAATTACTCATGGGAGTATAAAATTGTTCCTGCCGATGCAGAAAACTGACCATTAAGCAAACGTAGCCCACCTGTAAGAAAAAAACTTATAGGTGGGCACGTTTATTTTAGTACGACAGGCATGTCGTTTGACTAATCGGTGAAAGTCCGTAGTGGAGGTATATATCGCCAACCACAT
>CAMTJT010000034.1 GCA_947073285.1 uncultured Clostridium sp. | reverse complement strand
ATACAGCTTAATTATAGAGCAATTTTGAGGGTATAAAATTTTTAATAAATTTCCCCGAAAAAAATTGACACTATCAACAACAAGGTGGCATTTGCAATTTTACATAACTTGTGATATACTTTAGTCATCTTATTTTTTAAGGAGGATTTTTCATCATGGAAAAGTCAAAAAAGTATGAATACGGTTGCAATATGACATTTAAGCACGAAACTCCTCGGCGTTGGTATGAATACATTTTTTGGATTATGTATGTGGGGGGAATAGCTATCTCACTTCTACTTCTACTCTTTTGTGCAAATCACGACTTTGATTCTATCACTTTTTCTAAATACCTGACTTTGATTTTTATTATTTGCATTATTACATTAATCGGAATGATTGGTAGCCTCATTACAACACGTATTCGAATTCGGTATGACTTTCACTACACAATTGTTTTGCAAGAATCTAGCTTCAGTATTAAAGGTGGAGCTGATACTCCCTTTAGAGCTTGGCCTCGCAATAGTACTTACAAATTTGATGAAAGTAAAAAACTAGTAACCATTGCAGATGATATTGGAAACGAAATGACTTACTACTATGATGAACATTTTAAAGAGTTCCTCGAGGAAATTCACATGAATTGATTTTCTTAGCTTAAAGCTGAAGGCTTATGCCTTCAGCTTTTTGATTGCTTTATTAGTACCAACAATTGGTTAATTCTCTCAAGGTCATTTCATAAAATATTACAAAACTGCGATATTTGCAATAGAACCTTTATATATCAAGTAGTTTATAAAAAAGTTTTATGAGCTAAATATCTTTATATGAATATTTAACATAATAGCAACTTTACGAAAGTATTGAAAAATAAACTATTTCATCATTTATTACAGAATTGTAATAAATGATGAAATAGCCCTGTTAATTCTCTAAAAACTCTTGCTTTGCTTAACATAATATGATATAATTTGGTCATCTTATTTTTTAGGAGGAATTTTTTTTATGCCAAAGGATTCTAAAAACTATGAAGCACGGTCTTTCACACACAAAGCATCTAGCACAGATTTCATTCTTTTTAGTGGTCTAATTGCAATAGCGACTCTCTTCGGTTCTGTTCTGTATACAATAATTGAAAAATTTGATACTTTTAGCTGTTTGTGCCTTTTAGTTAGCATTCTTAGTTTTATCTTATTTTTAATTTTTACAATTAGAAATAAAAGGTACGATTTCAGCTACACAATTATTGTAAAAGAAAACTGCTTTACCATTGAAGGAAAACCTCATGCTACTTGGTACGCTTGGCCACTGGATTGCACTTATGAGTTTAATGCCATGAAAAATGAAGTCACAATTTATGATAGTATAGGAAATCATCGTACTTACTTATGTACCTATAAGTTTCTAGACTTTCTTAAGGAAATTCAAAAAAACTAACACGTTATATAGGAGGAACTAATTATCATGAAAGACTTTAATCGTTATGAAGCACGGTACTTTACACTTACAACCCCTGTTGATCTAGATAATGACCTTAGCATGCTTTTCTTTATATTGGCATTTTTTGCACTAGTTGCTTTTGTTATCTCTTTACCTATTCAACACACCTTCTTCAATGTTTGGTCAATTTCTTTTCTTATTGCTACTATACTACTTGTAACTGCAGGTATTTGTTGGATTCGCTTTGTAATTAAAGCAGATGATTTTGATTACACAGTTATCCTAAAAGAAAATTGCTTTACCATTGAAGGAACGCCTAAAGCACCTTGGCATGCATGGCCTCTTGACTGTACTTATGAGTTTGATAATAGAGCCTCGAAAGTTACTATTTATGATAGTGTTGGTAACCACCAAACCTATTTTTATGATGAAGAATTCAGGACATTCCTCGAGGGAATTCAAAGAAATTAATTTTCCCTAACTTTAAAGCTGAAGGCTTATGCCTTCAGCTTTTTGCTATACAACAAGGTTAGGTTTCATTAGGCTGTGCAGTGGCAAAACAACTTGCACAAGTGTGCGTCGGAAGCTTTGCTTCCGTTAACGCACACCTTTCTTACTTTTAAATGTTAGTTAAATGTTTGCGTTATGTCTTTAGTCATTACAAAGCATTATATGTGGCAAAACTGTCACTCAGGAACACATCTTATAAACATCTGTCCATAATGTCACAATCAGCAACGTCCCCCAAATGACATTAATGTCACACTAATCAACGTCCCCAAAGTGACACAACCAACGTCCCCAAAGTGACATACCTACTCTATAATATCTAATGCATTATCTTTATTAATCCCCTCTAAGTTATAATAGCTATTTGGTACTTCCCCTACAATAACGCCTTCTGCTAGAAGTACTTGATTAATAACTGGTTCTTCTATTGTTTGAAATGGTGTTAATATAATTACATTACATTTTATTTCTAAATAAATTCTGTGAAGTGTTTGATTAATTCCACTTGCTTTAAATTCTGATTTTAAATCTGTTTCTAAATTGCCTATTACTTCCATTTTTATATTAACATTTGGACCTCTTCCGAGCAAATAATTTACTACCTAAAAAACTTCCTAGTCTAATTGTAAATTGGTTGTTTTCACTTTTTTCTAGCTCTTCTTGTATATGTACAGGAATATCTGAAATGATTTCATTAACTGTAATAATATTAGTTCCTACCATTTTTATATTTCCCTGCTCGTCTTTTGTTATTGTTAGAAAATCATTGTAATTGTATTTTGCCATTACTTTTGTGGTCTCATTATTACATATTTTAGTAGCTATTGATTTTGCCATGTTTTTACTATTTTCCACCATTATGGGTTCTATTGCTTGTAAAGAAAAATAGGCAAAGGTAACTGCAATACTAACAATAGCTACTATTTGCAGAATTTTTTGATTTTTTCTTTTTTTCTTTTGGTCAAAAAATTTAACTTTAAACTTTGGAATTCTAAAACGATTTCTGGTATATATTTTATCATTTTTCATACAATTTCTATCAAACTTATCCTCACCTTTTTTAGCATAACTTCTTCCATCTTGTTTTCTATCCTTTTTTACATTATTTTCATTATCCATGATATCTAGGAATAAATAACTGTCTACCTACTTGCAAATTATTTACATCTTCTATTCCATTTACCCTTGCTATATCTTCTACTGTACTATTAAATCTTTTGGCTATTTTCCATAAGGTATCTCCTGGTTTTGCAAAGTAAATAATCATACTATATGCACAATCTTTTTTAATTTCTTCTGTTTCAATTTCATCTATAATAGAAATACTACTATCATTACCACTAATTGCGGTAAAAGTTAAGTCTATTTTAATATCTATACTTTCATCTGGCATGACTACAAAATCTTGCATACCTATTTCTATGATGGTATCTATATGGCTTTCTTTGGTTATTTTTTCAAAATCCATAGAAAAGTTAAATGGCATATTTATTTCTTTTGTGTCTAAACCAATATTATTATCTCCTGCAAAAATAAAGTTTAAGCTTAATTCACCATTATATACAATTCTGCCATTTAAGATGTTTTGTTCTTCTATTTTTGGCACTACTTCTACATCATATATTTTTCTTGAACCAATTTCTGGTATGGTCTGCTTTTCTCTAATATTACAAGTTTGACTTACTGTTTGCCTTTTTTGCATTACTTTTACTTGTCTTTTGGTAAAGTTTAAATTCATACTTGGACTATATAAGTCTTGTATCATTTGTAGTTCTTTATTTTCATATGCCTCACAAAATACTTCTATTTCTGCTTCTACATAGATGGAATGTTCTTCTGCATTGTTTGGTTTTATGATAATATTTTTTATTTCGTATTTTACATCACAAAGATGGTCTTCACTAATATTTGGTAAGTCTATAAATCCTACTATTGGTATTTGTGCTTCTTTTAAACATATTCTATTATCTTCTGTTAAGTAAATCATTTTTACTTGCATATCTGCTTTAATCAGTACTTTATTATAGCTTATTTTGGTATCTCGATTAACTATTTTTAAATCTGTTTTCATTACTTCTACTAGGTTGTCAATTTCTTCAATATTAATAGTGTCTTTGGCATATACTTTTGTAGAACCACTTCCTATTAAAGAATTAATTTGAAAATCCTGATTTAAAAACTGAATGTCTCTCAAGTTAGAAATCTCCTTAATATATTCTACTGTTTCATTAGAAGATATTTTGCTTTCTATCTCTAAAATTGCTTTGATGTGAATTTTTCTACCATTTAATACTTTACAATCTAAACTTTTCAAGCAAACACTTGCATCTAAACTCATTCCTGCTTTTGCCTTTTCTATATCTATTGTTTGCGTAAAATCTAGGTTTGTGTTTAAAGCTCTTGCCCCATTTTCTTCTGAATCTGCTAAATACATAATATAGGAATTTACTGAACCATCTATTCTTATTTTTCCATCTAGAATTTCTTTTTTGTAGATACACACTAAGCCACTGCTACTAATAACATTTAATATATCTGGCTTTATATCAGGAACAATACAATCGTCTTCTATCATAAATGTATCTCTTTTTTGGCTAATGATTTGGTTTAGCACTAAGCTATCTTTTGCTGTTTCAAGTGCCATTTTTTAATCCCTCCTTATTTTTCCTTTCTTGCTTATATATATTTAGCATGTTCTAAAAAAATTCCTATTTTTGCAAGAAAAGAAAAGAAAAAAGAAATTGCCTTTTCAAGCAATTTCTCTAATTTTATTTGTTTATTCTATTTGTATTCTTTTGTTTTTCCACCTTTTTTCTAATGTGTACTTTTTTGATTTACCATTTGTTTATTCTGTATTTTTTCTTTTGCTACTTTTTAGCATTTAGAATTTGCATCTATTTATGCTAATTCTGCTTTTGGCTTTTTTTGTGTAATAACTGGTGGTGGTATTAAAGGACTATAATTTGTTCCATCAAATACATCTACTTCAACAGTCCTTGTTAAAACATCAGTATAACTATAGGTAACATTTCTTTTTTCTTCCTCATATTTTATAACAAAAATATTAGGGTAAGCTTTTTCTATTGTAGCTTCTTTTTCAAAGGATTTACATCTTCCTAATGAACCTTTGACAATTATCTTTTGACCAACCATTTCATTAATGTCTGTTTTTAAACTTGCAATATCATTTGGACAAATCATTGTATCACCGCCTCTTTAAGATGCACTGATTATATCATTTAGGGCTAATGCTGTCAAAAAAAGTTTGTTCGTGTCATTTTTATCTTTTCCTTGTCCCCCCTATGTTTCCAAACGCTTTATTTTCTTTTATTACAATTAGATTACAATTTTGTTACATTTAGATTACTTCTACTAATTTTTTCCATCTTGTTCTTACATTTTTGTTCTTATTATTGAGTTTCCGCAAGATATCTAAAAAGCTATTTCATCATCCAAACTTAAACTAATAAAACTTTCTTTTTTCCTCTAGCACCTGTTCCACTTACTCCTCTTTGCCCATCTCGCAGTTCTTCTTCTAAATCTTTAATCGTAACAAATTGTTCTTCTTTGGTAGTAGCTACTTTTTCTGCTACTACTAATGGATCCATAAAATCTATTAAAATTCTTGCTGGTGATGATGCAAAATTTGCTCCTGCCATCATTAACCCTTCATAATAACTTTGACAAGCACCGTGCAAAAATAACTAGGTCTTTTTTGATGTTTTGTTTTCTTGCTTCTTCTACTGCTTTGATGAAATACCTAGAGTTTCTATAATTATATAAATCATTAAATTGTGTTCCTTTTTTTATCATTCCATCATGCCCAGTTACTACTAACACATCTGGCTTATATCTTTGTACCAAGTTTGCTACTGCTAATGGTTGCCTTCTTTCTGGTATATTTCTTACTATGGCATTTAGCCCTAATCTCTTATAATATTTACGTGATTTTTCACTATATTTTTTGTCTCCATCTAAATGCAAAATTTTTCCTGTGTATACGATCATCTTTTCACGAAAGGGATAGCTTTGCTTCAAGTATTTTTCACATTTTTGTATTCTTTTTGCTACCCTTTCTTCTAAGTTTCTTACGTGTTGTGCTACTCTTTTTGGCTCTACTAATTCTAAATCTTCTATGGGGCTATCTGCCTGAATACGAAAAGTTAAACCTTTTAGTATTGCAAACTCTGCACCATCTTTTGTTTTTATAATTCGTTCTACTACAAATATAATATCTTTATCATAGGATAATCTTCCTACAATATCTCCCTTTCTTATTTTTTTCATATCATAACATCCTTTCTTTCGAAAAGAATTTTGTATTCTAAGCAATTTTTAGCAATACTTAGTTATGATATTTTATGTCGTTTTTTGTAAAATGGTGACTTTTGTAGTAGATGTGTTGCCAAAGTGCCACAAAGAAGCAGGCATGCTACGACAAAAATGTCGTAACACGCCTGCCTCCTTGCAACAATAATGTTGTAACTCACCTGCACCTCTGCAATATTTATATGTTCTTAATGTTTTTCTTTTTAAATAGCATAAAGGTTGGCACAAGCATAATAAGCATGTATGCTACAATAATGGCTATAGAAAATATAGGAGTTAGCCCTTCAAAGTCTGGCAAACCGCCAAATAAGTATTGTGTTAAATCCCAGTTAGGCGTGACAAAGAATTTTAGCCATTTTAAGTTAAAGACTATTCCTAGTTGATTAATAAATGGAGCTCCCATATAACCTAATAAAGTAATTGTAATGGCAAGTGCTGAATTAGTGAATATAGTACTAATACAAAAGGCTAATGTCATAAGTAACATATAGATAGGTAGTTTTCCTAATAATTGCATTCCTAAATAATTTGCAATTCCTATTTCTTGTATTTGACTATTATTATGGTTGTACACTACTACTTTTGTACTAAATCCTTCAAATCCTTGTATTAAGCCACCTACTACAAATTGCATAATTACTACAATTACCATAACAATTATTAACATCATAAAACAAGTAATTAATTTTGATGCTAAAATTGTGGTTCTCTTATATGGTTTAATCAGTAATAGTTTGACAGTTCCTCTGCTAAATTCTTCACTGACAATAGAGCCTGCAATCATAATAATCATAACTATAATAAATATTTCAAATTGACTAAATACACTTAATAAAATTCCTCTTGCATTTGAAGTATTTCCTGAATCTGTACCATGTTCTATATCATATTGACTAATGGCTGCTCGTTCTAACTGACTATAATATTGTTGTTTTGCTTGATAGTCGTCTTGTTCTTGAGATGTCTCATATTCTCTAATTGCTAATTTTGCAGATTGATAGTTCATTAAGCAAGTATTTTTGTAATCTTTACCATATGGAATATTTTTTTCTAATCTCCAATCTATCACTTGTTTTTGGATTTCTAATTGATAAATTTGTTGTTCTATTTCTTTTAATTCCATTTGGCTTATTGCTAATTTTTTTAGCTCTTTTTTCTCTTCTAAATTGTTTTTTACTTCTTCTAGTTGTTCTTTTGCAAAGTAGTTCCAGTCATTTTTATCTAGTTTTTGTTTGATTTGCTCATATTGATTTTTTATATTTTGATATTCTGTTTCATTTTTAGCATCATATTTTTGATAGTTCATTTGTGTAATTAATAACCTTAATTTGTCTTCTATCACTTGTGCTTGCCAGCTATTACTTCCGCCATAGCTTTGTACTAATTTTGCTATATCTAGTTCTGTTTTATAAATTAGATAACTTTCTAAATCTTTTTTATCTTCTGGATTGATTTGTGCTAGTTGTTCTTCATAAAATTCAATTTGTGATGCACTATCAAAACTTACACTATTTTGTTGCATTTTGTATATAAAGTTAATGGCAATTACGAAAATAAGAGTTATTGCCAAAGTAATATATATTGCTTTTTTCTTAAATATTTTAGTTAATTCATTTTTTATTAAACTAATCAATTTTGTTACCTCCTGTCTTTTTTAAGAATACATCTTCTAAACTTATTTGCTCTTTGTATATTTCATATATTTTAACATTTTTAGCTACTAGATTTTGTACTATTTCTGGAATTTGCTCTTTTGGTACTTGTATGATAAATTCTTGCTCATTTTTTATTTGTATTTCTTGTGCTAGATACTCTTCTATTTTTTGTGTATTATCTACTGTAATTTTATACTGATTTTGTGTTTGTGTTTTTACTTTTGCTAAATCAGATTCTTCTATTACTTTTCCATTTTGGATAATGCAAATTTTATTACATAATGTTTCGATTTCTGCTAAGTTATGGCTAGAAATAAAGATTGCCATTTTTTCTTTTTTGGCTAAGTCTTTTAGCAGTTCTCTCATTTCTTTAATTCCTTCTGGGTCTAAGCCATTGGTTGGTTCATCTAAAATAAGCAAACTTGGTTTGTGTAAAATTGCTTGTGCAACGCCTAACCTTTGCCTCATTCCAAGAGAATATTTTGATACTTTATCATAAATACGATTATCTAATTTTACCAGTTTTACTACTTCCATAATACGCTCTTTTGAAATACCTTTATACATATTAGCTACTAATTTTAAGTTTTCATATCCGCTTAAATACATATATAAATCTGGATTTTCTATAATTGCTCCTACTTTTTCTATTGCTTTGGTAAATTCTTTTTGAATGTCATAGCCATTAATTGTAACACTTCCACTATCTATTCCTTGCAATCCTAATATTAATTTAATGGTTGTGGTTTTTCCGTGCTCCATTTGGTCCTATAAATCCTAAAATGTCACTTTGATTCAAATCAACTGAAACATCTTTTAAAATTTCTTTTTTGCCTAGCTTTTTGTATAAGTTTTTACAGTTTAGTATAGTAGTTTCCATTTTTTCTTTGTATGATATTTTTAAATTATCATACACTCCTTTCTTCTTATTTTTTAAGCTTAGATTTATCTAAAGCTCTTTCTGTTTTTTACTTATGCTATATTACCACAAAAATCTTAAGAAAAAATCTCCTTTTTCCTTAAGATTTTATGAAGGTTTTACTATAGAAAACAATCCTACTTTCCTTTTACAGTATTTTTTGGCTTTTACACTATTTTTGCTTTTACACTATTTTTTGATTTTGCTATTGTTTTATTTTACTTTATGTGTTACAATAAGCATGGCTTTGAAAAAAGTTTAAATGAATTTAATTGTTTTTAGAACTTGATTCCTTCTTGATTTTGGTATTTAGAAAGGTTCAATGGGTCAAAAAATTAAATGTCAGAATTTATGAAGGAGGTAATTTTTCATGGCAGACAAAACTTTAGTATGTAAAGATTGTGGAGCTGAATTTGTTTTCACAGAAGGTGAACAACAATTTTATGCTGAAAAAGGGTTCACAAATGAACCACAAAGATGCCCAGAATGCAGAAAAGCAAGAAAAGAACAAAGAAGAAATAACAATTACAATAACTAAAAATAATGCCTCAGTTGTACTGGGGCATTTTTAATGCTCTTCAAAAAGCCTCTTAGATTATAAACTGGGGCATTATTTTATGATTTTCAAGAAACCTTTTAAATTATAAAATGCATAACAAATGTTAGACAAAAAATCTACTATTTGAGATGCATTCCATAATCTAAGAGTTTTTTACATAGCTTTTGGATGTTCTCCACTATATTTTAGTTTTGTTGCCATTCCTCCTCTTATGTGTCTTTCTGCTTTGTTTTCATCTAAAATTTCTCTTACTTCATGTGCTAAACTAGGGTTTATTTTTAGTAGTCTTTCGCTTACATCTTTGTGTACTGATGTTACTATCAAGAGCGGTTGAGTTTTTACTACTTTTCTTTGATTTACTACCGTTTTTACTTACTCTACTGTCCGCTTCTGTATTGTTATTTTCTAATATTTCATTAAAATTAGTTATAACAGCTGGTGTCCTGCCTATTTCATTTAGTAGTTTTAATCTTACTTCTACATTTGAGTCGCTGTTAACCTCAATTACATCTATTATTGTTTTTAACATTGCATTTGTAATTGTTTGATTATTTAAAATATCATCTACTGTGCTAATTGTTTTTGATAATTCTTTTTCTAATACATCTTTTTCTTTTATCTCTAATGTGATTAGTTTTAGTTCTCGTTCTAACCTTGATACGTCTTCGTTTAATGGATTTGTGTATTTTTTTAATTCTTGTATATTGATTATTTCGTTTTGGAACATTTCCATATACTTTTGCTTTTTTACTGTTACTTTTTCAATTTCTTGTAGTAAACTTTCTTCACTCCTTTCACCCGCTTCTCTTAATTTAGTAATTTTTTCAAACTCTTTTTCAACTGCCTTCATAAAGTTCTTTTTGTTTGAAATAATGCTTTTTAGATATTCTTTTATGGCATTTAAAAGTTCTTCTTCATCTATAACAGTAGTATTAGGACAATGATTTATTCCCATTGAGTTTCTGCCACTACAAACCCATCTTACATATTCCTTTCCATCTTCTGTGTACTTTCTTTTGATTCTTCTAAATGAATAACCACAATGTTTACAATAAATAAGTGTACTAAATACATATTCTGTTTTTTCCCTTTTATTGTTTAACTTAAATTCTTTTGAACGCTCATTTAATAATGCTTGTGCCCTATTAAATAATTCATCTGATATAATTCTCATTTCAGGTCTTTCTACTGTAATCCATTCTTCTTCTGGCAAATCTTTTCTTGTTCCTGTTATGAAATCTGTTACTTCTGATTTTTTATTAGTTACTCTTCCTGTATAGATTTGGTTTTTTAGCATTCTTACAATAGAAGTTTGTACCCATTTTGATTTTGTTTTTTTCGTTCTTATTCCTCTATCATTTAAGTCCCATGCAATTTTTGTTGTTCCAATTCCTTTATATACATAGCCTTCAAATATTTCTTTTACAATTTTTGCTTCTTCTTCATTTATTTTTAAAGTATATCTTTCATCTGGAATTTTATCATAGCCAAATACAATGTTAGGAACTCGCCCTTTTTTTGCAGTAATGTCTTTTCCAAATTTTACTCTTTTAGACATGTTTGCACTTTCTTGTTGTGCCATCGCTCCTAAAATGGTTAGTATAAATTCAGAACCACCTTCCATGACTTCTCCGTTATTTAGAAAGTCTACTTGTATTCCATAAGATTTTAGCTCTCTTATGCTTTGTAATAAATCTACTGTATTTCTAGCAAAACGACTTACATCTTTTACTACTACTTTATTAAACTTCTTTGCTTTAGCATCTTGCATCATTGCCTGAAATTGTTTTCTATGTTTTATTTGCTTTCCAGATATTCCCTCATCTGCATATAGCTTGTACAATTCATAACCATTCTTTTTTGTAAATTCATTAAAGAACTCTATTTGCTTTTCAAGAGAATCTATTTGTGCTTCTTTTTCAGTTGAAACTCTGCAATATGCTGCAATTTTCATAACATCACTACTTTCTTGTTTTTATTATCCGTAACCTTTATTTCGTTCTGTTACATTGTAGCATGTCGGTTGCAAAAAAGCAACAAAAAACTACTCTCTTTTTGAGAATAGTTTTAAAAATCTAATTCTAAATAATCTGCGTAAGTATATCTATTTGATATATATGTTGCTATAGGTTCTTGCATCTCTTTTACTCTCCTATTTATTAGATATATACTTTTGATTCCTATTCTTTGGTTGCTCTGGTATTGTCATTTTTAATTTTTCTTCTTCCAAAAGTGGATTGATATATCTTTCTCTAAAATGCCCTTGATTTTTGTATCCAAAATATTCCATTATTTCTTTTAAACTTCTTGTTTCACTACAAAATTCTAATATTAATTCTCTAGGTATATTTCTTGCATGTTTATTTTCTTGTGCACTTTCCTCTTTTTCTTGTGCACTTTCCTCTTTTTCTTGTGCACTTTCCTCTTTTTCTTGTGCACTCTTTAATTCTCTTGGATACAATTCTGGATATTCTCCATTATAAAATGTAACAACAAAGTCTTCTCTCTCATTTGAAAATATAGGTTCTGGCAAATTGGCTTCTTTCATTTTATCTTGCATAGTAGAAATTCCTGTATGCCTATTTTCAATTATTCCGCCCAAAGCAACTTCAAATCCTGGAATAACAATTGCAATTTCTTCTATACTTATTATACATTTTCTTACATTTCTAATTCATCTTCTCTTTCTTTGTGAGAATTTTGATAAATATTTGAATTGCTATAATCAAATTTTATCTTTTCATCATCCTCAGCTAGGTTATAAGCAAGGCAACCTGCCATAGCTTGTACTATTTGTTCTTCAGTATTGGGATTAATAAATGTAATATTCAAACTCTTTTTCAAAATTCTCACCAACTTTCTTTTAATACTATGTTTTATTTAAAACTTTTAGTACATTATATGATGAGATTTTGACAGATTCAATTCCGTTTTATTTCCCTCTTTTCTATTTTTGATATAATTTTTATATCTAATTTTTTTACTTTTTTCACATTCACTTTTGACGTAGGGACACTAAATTGGAAATAAATGGTTAAAAATTAATATATATCTATCTTTTCTAAAAATTCTCTCCCTTTTTAACCTTATTCTTATTCCTTTTACAAATATTTACATAATTATTGGGCGTATGCCTCATTGTCATACACCTATTTCTTTGTATACTATCTCTCCGTCATAAATCCCATAATGTAAATCCACTAGATAATCTTCTTTCTACTTTACTAAAATAACACATTTTAAACCATTTCTCTCCTACTCTAAATACACTATATACTCTTGTCTTATTTGCTCTCTTTGTCTTTCTATATACTCCTATTTCCTTACTTCTCTTATTTTTTGTACATTCACTTCCTAGTGCTATTATATACACATATGCTATACTAATACATAACATTATGTTTTTAAAATATTCTAATTTATTGCTCCAGTTTTCTTCCATTCCCATTCCATTACTTTTCATATCTCTAAACATCTCTTCTATTGTAAATCTTCTTTTGTAATTATTTATTGCCTTTTTAGGATCTCCATTGGTTGCTATATACCACGTATCTTCTTTTTCTCCTGATGGCTTACTTGCTATATTACACTTATATCTACTTTGTGTTATCTCTGCTCCATTAAAATATCTTGCTATTCTTCTTGGATGTTCTATTTCTTCTAACTTCCCTATTACTTCATCTTCTTTTACTCTTATATTTATTCCACCTTTTATTCTTATGTAATATTTCCATCCCATTTTATATATATTCAAATAACTCTACGCTATCAAAACCTCTATCTGCTAATACTGTTACTTCATACTTATATGGTTCTAACATTTTCTTTATTTTTCTTAGTCCTTCTTTTACATCTTCCATACTTTTATTTTTTGCATCATTATATTTATACACCTTGTAATACAATGGTATTCCTCTTTTTCCTATACTTAGCATAAAACTTAATATCACAAATCTTTCATCACATGTTGTATGATCAAATACTATTACTACTTTATTATCTTCTGCCTTAAATCTCTCCAACACATCTTCTATGAAAAACATATACATATCATCTGATATTTTTTTATTAAAAAATCTTTTTATCTTTTTTATTTTACTTTCTTCTTTTCCGTCACAAAAATCTTCTTTTAAATTTTCTGCTATCTTTGATACTATCGTTGATTTAGCTAATATCATTCCTATTACTATACTTGCTAATATTTTTATTACCTTTTTTCGCAAAATTAAACTTTTTTCTAGACTTTTTGCTATTTTTGTGATAATCTCTTCTTGTGTATTAAAATACATAAAAAACACCTTCTTTCGTAAAATTGTTAGCAACTTAATTTTACCATAAAAGGTGTTTTTTTCTATTTCTTTTATTTATCTTTTTTATTACAATTTCATGACTTTTATTCTACTTTTCCATATTTTCCCATTTTAGTGTCCCTACGTCAGGCTACACAACTGGAATAAGGGCAATGTGGAAACCACTGTAACTACGTCCAATTCCATTGCTACTATTGAAATAGAATACCCCTGCATCCAAATCATTATTGTAAACGCCTCCACGGATGAAAAACGGATTGCTCGCGTGAGGTAAGTATGAGTACTCACCATACCAAGAGCTTGAATCTGTACCTATAGTTGATGTTTCGTACGCTGCGTCTCCATATCTTTCTTTGTTTGATTGATAATTTGTTTCATAGCTATCGCTACTTCCTTTACTATACACTTGTTTTAAATGTCCACTACTACTATTTACTATACTTGCTCCATATGTTTCTAAATTACTATTTTCATTATTTACATAGCTTGCTACATTTTCATATGCTCCTCCGCTCATATCATAGATTCCATATATATTTCCAGTTGTACTTTGCACTCCATTACTTATATATTCTATTTCACTTCCTCCTCCTGTATAGAATGAGCTATTACTATTTATCGTTATTTTTTCATTTTTTCCATAGATACTTTTACTTAGGTATGCTACACAACCCCATTCACTATTTTTCATCATATGGCTATTTAA
>CAMTJT010000033.1 GCA_947073285.1 uncultured Clostridium sp. | reverse complement strand
GTAAATATAAAAGGAACATCAGCAGGAAAATGGTATTTACATGTATTATCAGTAGACAATGCAGGAAATATGGTAGAGACAGTGTCAAATGAAATAGAGATAACTCAAGCAGAAATAGCAGATTTAGATAGAAGCAGAGGAGATATTGAAATAGCATTTGTTGATATGAATAATAATCCAATCAGTGCTACATCTGTGCCAACACCAAAATTAGGAACAGGAATGACAGCAAAAAAGTGGAATGGAAGTAGTGGGGTAAACCCAACATCAACAGAGCCAAATGGAGATTGGTACAATTATGAAAACAAACAATGGGCAAATGCACAAACAGAAGATGGAAGTATGTGGGTATGGATACCAAGATATAGCTACAAAATTTTGTATAAAAATGCAAGTGGAGATATAATAGGGTATTCAGATAGCGATGGGATAACAGACATAAATGGAAATATAGTAACAGGAACAAAAAAACAAGGAGCAATAGAAGTAAAGGGAAGTGTAGATGGAAAACAAATAGAAAAATATGTATTACATCCAGCATTTCAAAAATTTGAAACAGATGAATTGACTATGGCTAATGGAGGCTGGAAAGAAGAAATAAGTGGAATCTGGGTAGCAAAATTTGAGGCAAGCAAAAATGATGCAACAGAAAGTATTCCAGGAAATGGAACTAGTATAAAGGTTCAACCAGAAGTGGCAAGCTGGAGAAGTATAAACGTAAGTGATAGTTTCGCAAAATGTCAAGAGTATAATAGTGCATTAAATAGCCATATGATGAAAAATAGTGAATGGGGTTGCATCGCATACTTAAGTAAAAGTAACTATGGAATTAATGGAGAGATATGGATAAATCCAAGTCTAGTAACAGGACAAGCAGGAAATAGTGTGGATGCAGAAATAACAAATTCAACAAATGCATATTATACAACAAATGGAGTAAAAGCAAGTACAACAGGAAATGTGTATGGAATCTATGATATGAGTGGAGGAGTATCAGAATATATAGCATCTTATATAGACAATGGAGATAGCCGTTTAGAAAAAGAAGGAGTAAGTTTAGTAAATAATGGTAGTAAATATTTAAAACAAGTGTATAGTGTAGGAAGTAGTGATGGTGGGCAGACAAATTATGAAGCAAATAAAGGAAGGTATGGAGATGCAATGTACGAAACATCAATACAAGGTATTGTAACAAATTCCTGGTATGAAGGGCTCTCAATGTTTCCTTCCGCAAGCAGTCCGTTCTTTAGTCGTGGAGGCGATTTAGGTAGCAGTACTAATGCAGGAGCATTCTCTTTCTTAAAAAGTCTAGGGATTGGCCATGGCACTGGAGGTTTTCGCCCTGTCTTAGCTCCATAAAGAGTATAAAAATGTAAATTGTAATGTAGTTTTGCATGAAATTTACATTTTTTTATTTTTCTATTTATTTTTTTTCCACTTTTATATATAATGTAACTAAACAGAATATAATAAAATATAAAAAACAAAAGGTGGAGAAAATATGAATTTAGCAAACAAATTAACAATATTAAGAATTCTTTTAGTACCTATTATGGTTGTTATTCCATTTTTTCATATACAAGGAAATATATATGGTATTCCAATAGAATTTTTAGTAATAAACAGTATCTTTATTCTAGCTGCTTTAACAGATAAATTAGATGGCTATATTGCAAGATCTAGAAATCAGATTACAACATTTGGAAAATTTTTAGACCCAATAGCAGATAAAATAGTAGTAGTAACAGCTATGATAATGTTAGTAGAATTTGGGCATTTACCAGCATGGATTCCTATTATTGTAATTTTTAGAGAATTTATTGTATCAGGTTATAGGCTAGTTGCAGTGCAAAAAGATGGAAATGTAATTGCTGCAAACTTTTGGGGAAAATTAAAAACAGTAACTCAAATGATAGCTATTATTTTAGCCTTTTTAGACCCTAATGCTTATGGTGTTATTTTTGATGGAAACTTAACAGGCTATGAGTTTATGATTAATTTACTAGTAACTTTAACGATGAGTGTTTCTGTAATAGCTACTATTTTTTCAGGTTATGAGTACATAAAAGGTGGAAAAGATTTATTTAAAGGTTCAATGTAATAAAAAACAAGGAGAAGATAACATGGATTTTACAAACGCAAAAAAAAGAGCAGAAGAATTAAAACCACTTTTACAATATTATACACAAAAGTATTTTGATGATGAGCAAGTGGTTAGTGATTATGAATATGATATGCTTATGAAAGAACTAAAGCAAATAGAAAAAGAATATCCAGAATTAATTACGAAAGATTCACCTACTCAAAAAGTAGGTAGTAGTATCAAAAAAGGCTTTGAAAAGGTAACACATGAAGTACCTTTACAAAGCCTTCAAGATGTATTTTCTTTTGAAGAAGTAGAAGAATTTGACGAGAAAATGCAAAAAGCAGCTATAGAGTATGGAAAACCTCTTGAATATGTTGTAGAAACTAAAATAGATGGGTTATCCTCTAGCATAGAATATAAGGCAGGAAAATTACTAAGAGGTGCAACTCGTGGAAATGGACAAGTTGGAGAAGATGTAACACATAATATAGCTACAATTAAAACCGTTCCAAAAGAATTAAAAGAACCAATTAATATTACAGTACGTGGAGAAGTATTTATTGGAAAAGAAGATTTTGATAAGCTAAATGAAAATAGATTACTAGAAGAAGAGGAACAATTTGCAAATGCACGAAATGCAGCAGCTGGTTCACTTCGCCAGTTAGATAGTAAAATAACAGCAACTCGTCCATTAGATATTTTTGTATTTAATGTGCAAAAGGTAGATGGTGTGCATTTTAAAACACATTATGAAAGTTTGTTATATTTAGAGAAAATAGGGTTTCATGTAAATCCTGTAAAAATACTATGCCAAAATATGCAAGAAGTAAAAAGTGCAATTGAAGAAATTGGCAAAATGCGTGATAAACTAGATTTTGGAATAGATGGTGCAGTAGTAAAAGTAAATGATTTAGAATTAAGAGAAAAAATAGGTACTACTTTTAAAACACCAAAATGGGCAGTAGCTTATAAATATCCACCAGAAAAAAAAGAAACTTTGTTAAAAGATATTACTTGCCAAGTAGGAAGAACAGGAGCAATTACTCCAATGGCAATTTTAGAGCCAGTTTATGTAGCAGGTTCTAAAATATCTAAAACTACTCTTCATAATGAAGATTATATTAAAGAAAATGATATAAGAATTGGTGATAGAGTTATTATTCAAAAAGCAGGAGATGTTATACCAGAAGTAGTTGGTGTAAATGAAACTAAAAGAGATGGTACACAAAAGATATTCCAAATGCCTAATAAATGCCCAGTATGTGGAGCAGAGGCTGTACGTGAAGAAGGAGAAGCAGTAGTTCGTTGTATTGGAATTGAGTGCCCAGCTAAACTACATAGAAGTATTGTTCACTTTGCATCAAAAGAAGCAATGGATATTGATGGTCTAGGTGAATCAATTATAGCAGAATTAATTGAAAGAGGTTTGATTTCTAATATAGCAGATATTTATAACTTAACTTTTGAAGATATTAGTTCTTTAAAAAAGAATGGGAAGAAATTTGCACAAAATTTACTAAATGCCATTGAAGAAAGCAAAACAAGAGAACTATATTGTTTAATTAATTCATTGGGAATAAGACATGTAGGAGTAAAACTTGCTAAAACTTTAACAAAGTATTATAACAATATGGAAGATTTAGTAAATGCCTCTTATGAAGAATTAAGAATGATTGATGATGTAGGAGAAATTACAGCAAATACCATTAGTGAGTTTTTTGCCCAAAATCAAACACAAGATTTATTGCAAAAGTTAAATGTAGCAGGGGTAAATATGCAAGTACTTAAAAAGCAAATAGGAGATAATCGTTTTGAAGGAAAGGTATTTGTATTAACAGGGAGCTTAAGTAAATATACAAGAGAGCAAGCTAGTGAAATTATTGAAAATTTAGGGGGAAAAACATCTTCTTCTGTATCGAAAAAAACAAATTATGTGCTAGCTCGGAGAAGAAGCAGGAAGCAAACTAAAAAAAGCACAAGAATTAGGTGTAACTATTATTTCAGAAGAAGAATTTATAACAATGGTGCAAGAATAAAATTGCAAGAAAGAAGAACAAATAAGGGAGGAAAAATGGAAGGCAAATATAATTTTAACGAATTTTATCAAAATTTAGAAGATGGATATCAAATATATTTTACTTATGTGCGTAATCGATATTTATTATTTAAAACTTCTGAGAACTGTTATACGCAAAAGTTGTTAACAGTACATGATAAAAATCCATTGCCAAGGCATAGTATGCTTACTTTAAAAAGAGTAAAAGAGATATTTCCTCATATGGAAGATGTGGAGTATAAGACGGGAATATCTTCTTAGACATAACTAAAATATGATAGATTATACTAAGTGTTTAGTAGAAAAATAAGCTAATTACAAAGAATAAAGTGCAAGTCAATAGCACTTTATTTTTTTTTATTGAATAGCTTTGTATCCAGGGGATATATTGAACAATTAACATAAAAGTGATATAATGCACACATGAAAGAGAGACAAAAAATGAATGTAGAAAAATATGTATTAGAAATACAAACAACCTTAAAGCAATTAAATTATTATGGAAGAAAGATTAATTATAGACAAATGCAAGAATTGCACCAAACTTATGGAGGCTTATTGTTAGAAAAAGAATTTGCATTATATGTATTAGAAATCGGCATTAATAGTTATAATGGGTTGAAAAGTGGAAAATATAAAACAGCTATTTTGCAAAAGCAACTTGCGAAACTAATGGAAGAAGAGGCTCAAAAAATAAAAGAGAAAATGTTATTAGAGGGCTATGCAGGACATTTGATAGATTATTTGGAATTACAAAAATTACATCAAATATATGCAAAACAAATACCAGAAGAAACATTTGCTAAAGATATTTTAGGAATAATAAAAGGTTCATATTATCAATTAAAGGCTGGAAGACGAAAAGTATATATTTTGAGAAATCTGCAAAAAGAATCAGAGGAAGAAATAGAGAATATAAGAGAAAAGTTGAGAATAGATGGATATGTAGGCAAAAAGATAGATTATTTAGAATTGCAAAATTTACATATTGCTTATGGCAAGGAATTTTCAGAGAGTAGATTCGCACAAATAGTATTAGAGATACAAGAAAGTTCTTATTTGAGTGCAAAAAATCATAATACAAACATGATAGTTTTACAAAGATTAGTTGGAAAAACTTCAGAAGATGAAATAGAAGAAATAAAGCAAACTTTAAAAGAAAAAGGATATGTGGGGAAAACAATAGATTATATAGAATTACAAAACTTGCATCAAACATATGGTAGACAAATGCTAGAACGTGAATTTGCACAAACAATATTAGAATTAACATATTCTTATTATAATACTATTAGGAATAATAGTAAAAAAAGAGCTATTATTTTAAAAAGTATGATACTACCAAAAATATCAAAAGAAGAAGTTAATAAAATAAGAGAACAGATAAAAGCACAAGGCTATGAAAATACAATAATAGACTATGAGCGGATTACAAAGACTACATCAAGAGTATGGAAGTCAAATGTTAGAAAAAGAATTTGCTGTAGAAATTTTAGAAATAAAAAGTGCGAATTATCATCGAATGAGAAGAGAAAATAGAAGAGGAAAAATTATACAAAAGAAAATAGTTCCATTGTCTAATGAGCAAATAGAAAATATAAAGACACAATTACAAAAGCAAGGATACGCTGGAAAACTAATTGACTATACAGAGTTACAAATTTTATATCAAACTTATGGAAGTCAAATAGAAGAAAAAAATTTCTCACAACAGATACTGGAAATAAGTAATAGTCATTATAATCATATGAAAAATGATGGAAATAATGGAGTTATTCTAAAAAGTTTAGTTTCTAAGGTGTTACCAGAAGAAGTACAAGGAATAAAGCAAGAATTAACACAACAAGGATATAGTGGAAAATCAATTGATTATAAAGAATTACAAAGGTTACATCAAATGTATGGAAGTCAAATGAAAGAGAGTACATTTGCACAAGAGGTATTAGGGATAAACTATGTAACTTATATTGGAGTTAAGAATAATCAAACGAGGATGACGAGGATATTAGGAAATTCTGCAAAGACTAATACGCAATTAGAAGAGATAGAAAGAATAAGAGTAGAATTGCAAGTATTAGGATATGCTGGAAAAGCAATTTCATATAGTGAATTACAAGAGCTACATACAACTTATGGAAGAAGTATACCAGAAAAAGAATTTGCTATGGCGATTTTAGAACTTACTTATTCTCAATATTATAATGTAAAGGGAAGCAAGTGGAATGCAACTATTCTAAAAAGTTTAGTAGTAACTATAACAAATGAAGAAGTAGAAAGAATAAAAGAAGAATTAGGAGTACAAGGATACACAAATAGATTTGTTACTTATTCTCAAATACAAGAATTGCATAGAAGTTATGACAAACAAATGACAGAAAGAGAATTCGTACAAAGAGTGTTAGAAATCAGTGATTGGAATTATGGAGGAATAAAAGCAGGTAGACTAAAAAGAGTAAGAATCTTAAGAGACCATACAATAGAAGATAAGGAAGAGAAAAAAATGCAATCACATAGTGTATCCCTTCAAGAATCAAGAAATAGTAATCAAATAGAAGAAATAAAGAAAAGATTAATAGATAATAGTTATACAGGAAAAGCAATTGATTATAAAGAATTGCAAGAGTTGCATAGGAAATATGGAAGTCAGTTAGCGGAGAAAGATTTTGCTGAGCTAGTGCTAGAACTTACCTATGGTCAATATACCCATGTGAAAGTGACAGGGAATGTTATTATTTTAAAAAGTGAAGCGGAGTTAATAGAAAAAGAATATATAGAGCAAACAAGAAAAAAGCTAGAAGAACAAGGCTATGTTGGACAATCTATTAACTATGAACAATTACAACTATTATATCAAAGCTACTGCGGTTTTTACTCTCAAGAAAACTTTATGACAGAAAGTAAATTTGCACAAAGAGTGTTAGAAATAGGTTCATCACAATACAAAAGAATGAAAAAAGGTACAAGAAACTCTATTATTTTAAAAAGCCTTATAAAACCAAAACAAGTATCACAAGAAGAAATAGATAGAATAAAACAAGAACTAGAGACACAAGGGTATAGCGATAAAAAAATTAACTATACAGAGTTTCAAAGTTTATATGCCAAATATGAAAGTCAAATGCCAGAATATAAATTTGCAGAGGAAGTATTAGGAATATCTAGAGCTTTATTAAGGAACATGAGAAGACTACCAAAGGCGAAAGCAAGAATACTAAAAGGATTAGCTACGCTGATTTCAGAAGAAGAGATAGAAGCTATCAAAGAAGTACTAGAAGAAAAAGGATATGGAGGAAGGCTAATTACATATAGTAAATTGCAAGAATTACATCAAACCTATGGAAATCAAATGAGAGAAGATGTTTTTGCACAAGTTGTATTAGAAATTTCACATATTGAATATTATAGAAAAATAAAAGATGGTAGACAAGGTACAACTAAGATATTATGTTATAATGAAAAAATGAAGTTGATACAAAGAATGTTATTTAGTGAGAGTAGATGGTATAGTAAAGAAGAAATAGAACAAATATGTAAAGAAAATGGAGTATCACTAGATAAAGTAATTAGAAATATAGCAAGTAATGGCACAAGTTTATATAATGAAGAGTATATAAAAGAATTGAATAAAAAAGGAAAACTTTGGATAGGCAAAGTTAGAATGAGTAATAATTTTATAGAAGAAAACTTAGGAATTATTATGAAAAAGGCAAAAATGGCTTTAAGAAGTACAAAAAGAAGATATGCAATAACCTATAATAGTGAAGATGAGGATAGGATGCAAGATGCTATATTATGGCTGATTGAGAATGCAGGAGATATAGAGAAGAATTTTCGTGATTATCCAGACATACTAGAGAGAATGATATTCAATAAAATAAGAAAACATATTGTCATAGATATTTTGTATACATATAGAGTGAGAGTAAAAACTATTTCATTGAATAAAAGACTTACTCCAAAGAAAAAGGCAGATGAGGCAAAAGAAGGAGAAGAACTAGGCTCTAGGATATCTAGTGGTTATAGTTTAGAAGAAGATGTATTAGAAAGAGAAAAAGTAGAAGAACAACAAAGAAGAAAAAATAAACAATTACAAGAAGAAACAAATTTAGCAGCCATAGCTATCAATGAAATGAAGAAGCAAATAGAAGAAGGGCTTGAAAAACAGGCTATTTTGGCTAATATAGTAAAACAGTTTGGACTATCAAAAGAAGAACTATTAAAGTTAATGCAAGATTACTTAATTACTAATGGTGCTGTAACAATACGAAGAGGTACAGCAAGATGGAATGAAGAAAGGTAAACGATGTGGAGTATAAGACAGAAAAGTAAAATATAGGGAAAATAGCTTTTTTGACAAAAATAAGAAAATATGCTATAATGTATATATTACTATTTTGAAAGGGGATTACCTTTATGTCTCACATTCGTGTACTCACATCCAAAAAGAAGGAGCGGCTCAACAAGAAACTGCAACCCTACGGACTGCACGTCGGTGGCGGATCCCTCGAATGCGACATCGAAAACGACAAGTGCTGTGCACACATGGGCATCGAGCACAACGGCGCTACGTTCAATGGGTTTGCAGTTGCCGAAGTTTTGAGAAAGGAGCTTGAGGCAGACAGCGTGTTTATAAACGGCATCAGGTATACAGTTTCCGCTTAACCCCGGCAAAAATGGCATAATTGCCCCAAAAACAAGACCTTCTACTAGAAAAAGTGGAAGGTCTTGTTTTTAGCGAAAATGATAAGAACAGAAAAATCTTATATTATGCCAAGATAAAAGTCGATTTTTCCTATACAATAAGAAAGGTATGCGTTAACGGAAGAAAAGCTTAGGAAATATTAGTTATAGGGTGAGGTTGTACATTTACAGTTTTTTGATTTGTATAAATAACCATACCAGGTTTAGCCTTACTTGGTTTTTTTACATATTTTATAAGAGTATAATCAACAGGAATATTAGAAGATTGAGAGCCTTTACTATAATAAGCAGCTAAACTAGCACATTGGTTAATTATTTCTTGTGAAGGGATTTTTCCATTTGTGATTAATATAACATGACTTCCATGTAAATCTTTAACATGAAACCATAAGTCATCTTTATTTGCTAGTTTAAAAGTTAGTTCATCATTTTGTCTATTATTTTTTCCAATCAATACTTTGAAACCTTGAATTTCATATTGTAATGGTTTAGAAAGCTTACTATCTTTTTTTAACTTCTTTTTAAATTGTTTTTTATTAGAAACTTTTTGACTTAGTGAAAAAGCTTCTTGTATTTCTTCATAAATAGCATCTAATTCTTGAATGGTTTGAGATGCCTGTATTTCATATACAATACTTTCTAAATAATTGATTTCTTTTTCTACTTCTATTTTTTGCCCTTGTACAACAGTATAAGTATTTTTTAATTTATGGTATTTCTTAAAATATTTTTTTGCATTATCACTAGGAGAAAGTGTTATATCTAAAGGGATATCAATTGGTTGATTATTATCATAGTAATTTTCAAGAGTAATATGAGAAACATGTTTGTTACTAATTTGATATAAATAACTAGTAATTAATTCTCCATATAATTGATAATCTTCTAGATGTTCACATTCTTTTAATTTGTTATCAATAGTAGCTAACTTTTTGGAGATTTTCTTTAACTTAGCTAGAATGAAATTTAAAAGTTGGTTTCGGTAAGATAGAAATTGTTCTTCTTGCATTTTTTGATGGTAATAGTCGTCTAAAAAGAAATTCACTTGTAAATTTTGAGATTTTTCACATTTTGTTAAAGTATAATCATTTTCAAATAGAGTACATTCTACTTGATTTTGAGTAATGTTAGTTATTAAACTTAAAAGATAAGTAGCAAGTAAATGAAAATTTTCTAAAGACAAATAGTCTTCTATTTTTAAATGAGCAATAGCATATTTTATTAAAGTTTTGCTAACACCTGTGAATTGATTAGCAAAAAAGTTAGATAAAGTTTCTTCCTTTGGCAAACTTTTTTCTAACATAAGATAATCATGAATATCTATTTTTGTTGAGGTAGGGAAAGTATAAGTATAGCGAGGACTAATATTTCGAGTAGCACCATTTTCAACAGAAAAATGTTTTAAGCTATCAATAATTTTAGTTTCCTCATTTAAAAGCAGAACATTACTATGTTTTCCCATTAATTCAACCACTAATTTTCGAGTAATAGGGATATGATTTTCATCATTTCCACTAAGTTCTATAATAACAATTCTTTCAAATCCCATAGTAGAAATATTTGCAATTTTAAAATTCATAAGATATTTTCTTAGAAGCATACAAAAATTAGGGGCTATTAAAGGATTTTCTTTTTTAGTAGTAGTTAAATAGATAGAGTAAAAGTTAGAAGAAACATTTATAGAAAGTGCATATTGTAACCCATTAGCATAAATACTAAGTAAAATCTCATTATTATTTGGTTCGTAAACTTTTTGAATTTTTCCACCAATTAAACAATTTAGCTCTGCAATAGTAGCATTTAAAACAAAACCATCAAAAGCCATAAGAACGCTCCTTTTAATTATAGTTAACGAAAAAATCATAACACATTTTATTTAAAATATCAACTTTTTAATGATTTTCTATTGACAGAAAAAAAGAGAGTAGATATAATACAAACATAGGCTGTACGCCGTAGGAGGTAACCTTTAGAATATGAGCAAAGCAGATATTTATTATTCTTCTAATATGGATTATACAAATATGGCAGATGAAGACTTAATCAAATTAATTAAGTCTGATAGTAAATGTGCATTAGAACATCTTATTAACCGTTATAAAAATTTAGTAAATATGAAGGTTAGTAAATATTATATGATTGGTGCAGAACGAGAAGACATAGAGCAAGAAGGGCTAATTGGCTTATTTAAGGCAATTAAAAGCTATCAACCAGAAAAGCAGAACTCTTTTAAAACTTTTGCTAATATCTGTATTGAAAGGCAACTAATTACAGCCATTAAAAGTTCTAATCGCCAAAAACATATGCCACTCAATTCTTATTTATCATTAAATATTAATGCTTATGATAATGAAGATGATGGAAATAATAGTAATACTGATTTATTAGGTGTGTTAAATACAAATTTGGTAGAAGATCCACTAGATACTATTACCCAAAAAGAATATTATCAAATTATAGAAAATACTATTGATAAAACTTTAAGTGATTTTGAAAAAAAAGTATTAAATCAATATATACAAGGGCAAAGTTATGTACAAATAGCACAAAACCTAGATACGCCAGTTAAATCAATAGATAATGCCATTCAAAGAATTCGTAAAAAGGCAATTAAAGAAATCTTAGAAGAACAAAATTCATAAAATATTTGTCAAGGTACTGCTTTGACAAATCATATGCTTCTATAGCTCAGTAGGTAGAGCGCAGCCATGGTAAGGCTGAGGTCGCCGGTTCGATTCCGGCTGGAAGCTCCATTGTCGAATTATGACGAAGTTTCAAAATAAATTGAGATTTTGTCATTTTTTGTATAATAGTTTTTGAGATAAGTTGCTAGACTTTTGGAAATAAGTGTGATATAAGTGTTTAGGAAAGGAAGATGGTGCTATGAAAAATATATTAATCATGGGAATAGGGAGAGCAGGAAAAACAACTTTAAGTAAAATGATAAAAGATAGATATAAGAGTTATAATATAATACATAGTGATTCATTGAAATGGGCTATGATTAGAGCTAAAAATGAAGAAAGTTATTATTAGGGTTAGGAAATTTAACAACAGAAAATATGGTAGATCAATGTATTACATATGATACAAAAGAAAGTTGGACATATGGGTTATCAAGAGAATATTTACTAAAACATGCACAAGATTGGTATGAATGTAATGAAATGTTAAAGCTAGAATGCCCTAAATATGGTATAAAATATATTGATACTTCCAAACAAAGAAAAGAAACATTAAACAGAATTTTGAATGATATAATAATGCCAGATTAAAATAGCTTTAAGAAAATGAATATACTAGTTGAAAAATAATAAAATCAATATTATAATGTAGACTAGATATGAGAACTAAAAGTACGAAAGGAAGAAAAATATTGAAAAACAATCAAGAAAAAAGTAGTAGAAAGATAAGCAATTCTACTAAATGGGGAATTTTTGTTGTTTTATTTTTAATAGTACTTATTGTAGCTGCTGTTATTAACATAGTTAATCGTATGGAGCAAACTAAACAGACGAGTATTGAACCAACAGAAATAGTAAATAATACAAATATACAAGTAATTGGCAAATTAGAAAATTTAGAACAGGTAACAGATAAAACAGAAGAAGAACTGCAAGAAATAAATAAAAAAGAAATAGAAGAGGCAGAGAAAAAAGAACAAGCAAAGGAAGAACAAAAAGATAATAAAACTACAAGCAAGCCAAAGCCTAAAAATAAATATTATATAAAAGTAAATTATGGAGCACAAGTAGTAAATGTTTATACTTATGATAAAGATGGCAAATACACAGTTCCAGTAAAAGCGTTTGTATGTTCAACAGGTACAGAAACACCTCGCTCAGGAGTATATAGAATTCCTGCAAAGATAACATGGTGTTATATGTATGGCAATGTTTGGGGACATTATTGTAGTCAAATAGTAGGGAATATCTTGTTCCACTCAGTACCATATCTAGAAAGAAACAACCATACCTTAGAATATTGGGCTTACGACCAATTAGGAACAAAGGCATCGATGGGGTGTATTAGGCTTACGACAAGAGATGCAAAATGGATTTATGATAATGTATCAACAGGAACATCAGTAGAATTTTATTCGAGTTCTAATCCAGGACCACTTGGAAAGCCAACAGCACAAAAAATATCTAATGCACCAGGGAATCTAAAATGGTGGGATCCAACAGATCCAGATGTTAATAATCCATGGAGAAATTACAAACCATCAACAAATAATAATACAACTAATAGTAATAGCAATAATACAACAAATAATAATACACAAAAGCCATCTGGAAATCAAAATAATGTTGGAAATAATAATACTACAGAAAAGCCACCTCAAAATGAAAACACACAAAATAATACACAAAACACAAATAACACTCAAACAAATAATACACAAAACAATAATCAAACCAATATAGAAAATAATGAACCACCAAAAAATAATAATCAAAATGAAAACCAAAATAATAATCAAACCAATAACATAGCTGGTAATGAAAATGCAGATAAAAATGATATGGTAAATGAACAAAATAAAGGAGGCAATTAAAATTATGAAAATGGGAATTGTAGGTCTTCCAAATGTTGGGAAAAGTACAATGTTTAATGCTATTACAAAAGCAGGAGCAGAATGTGCAAATTATCCATTTTGCACCATTGAGCCAAATGTAGGGATAGTAGCAGTACCAGATGAAAGATTACAAAAACTAGCAGAGCTTTATCATCCACAAAAAGTAACACCTGCTGTTATAGAATTTGTAGATATTGCAGGTTTAGTAAAAGGGGCAAGTAAAGGAGAAGGGTTAGGTAATAAGTTCTTATCTCATATTAGAGAAGTAGATAGTATCATTGAAGTAGTAAGATGTTTTGAAGATACGAACATTGTCCATGTGGATGGAAGTATTAGTCCAGTTCGTGATATAGAAACTATCAATTTAGAATTAATTTTTGCAGATTTAGAAACCATTGAAAAAAGATTAGACAATGCAAAGAAAAAATTAAAGGCAGATAAAAAATATCAAGAAGAAATTGATTTATTAGAAAAAGTAAAAGCTACTTTAGAACAAGGAAAATCAGCAAGAACATTAACATTTAGTGAAGAAGAAAAACAAATGTTAAAAGAATCTTTTTTATTGACTATGAAACCTATTTTATATATTGCAAATGTATCAGAAGAACAATTAGCTAATAGTCAAAATGATGCAAAAGTAAAAGAAGTAGTAGAATATGCCAAAACAGAAAAAGCACAAGTAATTCCATTATGTGTTAAAATAGAAGAAGAGTTAGCAAGTTTAGAAGGGGAAGAACAAAAAGAAATGCTAGAAGCACTTGGTTTGCAAGAATCTGGCTTAGACAAAGTAATTAAAGCAAGTTATGATTTATTAGGTCTAATGTCTTTTTTAACAGCAGGTGAACCAGAAGTAAGAGCATGGACAATTCAAAAAGGAACAAAAGCACCACAAGCAGCAGGAAAAATTCATAGTGATATTGAAAGAGGCTTCATTAGAGCAGAAATAGTTTCTTACAATGACTTAATTAGGGAAGGGTCTATGAATAATGTAAAAGAAAAAGGACTAGTTCGTTTAGAAGGAAAAGAATATATTATGCAAGATGGAGATGTTGTTTTATTTAGATTTAATGTATAATTCTTGAAAAAATATACCTAAGTTACATTTTTGAAAACTGTAAAAATACATTATGCTGTATAAAAAAACATAGTTAAATTATAACTAGTAACTAAAATTTTGAAAAATTACAAAAAAATCTAAAAAAAACTTGACTAATCAAAAACGTAAGTATAAAATATTTATGAAATACAAAAAAGTATGAATAATTTTTATTGTTTATACAAATAATAAGAAAAGAAATATCAAAAGAAAAAAGGAGATTTATTATGAAAAATCAAAAAATTATTTTAATAGTTACATTAATTGTTGCATTTTTATTAGTAATGGCAACTTTTGTAAAGGCTACTAATGATACACCATTACAAGTAGCACCACCTAATACCGAAGCTAATAATCAAGTGAATAATAACACAAATGCTCCTATTATTGGAAATACAACAAACAATAATACTGTTAATAATACTACTAATACTACCAATAATACAGCAACTAATACATTACCACAAACTGGTGTTGCAGAAGATACAGCTTTATTTGTTTTTATTGCAGTTTGTGTTATCTCTGCAATTTATGCATTTGTTAGAATTAGAAATTATAAAAATATATAAGTAAAACAATCGAGTAGAGAATAAATAATTATTTTATTTATTCCCTCTCACACCACTGTACGTGCCGTTCGGGCATACAGCGGT
>CAMTJT010000032.1 GCA_947073285.1 uncultured Clostridium sp. | reverse complement strand
GCAGCTACTAAGAAAGCTAGTGAGAAAAAAGATACTGCTAAAAAAGCAGCTACTAAAAAAACTAGTGAGAAAAAAGATACTGTTAAAAAAGCAGCTACTAAGAAAGCTAGTGAGAAAAAAGATACTGCTAAAAAAGCAGCTACTAAAAAAACTAGTGAGAAAAAAGAGGTTAGTAAAAAGTTAGAACCTACAGAAGTCACTAATAAAAAAACTACAAAAAAAGAAGCTTTAAAAAAGGAAACTACAAAGGCTACTTCTAAAAAAGTTGCTACAAAAAAATCATCTAGTACCACAAGTTCAACTACCAGTAAAGCTAAAGTTAAAAAGTCTTCTAGTACCCAAACTAAAAAAACTCATAAAACCAAACTAGCTAAATCTAGCATTTCTTTTCTTGGAGAATATTATGATTTACCAAACCAATATGAAAAAACTATTGTAAAAATTCTTGCTCAAACTCCTACCATATTATTTGTTTACTGGGATATTTCCACTTTAGATAGTCAAAATATGCTTAAATATTATGGAGAAAATTTCTTCCAAGAAACTACTCCCTTTTTATTAGTTATTAATAAAACTTACAACTATCAGTTTGAAGTAGAAGTAAATGATTATGCTAATAGTTGGTATTTACATATTCCTGATAGTGATTGTGAATATGAAGTAATTTTAATGAGAAAAAATAAAAATTCTCAAATCATATTAGAAAATAATGGTAGAATGACAGTTACCTCTTCTAATAATTTAGAAACGCCAAATGATCATATTTTATTTGAAAAATTAGGCAAAACTATTTTCTTTAAAGATGTTAAAACTGAGTTTGTACAAGAAAAAAATATCTCTTCTTTTGCATTTATTTGTAATATGGGAAGAATTTATAATATTTATGATTTCTATAAAGAAATTTACCAAAACGAATTAAATGGAGACGAATTAGGAACTAGTCTTTCTTCTTCTAACTTTAGTTCTAATTTTAAATAAATAAGGAGGAAAAAATGACTAATTCCAAAGGCTATGTAAGTTTTATATTACATGCTCATTTACCTTTTATTCATCATCCAGAAAGTGAAGATTATTTAGAAGAACAATGGCTTTATGAAGCAATCTCTGAAACCTATCTTCCCTTATTAACTAATTTTACTAAATTAGAGGAGGAAAAAGTTGACTTTAATGTTACTATGTCAATGACTCCCCCTCTTTTAAATATGCTTGATAATCAATTACTCCAAAAACGTTATATTAAATATTTAAATACTCATATTGAGCTTGCTAAAAAGGAAATTATCCGTACCCAAGATAACCAAAAAGAAAATGAGCTTGCTCATTACTATTTTAACCGTTATTCTAATGACTTACATTTATTTGAAGAAGTGTATCATTGTAATTTAATTAATGGTTTTAAACATTTTCAAGATATTGGTGTATTAGAAATTATTACTTGTGGTGCAACACACCGGTTATTTTCCTATTTTATATGTTAATGAAAAAACAGTTAGAGCACAAATTGCAGTTGGAGTTCAAACTTATGAAAAATATTTTGGCAGAAAACCTCGTGGTATTTGGCTTCCTGAATGTGGCTATGTGCCTGAGGCTGACAAATATTTAAAAGAATTTGGTATTGAATATATTATTACAGAATCACATGGTATTTTATATGCTAACCCTACCCCTATTTATGGAACTTTTGCTCCTATTGTTTCACCTGATGGCATTATTGCTTTTGGTCGTGATATTGAGTCTTCTAGGCAAGTATGGAGTTCTATTAATGGCTATCCTGGTGATTTTAATTATAGAGAATTTTATAGAGATATTGGCTATGATGCCCCTTATGATTATATTAAACCCTATATTGCTTGTAATGGTGCTAGAGTTCATACTGGTATTAAATATTATCGTATTACTGGAAAAGATTGTGAAAAAGATTATTATAACCCTACTTGGGCTATGGATTCTGTAGAAAAACAAGCAGGTCACTTTTTTGATAGTAGAGTAAGCCAAATTAATCATTTAGCGCCTTTAACTTCTAACCCTCCTTTGGTTGTTTGCCCTTATGATGCTGAGCTTTATGGTCATTGGTGGTATGAAGGTCCTGATTGGTTATATATTTTATTTAAAAAGGTATATTATGATAAAGGAAACTTTAAATTAATTACACCTGGTAAGTATATTGATAAATTTCCTAATATGCAAATTTCTACTCCTTGTCGTTCTAGTTGGGGTGCTAATGGTTATAGTGAAGTATGGCTTAATCAAACAAATGACTATGCTCACAAACATTTACATACTGCTGGTGATAGAATGGTGCAATTAGCTCAAAAATTTAGTAACTTGGAAAATGAAAAAACTGAAACACCAAAATTGAAGAAAGAAAAAGAAATAAAAATTCGTGCTCTAAATCAATGTGCTAGAGAATTATTACTTGCTCAAAGCAGTGACTGGCTATTTATTATTACAAATGGTACTATGGTAGATTATGCAAAAAAACGTATTAAAGACCATATTGGCAGATTTACTAAATTATATCATGCTTTAATGCAAAATAGTTTAGACACTAACTTTGAAAGCTTTTTAAAAGATATTGAAGAAAAAGATTGTATCTTTCCTGAAATTGATTATAGAATTTATTGTTAAAGTTTAGAATATTCTTATTTTCTTAGAGAAGGAAGGCCTCCAGAAAATTTTTCTGGGGGCCTTTTAGTTGGTATATGCTAATCTTCTTTGATTATTCTTTTAACTGTTGAAATTAAGGTGGCTATCAGTCCTAAATATATAGCTACCAGCACTACTAGCGGAAATAATGATGTTTTGCTAATTTTTATTAAATATTCTTTATTTTGCAATACACAAACAAAACTCAAAGCAAGATGTACTGTTAATGTAATAGCGCATAATGCCTGAAAGCCTTTGCTTTCTTTCAGCATCCTTATGTATCCTAACATATCTAATAAAAAATATAATCCTCCAACTATTAAGGCAGCTCGTGTTACTTCGTTGATTAGCATAATTTTGATCTCCTTTAAAATAATTATTTTATTAAGATACTATATCTTACTGCAATAATGCAGATTATAAGGATTAATATCATTATTATAACATGTTTTTTCATTTGTGTAAAGTTTTGTTTGTCTCTTTTTCCTCATTATATCTATCTATAAAATATAATGGTCTATGTTTTGTTTCATTAAATGCTCGTCCTAGATATTCACCTATTACTCCTAAGAAAATAAGTTGTATTCCTCCTAAAAACAAAATAACTACCATTGTTGAGGCATAACCTGGTACATCTACACCAGTAATGATTGTTTTTACAATAATAAATATCATATAAATAAAGCCAATGATAGAAACTAAAATACCAAGTAAAGCTGCCCATCTTAATGGAGATGTTGTAAATGAAGTAATACCATCTATTGATAAATTAACTAATTTTCCATAATTCCACTTTGTTTGTCCTGCTGCACGTGGGTCTCTATCATATAAAATTTCTTTTTTATTATAGCCTATCCAGCTAAATAAACCTTTTGTGTATCTTTGAGATTCTCTAATAGCCTTTAATGCTTCTACACAACGTCTGTCTAATAGTCTAAAATCTCCTGTATCTTTTTGAATTTCTATTCTAGTGAATGCTTGTAATACTTTATAATACATTTTTGAAGTAAATTTCTTTAACCATGTTTCTCCTTCTCTTGTTTTTCTTTTGGCATATACATCATCATATCCTTCTTCCCAGTATTTTAGCATCTCTGGTATTAGCTCTGGTGGGTCTTGTAAGTCTGCATCAATAATAACTACGCAATCCCCTTTACAATAATCTAAACCTGCTATCATTCCGCGTTTCTTTTCCAAAATTTCTAGATAGATTTAGATAACAAATTCTTTTATCTTTTTCTCTTAGTTCTTGCATAATTTGTAAAGATCTATCTTTACTTCCATCATTAACAAATAGAACTTCAAAATCATATTTAGGGTTATTATTCATTAATTTATCTAATCTTTCGTATAATAAATGCAAGACTTCTTCTTCGTTATAAGCTGGTACTAGTATTGTAACTAACTTTTTCTTATTTTCGTCCATAAAAAACCTCCAATATGTATTTTTCTTAGTTATATCACATATTGGAGGTTTCGTAAAGGTTATTGTTTTGATTTAATGGATTATTTTAGCACTATTAAGCAATCTATAAGTTTTACATATATTGCATTCTTTGCAAATTGAAATTCTATCTTCAAAAATCAATTTTAGTGTATTAATAAATTCATCTTCTTTGTCAATCAAATGTATTTCTATTTTTTTAGGTAGCAATGTTAAAAGTGTATTTAAAGCATAATCATTAGATGAAAATGAGATATCTGACAAATATTTAGCATTATAAATATTATCTGAAACAGAGACTACATTTTTTTCTTCATCTAATAAAATAGATTCTCCATGATTATAAATCAAGTGTAACATTTTATATTCTGGTTGTCTTGATTCTACATAAATGCGAAGCAGACTAATAAATTCTGTATATTCCTTTTCTATTACAAATTGATTTACAGAGTCATCTACTAATTTATCTATAAACTTTGTATATTCTTGTAATCTAAAATATACAAACCCATCTAATATGACACTTTTATTTTCTAAAATGTATTTTTCTATTTCTTTTTGAATTACCTTATTTTCTTGTATACATTCTCTATATTCTTCTGTATCTGTCATTTGCAAGCAGTTATCTAAAATTTTTGTCTTTTCGTATTCATCAAAATAAAAATAATTATAATTAATCAATTGTTTCATAATTTTTTCTTCATAAAACTCTATAATTACTTCTTCTACTAAATTACATAAAAATTGATTAAACTCTTTTTGGCTTTCTCCTAAATAATGTACCATTATATTTTGATATATTTTATATTGTTTTTTTGAATAAACTAAATCTTCAAAATCAAGTTCTTCTATTCTTTCTAGTAGATAATCTAAGATATCTGTATTATTTGTTTTTATGCAAAATGATTTCATCTGTTTTTAGTTCTCCTTTCTACATGGATATTATCTACTAAAATGTCTTTAGATATACATATTTTATTCTAAATAGTTAAAAAGGTAGCATGTTTTATCATAATTTTAAATATTGTCTAGTCCACCTTTTAAGTTATACACTTCTTTATAGCCTAGTTGTTCTAATATATTTTGTGCTTCTTTACTTCTATTTCCACTTTCACAATAAACCAGTATTGTTCTATTTTTATCTGGCATTTCTTTTAAAATATTATTTGCTAAATCATAAAGTGAAATAGAAATTGCTCCTTCTAAATGTCCTTCTTCATATTCTTGATGACTTCTTACATCTATTACATAGCCATCTGTTTGTTTTGCTATTTTTTGAAATTCTTTATACTCTATCTGTTTATTTTCTATTTGTCTATTTAATTTTTTTCGTACTTTCTTTATCATTTTTCCTTCCTTCTTTTAGCTAATATTTTTTTACTTATCATTTTCTTTCATCTTAGAAAAATCCCGATTAGGGAAAATTTTTAAATTTTCCTGTCATACAAAAAAATAATACTCACACTATATAGTATGAGTATTACCTTTTTTAGGTTTCATTATTCTTTTATTTTTTCTTATTTGTTTCTTGTATTGTATAATACTTTTTCTCTTGAACTGCTGTTACTATTGTAATTGTCACAACATAAATTAGTAAACTACTTGGCATAATAATACGACCAATTGGAACTCTTGCTATTGCTAAAATTCCTAAGAATACTGCTTGTGATGCTAAAATGTATAAAGCATAAATACTAATAGTTTTTAAGATTCCCAATTTTCTAAAACGTATCATTACATAAGCTATAATAATTATACTACTAATACTAAGTGGTATGATATATGGCTTTAATATACTAGAAAGTTTGATTTTTGGTTGATGAGTAACATTCATATCTTTTGTTTCAATTTCTAGTTCATATTTTTCATTGATTTTATTTTTTAGTTGTTCTAATTTTTCGTCCATATTTTCACTATTTTCTTGTTTGATAGTAATAGATGCCATATCACCATAATATTCTACTTTTTGTACAAGAGTTCTATCTTTTCCAAATACCTCTTGTGCTAGTTCTTTTATATCTTTATTTTCAAAATTTTTTCCTAAATATACATCTATTCTAACATTTTTACTATATTTTACATCTGCTTTTAGCCCCATGGTAGCTATGATAATAGCTCCAATTATAATAATGCAAACTGTTACCACATAAATAATTTTATTTTTCATTTTATTGTTCTTTCCTTTCTTATTTTATATTTCATTTGGAAAATATTGCTTTTTATATGCTGAAACTATTATTTCTTTACTTTTATAGTTTCACACATACCATCCTTTATGAATTTACTATTTTTCAGATGCTGCAGATACTATTAATGACCTTGTAATAATTAAATGATACAAAATAGCCATTAATATTCCCCAAAATATTGTCATTCCAAAGCTAATCATTGGTAGCCAACCTGTAAAGCATAAAATAACTGAAGTAATTGCTACTGGAACTAATATAAATAAAGTTTTTAAGAAAGCTACTTTAAAGCCATTAGATTCTTCTTCTTTGGTTTTCATTTCTTTATTTTTTAATAGGTGTAATAAATATACACTAAAAATATAATTTAAAATAACTGCTATTAATATACCTGCAATTCCTTCTAAGGTAATTACTACATTAGTATAACGAATAACAAGTAAATATACTGCAATATAACCTATTAAGCTAATTGCTGTTAAAAATCCATTTTTTTGGTAACGTATTATTAAGAAAAGAATTCCTACTGCTAACACTGCTAATACTACAATTGCTGGAATATAGAACATATCTAGCGTAATATCAGACATTACATAACGATTTTCTGCAATTGTATAAGTAAGTGGTAATGGATTTGTATTTAGTAATACTGCTATATTAGATGCCTCTGTAATATATTGATTAATATCTTCACTATTTGATGAAGCTTGTCCCATAGATAATTGAAGTACACCATTTGGTATTTCTGTACTAAAATAAGTATCTAATAAAGTAGTATCATCTATTTTTAAAGTAATATTTTTGGTGGTTTCTTTTCCTTCTTCATCTGTTGTTTTAATATATGTATTTGAAATATCTTTTAAAATTTGAGTTCCTTCTTTATTAAATTGAATAGATAAATATACATTTGTACCAGTTGCTGTATTGCTATATCCTACTTGTGCTTTTTTAATATGTTTGTTTTCTAATAATACGTTTTTATCTTCATCCACTGCTTGAAACACACCTTTAATAGTGGTATACTGTGCAATTTGGTCTGTATTACTATTTTCTGGTAATTCAATATATACTTTTCCAGTTTCTTCTTCAAAACGAATTGTATAATCTGGCACATGCATTTCTTTTAGCCTTTTTTCAAAAATCTCCTTTGATTTTTGATAGTTTTCTTTTGTTAGGCTATCTTCTGGATTAACTGGTTCTTCTTTTTTAGTAGTTTCTTCTCCTTCTTCTGTTACTTCATTTCCATCTTTATCATAAATAACAGTATTTGTTGCCTCACTTACATTAAGTGCAATTATTCTTGCTCCTAATAAATCCATTCCTAATGCATAATCTGGTACTATATTTTCTACAAATTTCATTTTTTGAATAAAAATTCCCCCAAATGAAACAAGAGAAATTAAAACTATTAATAAAATAATAAATACTATTTTTAATCCTTTTTCTACTTTCACTTTTATTTCCTTGTATAATGAATATATAGAAAAACACTATACATATCCTTTCTTTTTATTTTTTATTCTATATTTTTTTAGTTGCTATATGGTTTTCATACAACATAATATTATTTTTCACAATCTTAAATCATTTAGTTTATAATAATTTGGTATCATTGATAATTAATTCAAACCATATTCCTAAATATTTTGCTGCATATTTACTCATCATAGTTCTATCCATAAATATTTCAAAATAATCTAATACAGGTGATATGTTTGTATCAATTGTTAAATCTAATATTACTTTTCTATTTTCTTTATCTATCATAAAATTAGAGTTTGTTACTGCATAATTTACTTTATCATGTTTATCAAAGGTAGACATATTTGTATTTACGACTCTATCTCTATGCACATCTGATTTATCAGCTAATATTAATGCCGCTGAAATATCACTAACTGCAGTTCCTGTTTGTTCATCATGGTTTCCAATTGCCATCATGATTTCAGTTCTTTTGCTAGCATCCATTCCCATATCTTTTAAGATTTCATAAGCAAGAATTGCTCCTGTATGAGCATGA
Organism: uncultured Clostridium sp.; assembly: GCA_947073285.1. Taxonomy (GTDB): domain Bacteria; phylum Bacillota; class Clostridia; order TANB77; family CAG-508; genus CAG-273. The sequence continues at coordinate 7,578 of CAMTJT010000032.1, read as the reverse complement.
TCTACTCTGTTAACACAATTTCCAATATCGTGCATATAACCTGCAATTCTAGCAAGTTCTATTCTTTCTTCTGGATAGTTTAAGTTTTTTAGTACCTCTCCTGCTCTATGAGATACAATTCCAATATGCCTTGTAGAATGTTCTGTATACCCTAAAGCATTTAATTGTTTTTGGGAACTTAAAACTAATTGTTTGATTTCTTCATTTTGTTTTACATCTTCTAAGGTAATCAATTTTTTATCCTCCTAAATTTCTATTATGCTTAATTATACCCTTAAATTCTATATTAAAACATAAAAAATAGCAACATTTTTTGAGAATTTTTTGAGAAAGTGGAAAATCAAATTTATAGAAAAAAGTGGGAAAAGAAATCCTTCTTATTTCCCACCTAAATTTACGCCTATTATTCCACCTATCATGCCAGTTATAATACTTACTGCTAACATAACAAATGAATACATTGTTAGTGAAAATCCTAATCCTAAACATCCACTAGAGGCTAAATACAGTATAATAGTATAAATTAATCCTACTAACCCACCATTTAAAAGACCATTCTTCTTTATTTTTCTAGTAGATGCCATACTCCCCACTAAAATACTAATACCTACTATTGTTGTTACAACTGGCACCATAGTATTTTCTGAAAGTTCTGTATAGGTTAATAAAAGAGCAAAAATAAGTAACAGTACAAGCGAAATTACAATTGCAAAACTACTTCCTTTTATAATTCGGATGGTATTTTTTTTAATTTCACTTTCTTCTGTTACTATATTAGGCTTTATTGTATTTGCTTTTTCCATTTTCTACCTTCTCCTTAACTTTTCTGTTTTATTCTATTTTATGTATGTTAAGGAGTTTTAGAACTAATTTGTAACTTGTGTTGCAGTATTTTCTCCAATTGCATTAGTACCAGTAGTATTATTACTTGTATTAGTAGAAGCTGTATTATTATTTGCTGTGTTTGTATTATTAGAAGTAGTATCATTAACTGTATTGGCACCTGTTTGCACTGTATTTCCATCTACTACATTATTTTTAGTTTGATTGTTATTTACTTCATTAGTAGTATTATTTGTGTTTGTTTCATTTGTTTGTTCATTATTTGTAGTATTTTGCGTTTCATTATTATTTTGATTATTATTGTTTGGAACATCTGGTTTTATATAAGCTTTAATATAATCAATTACATTAATTACTTGATTATTATGCACCATGCTATAAGTTACTTCTCCTGCTGATGTTGTAGAATATACTGAACTTAAAACAGGTGGCAACATTTCTTTTCCTGTACTATCTATAATTCCATAGAATTCTCCTACTTTTACAACAATTGCCTCATAATCTGGAATTAGTAATACACCTGCTGCATTTTTGTCTCCTGATATGCCACTTCCTGATGTACATCCTAAATCATCATATTCTATGTTGGTAAGTCTTTTTCCTGTTTTGTCAAATAATCTCCATTTGTTATTTATTTTTACTGGAATACAAGTATCATATAATAAATACTGATTTTGAATATGATTATTTAAAAATTTAGAATTATCAATTCCAATTTGGTCATATTCTATAAAAATAACTGTACTTCCATGTTCATTGATAACACCAAGTTTTCTATTATTAGTTACTAAGTATAACCCACTATCTTTATCTATTTGCTTAATATTATCATATTCAGGACTAATTTTAGTACTTGAATCATGTAGCATAATTCCCATTTTCTTTTCTTTAGTTGTTACTATAAATTCTTTTGTACTTTCTATAAATTTAATACTTGCATATTTAATTCCTAAAATTTCTTTACCTTTTAAATCATAAACGCCATAACTATTGCTTGTATCTTTTACAATAAGCATATCGTATAATAAAGCTTTTTGATTGCTAAAGTTAGCATGACCATCAGCAATACCTGCATTTTGAAATTTAGCTGTATAATAAGTTACTAAATAAGGAAGTGTAAAAATTGTAACTTTATTTTCTTGTTCATCATAAGCCATTGAAACATTAAAGGCAATTTTAGCACCTTCTATTGTAGTACATAATTGATTATTAATTAGCCTAATTGGTTCTGCTATTTCATAATATTCATAATCATTATTTCCATCTAATAATAGCTTATAAATTTTATTAGAGTTTAAACTAAAGCTTGCTACTTCATTATTACATTGTACATAACATTTAGTAGTATCTTCTGAATATTGTTTGTATCCACCATTAGAAGATGTATATCCTACATATTCTGCAAAAGCACGAATTGGTATATATACTTTTCCGTTTTCAAATATAAGTACATTTTCTAAGCTTTTTGTAGCCTTTCCATCTACTGTTATTTTTAACTGAATAGATTGAATATAGTACATTACTCCTACTAAAGCAATACATGCTACTAATAAAAGCACCAAAATGACAGCAATAATTTTCATCCATTTTTTTGCATTTTTTTGGTCTTCTGATTGTCTACTGTAATTTCCTCCTATAAAGTCATCCATTTTAATACCCCTTTCTTCTTAAGTTCGCAAAATTATTTTCGAACTTTGACCTTTCTTTTGTAATTTAATTAGTTTTTAATATCTAATAAACTATTTTTACAGTTTTTTATCTCGTTTTGGCAAGCAATTAATACAATAGCACTATTAGAGCACAAACTATACATAACCATATTTTTTATAAAATTCCTCTTTGAAATTTAATAAGTTATCATTCTCTATTTCTATTCTAACCCTTTCCATCAATTTCGTCAAGAACCTTAAGTTATGAATTGATAATAATCGAATACCTAAAATTTCATTTGTTTTTACTAAATGCCTAATATAGGCTCTTGTATAATTTTTACAAGTATAGCAATCACATTCTGGGTCTAATGGTCCAAAGTCTCTTTCATAGGTAGCATTTCGTACTACCACTTTTCCATTCCATGTCATTGCAGTTCCATTTCTTGCAATTCTAGTTGGTAATACACAGTCACACATATCGATTCCTGCTAAAGCTGCTTCTATTAGATAGTCTGGTGTACCTACTCCCATTAAATATCTTGGTTTATTTTCTGGCATAAGTGGTGCTGTGTAATATAGCATTTTTAAGTATTCTTCTTTTGGCTCTCCTACACTAATTCCACCAATTGCATATCCTGGAAAATCTAAGTCTGCTAAATCTTTAGCTGACTTTTCTCGTAAGTCTTCATAAAATCCACCTTGAATAATACCAAAAAGTGCTTGTTTATCTGTAGTGGTATGTGCCTCTTTACACCTTATAGCCCATCTTGTAGTTCTTTCCATTGAGTTTTTGGTATATTCATAGGTAGATGGATATGGGCAACATTCATCAAATGACATAATAATATCTGCCCCTAGTGCTTCTTCTATTTCCATTACTTTTTCAGGTGTAAACATATGTCTGCTTCCATCTAAATGTGATTTAAATTCTACCCCTTCTTCTGTAATAGTTCTTAAATCACTTAAACTAAATACTTGAAAGCCACCACAATCTGTTAAAATTGGTCTATCCCATTTCATAAAGTTATGAAGCCCTCCTGCCTCTTTTACAAGTTCATGTCCTGGGCGTAAATATAAATGGTAGGTATTAGATAATATAATTTGAGCCTCTACTTCTTGTTTTAGTTCTTCTGGGGTCATTGATTTTACTGTTGCTTGTGTACCTACTGGCATAAATACTGGTGTTTGAATATCACCATGTGGGGTATGTACTATTCCTCTTCTTGCTCCTGAGTTTTTATCTATATGTAATAATTCATATGTTACTGCTGGTTTCATATTTTTCTCTCCTTTTTTGTCACTTTGGGGACGTACTCATTTGTGACAAAAATGTCACAAATGAGTACGTCCCCAAAGTGACACTATTTTATAAACATTGCATCTCCAAAACTAAAGAAACGGTATTTTTCTTTGACTGCTTCGTTATATGCTTGCATAATAAAGTCTTTTCCTGCTAAAGCTGATACTAGCATGATAAGTGTAGATTCTGGTAAATGAAAATTAGTTATAAGAGCATCTAAGCATTTAAACTTGTAACCTGGGTATATGAAAATATTGGTATCTCCTTGTGTTTCTTTAACTTCGCCTTGTTCATTACTAATAGATTCTAGTACTCTGCAAGAGGTTGTCCCTACTGCAATTACTCTTTTACCTTCTCTTTTTGCTTTATTGATTTTTTCTGCATCTTCTTGCTTTATATAAAAATGCTCTGAATGCATATCATGTTCTTCTACATTTTCTACTTTTACTGGTCTAAAAGTGCCAATACCAACATGTAATGTTACATTTGCAATTTCTACTCCTTTTTCTTTTATTTTTTGAAGTAGTTCTTCTGTAAAGTGCAAACCTGCTGTTGGGGCAGCACTTGATCCTTCATATTTAGCATATACTGTTTGATATCTATCTTTGTCTTTTAATTTTTCATGAATATATGGTGGCAATGGCATTAAGCCTATTTGATCTAGTATTTCATTAAAAATGCCTTCATATTCTAGTTTTACTTTTCTATTTCCGCCATCCATAGTTTCTAATATTTCTGCTTTCAACAAGCCCTCTCCAAAGCTTACTTTTGTACCTTGTTTTAAACGTCTTCCGAGGTCTTACCATTACTTCCCAAATTTCTTCATTTTTGCCATTTTCATTTTGTTTTTTTGCTTCTATTCTATTTAAAAGTAAAAACTCTACTACTATACCTGTCTCTTCTTTTATACCATATAACCTAGCAGGAATTACTTTTGTATTGTTTCTTACTAAACAATCTCCTGGCTCTAAATAGTCTAAAATATCTTTAAATATTTTATGGTCAATCGTTTTATTTTTTCTATCTAATACCATTAGTCTTGAGGTATCTCTATTTTCTATTGGCACTTGTGCTATTAGTTCTTCTGGTAAATTGTAATTAAAATCTGCTACTTTCATTGTTTCTTTTATTCCTTCCTATTGTAATTATTTTATCAACTGTAGTTTATCTTTTATATCATATCATGAAATCACACTTTTGCAAGCTTTTTCATTGTTTTTTTCATACTTTTCTATTTGGAAATTACTTTTACAATTTAGCCACTTTTCTATTCTAATTCATTCGCTCTTTGTAAGCTCGAAAAATTACCACACTATACTTGACAAGCTCCACACCATATTATAACAAGCTCCAATTTAAATTTCCTAAAATTAAAGTAAGCCCTGTTAAAGAGCTTACTTTAGTTTAGTTATGAACTTAGTTTATCTATTTGCTACTAATAAAATTTAGACATTCTCTAGCGAGCTAAAAATTATTTACATACCCTAATGCCAGAACCATGATAAGCCCTATTTTACACAAAATTTTATAACATTTTCGCAAATCTCAAACTTACGGAACAACCAATGCAGGACGAAAACCAATATATCCATGGGTATTGCCAGTATAACTTTCAAACCAGAACACTCCAGAATTTGAAATTGCATAATCACCTCCACGCATGAAGAATGGCTCTGTTCCATATACATTATATGAGTCTCCTCCATACCACGCATTTATATCTTTACCTGCTGTTGATGTTTCATATATTGCATCTCCATATATTCCTGCATTTGCTTTATAATTTAATTCTTCTGTATCATCACTTCCGCTACTATATAGTTGTTTCATATTTACATTCTTACTTCCTACCAAACTTGCTCCATAGGTTTGTAAATTGCTTTTTCCGTGATTTAAATAACTTGCTGTGTACTCCCCTACTCCTCCACTCATATCATAAATTCCTGTTATATTTCCTGTTGTACTTTGGGCTGTATTATCTATATATACTGTTCCTATTCCTCCACCTGTTCTAAAAGAAGCATCATTAATTGCTATTTCTCCATTTTTTCCATACTTACTTACTGCTAAATATGCTGTTGCTCCCCATTCACTATTTTTTATCAAATGGCTTTGTAATTCTTTTTTGTAACTTTCACAGTTAATAAAAACGTCATGTACTTTTATTCCTCTCCAACTTATTATTCCTGGTTGCACTTTTACTTTGCTTGCACTTCCTGCACTATTTCCTGTTGCATCCTTTCTGCTTGCCTCAAATTTTGCTATCCAAATTCCTGCTAGATTTTCATTCCAGCCTCCATTTTTCATAATTAATTCATCTGTTTCAAATTTTTGAAATGCTGGATGCAATACATATTTTTCTATCTGTTTTCCATCTACATTTCCTTTTACTTCTATTGCTCCTTGTTTTCTTGTTCCTGTTACTACATTTCCTTTTACATTTGTTATTCCATCACTATCTGAATATCCTATTACTGTTCCACTTGCATTTTTATATGAAATTTTATAACTATATCTTGGTACATATACAAACATATCACTCATTTTTGTAACTTTTTTTCCTGCCATTTCTTCTATTGTTGCTATACTGCTATCTGTTATTCCTTCTACTCCTAAGCCATCTCTTATCATTATATTTGCCCACTTTTTATCTTGCTGTGTATAACTATACCAACTGTTATCTGTACTTTGGCATACATACCATGAACTATCTGTTTCATTCCATTTTACTGGTATCATTCCTTCTCCTAATTTTGGAGTTGGTACATTACTTCCGCTAATTGGATTATTATTCATATCAACAAATGCTACTTCAATATCCCCTCTACTTCTATCTAAATCTGCTATTTCTGGTTGGGTTATCTTAAATTCTTGTGACACTGTCTCTATTTTATTTCCTGCATTGTCTACTGATAATACATGTAAATACCAGCTTCCTGCTGATGTTCCTTTTATATTTACACTTGTACTACTTGCAAAGCTTCCTCCTGTATATAAGCTTACATCTTCAGTTCCAAGTGGTGCATCACTTTTACTAAAGATATATTTACTATTTGCCAAATTGATTCCACTTTCATTATCTGCTAAAGTCACTGTTGCTGTGATGTTTTGCCCTGATTGTGCTATTTCTGGCGTGAAGGTTATAGTTGCTTGTTGTGGATTTTTATCATCTATAATGCTTATACTTGCTTCATCTCCACTACTTGTTCCATCATTTAGTCTTAATAAAACCATATCTCCATGATTTAAATTTGGAATACTTATTTCTTTTACTCCCATTTCTCCTGAGATCCAAGTTGTTCCACCTGCTTTTTGCCATTCTATTTTATAGCTTTTGGTTTCTTCATGGTATACTACTGCTGTTGCTTTATTATTTGCCCATGTTACACTTCTTAGTTTTATAGTTCCTCCTGTTGGTATTTTTCCTATGGCTATTTGCTTTTCTAATACTATTTCTTTTCCTTCTTTTGTAACTGTTACTTTTACATCATAAATCGTATTATTGGTTAAATTGGTTAGTGTACATGTATTGTTATTTCCTACTGCTGTTTGGTAGTTTTGCTCTTCATGCTTTTTATACTCATATTTATAATTTGTTATTCCTTCTATTCTAATTATTTCTATTACTGCACTATTGGTGGTTATATCTTTTACTTTCATAATAGGTGGCAGATTTCCTGCTTGCCCTATATATTCTATAATAATATCATTGGTATTTGTTCCTTCTATGATAGACACATCAAATACATAACCATCTTCTGTAGTTACTTGGTAATACCCTTC
>CAMTJT010000031.1 GCA_947073285.1 uncultured Clostridium sp. | reverse complement strand
AAGGACGATATGGAGACGCAGTGTACGAAACATCAACAGCAGGTAGTGGAACAACTTCGTGGTACGATGACTACTCGTACTTCCCTTACACGAGCGCTCCGTTCTTCCATCGTGGAGGCTATTACAGTAATGGTTCGGGTGCCGGGGCGTTCTATTTCAACGACCACACAGGCGGTAGCAGCAGCGGCATCGGTTTCCGCCCTGTCCTCGCCGCACCTTGATGACCTCGTTCCTTGACCCCTTTCAAAGCGATAGCAAAAAACGACCAATAAGCCAGAAATAAAATTAATTAGATAGACATACGTAACGGTTAAAGACACCCTCAAAAGGGTGTCTTTAACATTAAAAAAGTGAGGAGCTTGTCAAGGAGCCTGTCAAGTATAGTGTGGTAATTTTTTTGTAATATTTAAAGTGTTACACTTACTTAGTTTAATGTCTGCCAAGTGAAAAGTTAAATGCAATTCTGTAAAGTAAATGCTTAATTTAATGTCGAAATTTGTCATACGAAAATACTTGATAAAAACATAAAAATTATATAAAATACAAAAAGGATTAAACTATTTTTTGTACTTCCCGTACATTAATTATTCGTTCATTTTTAAGTTCGATACATTGAAAAATAAATTATTTTTCACCTAAAAGCATAAATTTACGGATTTATGATAGGTAGTGTCAAAGTTGTTTAATTCTATTGGCAAAAGAGGCCATAAACATATGAACAGTAGAACTAAATTAGTAGCAAGATGGCGAATATTTAGTTCTATAAAATGTAATAACATAAAATTTGTTTAGAAAGAAAAATTAAATAAAATAGGAATAAATGATAGATTTATTCCTATTAAATATTAAAATTATTGCTTTTTAATTTTAGGTTTAGCAAGTAAAGATGCTAAATATCCAAAGAATACAGCTGCAGCAATACCACCTGCTGATGCTTTAACCCCGCCTACAAAAGCACCTAACAAACCAGAAGTTTGAACTTCTTTCATAGCTCCTTTTGCAAGGTTAGCACCAAATCCAGTTAAAGGTACAGTAGCACCAGCACCAGCAAAGTTAACCAAATATTGATAAATACCAAGTCCGCCTAAAATAGCACCAACAGTAACAAAAGTAACTAAAATTTTAGCAGGAGTTAACTTGGTTTTGTCAATTAAAATTTGACCGATTACACAAATAACACCACCAACTAGAAAACACTTTAAAAGACCTATCCAATCGATACTTTGTAAAAAATCCAATTTAAAATCTCCTTTCAGTCAAAATTTGAATTACCAAAAAACATAGTATGAACAATGCTTAAGTAATTTGATATTGTTAATAACTTTTAAGAAATGCATATCTCTAATCATTTTTACAACAATATATGGATAACAATTCTTACAATGCAATACCATTAACAATTTTAATAATAATATTAAATTTCAATTTTAATAATATTAGGTTTCAATTTCAATAATAATATTAAGTTTCAATAGAAATAGCGTGTGCAATACCAGGGATACTTTCTCCTTGTTGGGCAGTAGTAGAATTGGTTAAAGCACCAGTAGCAATTAATAAAATTCTGTTTAACTTTTTAGCTTTCAATTCTTTAAAGAAGTAACCAGAAAAAGTTACACCAATACAAGCACATCCACTTCCGCCTGAATGGGTATCTTGTTTTTTCTTGTCAAATATTAAAACGCCACAATCATTATAATTAGCTTTAATATTATAACCTTTGGTTTCAGCAAGTTCAGTTACAATTTCTTTTCCAACATAGCCTAAATCTCCAGTTAAAATAGCATCATAATAACTTGGTTTTCTACCAGTATCTCTAAAATGTGTAATTAAAGTATCTAATGCAGCAGGAGCCATAGCAGCACCCATGTTGTTGGCATCTTTAATTCCCATATCTACAATCTTACCAGGTGTAATACAAGTAATATAAGGACCGTTCGCCAGAGGCTGTTAAAACAGCAGCACCAGAGCCAGTTACAGTCCATTGAGAAGTAGGTGGCCTTTGGTTACCAAGTTCTAATGGAAAACGAAATTGTTTTTCAGCACTACAAAAATGACTAGAAGTAGCACAAAGAACGTTGGTTGCAGCTTTTGATTCAATAAATACACTTCCTAAACATAAACTTTCCACAAAAGTAGAACAAGCACCAAAAACACCAAAAAATGGAATATTTAGTTCGCGAAGCCCAAAACTTGAAGAGATACATTGATTTAATAAATCACCTGCAAAACAATAATCAATATCTTCAGCAGCAATACCAGCTTTAGTAATAACAGAATTAACGGTTTCTTTTATAATTTTACTTTCAGCTTTTTCCCATGTTTTTTCTCCCCAAAATTCATCTTCTAAACATTGGTCAAAATATTTTGCAAGAGGACCTTGGCCTTCTTTAGGTCCAACGATACTAGCTGTTTGCAATAAAGTAGGGGGAGTATCAAACATAATGGTTTGATTACCTACACGTTTCATAATAATCTCCTTTCTAATGCATAAATAAAATTGCAATAATGCCAACAATAACAGATGTACTAATACCAAATACTAAAACAGGACCTGCTACTGTGAACATTTTGCCACCAACCCCCATAACATAACCTTCAGATTTATATTCAATAGCAGGGGAAACAATAGAATTTGCAAAGCCTGTAATAGGAACAAGCGAACCAGCACCTGCAAACTTTCCAATCTTATTGAAAATATTTAAACCAGTTAAAATAGCAGAAAGTGCAATTAAAATAATAGATGCAGTTGTTGAAGCAGCAGTTTCTTCCATACCGCGAAATTTACAAAAATCTATAATAATTTGCCCAATACTACAAATAAGACCACCTACCCAAAAAGCATTAAAACAATTTTTAAGAATAGGGGAGTTAGGGGATTTTTTGTCTACATAATCGCTATATTCTTGTTTGGTTTCAATTGGTTTCATGATATTAACCTCCTTTACTGATCTCTATCTCGATCAATTACAAAAGATAAATCTAAATCTACAAAATACTCTACTAATTTTTTGCCATCAATTTTAGCTCTTTGTTCTAAAATTTTCACACCAGATAAATAGTCAATTGTTTTAGAAGCTTCTGAAACGGCCTGAACCACTGCATCTTTCCAAGAAACAGTAGAAGTACCTGTAATAATTAAATGTTTTTCAATTCCCATGTTTATCAACCTCCATTAAAATTTGCTAATTTTAGCATTGCCTAAAAAATAAAAATTATACAAAAAAAAGGAATTTTTTTGTTATCTCAAAAAATAGGAAAAGAATTAGAGAACAAAAACTGAAAAGTGAAAACAAAAAAAGTATATATAATTATGTTCATAATTATATATACTCATCCTATAAAATAAGTAAATATGTGCCAAAGTTTAGCTATACAAACCCTCTAAAATTTAGGTGTTAACAAATTTTTAAAATCGTCATCATCTAAAAATTCACACTTTAAGCAATCATTAAAACTTAAATCAAAATCATCATAACAAGGATATTCCTTATTTTCGTGATAAACAAATTCGGCCTGATTTAATACTTTTTGAGTAATGAAATAACTGTTGGCATGAGAAGCGTGGCCAAGCCAAGACTGTAAAGAAGGCATTGCAATAGAAAAATCTAGCTTATTTTCTCTCCAAATTTTATTCCATTTTTTTACCTTTGTTTTAATTTTTCGTTTACTACGAGTTCTAAGCAAACGATGAGTTGGCCAAATACGATATCCACAAAAATTAACTCCTTGTGCAGAAGGGTAATATCTGGACTTATGATTTAATTCTAAATGTAGTTTTTCTGCTAAAAAAGTTTCAATTTGCTGTTTCAAAGTTTTACAAGTTGCTTTATCTTTTAATAAAAGTACAAAATCATCCATATATCTAACATAGTATTTTACTTTTAATACATTTTTAATATATTGATCTAATTCATTTAAATAAATATTTGCAAAAAATTGTGAAGTATAATTGCCAATAGGAATACCAATTAAATCATTACGATTATCACAAATAAGATGTTTTGTAAACTCTAAAAGCTTTTTATCTGTAATATATCGCTTCATAATTTGAAACAAAATAGTGCGATCAATACTATAAAAATATTTTTTAACATCACATTTTAAAACCCAATAATCTCCCAAATGTAGCTTGCAAATTCTCATGTAGTGCTGTAGCGTATCTACTGCTTTATGAGAGCCGTCTACCTGAAATACAAGCACAAGTATCTTTAATAAATTTAGGAACAATATATGGCTTAATAAATTCTTCCACATACCATTGATGAACAATTCTATCTACATAAGGAAGAGCCTCAATCATTCTAAGTTTTGGTTCAACCACGTAAAAAGTGCGATAATTTCCAATATGGTAAGAGCCTTTTTGCAATTGATGTAATAAATTAGTTAAGTTATTTTCCAAATGCATTTCAAACTGAATAACTTCAGGTTTAGAGGCTTTTTGCTTTTTAGCTCTATTATGTGCTTCTAACAATTTTTCAAAAGTTAAATTTTTATAAAAACAATTTTTTATCGTGTGAGGCATGATTTAATCCAACCTCCTAACATATTACAAATATCTGTGAGTTTACTACACCATGTTTCATAATTTTGTTTTGTAATATACTGATACTTATAAGCTAAACGAATAAATACCTTTTGAAGGTTAAGGTCAACATCTAAGTTGTTTAAATAAGATAACTTATTTCTTTTGTTAAACTCCTTGTAAGCATACATTAAATTTCTAAGACCGACTATAAAGTGCTGCTTTTGTTTCAGCTGCTAGTGCAGGTTTTTCTGATTTGGGATATTTTCTGCAAAGATCATTGGTGTAATAAACTAAATCCAAGTACTTTTGATAGATAATTAAATTTTCATTTGTTTTTGCGTTATTTGCCATAATTAACATTCTCCTTTTTTATAAATCTTTTGTAAACTTTTTTGAATTCCAAATAAAATTTCAAAACTTTCTTTAAAAGTAATATTGTTAAAGTCTAAATCTAAAACTTGCTCCACGGTTTCTTTTAATTGTTCATTATTTAAATAATCTCCATAGTTATCAACTACACCGTAGGTATCGTCTGCAATTTTAAAAGGAATATTTAATAGCTGTAAAAGGCGAATATAATGGTCTAACTTTGAAACAGGGAAACCAGCTTTTGCAATGTGTTCATTTAATTTTCCTAAGTTTAATTTTAAACATTCAGAAAGTTTAATAGCATCATCTTCTAAAGCAATGTAAAAAATACCAACTTTGAATAAATAGACAAAATCTGGTTCTTTTTTCTTTAAAGCTGAATATCTTGCGTACAATTTACTCATAATAGTAGTACCTCCTTTCTAAAAAAAGGAGGAATACAAAGTTAAAATTACAACTGTTTCTTTAAAAAAATAGTAAAAAATAAAAAAACGACAAAAAAATGTAAAAAAATGCAAAAAAAACAAAAAAAATACATTTTTTTTTATTTCCTTATTTTTACAATAAAAAACGACAAAAACATTATAACAGAAAACTTAGAATAAGTAAACAAGGTAAAAAACATATATTTTTTGTTGTATAAGCAAGAAAAAATATTGTTTAAAAAATATGAAAAGCTTGATACACTAGAGAAAATGATAAAGGTTAAAAAAAAATTACAAAAATTTTAAAATTTTTAATCAATTTATGCTTCATGAAAGGAATGAGATAAAATATGAAAGAGTTAAATAAGCAATCTGTACTAATAGGAGCAAAATTCAAGCAATTAAGACAAGCAAGAGGTTATACACAAGGAAAAGTAGCTGATATATTAGGCGTATCTTCTCAACATTATGGAACATTAGAAAGGGGAATTAATTCCTATTCTTTGGATAACATTTTAAAATTGTGTGACTTTTATAATGTTTCTGTAATGAGCATTTTAGGGGAAATTCGAAAAAATGACCGAAAAAGAAAAAAAGAGTGCGAAAAACTAATTAGTCAAATAGAAGAGCTAGGAGATGAGCATAAAGAAGTTGTTTCTCATATGGTAAAATTCTATAGGCAGTTAGAAAAAAAATTAGAAAAAGAAGAAAGACAAGCAACAGAAAAACAATTTGAAGAAATGGAAGAAATAGAAGAGATAGAAGAAGTAGAAGAAAAGCAAGAAAAACAAAAAGTTTCAATACAATTAGAAGAAAACACGAGAAAAAAATCACCAAAAGCAGAAGAGATGCCTATAAAAGGTGAAGCAAAAGAGTTAACTGAAAAAAGTGAAGAAGGATTAAAAGTTAATAAAGAGGATGTTTCAAAAAAGATGACAGAAGCTAACTCAAAAGATACTTTAGAAGTTTCTAAACAAAATGAGAAAAAAGATACTTTAGAAGTTTCTAAGCAAAATGAGAAAAAAGATACTCTAGAAGTTTCTAAGCAAAATAAGAAAAAAGATACTCTAGAAGGTTCTAACCAAAATGAGAAAAAAGATACTTTAGAAGTTTCTAAGCAAAATGAGAAAAAAGATACTCTAGAAGGTTCTAACCAAAATGAGAAAAAAGATACTTTAGAAGTTTCTAAGCAAAATAAGAAAAAAGATACTTCAAAAGATTCTAATCAAAATGAAAAAAAAGATATTTTAGAGGTTTCTAAGAAAAAAGAAAAAAACAAATAGTAAAGCAAAAAAGCAAATGGCTTCAAAAGTACAATAATAAGGTGATTGTATATTAAAAAGTATTAAATATTCATAATAAATTCTTAAATTATAGAAAATACTATTCACGAAAAAATAAAAATATGATATAGTGAAAAAGAGAATTTAATAAGGAGAAAAGTAGAAAAATGACGAATCAAGAAAAACCAAAAAAATCCGGTCTAAAAACTCTTTTAAGAGTATTTATTGTAATAGTATTTTTAGCTTTTACTGTTTGTGTATTAAGTATAGCAGGAAAAAATTTTATTAGAGATGATATAAAAAATAAAACAAATTTTATTATTAACAATAGTAATGTAACCAAAGACTTAAAAGCAGATGTATTTATAGAAAATGGTGTAGTATATGTTTCAAAAGCAGATATTAACAACTTTTTCGACAATACTATTACTTATGATGAACAATATAATCAAATTATAACTTGTTCAGAAAAAAAAGTAGCAAGTCTTCCAATTGGTAAAAGCGAAATAGAAATAAATAGTGCTATTACTAAAATAAATGGTAGTGCAAAATTAGTAGAAAATGAATATTATGTGCCTATTTCAGAATTGGGTGATGTATACAATATAAAAGTAGCTTATCTAGAAGAAACTAATATTGTTACAGTAGATTCTTTAGATAGAGCTTATAGCATTGCTACTGTAGGAAAAGATATATCTATTAAATATAAGCCAAGTACTATTTCTAGAACTATGGCAAAAGTAGAACAAGGGCAAACTTTAGTGATAGCAAATCGTAGTGAGTACCCTGTGCCAGAAGGGTGGACAAGAGTTAGAACACCTAATGGGATTTTAGGGTATGCTAAAACTAAAGACATGGGAGAAGTAAATAAAATACGTGAAGCAATAGAGAAAAAAGCTAAAATAGAAGGAAAAATAAGTTTAGTTTGGGATTATTATTCAGAATATGCAAAAGCACCAGATAGAACAGGAACAACTATTGAAGGTGTCAATGTGGTAGCACCAACCTCTTTTCGTGTAAAACAGGCAGGCAAAGGAGAGCTTACTTCTTATGTAGGTGAGGCAGGAAAAAAATATTTTGATTGGGCACATGAAAAAGGTTATGAGGTTTGGCCAACTCTTTCAAATGAATCAATGGCAGATACCACAAAAGAAATACTTAGAGATTACAAAAACAGAGAAAAGATGATTAACAAAATAGTAGAGTATATTGTTACTTATCAATTAGATGGTATAAATATAGACTTTGAAAATATGTATGAAAATGATAAAAACTATTTTTCTAGATTTTTAATTGAACTAGAACCACGTTTAAATGAAATAGGAGCAGTGCTATCAGTAGATGTTACTGCACCAGATGGGTCTCCAAACTGGTCATTATGTTATGACAGGTATACAATTGGAAAAGTTGCAGATTATATCATTTTCATGGGCTATGATCAATATGGAGTAAGTTCAAATAAAGCAGGAACTACAGCAGGGCATGATTGGGTAGAAGTTAATATTACAAAATTCTTAGGACAAGAAGGCGTACCTGCTGAAAAATTAGTATTAGGCTTACCTTTTTATACTAGACTTTGGCAAGAAAAAGATGGAAAACTTGTAAAAGAGCCAGGAACAGTTAGCATGAAACGTATAGAGGCATCTATTCCAAGTGGAACACAAAAACAATGGGATGAAAACTTAAAACAATACTATGTAGAATATACCAAAAATGGAAGTACTTATAAAATGTGGGTAGAAGATGAAACCTCTTTTACAGCAAAATTAGATTTAGTTTCTAAATATGATTTAGCAGGAGCTGCCTACTGGATGAAAGATATGGAAACCCAAAACATTTGGAATATTATTTCAAGTAAGTTATTTGAATAGATTCATGGCAGAGAAAAGAAACTAGATTTATGATAGAAAACAGATTTCATTAGAAATAAAATAAAGTCATACAATAAAGTTATAAAATTCAATAGAGTCATAGAAGAAAAAAGGTATAAAAAGTTATAAAATTAAATAAAGTCATAAAATAAAATGACCTCCCATACAATAGTAAAAACAAGCTATAGTATGTGGGAGGTATTTTTATTGGTAGGCTATATAAAGCTAAAAACAAACAATCAAGAACTATATGAAACTAATTATTTAGAAAAGCTAAAAGAAAAAGACACAAAACTAGCACATTTGCAATATTTTATGTGTTACCTCTTTTTAGAATTTGTAGTCTGGATAAAATATATAGGAGATATGATAACTATAAAAAAGATTTACCATGCTTATTTATTTATTTTCCCCTTTGAGTTAAAAGAAGGAAAAAATATGGAATTCAAGCTCAAAAAATGCAGTAAAAAGATGCAAAAATTTATTAAAAAATATCAAATAGATACTATTGTATTAGCAGAAGAATTAGAGAAAAAATTGACAATTTCTATGGAAGGTTTGGAAAAAGAACAGCAAGAAGGCTTTAAAAATAGAGATATTTCAAAAAAGCAACAAGATAGCTCAAATAATAGAAATATTTCGAAAAAGCAGCAAGATGGCTCAAAAAATAGAAATATTTCCTTAAAAGAGAAAAAGATTTCTAAAGATTGGAAACCTTTAAAAGAAAAACAAAAACAAAATCAAATAAACTTACTAATAAGCAGAAAAGTAAAATTGCTAAATGGCAAGGGATTAATGCCATATTTAATAAAAGAAATTTTAGAGTATATAATGGAAAAACAAAACACAAAAACACAGCTAGAAGACATTTATTTTTGCATAAAAGAATCAACTCCAATTTACATACAAAATATATATAATTTAACGCCATATTTTAAAACAGTTAATATTATAACTCCCAATATTACAAAATTTCAAAAAATGGCAGATAAAATAGAAGAAGCTGAGGGCAGTATGATTACTGTTATAAATAACAAAAAGAAGAGCTTAAAAAAGGCACAATGGATTGTAAATTTTGATTTTACAAAAGAAGAACTAAAAAGCTACACTATTTTTAGAAGGGCTATTATTTTAGCAATCAAAAGCGATGGAGAATATGACAATATTTGTTTTGAAGGTGCATTGATACAAAAAGCGAAAATAGATACTTCTACAGAAATAAAAGAATTTTTTGAAAAGTATCATTTATTAGGAAATTGCTCTTTAGAGGTATTGTATGAAAGTTTAATAAATGAAAAACAAGGGCTAATAAAAGTAAAACAGAAAATGGAACAAGACCAAATCAAAGTAATAAAATTATATGGAAGCAATTTGAACTTTCGTCAATTAACAAAGTAAGTGTAATTATGAAAAAAATATGGAATTTTGTTAATTAATAAAGCAAATGTAATTATGAAAAAAGTATGAAAATTCGTTAATTAACAAAGCAAGTGTAATTATGAAAAAGTAAATGCAAAGTAAGAAAAAGCAGAGGGAAATGTGAATTTCATGTAAATTTGCTTGACAAAAGATACAAGATGGATTATAGTATAAAAGGTCGCAACAAATTATAGGTAATTTGTTGCCATTCATTTTTTTAGCAAAAGGAGGTAAGGCTAATGGAAGAAAAAGAAGTACTATTAACAAAAGAAGGGTATGACAAGTTAGAACAAGACTTAGAATATTTAAAAACTGAAAAAAGAGCTGAAATAGCAGAAAGAATAAAAGTAGCTTTAGGATTTGGTGACTTATCTGAAAATTCAGAATATGATGAAGCAAAAAATGCACAAGCTGAAAATGAAACAAAAATTGCAGAACTAGAAAACAAAATTAGATATGCTAAAATCATTGATGAGTCAGAAATAGATACTAAAACAGTTCAAGTAGGAAATACCGTAAAATTACTAGATATAGAGTTTGATGAAGAAGTAAGTTATACCTTAGTTGGTTCAACAGAAGTAGATTTAGCACAAAATAAAATTTCAAATGAATCACCAATCGGTAGTGCTATTTTAGGTGCTAAGAAAAATCAAGTAATAGAAGTGCAAGCACCAGCAGGAGTACTACAATATAAAGTATTATCAATTACAAAATAGAGTATTAGTATAAAGAAAAACATTGCTTTGTAATAAAGAAAAGCAATGTTTTTTCTTGTTTACATTTGAAAATGAATAAAATATACTAAGTACAAGAAAAGAAAGGTTAAATAAGCCCAATTATGCTAATAGCGTTAGAGGTAACGATTTTATTCTCTTATGACGAAAAAATTAAAATGTAGTAATAGCAAAGGTTTCCTCCTACAAACAATTTAGTAATTTATAAATTTTCACATATTTGAAAGATGAATTGTAAAAAATAAATACAAATTCGTCTTTTTTTGATTTTATAATGAAATTTTTGAAAACAAATGTTATAATCAAAACAATAATTGAAATTAGGCAACCACAGTTGCCCAATTTAAGGAGGCAATAGTATGAATAATGAAATATTACCAAATGATTATAGAGAAACTTTAAATTTAATAATACAAAAAATACAATTAGCACAACAAAAGGCTGTGATTTCTGCTAATATAACTTTGTTGGATTTATATTGGAATATAGGAAATGTTATTTTAAACAAGAAAAAAGAGCAAGGATGGGGTGCGAAAGTAATAGAAACTTTATCTAAAGATATAACTTCTGCATTTCCAGGAGCAAAAGGTTATTCTAGTAGGAATTTAAAATATATGAGCCAATTTGCAAAAACATATTCTAATTATATTGAAAGATCCTTACATATTTGATTTTCTAACTTTATCAAAGCAATATAAGGAAAAGGATTTAGAAGACCAATTAGTAAAACATATTACACAATTCCTGCTAGAATTAGGCGCTGGATTTGCATTTTTAGGTAGACAATATCACTTAGAAATTGGTGGAGATGATTACTATATTGATTTATTGTTTTATCATTTAAAACTAAAATGTTATGTTGTAATAGAATTGAAAACAGTAGAATTTCAACCAGAATTTGCACGGAAAATTAAATTTTTATTTGTCTGCTGTAGACAATATACTTAAAACAGAAGAAGATAATCCGTCTATTGGTATCTTACTTTGCAAAGAGAAAAATAAAGTAAAAGCAGAATATGCATTAAAAGATATAAAAAAACCTATTGGGATTTCTGAATATGAATTGATTAAATCGATACCAGAAAATTTAAAATCAAATTTACCAACTGTTGAAGAAATAGAAAATGAAATAGAAGAAAAATTGAAATGATTTAAATTGGGCAACTGCGGTTGCCTAATTTAAAAAACTTTGAAATAGGTTTAATTAAAGACTTTTTTATCGCAAAACTATAATAAAAAATGAAAAAAATAGCAAAAAACGATTTACTTTTTGAAAGAAATATGATTTAATACAAATATATTTGAGGATGAAGGATAAGGAAAGGAGAATCACAAATGACAGACAAAGAAAAGAAGGTAGTGTTTACACTAGTAGGAGTTATGGTAGTTATTCTACTAATTGTATTATGTGTAAAAGCATTTGGAAATGGAGGAGAAAGCAAACAAAATGTAGCAAACTCTAACAAAATATCAACAAATACAGGAGCAGAAAATAATGAAAAATATTCTACTGAGTTAAATGATGGAACTAAACTAAATACAAGTGAAGATTTACAAAATACAAAAACATATAAAACAGTAGAAATTAGTGGTATTCAAGTTACAACAGATCCTAATGGAAATAGTTCAATTATAGCAAATCTTAAAAATACAGGAAATGCTAAATTTGTAGCAGAAAGTGTTTCAATGACATTATTAGGTGAAAACAATACTGTAATACGTAAACTAGATGTTGCAATTCCAGAACTAGAAGCAGGTCAAACAAAACAATTAAACCACATGGTAACAGGTAGTATAGCAAACATCAAAGATTTTAAAATAGAGGCAAAATAAATAATAGCAAGTGATACATTTTTTAAAGCTAAAAATGTATCACTTTTTTTAGAAAAAGTATTTTCAAATCAAAAAAAATATGGTAAGATAAAAGTACATCATAAAATACCTTAAACCCTGCATAGTACGTGTAGACTGGAATTTTAGAACCAACAAAGATTAAAGGGGAGTCCGCCTTTGAATGTGGCGTGTAAGCTTATACGAAATCGTCATAAGAAACCCAGGAGCATTCAACAAGACACCCACCTGTGAAAGCAGGCTCTTAAAATTTCATTCACCTTACGGCTAAGGCGGGGATTTTTTTATGCAATATCATAACCAAAAAAGTAGGTGAGAAAATGTCTTTTTCGAGTGAAGTAAAACAAGAACTAAGCAAAATTAGTAATTTAGCCAATAAAGAAATGGTAAAATATGAATTTTTAGGCTATTTAGCAACTAATCATATTATAATAGAAAAAAATAGGCTTAAGTTTTCTACAGAAAGTGAGTATAATATTAATCGTTTTGGCAAATTAATTAGCAATTTAGATGCAAGTAGTAATTATGAAATTGAATTAAATGGAAAAAACTTTTGTATTACTTCACCTAAATTGCAGTTACCTGAAATGCAATATCAAGAAAACACTATTTGGTTAAATGCTCACCTATTAGAAAATAAAACTAAAAAAGAAGAACTACTTGCAAAAGCTTTTGTAAGAGGATGTTTTTTGGGGAGTGGTTCTATTAATAATCCACAAAATACTTATCATTTAGAAATACTATTATCTAATAAAGAAAATGCTAATATAGTAGGAGAAATATTGGCGCAATATGAAATTTACTTTAAAATGTTAGAAAAGAAAAATGGTTACGCTTTGTACACAAAAGAAGGAGACGAAATATCTAAATTTTTAGCATTGGTTCAAGCCAATAAAGCAGTTTTAAAATTCGAAGAAATACGAGTATATCGTAATATTAGAAATAATGTAAATAGAAAAGTAAATTGTGAAACAGCAAACTTAAATAAAACAATTAATGCAGCAGTAAAGCAAATAGAAGCAATTAAATATCTACAGACTATAGAAAAATTTGAGAGCTTGTCAAAACCATTAAAACAAATAGCAATCTTAAGGTTAGAACATCCAGATATAGCTTTACAAGAACTAGGAAAGTTATTGCCAAATCCAATTGGAAAATCTGGAGTAAACCATAGATTACAAGCTATTTGTAAAATAGCAGAAGAGCAAAAAGCAAGTTTAGAAAGTAAAAAGTAGTAAAAAAGAGTATATAAATTGGTTTATAGGTAAAATCCATTAAAAAAACTAAATATGATTAGACAAGACAGAAAAGTTAAAGAAAAAACAATAAAAAAGAAGGCAAAAATAAGAAGTAAAGAGTGATATAAAATAAGCAAGAAGAGAGGAAATTTATGAGGCAAAAAGAAGTAGGATTATATATTCATATTCCATTTTGTAAACAAAAGTGTGAGTATTGTGACTTTTATTCAGTAGCCAATAAAGATGAATTAATACCACAATATGTACAAAGTTTGTTAAATGAAATAAAAGGAGTCAGCAATTCAAAGAATCTAGACTTTATACCAGTTGTTACTACAATTTATATTGGAGGTGGTACGCCTTCTTATCTAAAAAGTAATTTTATAAGTCAAATATTAAGTACCATTTATGAAAATTATCAAGTAGTAAAAGATGCAGAAATTACAGTAGAGGTAAACCCAGGAACTGTTACTTTAGATAAATTAGAAGAATATGTAAAAGCAGGTGTAAATAGGTTAAGTATTGGGCTTCAAACTACACATGATTACTTATTACAAAAAATAGGGAGAATACATAATTATTATGATTTTTTAGATACCTATCATTTTGCAAGAGAAGTAGGAATTCAAAATATTAATGTAGATTTAATGCTTGGCTTGCCAGAACAAACACTTATTGAGCTGCAAGATAGTGTAGAAGAAGTTATATCATTAGAGCCAGAACATATTTCTGTATATTCTTTAATTTTGGAAGAAGGAACTAAATTAGAAAAGAAGGTTTTAGAAGGAGAATTAAAACTTCCATTAGAAGAAGAGGAAAGAAGTATGTATTGGAAGACAAAAGAATTACTAGAAGAAAGTGGCTATATTCACTATGAAATTTCTAACTTTGCTAAACCAAACTATCAAGCAAAACATAATTTAAATTGTTGGAACCAAAAAGAATATATTGGTTTTGGGGCAGGTGCCCATTCTTATATTAATGGTGTACGTTATTCTAATATATCTTCTATAAAAAAATATTTATTAAATGACCAAAATCGAACATGGGAAAAAAATAGAGAATTGCATGAAAAGCAAAATCAAGAGGCAAAGCAAAAAGAATATATGCTATTAGGGTTAAGAAAAATAGAGGGGGTTAGTGTTCAAGAATTTAAAAGTAAATTTGTAGCAAATCCTATTTATTTATATCATACAGAGTTAGAAAAATTGAGTGAAGAAAAACTACTAGAAATAGACGGAGATACAATTAAATTAACCAATAAAGGCTTAGACTTAGCCAATTTAGTTTGGGAAGAGTTTGTGTAAAAATTGTTCATATAAAAGAAAGACTCCTTTTTATAAAATAAATTTTATAAAAAGGAGTTTTTGTATAAGAAAAATTGAAAAATTATAACAAATAAGATAATAGATTACATTTTTAAACTTGTTTCTAAGGCAAGGGTAATCATATCATTTAAAGATTTTTCTCTTGCTTCAGAAGAAATCTCTTCATTTTTAAATATAGAGTCAACTACAGTAAGTAAGCAAGCAGCTTTTTTACCCAAAGATTGTGCTAAATAAAATAAAGCAAAAGCCTCCATTTCAACACCAATGATATTTAATTCTTTTGGCATCCTTGCAATTAAATCAGGTACACTTTCTAAATAACCATCAAAACAATTACTGCAAAAAGTATTGCCTTTTACATAAGGCATATTGATTTCATGGGCTGTCATTTCCAATAATTCATTTAAAGAACTATTAGCAGGAGCAAGTTGTTCTTTTTTTCTATTCCATTCTTCTGCAAAATTTCCTTCAGTATAACTGTTATCTACTAGAATAGTATCAAACAAATTTAAATCAGGTGAATAAGCACCACAAGAACCAATACGAATAATAGCATCTACATTATAAAAATGGTAAAGTTCATAAGCATAAATTCCCATACTAGGCATACCCATACCAGAAGAAAAAACAGTAACCTCTTTACCTTTATAAGTACCTGTATAAGCAAGCATATTTCTTACAGTATTAACAAGTCTTGCATTTTCTAAAAAGTTTTCTGCAATATATTTAGCACGAAGTGGGTCACCTGGCATAAGTACTACTTTTTTAATATCTTCATTTTTAGCATTACAATGAATTGGCATAATAAAATTCATTCCTTTCTAATTTAAATTGAAGGCATATATAGTAGAAAAACAAATTTTTTTTTAAACTAGAGCCTCCTTAATTTAGAGAGAAGCTAGAACTTTTTTCTAAATTTGAGTTTATTATATAAAAAGAATTTGTAAAATGCAAGTAAATAAATAGGGGATTACAAAACAATGTAAGTATAAAAGAAGAGAGAACACTTAAAGAAATATGACATTTTTATGACAATTGTGTTACAAGATGGGAAAAATGTATGAGATACAACTATAAAATGTTAATGAAAGTGGCTTAAGAGTAAAGAAAAATACATGTATAGATAAAACCTTGCTTTGTAATAAAATAAAGCAAGGTTTTATCTTGTTTACTTTAAAGTAATAATATTTTATACTATAAGTGTATAAAAGTATTTGCTTAACAGTGCTTTAGAAATAATGTGTATAAAATTGGAAAAAGTGAGGCATAATACGAAAGTAAATATTGGAAAGTTACTAGCTAATAATTAAAATTTTACATAAGTGAATAGGTGGTAAAAATATTATCTGGTAATAAGAGGAAAAGGAGACGAATGAAAAATGAAAAAGCAAAAGTTAAAGAGAAGTAATATGAATAGTCGGAATCACGCTAATAGCGTTAGTCGTAACCATAGTAGTGCTTTTAATATTGGCAGGAATCACCATTCAATTAATACTAATTGATGGAGGAATTTTTAGCCAAGCACAAAAATCAAAAGAGCAAACTAGAATAGGAGAATTGCTAGATAAATTTAATG
>CAMTJT010000030.1 GCA_947073285.1 uncultured Clostridium sp. | reverse complement strand
TCGTCTCCTTTTTTATATTTTCTTTTGTATTTTGCCCATCTTCTTCCATTTTTATACTGTACTTTTTTATTGTATAGCAAAAAATCGCAGATTTTTGCTATACAAGGTTAGGTTTCTTATTTACCTTCTTAATTTTTCAAGTATTTTTAGTAGCTATTTTATAGCAAGTGGACTGCATACATAACTTATATATGTAGTATACTTTATTTCACAATTTGTGTAAACAAGAAAAAACATTGCTTTTCCTTTATTACAAAGCAATATTTTTTTCTTTACGCCTGTTTTTTCTTACTCCCAAGCCACTTTTCTTAGCATTTTTCAGTTGAATTTCATATGTTTTTCTCATTTTGTAACATAATTGTCATAAAAATGTCACATTTGCTTGACATAATGTATTGTTTACAATATAATGTATACAATATTCGCTAATTAGCTTAATTATCTTATTTTTAAAAAGAACCTTATTTCCTTTCAAACTAAAATTGAGGAGGTTTACTATGGCTAGCAAACGGCTTTTTAAGGATTATTCTCGTAAAGAAATTCAAGATTTCGTATTAACCTATTGTTATTCTCCTCTTTACGATGATTTAGAGGACTGCGCTAAATCATATGGGCTATCTGTTAATATGGCAAAAAAATTCATTTATACTGCTATTAGTAAGTGTATTGTAGAAGATGATGTAGTTGAAATTCTATTTAGAAAATCTCATTTATCTGCTGTACGGCATTGCATTTTAGATGGTATTCATGTAGCACCTCAAAGCTGTTATCAAAAATATTCCAATTTAAACACTGAAAGAAAACTTTTCAAATTCTCTGATACAGAAGCCATAGAAATTGCACTTATGTATGCTGGCTCTCCTTTAAGAAAAAGCAATTTTTGCAGTGAAAATGCTATGA
Source organism: uncultured Clostridium sp. (assembly GCA_947073285.1). Classification (GTDB taxonomy): domain Bacteria; phylum Bacillota; class Clostridia; order TANB77; family CAG-508; genus CAG-273. The sequence continues at coordinate 15,726 of CAMTJT010000030.1, read as the reverse complement.
CTAAAGCTATTTTGGATCAAACCCTAAGAAGAGCTATTGTGGAAAACCTTATTTCAGATTCCCTTGTTACTGACTTACAAAATAAGGCACTTTCTTTTGCAACAGATACTGAAAAAGTTAAGCAATTTTTTGAAAAACTTTGGGAACAAAGAAAGGAAAATAGTTAAAAAAAGCACCCTACTAAATAATTTTAGTAGGGTGCTTTTTTACTTCTTTTCTTGAAATTGATATTTTTCTAACCTCTATTTTCTAAATTAAACTAAAAAATAAACCCTTATATTAACTGCAAATCCACCACTAAAGCAGATTGTGTTCATATAAGGGAATAATGGTTGGGCTGGCTAGATTCGAACTAGCGCATGCATGAGTCAAAGTCATGTGCCTTACCGCTTGGCTACAGCCCAATGTATTTTTTAGATTTAGATTGTTACTATATACTGAATCTGTAATTAGCAAAACCTCAAACATTTTCAGCAAGTACAATCGATATATTAATGGGGTGGAAGATGGGACTCGAACCCACGGTCTCCAGTGCCACAAACTGGCGCGTTAACCAACTACGCTACATCCACCAAATGTTGTAGTCTTCTACAATGTTACCACATACTGACGTTGTAACTCGCTTTGCTCGAACAACCTCAGCAGCTACATCCACCAAATGTTGTAGTTTGCTATCAGTAACACACCAATTATTCTACAACAAAGTAGGGCTATTGTCAACACTTATTTAGATTTTTTCTTACCCTACTTTATTTTTTATTTCTATTATATACTTTTTATACTTCTTTTGCCCAAATAATTAATCTACTTTTTGTATCATTTGTACAAGTAGTTAATGATACTTCTCTTTTTCCATTAGTATCTCTAACAGCATAATCAAAGTCTTCTGGAGTTGTAATGTATTTTTTGTAAATTTCATATGTTACTTTTTTACCTTGCATATCTGTTAGATAAATTTTATCCCCATTAGATAATTTACTATTATTTGAGAAAAATGTTCCATTTTTGTAGTTATGACCTGCTAAAACAGTATTTCCTGTTTCATTAATTCCTGGTCCATAAAGTTTTCCAATAGATGCTTCCATTGCTGGAATAGTAGCTTCTTCTAGTACAACATATTCTAATTTTATTTTAGGAATTTCAATTTTTCCTATTACATTAAAACCTTTATATTTTTGCCCTTTATTGCCACTACTTGAACCTCCATTACCATTTGTATTTGTATTAGAATTTCCTCCTGTTGGCTCATTTACAAGTTCATTATTAAGATTCAAATTTGGATTATCTATATTGCCATTTACAATAGGCTTGTTTATTTGAGTATTTTCTATCATACTATTAAATTGCTCTAAGGCATCATCTGAATCTGCTCCTGTAGTATAAGCTTTATACCAATCTAGTCCAACAAATACAAGTAATCCAATAATTGCTATAATTGCTATAATTAAGATAATGGTTAATACTTTACTATATTTACTATTTAACATTTGTATCCCTCCTATTTTTTCCTTTTTTCAATATATAATACTATTATAGCACATATTTTTAAAATAATCTACTTTTTAGGATACAATTTTTGGTCCCATAGTTCTACCTGCTAATAAATGGAAATGAATATGCATTACTTCTTGCCCTGAATCTGGTCCACAATTTGCAATTAAACGAAAACCTTTTTCTTCTATTCCTAGTTGTTTTGCAATTAGTTTGGCTGTTTGTATTATCTTTCCCATCAAACTACTATCTTCTTCTTCAATATCCATTAATGTTGCAATATGTTTTTTAGGAATAATTAACACATGAATTGGTGCTGCTGGATGTATATCTTTAAATGCTAAAATTTCTTCATCTTCATATACTTTTTCTGATGGAACTTGTCCATTTATTATTTTACAAAAAATACAATCTTCCATTTTCTTCCTCTTTTCTATTTATTTACTATTATTTATTGTAACATCACATTTGTTCCATTTTTATACATTGTCATTCCTTATAAATTTACCTTCTACTAAATAATCTCATAACTTTAAATATTTAGAATTAGTTTAAAATTGTCGCAACACGCCTGCCCCTCTGCAACATTATTCTAAAATAGCCTTGATTCTTCTTACACCTGCTGAACTAGATTCTTCTTTTTTGATTTTGAAATGTCCTAACTCTGCTGTATGGGTTACGTGTGGTCCACCACAAATTTCTTTACTAAAATCACCAATCGTATATACTCTTACTTTTTCACCATATTTGTTTTCAAATAGCCCTGTTGCACCTGATGCTTTTGCTTCTTCTAAGGTCATTTCTTCACAAGTTACTGGTAAGTCACGTTTTATTTGTTCATTAACTAATTCTTCTACTTGTTGTAATTGTTCTTTTGTCATTTTTTCTGGATGTGTAAAGTCAAATCTTAGTCTTTCTGTTGTAATGTTAGAGCCATTTTGTTTTGCATGTTCTCCTAAGACTATTTGTAATGCTTTATGTAAAAGGTGAGTTGCTGTATGGTATTTTATGGTTTGTTCATTTTGTTCTGCTAAACCACCTTTAAATTTTTGCTCACTACCTAGTCTTGATTTTTCTTGATGTTCTTTAAATAGTTTATCAAATTCTACAAAATCTATTTCAAAACCTTGCTCTTTTGCTAAATCTGCTGAAACTTCTGGTGGAAAACCATAAGTTTCATATAATTTAAATATATCATACCCATCTATTGTTTTTTTATTCTCTTGTTTTACTTTTGCTATTACTTTTTCAAATTCTTTTTCACCATGTACTAGTGTTTTCATGAATTTATCTTTTTCTTCTATAATTGTTTGTTTAATAATTTCTCTATTTTGTTCTAATTCTGGATACATTTCTTTTAATGTTTCTACATATAAGTCTACTAAATTTCCTAATTCATCTAAGTTTATTTGTAGTTTATTTAAGTGCCTTGTCATTCTACGTATTAACCTTCTTAGTACATAACCACGATCAATGTTACTTGGTCTACCGCCATCACAAATTACCATTATACTAGAACGTAAATGTTCTGCTACGATTCTTCTACTTTCGATGTTATCTACTTTTGCTAATTCTTTTAGTTTTTCCATAACTGGTAAGAATAGTTCTGTATCAAATGGTGTTTCTTTGCCTTGTAATAGCATAACCATTCTTTCTAATCCAAAACCTGTATCTACATTTTGTTGTTTTAGTTTTGTAATACTACCATCTTTTGATTTATAGAATTCCATAAATACATTATTCCAAATTTCTACATACTTACCGCAGTTGCAAGATGGTTGGCAGTCATGGCAGCAAGCTGGTTTGCCTGTGTCTAAAAACATTTCTGTATCTGGACCACATGGTCCTTCTTCTCCTGCTATCCACCAATTGTTATCTTTTCCATAAAAGTAAATTCTTTCTTCTGGAATTCCTACTTTTTTCCATGCATTTGCTGCTACCATATCTTTTGGTGCATCTTCATCTCCTGCAAAACAGGTTACTGACAATAAGTTTGGGTCTATTCCTAATTCTTTTGTTAGAAATTCATAAGACATAGCAATTGCTTCATCTTTAAAGTAATCACCTAATGACCAGTTTCCTAGCATTTCAAAATAGGTTAAATGACGATTATCTCCTACTTCGTCTATATCATTAGTACGAAGGCATTTTTGATAATCGGTAAGTCTTGTTCCTTCTGGATGTTTTTCTCCTAAAAGGTATGGTACTAATGGTTGCATTCCTGCTGTTGTAAATAGTACAGATGGATCGTTTTCTGGAATTAAAGGTGCACTTGGAATTACTTTATGCCCATGTGTTTTAAAAAATTCTAAATATTTATTTCTAAGTTCTATTGCTCTCATATCTTTTTTCTGGTTAGCTATATCTTTGAAGCTAACTCTTCTCCTTCTTCTAAATTTTGGGGTTGTTTAAAAAATTGTTCCATAAATTCTTGTTTATTATAGGTATAAATTTTATCATACAATTTTCCTTGCATTTTTTCTAAGCCAAACGCTATAAATCTTTTGTTACTTTTTCTTCCTATCATTTGAAATCTTTTTGTAATTTCTGGACTCAGTTCTTCTACTTGATTTTTTTCTAATGTTTTATTTACACTTTTATCTTTTCCACTTTTATAAATAACATATAAAGTGTCTTGCTCAGAATGAATTATTTTGTTATTTCTTAATATATTTAGCAATCCTTTACTGTCAAAAGCTTTCATTTTTAAATCATTTTTTCTAGTATTTTGATGATTACTATATATATTGATTTTTCCTTCTTCTTGCTTTTCTAAAGTAGTATAATTTTGATATTTAAATTCAAATATAATATTTTCATTTTCATTTATTAATAATCCATCACATGATTTACAAATATTTTTTACACCTATTTGTGTAGCAATTTCGTCTTTTATTGCATCAAAATTATATAGTTTTATTGTTTCATCTTTTATTAGACTATTTCCACTATTAGTAACAGAGATTTTTTTAAAGTTTGATGCATAATCTTCTAATTCAATTATTATTCCCACACTTTTCATTCCTTTGCTTTTATGATTGTACTTCTTCTTCTAATTCTATAAAAGGTTTTGTTAATTGTTCAAATATTTCTGCTGTATCTCCTGTGATTTCTTCACTTTCGGATAACCCATTTTTGTCATTTTTAATATAATAAATTCTTTCTTTATTTGCCATTTCATATTTTGCACAATATACTTGAATTGCTCTTAAAAAATATGGACTATGTGTACTAATTAATATTTTTATATTTAACTCTTTATTTAAGTTTACTAAGATTTCAGCAAGCTTTAATTGCCATTCTGGATGCAAATGAACTTCTGGTTCATCTATAATAAGTACTGTATTTTCATCAATTGTTCCATTTTCTACTAGTTTTTTTATAATTACAAATGTTTTTAGCCCTGTAGCTAAATTGGCTAGTTCTAGTTTACTTTTCGTAACTTTATTTTCATAAGTAATATCTCCATTCTCGTCATAACTAAAATTACCTTCTACTATTTTATTTAACATTTCTTTTACTTTTTTAAGTCTTTGTGTACTTTGTTGTAAATTATCTATATTATCTTCATCTGTAATTTTTTTTCTAAATGTAGCAATTAACTTTTCTCCATGTTCTTCTTCATATTCTCTAAAATAGTCATAGTCTCCGTAATAGTCTAAAATATAGGGTGTATCAATATAAATAGGATTAAATTGTATTTCTTTAGCTTCTGAATTTTCAGTTACCCTATTTTCTTCAAATTTCACATAAATGTGAGTATCTTCTTCTTGTAGGGTTATTTCAGCTGTGTTTTTTTCATCTAAATAATTGATTTGTTCATTAAATTCAGTTAAGAATTGTCTATTAATAATCTCTTCGACATATTCTATTTCTTTTTTATTGATTTCTTGAACAATGTATTCTATATCTTCTTGTATACCTTCTATATTAGTTTCATATTCATAAATTTTTGTTATACATTCTTTAACAGTATTTTCATCTATTTTCTCATTAATACCCATTTGCTGATATTGTTCTAAAATTTCATCACTAATTCGCCTAGAATACCATGTCCATTTATTAGTATATCTATTAATTTCTTTTGAATTTAAAATCATTTTTCGAACTAAATTATCTACTATTCTTCTAACTTTTCTAACTTTTTTATCTAAAATTTTATAAGATGTATTACAAAATGCATTTAAAATGCAATATAGGCTTTTATTTATTGTACTTTTTCCTGTACCATTTACACCTATTAAAGTAGTAATACCTTCAATTTCTATTTGTGCATTGTTAATTTTTCCAACATTTTTTATTGTTAATTTCATTTTATCCTCCAATGCTTTTGCACTCTACTAGTGCTATTTTCCTTTTCATTATATCCTAATTATGTAGGTTTGTAAACTACTATTTTTCTTTTTTCCTAATATGCCGTTTGTCTTACTCTTGCATTTACTTTTTCATAATTGTATTTGCTTTGTAAATTGACATTTTTTCCTAATATTGTATGTCTTATTTTCTATTATAATACCCCTTCTAATTCTAAATTATTTGCATTCGTTATTTTTATTTTTTGCAAAGTATTTTCTAAATTTTCATCTGTTTTTACTTTTGCTACCATGTAGTTTGTAGTATGCCCTTTTAAATATTTGCCTTCTCTTTCTTCTAGTAATACTTCTATTTGTTTGCCTATATATTCTTGTTGGTATTCCGCTTCATTTTGATTAGAAAGTTCTATTAACTTATTACTTCTTTGTTCTTTTTGATTTCCATCTATTTGATTTGGCATACTTGCTGCAACAGTTCCTTTTCTTGGAGAATATTTAAATACATGCATTTTGTAGAACTTAATGTGTTTTAAAAATGCATATGTTTGTTCAAATTCTTGGTCTGTTTCTCCTGGAAAACCAACGATAATATCTGTTGTCAAATGCACATTTTTAAAGGACTTTCTTAATAATTTTGTAGCTTTTTCAAATTCTTCTATTGTATATTTTCTATTCATTCTTTTTAAAGTTTCATTACAACCACTTTGCAAAGATAAATGAAATTGGTCACATATTTTGCTTAATTTGCTTAGTCTTTGTACAAATTCTTCTGTTATTAAGGTAGGCTCTAGAGAACCTAATCTAATTCTTTTTATTTCTGGTATTTTTTCAATTTCTTTTAATAAGTCGATTAATAAAAATTCTTGTTTTTCTGTTTTATATTGAAAATCTTTTGAAATATCTGAAACAATATCTTGTTTAAAATCTTTTCCATAAGATGCTAAATGAATTCCAGTTAAAACAACTTCTTTTATTCCTTTTTTCGCATTTTCCATAATTTCTAGCACAACCCATTCAGGTCTTCTACTTCTAATGCGTCCTCTTGCATATGGAATGATACAGTAAGAACAAAATTGATTACAACCATCTTGTACTTTAAGTACTGCTCTAGTTTTTTCTGTATACGTAACTTTTCCAAATTCCACAAATTCTGTTTGTTTGGCTACATTAGAAACTATTTCCATTGCATTGCTACTAACTACTTTTGGTTTTGTTAATTCACCACTACTCTCTTTTTGTTCTTTCATTTTAGCTATAGCTTTTTCTATACATTCTACAATTAAATTTTTTTCGTTTACTCCTAAAACTAAATCCACTTCTGGAATTTCCTTTAACTTTTCTTTGGCAACTTGTGCATAGCAACCAACTGCCACTAAAATAGCATTAGGATTTAAATCTTTTACTCTTCTTATCATTTGCCTTGATTTTTTATCTGCCATATTGGTAACTGTACAAGTATTAATAACATAAATATCAGCTTTTTCTTCGAATTCTACTATTTGGTATCCTGCTTGCATACAACTTTGTATCATACCATTTGTTTCATATTGGTTTACCTTACAACCGTAATGTGCAAAATGCTACTGTTCTTTGTTCCATTATTTGTTTCCTTTCTGTTTAGCTTATCTTTATTATAGTTTTTTCTTTCTGTTTTTTCAAGTTATTTAGTAACTGTAAAATAACTTTTTTCAAATTTATCATTATAAATTTAAATTAACCATAATAATTGGAGATAGATTTTTCTATTTTCTCCAATCATTATGGTTTTGCATAATTTAATGTATTCTTTTGTTTATGTTAAACTTATGATGTTTCCATTTTTGGCTTGCCATAAATTCTGTGTAATTTTAGTCATAGAAAAGTACAATTTTATCTATCTGAAACTGTACTGGCCAGCGATTGTAGTCCTGACGTGCTAACATCAGCTCAAATCTTTTTTCAACACCAGCTGGTACATCCGCAGATTTAACGCCTATCGGCCAGTTAGTACCCGACTCTTGACCATATAGCTTGATTCTTACAAGCTCCCCGCCGTCCATAAAAGAGACACCTATATAACACCTATTAATAGGGCCACCATACATCCCCTCGGCTGAGACTCTTGATACTCCTTCTGGAAGAGTCATTTCGTAACGTGCCCAGTTATTTCCAGTCGAAATCGTCAATTTTAGAGGTGCTCTGCTTAAAGTTCCAGTAGTAGTACCCTCTACATATTCTAAAGGTATTGTATCTAAATCAAGTGTTTCTCCTACTTTCGCAGTAATTAAGCAATATATATTATTATTTCCTTTACTTCTTACCATTATAGTAGTCGTTCCAACTTTCTTTCCTGTTATCATACCGTCTTGTGATATTTCTGCTATTTCTGGATTATTACTTATCCATTCTAATTCTCTATTTTTTATATCACTTGCTTCTATTGTCGCAGTTACTTTTTTCGTATCACCTGTACCTACATATACAACTTCTTGGTCTACTGTTAATACAATTTTTTCTGTCTTCACACTTTCTGTTTTAGGCGTTTCTGTTATATTATTACAATTATCTATTGCCTTTATTGCTATTGTATAAGTAGTTTCAGTTGTCGATATTATTTCTACTTCTTGTCCTGGCAAAAATGTTCCTGCAACTTTATCTATTGGTAATCCTTCTTCTGGGCTTATTGTATAACTAAAATGTTTTAATCCGCTTTCATTGTCATACCCTGTTGCACTAAACTTTATTTTCAATTCTTCTGCCATTGCTGTAACATTATGAACTGTTGGTGGTATATTATCTATTTTTATCATTACTGGTATTGTTTTGGTGTTTGACTTTCCGTTACTATCCATCGCTGTTATTACAATGGTTGTATCTGCTTTTATATTATCTATTACATATTCTCCTCCATTTGTTGGAAAATCTGCTATTGGAGTTCCATTACTTGTTGCTAGTACATTTACTATCGTCCCTCCACCATATGTCTTAATTTTTCCTGTTACCATTACACTCGCTTCTCCTGGCTTTAACCAACCATTGTTTCCACTTATTCGTGCTGTTATTATTACTCCATCTGCTTTTCCTACATATTCAATTATAATATCATTTGTACTACTTCCTTCTATAATGGACACATCAAATATATAGCCATCTTCTGTTGTTACTTGGTAATAGCCTTCTTCTTGTTTTTCCGCCTCTATTCATACCCTTCTTTATTTTGTACTTGGTTAATAAAGTCTTCTATGCTTGGCTTTCCTAACTTTTCTAAAACTACTGTAGCTTCTGATACATTAAATTTATCTAGCAGTTCTCCTATTCTAGCTTGTTCTTTTGATTTTTGTGCTTGGTTAAAAATCCCTCCATCTCTTAGCACTAATTGAATGGTGATTCCTGCTAATATTAAAAGTACCACAATGGTTACTTCACGTTCTTTTATTTCTTCTTTGCACTTTCGACTTATGACTTTAACATAAGTTTTTTCTTCTCATATTATAAGCTATAATTCTCAAAGATAAAGAAAACCCAAAAGAACTCTTTTTAGAATTCTTTTGGGTTAATGCCTGTTAATGCCTTTAGTTAAGACATAAGTTGAAACTTGAGTTTTCTAAATGCCAATTATGGTACGAACTGGTCGATTTCGAAATGTATCTGTTTTTTTATCGTATTCTACCCAGTCATTATCATAATACAACCTTATCGTTTCTTTGACTCGCTTTTTCAAGTCCAGTTCTTTCCTATGTTTTCCCCATTTTCCATAAACAGAAAATTTGAGAAGTTCTTCTACTGTTTGAACGATATCATCAGTGGTAAAGCTCTTTTCTTGCACATGAATTGCGTAGGTAATTACACATACTACATCTTGCGAATTTTTTACTTGCCGATTTTTAGGAATAGGCATATTTTCCACTCCATTTCTTACAAAATTTGAAACTGCATAAACTATATCACATTTTTATATAGATTACAACCCTCTGCCTCTTTTATAAGACCTCTTCATTTTACAAATCCACTACTTTTTAAAACATGTTTATTTACAAATACTCTACCTTTTATAAGACATCTTCATTTACTAGTCAAACATTTTACCTCTTTTTCAACTTTTAATACATTCCTTCCATTCCGGCTCCCACATCTTCATGACCACATGAGCAAGCTTTTGGCTCTTTTTTATCTGTTACAATACTTTCTGTTGTTAATATCATAGAGGCAATTGATACCGCATTTTGAAGTGCACTTCTTGATACTTTAGTTGGATCTACAATTCCAACTTTTTTCATATCTACATATTCTTCTGATGCTGCATTAAATCCTACACCTACTGGACTATTTTTTACTTTTTCTAATATAACAGATGGCTCTAAGCCTGCATTTACAGCAATTTGTCTTGTTGGTTCTTCTAAGGCTCTTAAGATAATTTTTCCACCTATTTTTTCGTCTCCTTGTAAACCTTCTACTATTTTAGTAACATTTGGAATAATGTCAATATAGGCTGTTCCACCACCCGGTACAATTCCTTCTTCTACAGCAGCTTTTGTAGCAGATAATGCATCTTCTATTCTTAATTTTCTGTCTTTCATTTCTACTTCTGTAGCAGCTCCTACTGCAATTACAGCAACTCCTCCTGCAATTTTTGCTAAACGTTCTTGTAGGTTTTCTTTTTCAAATTCACTTTTTTCTTCTGCAATTTGTGCTTTTATATTAGCTACTCTTGCATCTATTTTAGCTTTTTCGCCTGCACCATCTACAATAATTGTATTTTCTTTTTGTACTTTAATTTGTTTTGCTCTTCCTAATTGTTCAATAGCTGTATCTTTTAGTTCTAAGCCTAAGTCTGATGTAATTACTTCTCCACCTGTTAAAATAGCAATATCTTCTAGCATTGCTTTTCTCTTATCTCCATACCCAGGTGCTTTTACTGCTACTACATTAATAACACCTCTTAATTTATTTAAAATTAGAGTAGATAATGCTTCACCTTCTACATCATCACATATAATTACTAATTTACCTGATTGTTGCATTAAGTTTTCTAGTAATGGTAATATTTCTTGAATATTACTGATTTTTTTATCTGTGATTAAAATATATGGATTATCGATAATGGCTTCCATTTTTTCTGTGTCTGTTACCATATATGGTGACAAATATCCTTTATTAAATTGCATTCCTTCTACTATATTTAGTTCTGTTTGTGATGTTTTAGATTCTTCAATGGTAATAACACCATCTTTTGAAACTTTTTCCATTGCATTTGAAATAAGTTCCCCTACTTCACTATTATCTGCAGAAATACTCGCAACTCTTGCAATGTCTTCTTTTCCGTTAATTTGGACACTGTTTTCTTTTAAACTTTCTATAGCAGCTGAAGTTGCTTTATCCATTCCTCTTTTAATTGCCATTGGGTCTCCACCTGCTGCTACATTTTTAACACCTTCACGTATCATGTTTTGTGTTAATACCATAGCTGTTGTTGTTCCATCTCCTGCTACATCATTTGTTTTTATAGAAACTTCTTTTACTATTTGTGCCCCCATATTTTCAAATGAATCATCTAATTCAATTTCTTTTGCAATAGTAACACCATCATTCGTAATTAGTGGTGCTCCAAATTTTTTGTCTAATACTACATTTCTACCTTTTGGCCCTAATGTTACTTTTACAGTATCTGCAATTTTGTTTACACCATTTAATAAGCTTTTTCTAGCTTCTTCACCAAATTTAATTTCTTTTGACATCTTTATTTCCTCCTTGTTTTTCTTTTTAATTTTATTAATCTATAATTCTCTTAACCTCTCTTCGTATAGCCCTTCCTAGGTATACAACCTCATTTTATTCGGTTGCATAAGTTATCTGTAACTTAGCTTTGTACAACTAACTAACTCTCTTCTACAACAGCTAAGATATCACTATATTTAACAATAATTAGTTCTTCTCCTTCATATTTTATATTAGTACCTGCATATTGATTTAATACTACTTTATCGCCTTCTTTTACAGATATTTCTATTTTTTTACCTTCACTATCAATTCCTGTCCCTACTCTTAATACTTGGGCTATTTGTGATTTTTCTTCTGATTTACTTGTGATAATAAGACCACTTTTAGTTGTTTCCTCTTTTTCTAACATTTTTACAATAATTCTGTCTGCTAATGGTTTTAACATAAACATTCCTTCCTTTCTTATTTTTAAGTAAATTCTTTTTATTATATGCTAATTCTAACTCTTTTAGTATTTTTTGTCTTTGAATTAGCAGTCTTCTTTTATGACTGCTAATACTTTATACCCATTTTATTTGCTTGTCAAGTACCTACTTTTATTTTTCACATACTTTTCACAATTGCATTTATAACTAAAACTCCTCATTTATCTCATATTTCTAAAAATAGGCATCACAAAAAACTCTTTATTAAAAGATCAAATTTCATTACTATTTAATTTTATACTTTTTGATTTTAATTACGAAATAAAAATAATTGATTTAAAAAATCGATTGGATTTATGGAACTATGTATAACTGCCTCTATGTATATAATATTTTCTTTTACTTGATAAATAATTTTATGTTCTCGAAATATTAATTGCCTCAATTCTTGATGATACTTTACTTCTAAAATTCTTTTACCTAACTGTGGCATGCTACTTAATGTTTCTATATAATTTAACATTTCAATAACATAGTTATGTTTTCTAGTATTTTTACAATATACCTTAAGCTTTTCAATATCGACTTTACATGGTCCTGTCAAAATTATTCCCATGTTTCAACCTCTTTTCTAATTTCTTCCAATGTATATACATCACCTTTTTCTATTGCTTCTAAGCTTCTTTCAACTTTTTTTATAATGTAAGTTGCATATAACTTCTCAAAAACTTTTTCAAGTTTTACACTAGACATTCTTATTTTTTTCTTACTTAATTTTAATTTTTCCATATATAAGTTCCTCCTTCTTTTATTATTATACTACAAAGTCAAATTTAGTCAACAAATTTTAGATTTGTTGACTAAATTTATTTTTTCAATATTTGTTCTAATTGCGAAAGAAGAAAAGTGCTCTTTGTCACATAAATTAACAGCCTCTAAGTGACAAACTAGCCTTTACTAAACCAGCAAAAAGTGGATGTGGTCTATCTGGTCTTGATTTAAACTCTGGGTGGAATTGTGCTGCTATAAAATATGGGTGATTTTTTAATTCCACAATTTCTACTAATTTTCCATTTGGAGATAAACCTGATACTATTAATCCTTTTTCTTCCATTTGGTTTTTATAAGCATTATTATATTCATAGCGATGTCTATGCCTTTCTTCAATGTTTTCCTTTTTATATACTTTTTGAGCTAAACTTCCTTGTTGTACTACACATGGATAAGTTCCGAAGTCTCATAGTACCACCTTTTTTATTAATGCCAATTTGCTCTTCCATAATGTGAATAACTGGGTGCATAGTATCTTCGTCAAATTCTTCTGAGTTAGCGTCTTCATACCCTAAAACATTTCGTGCAAATTCAATTACTGCCATTTGCATTCCTAAACAAATTCCTAGAAATGGTATTTTGTTTTCTCTTGCATATTTAATTGTTTCTATTTTTCCTTCTATTCCTCTTCCTCCAAAACCTCCTGGTACTATAATTCCTTGGCAATTACCTAATAGTTCTTTTACATTTTCTTTGGTTACTTTTTCTGAATTTATTAATTCAATTTCTACAATGCATTTGTTAGCAAATCCTCCATGTTTTAAGCTTTCAATAATAGATAAATATGAATCTTCTAATTTTACATATTTTCCAACAATTGCTATTTTTACTTTCTTTTCTTTTATACTTTTTATCGTTTCCATCATTTTTTCCCAATTTGCATTGTTAGGCTTATTTTCTAGTCCTAATTTCTCACAAACTCTGTAAGCTAATCCTTCTTGTTCTAGCATAAGTGGTACTTCATATAAATTGGAAACTGTTTTGTTTTGTATAACATCTTCTTTTTTTACATTACAAAATAAAGCAATTTTGCTTTTTACATTTTCGTCTATTTCTTGTTCTGCTCTACATACTAAGATATCTGGTTTGATTCCAATCGATTGTAATTCTTTTACAGAATGCTGTGTTGGTTTTGATTTCAACTCATTTGAGCCATAAATATATGGTAACAAAGTTACATGAATAAACACTACTTGGTTTTGTTCTTTTTCGATTCCAATTTGGCGAATTGCTTCTAAAAATGGAAGACTTTCAATATCACCTACTGTTCCACCAATTTCTGTTATAACAATATCTACATCTGTATGTTCAAATTTATATACTTTTTCTTTAATAGCATTGGTAATATGAGGAATTACTTGTACAGTTTTGCCAAGGTAATCTCCTCTTCTTTCTCTTTCAATTACTTCTGAATAGATACGCCCTGTTGTTACAGACGAATATTTTGTTAAGCTTTCGTCTGTAAAACGCTCATAATGCCCTAAATCTAAATCTGTTTCTGCTCCATCATCTGTGACAAATACTTCTCCATGCTCATAAGGGCTCATAGTACCTGGGTCTACATTTAAATATGGATCAAATTTTTGATTTGCTACCTTATACCCTCTATTTTTAAGTAACCTCCCTAATGAGGCTGCTGTTATTCCTTTTCCTAGTCCTGATACTACTCCACCTGTTACAAAAATATATTTTTTGTTCATTGCTTTCTTCCTTGCATTATATATTTAGGTTTTTAAAAGGTTACCCATAAACCTTTTTTGATTCTTTTTAAATTTGTTCTTGTGCAAATTGTATAAAAATCTACAGTTTTATTTACCATATCTTAGCAATTTTACTACAAATTAAAATAGATTTAAAAGAAATCACCAAAATGGGTGTTTTTTTTAAATCTATCATATTATAATCATATCATTTTTCTTTTTGTTTTGTAAAGGTGTTTTCTATATTTTTCAGGGTAAAGACATGAAAAAGGTTACTGTTTTATTACAATTTCGTGACTTTCATTCTACTTTACGCAAAATTCGTGGCACTCCCACGACACTCTCAACCTAACCACACTAGACTATAAAAGTAACATCTTCCATCACGGAGCAAGGACAGGGCGGAAACCCGCAAAGATGTAAGCATGGCCACTGCGACCATTGAAAGAAAATGCCCCAGCAGCCGAACGAACATCGCAGTTGCCTCCGTTAATGAAGAACGGACTTGCATCGCAAGGGAATATTGAGTTGCCTTTGTACCAAGAATATGAACTTTTACCTGAATTTGACGTTTCGTACACTGCGTCTCCATAACGTCCTTTGCTTGCTTCATAACACCTCTGACCATCATTGTAACTTACACCAGTATACACTTGTTTTAAATATCCACTACTATTCACTAGACTTGCTCCATTATTTCTTAAAGTACTATCTCCATTATTTACATAAGCTGCTACATACTCATATGCTCCTCCACTCATATCATAGATTCCATACACATTTCCTGTTGTACTTGCTTTTTGTCCATTTGTTGTTTGATATGCATTTGTTGAAGTTGTTTCTAATGCACTTACACTGCTTCCTGCTTGCCCTGTTATATATTTATTATTTGGATTTATCCATATCTCTCCATTGATTCCATAAATACTTTTACTTAAATAGGCGCATGCTCCCCATTCACTATTTTTCATCATATGGCTATTTAATACACTGTTATAGTTTTTACAATTTGTGAATATATCACTTACTGTTATCTCTCTCCAACTTTGTACTCCTGGCTGTATCTTTATCGTATTTCCACTTCCTACACTACTTGCTGTTGCATTATTTCTACTTGCCTCAAACTTTGCTACCCAGATTCCACTTAGTTCTTCTTTCCAGCCTCCATTTGCCACAGTTAACTCATCTGTTTCAAATTTTTGAAATGCTGGATGTAATACATATTTTTCTATTTGCTTCCCATCTAAACTTCCTTTTATTTCTATTGCT
>CAMTJT010000029.1 GCA_947073285.1 uncultured Clostridium sp. | reverse complement strand
TATATTTGTAACCCTGTACCCCTAATAGTGTAAAATTAAAAAGGGGAAAGAAGTGAATAAAAAGGGAACATGAAAAGTTTTTTACAAGCTTTTCATGGCGAATTTATACGCCATGACTTGCAATAACTTTAGAGTAATTTACCAGCTTGTGAAGAGGGAAAAAGAAAGTAGATTCAAATCAACTTTGATTTCTACTTTCTTTTTTAGACTTTAGCTATGTGGGGATAATTATTTTTTTAAACAATATTAAGGCATTAAAAAATTACATCAACTAGTGTTGATAGATGCTATTATTATGTTCAAAATTTTTAAAAATATTGGCATAAAATAAAAAGGGAGATAAAATATATTAGAATGAAAATGACAATAAATAAAATAGATAAAAAAGTTGTCAAAAAGTATAAAGACTAATAGGAAAAAGAGAAGGTAGCCTAGAAAAGGAAGCGTAATAAGATAAAAGTCCAATAAAAAATACATTACTTTTAAGATAAAAAATAGCTAAAAGAAAAAGCGGAAAGTACATCGGAATAAAAGCTTAGATGAAAAATTAGAGATAAGATAAAAAACAAGATAATAGTATACATAATAGAACAACAAAAACGAAAAGCAAATTGATTTAAAAGTATAGATTTAATGTGAAGTAAATGCAAAAAGTAGATTGTAAATAATGTTGACAAAAAGGATAGTAATAGCATAGAATAAAGTAAAAAACAAATGTACCAACAATAAAATGGAAAATAATGTAAGCCAAAAACACCTAAAAAACGAATGAATAACTTGTAAAAAAATTGTAATAATTTAATTAAAAAAATAGTTATTATTTTTCATTATCAAAAATATTTTTTATGATAAAAATACAATTTTTGTTTTTTTACATATTTTAAAATATAAGTAAAAATGTAAATGATATTTTCATGATTAAAACCAATAATACTAAATAATAAAATTGGTAAACAAAAAATAATAAAAAGAAATATTTTTATATTTAAACTTTTAAAAATTAAATTAATAAAAAAATAAATAAAAATATCCCAAATAATATTTAAAATAAGAGAAGAATAATCAATAATTCCAAATAATTTATTTTTAAAACGATAATTTTGAGGAAAAATAAATTTCATAGTGGAAATCCTTTCTAAAATAGATAAATAAAAATAATTTTGTATAAAATAAATAATATATAAATTTATTAAAATAGAAAAACATTAACTATTTTTCAGTAAATTGCTACCTAATTGTATATTATTAGAAACATCAGTAGAAATTCCACCAATTAAACTTCTCATATAAGAATTTGCACGAATGAGAGCATAAATTCCGCCAATATACATTAACTTAGAAAGAATATTATTACTTTGATAAGGAAAAGAAAAAATAATTAATAAAATAATGGCAATAAATGATTGTTGTAATAATAAAGATAAAATAGTTCTAAACCAAGTTTTAAAAAGCCAAGAGGTAGATTGATTAATTAAACTTAAAATAGCAAAAGGTGTTAATAAAATAAATATTTTAATTAGAACGAAACGGAGTGCATAAGAAAATATTAAATTAAATAAGCCTATAGAGATAAAACTTTTTATTAATCCGTCAAAAGAAAAAATGGTGAAATCTGTTTCTCCAATAGAAATAATACTATTTAATTCTCGAATTAATTCTGAAAAAGAAATTTCATGACCTAATACATGGAAGCCAACACTTCTAATTGCATCAGAAATAAAGCCATTCAATTCTAAAAATTGTTTACAAAGAAAATACGAGCAATTCATAACAATACCAAAAATTAAAAGCTTAAAAATAAATTGGTAAGGTCTTTCAATTTGCAAATTCATATAATAAGAATAAATAAGACGAATAGCGTAGTATAAACTAAAACCGAAAAGTAAAGCATTAGCAACTAATAAGAGACCATTAGAGGTATTAGTACCAAATAGTTTTTCAAATAAAGAATTATTTAGAATATTAGAATGAATAAAAGTTAATTCGTCTAATACTTGATAAACACTATTATCAATAGAAGAAAACAAGGTTTGAAAAATAGAATTAATTGTTTGAATGATAGTATTAGTTAAAGAAGAGTTTTCCAAAACATCACCTCCTGTTTTTTTATATAAAAATAGAAAATAATTAAAAATCAAAAATAAGATAATTAATTTTGTATATTTATTTTAATAAATAATGAGAAAAAATTATTTCGTAAATATTACTGTAATAAATTATTTATATATAGAGAAGTTATAATATTTAATATTATTTTAATAAAGTTTGAATAGCAGATAGTATTAAATCTAACACTAAAATAAAAGCATAGGAAAATAAACTACCACGTATTAATTTTTTGGCTATTCTAATACGTTCTTCATCACCAAAACTAAATTTTTTCATGAAAATGCCAACTGCTACTGCAACAGCTGCAGCAGGAGTTGCTAATTTTAACATCCAGTCTTCAATTTTTTCAAAAGCAGAATTTAATTTATCTACAATTTCGGGATTACCATTAAAAATACTAGCATGTACAGGAACAGAAAAAATAAATAAAATAAATAATAATAAAAATAGAATTTTTAAATAAGATTTTTTAATCAATAATTTTTGAGAAATTTTGTGTATCATAACAACACTCCTTTTTTTATAATAAATTGATAAGTATAGAAATAGGAAAGATAATAAATAAGATAGCTTAATCATAGGTTATAGGAATTAAAATTAGTTATATTATGAATATTATAAAAATGAATAAGATAAAAATATTAATTAAAAGTAATAAATATAAACGAAGGTATAAATTAAGATTTAAAATAGGGAAATAATTTAATTTCTTGTGGAGGAATAATTTTTTCACCATTTGATAGAAAACTTAAACAACAAAAATTTTGAAGGGATTGTGTAAAATAATTAGTATCATAAATAAAATCAGAATGAAGGTAAGTGCTAAATGTTTCAGAAATACTAGAATTTTTAGAATTAAAAGAGTTGGTAAAGTAATTAAAAACGGTTTCTTTTGCATTTTCAGAAAATCCTTTTGAAATTTTTTCTTTATCTTCTTTTCCAATTTGCTTTTGTGCAGTTTCAATTGTAAAGATGTCATCACTACGAAACCAAAGTTTATTAATTAAATTTTGAATAATAACATTAACTGCTGATTGATCGTGAAGTGTATTTAGTAAAGATGTGTAACTTTGGGTGGCAACAATATTAATACACTTTGCTTCTCTACTTTGGGCAAAAAAGTTGGCATCTGTTGTAGTACAGTATTCGGCATATTCATCTGATATAAAACAGCAACTACGAAAACAATGGTCAGAATATTTACTAAGCCTTGTCATAACATCAGTTTGAAAATCTAATTTTAAATAAGTTGCAATGATTTTAGATAAATTGGAATATTCATTGATATTCATGTTTAGAACTACAATTTTACCTTTTTCTAATACTTCTTCAAAACCAAAAAAGTTTAATTCAGATTTAGAGGGGTTAAAAGTTTTAAGAACTTCATAGTCTGAAATAAAGCAGTTGGTGATACGTGTAATTTCAGATTTTAAAATAGAAAGTGTTCTTTGGTCTAAGCTGAGAAATTCTTTTTGAAAAAAGGTTAGAGAAGAAAGCAAATCATATATTTGAATTTGTGTTAATTTGTTTTGAAGAAAGTTTTCACGTAAGATATCTATTTTTTCTAAATAATAATTAGGCAAAGTGACTAATTTATGCAATTCTTCAAAAGTAACATATCCATCATTATAAAGTCTACAAAGTTTAATACATTCTTCTAAAACTTTAGCAGATTCATCTAACCAGTAAGACTCTGAATTATTAGGAGAAAACAGTAGTAAAATAGTTTTTAGGCGATTAGCTAAAATAGATGGTTTTAAATGAGGCTTATCTAAAGGATTATATTTATATTTTCCATTTAATTCAATAACAATAACATCTTCTTGCCTATTACAAGCACAGGCAAATTCTAATACTTTTCTATAATAATTTCCTTTTACATCTAAAATTAACATACCCAGTTTTTTGGCTTTATCATCATGGCTATATTCTATTAACTGTTTTGTAAATGGGTACATGGCACTACTGGTTTTTCCAGTTCCAATTGTTCCTGTAATTAAAATATTTTGATATAAACTTTTTTCAGGTAAATAAAGAAGTTCGTGGGTTTGTTTGTTTTCTCCAATTAATAGTTGCAACGGAGCTTGTGAAACTAAATTAATAAAAGAGTATTGGGGAGAGGTTTTCTTTCTTTTTTTTAATTTTTTATGAGGAAAAATTTGAAACTGGAATAAAGAATGAAAAATGTGAAATAATAAATTAGCAATGAAAAAAGAAGAAAAGAGATAAGTAAAACAAAACCAGATTTTGCAATATTTCCAAATGATAGGTTGTTCAGTGCAAATATCAAAAGTGTGTAGACCATAATCTACTATAATAGAATTAGTTGTGTAAAGAGGAGAAAAGATAAGATAACCTAAAAAGCAAAGTACAGACATGACAAACAAAGTAAAGAAAATACGTTTTATAAAAAATCACCTCCTGTTTTTGGGCTGAGTTGTTTTCATTTTTAATTTTGCTCCTTGCAAATTATGGAATAGTTTCATATCGAAAAAAGTATATAGTGAATAAAAAAAGATAAAAGAATTTATAATAAGAAGGATAAAAAAGTAATCAATTAATTTGATTTTGCATCACTCCATTCGATGTGCATTATAATACAACAAAATTTATAGTTTGTCTATACTTTTTGGAAAAAATGTGTTAAAATAAAAAACAAAGTTTAGGAAGGAGGCTTATTTTATGGAGATAAAAGCTGATATGACAATTGGAGAATTATTAGAAAAAGCACCAGATAAGGCAGATATTTTATTAGAAGCTGGTATGCATTGTTTAGGTTGTCCAGCATCACAAGCAGAAACAATTGAAGAGGCTTGTGAAGTTCATGATATTGATGTAGATGAGTTATTAAAAAAATTAAATGCTTAAGAGAAATTTTTGATAAATAGAAAGCATAAAAATTATATATGACAGGGGCTTTATTATAAAAAATAGGGATTATTACAAGAAGTTTGTAAAAAATCATAAAAAAGTTCGTAAAAAATCATAAAATGTATTGACAAATTAGATAAAATAGTTTAAAATTAAGCTTGTGTTAGCTCAGTGATGAGTTACAAGCTTGAAACTTGGGTCATTAGCTCAGGTGGTAGAGCACTTGACTTTTAATCAAGTTGTCCGCGGTTCGAGTCCGCGATGGCTCACCATACTAGGATTTGAGCCGAACTACTTAAATCCTAGCCAAGTTTTTTATGGCCCCGTGGTCAAGCGGTTAAGACATCGCCCTTTCACGGCGGAGACATGGGTTCGATTCCCGTCGGGGTCACCAGATATGCCACTTTAGCTCAGCTGGTAGAGCAACTGACTTGTAATCAGTAGGTCATCTGTTCGAATCAGATAAGTGGCTCCAGTACTTAGAACTAGACTTGTTTTAGAACTTGTCTAGTTCTTTGCTTTTTGAAAGAAGGTAAGCCATGGAAGAAAACAAAGAAAAAAATATAATGTGTAAAACTATAATTGTAACTGGTGGTTCAAAGGGAATAGGAGCTGAAATAGTAAGACAATTAGCAAAACAAGGACATCAGGTAGTATTAAATTACAACCATTCAGAAACAGAGGCAAAACAGATAAAAACAGAATTAGAACAAAAGAAAAAACAAATAGAGATATTTAAAGCAGATGTTTCTAGAAGAGAAGAAGTAAAAAAGTTAGTAGAATTTACTTTAGAAAAATATGGTACAATAGATGTTTTAATCAACAATGCAGGAATAGCACAGACAAAACTATTTACAGATATTACAGATGAAGATTGGAATAAAATGATACAAAACAATTTGAACTCAGTATTTTATTGTACACAAGAAACATTGCCAACAATGCTACATAACAAAAAAGGATGCATTATTAATATATCTTCTATTTGGGGAGTAACAGGAGGGGCTTGTGAAGTGCATTATAGTGTGGCAAAGGCAGGAATAGACGGAATGACAAAAGCTTTAGCAAAAGAACTGGGATTATCTAATATTAGAGTAAATAGTATAGCACCTGGTGCAATAGATACGCCAATAAATAAAGGAGTTACAAAAGAAGAGTGGGAAGAACTAAAAAAAGAGATTCCATTAAATGAAATAGGGAAGGTAGAAGATATTGCTAAATGTGTTAAATGGTTAATAGAAGATAATTATACCACAGGACAAGTAATTTCTATTAATGGCGGATGGTATATATAGAAAGTGTTTAAGTCTAAAATATTATATTTTGAAATACCAATAAATTCCAGAGTTTTCTGGAGTTTTTATTTTTCCTATACAACAAGGTTAGGTTTCTTATATTAAAGTAAAGAGGGCTCCTATTTAAGACATCCTCTATTTTTAGTAAAAAGGTTTTTTATAAATAAAAAAGATTCTTATAAAAAGAACCTTTTAAATAAATTATATGAAAACATTTTGTGAACAATATTTATTAATATTAATTACTGTCAATGATTAATTGTTAGTAATTAAGTGATTATTCGTTTGTAATTTTTCTTTTATAGTTACCAGAAATAAGTTTAGGTAAATAAGTAATAATCTTATATACTGCTAAACGAATTTTTTTACTCCAAATGTAAGATTTTCTTAATTTTCTAGGAGCAGCTAATGAAATATTTTCTTGTGGAACTAAAGCAAGTTCTACCTTTTCGATAGGAAAAATATAGTTTTCACCATTATTATTGTCCCACTCATTAGTACTACTTTTAAAACAGAAATTTAGAGTATCAAAAGTTGCAAGCTCTAATTCTGCTTGAAAACCAAGCTCTGTTTTTTCCATTTCAATTTCATTTAAATTTTCCCAGTTTAAGCCAAAACCATAATGAAGCAAAACGTGTTCTGCACCATCTTGGAAAAGTTTTCCAGTATATGAAACTTTAACAGTAGAGTTTTCTACTAACTTATCGGTATTAAAGAAAATATTTTTTACTAATTCCATTTAAAAATCTCCTATTTATCTCTTGTTTATCTATTTTGATATTATAATATTAAATATTTTATAATTCAAGTATTTTTGACAAAAATATTAAAATTATATATGTACTTTTCCAACAATGTAAAATTCGTCCTTAGGATTTAGGCAGATATCAGGTATTCCTTTATCTTCTGCTCTTAAAACTACCCCATCTTTTCTAACAATAAATCTACGAATAAGCATTTGATTTTGGCAATAAAATAGCCCTAAATCTCTGTTATCTAAAGGTGTGTTAAATTCTACATACACATAAGAATCTTTTTTTAATTTTGGTTCCATGGCAGTATCATTAATTTTAACTGCGATAGAAGCACCTGGAATATTAGGAGGGCAATCAATTAATGTACCTAATAGGTCAAATGTAGGAATTTTACTATAAGGAATGTGTGATTCTACTTTGTAAGAATGATGTTCTTCAGTAAGTTCTTTATCATAGGTATACATTAAAGGACGGTAAGGGATTCCCATAGTTTTACACATATTTCTTAAGACTTTGTGACTAGGATTTCGTTCTCCTTTTTCGATATGAGTTAAATGACCAGTATTAATTTTAGCACCTCTAGCAATGGCAGCTTTTGTTAACTTATGTTCTTTACGAATATATGAAATCATTTCACCTAGCATAACGATACTCCTCTTTCCAAAATTTTCTATTCACATTATATTAAAAAAAGCAAAACTTGTCTAGTAAAAATGGTAAAAAAATATAAATTATGACAAAAACCCCTTCTTTTTTATTGTAAAACTTAAAGATGTATGGTAATATTATTTCATACAAAAGTATATATTGTATAGAGGGGAAGAGTATGGATAAAAAAGAAAATCAAAAGGAAGAAAATTTAATACAAGCTACAGAAGAAAAAGAGTTGAAACAAGAAGAAACTGCCATACCAGAAGAAAAAAGAGAACAAGAACAATCGATAGAAAAGGAGCAAGGAATAATTCAAATATGCTCAGAAGAGAAGGCTAACCAACAAGAAATAACTCAAACAGAGTCAAAAGAGATAGTTAAACCAGATGAAGAAAGTAAGCAAAATCAAATAGAAGAAATAGAACAGCAAATACAGTCAGGAGAAGAAGTAGAGCCTGAAATAGAAAGTAGAAGAGAAACAAAAAAAGAAGAGATTGAGCCTAAAATAGAAACAGTACAGCACAAAAGTAAAGAAGATTCAGCTGAAAACCAAAGTATAAAAAAGGTAGAGCAAGAAGAGGAGGTTGAACCTAAAATAGAGCAGGTAGAAGAAAAGCTAGATATAGAGCAAGTAAAAGAAGAGATAAGAAAAGAAATAAAAATAGAAGAGGCAAAAGAAGATAAGCAAGATGAGAAAAAAGATACTACCTATTTTGTAAAAAGTGAGTCTAAAAAAAGTAAGAAAAAATTAATGATTATAGGTATTGCTATTTTTATCTTTTTATTATTACTAGTATCAACAGTGTTTTCTTTAATGAATATAGGAAATGAAAAATTGTTAAAAGGAATTACTATTTTAGGAATAGATGTAGGAGGCTTAACAGCAGAAGAAGCTCAAGGACAAATTGAAGATGCTATTAATAGTAGATTTCATGACGAAAACAACAATTTAATTTTAAAAAGAAATGAAACAGAAATTAGTGTAACAGCTAATACCTTTAATAGTAAATTTAATATAGAAACATCAGTAGCAGAGGCTTATAACATTGGAAGAAGTGGCAATATTATTGTAGACAATTATACGATTTTATGGACAAAAATCTTTTCAAAAGAAATTAAACCAATGTTGTATTTAGATGAAGAACTTTTAAATACTACTATTACAGATGCAAGTGCTAAAATGGAAGACAGAGTAGTAGAAAATAGCTATTATGTAGAAGATGAAGAACTTAATATTGTAAAAGGAAAAGCAGGCTATGTCATTAAAGGAGAAGAACTAAAAAATAAAATATATGAACAAATCAGTAATATCCATGAAAGCTACCAAGTAATTGAAATTCCTGTTAGTTATAAAGAACCTGACCCAATCAATTTAGAAAAAATACGTGAGGAGATTTATAAAGAACCAAAAGATGCTTATGTAGAAAAGAAAGATAATAAAACAGAGGTACATCCACATGTTAATGGGGTAGACTTTGGAATTTCTATGGAAGAAGCTAAAAGTATTATTCAAGAAGATAAAGAAGAGTATACAATTCCATTAAAAATAACAGTAGCTAAAAAAACAATTAACGACCTAGGAGAAGAAGCGTTTCCAGACTTACTTGCCTCTTTTTCTACCATATATGATTCAAGCAACAGAAATAGAAGTACGAACATAGAACTTTCTTCTAAAAAAATGAATGGAACTGTTATTTTACCAGGAGAAAAATTTTCATACAACACAGTAGTAGGAAAAAGAACAATAGAGGCAGGTTATAAAGAAGGAACAGCTTATATTGGTGGAAAAGTAGTGCCAGATGTAGGAGGCGGAACTTGCCAGGTATCTAGTACTTTATATAATACAGCTTTGCTTGCTAACCTAGAGATTACAGAAAGAAGTAATCATATGTTTTTAACAGGTTATGTGGCAGCAAGTCGTGATGCAACAGTGTATTATGGAAGTTTGGATTTTTGTTTTAAAAATACAAGGCAATATCCAATTAAAATAGTAGCAAATTCAAGTAATGGAGTTTGTAAAGTAAGTATTTATGGTATAAAAGAAGAAACTGAATATGAAGTAGTACTTCAATCAAAGGTAACATCATATATCAATTATAAAACAACTTATAAAAATGACCCAACTTTACCAGAAGGAAAAGAAGTGGTAGAACAAACTGGCGTAAATGGATGTAGAAGTGAAGGATATAAAATTTTGAAATTAAATGGAAAAGTAGTATCACAAACTTTACTTTCAAAAGATACCTATAATGCAAAAGAAAAAATTGTAAGAAGAGGTACTAAAAAAGTAGCACAAAAACCAGTAGTAACTGACCCAGAACCATCTACACCAAATAATCAAACGACAACAGAATAAAAAGAAGGAAAAACAATGAACTTAAAAGAAGAAACTAAATATCTAATGCAAAAATATCATATAAGTGCAAATAAAAATTTAGGGCAAAACTTTTTAATAGAAGAACAAGTAGTAGAAAGTATTGTAGCTGCCTCTCAAATTGAAGAAGATGATATTGTAATTGAGATTGGACCAGGGCTTGGAACATTAACACAAAAATTATTACAAAAGGCAAAAAAGGTGATTGCAATAGAATTAGATAGCAGAATGATAGAAATTTTAAAAGATAGATTTGCACTTTATGATAATTTAATAGTATTAAATGAGGATGTTCTAAAAATAAATTTTGATAAATTATTAGAAGAACAAAATGCAAAAAAAGAACAAGTTAAAATTGTGGCAAATTTACCATATTACATTACAACTCCAATTGTAATGAAATTGTTAGAAGATAAAGTACCTGCAATTAGTATTACTGTTATGGTTCAAAAAGAAGTGGCAGATAGATTAATAGAATTACCAGGACAGAAAAATACAGGAGCGATTACTTATTGTGTTTATTACTATTGTGAGCCTGAAGAAATATTAAAAGTACCAAGTAAATCTTTTATTCCAGAGCCACAAGTAGAATCAAAAGTAATTAAATTAAATATTAGAGAAAAGCCACCTGTAGAGCTTGAAAATGAACAACTATTTTTTAAAATTATAAAAGCAAGTTTTATGCAAAGAAGAAAAACATTGTTAAATGGTCTTTCTAATAGTTCTATTGCAAGCAAAGAAATATTAAAACAAATACTAATAAAAATGGAATTAACGGAAAATGTAAGAGGAGAAGATTTAAGCATAGAACAATTTGCTAAGCTTGCTAATAGCTTAAATTCCATAAAAAACTATTGACAAAAATAGGGAATGCGACTTATAATAGTATTGTTGTAAAAACAGCTATTATAAGTGTAAATGCGTCATTAGCTCAGTTGGTAGAGCAGCAGACTCTTAATCTGATGGTCGGAGGTTCGATTCCTCTATGACGCACCAAATTATAACAACTTGCGAACTATAAAGTTTGTAGGTTTCAACATTAAAAATGCGAAAGTAAAAAATCATTTTTACTTTCGCATTTTTCTATTGTCCCCAAAGTTCTAAAGTGTCTTCTTTATTTCTTTCATTTTTTTGTTTTGATTTATCTTTAGTTACAGAAATAATCTGTTTTAATTTTGTAGAAATAGAACTTAAAGCATCAGAAGAGGTTAAAGCAGGATGGGCTATGCTACTTTTAGTTCTAGTAGCTTGTAAAACTTTGCTTTGTAATTGCTCATTTTCAAAATCTAAAGCTTCAATTTGCGACTGTGTTTTACCAAATAACCTTGGAGATTTATTAATAACAGCTGGTAAATTAACATGTTCACTATAGTTTTGAAATTTAGGTTGAGCTAAACTATAAATATATTTGTCAGAAAACTCGCCGTTTTTCTGTATCTTTAAAATTTGATTTAATTAATTCATACAAGTTGCCAAGTTCTGGTGGAAGAACTTTATCAAACTGAACAGTGGTACAAGCATAGATATCTGCAAGCATATCTCTAACACTATATGTTGGTTGTTCACTAGGAGTAGTATTTTGTAATAATCGTATTTTTAAATCCAAATTTCGAAGTTGTTGCTCTTTTAATCTGTCTTTTCCAGTAAGCTTATCAAAAAGACCAGGTTTTGCACTTTGTAGTTCACTTCGTTGGTTTTTGTATTTTGCAATTTGTGCATTTTGAATAGCAGTTTGAACTTTGATGTATAATTGACTTTTAATATCAAATTCAGCTTGCTTACGATAACTAGATGCAAAATTAGGCAAATCTTTAGCAAATTCAGCTCCTAAACTGACACCATCTAACATAGGAGTAAAATCTTGAGATAATTTTGTAATATCTTCTAAAGAAATATTATCTGGTATCTGTACAGTTTGCAATTTATTTTGGATAGCAGCCAAATTATCTTGAATAGCAGTAATGCTATCAGAAAGACTACGTGTAGGAACAGAAGGGTTATAGTCAATTCCCAATTTTTTAGCAAAGCTTTGACAAGTAGTAATATCAAATAATAAATTTTGATAAACTTCAGGAGCAGTAGTTTGTATTAGACTAATGTTGTCAGGTGTAGCAGTTATCTTAGCAGAAAGCTCAGAAATCAAGGATTTTCTAGTAGCCTCTTTTTGCTCAGCTTCTAATCTTGCTTGTTCTTCTGCTCTCTTTTTTTCTTGAGCTTCTTGTTTTCTTTTTTTATCTGCATTAACTACTTCTTTTGCTTTATTAAATTCTAACTCTTTTTGCCTACATAAGCCACGTAATAAAGTTTGTAATTTTGTCTTAAAATTACGAGTTTTGTTAGCTAATTCAACACCTTTTTCAAAACTTGATTTTCTCTCCTCTAAAATACATTTTCTGTCTTTAGAATCTGTATATCGTGAAGATTGCCTATCTAAATAATCAATATGATCTTGTAAATGTAAGTATTCTTTTATATCTGCTATGTTTTGTGCAAAATCAGAAGTAACTTGTTCAAATAAAGTAGTAAGTTCTTCAGGAGATTTTTCTTCTAAACTAGGTTTTTCAAGATCTATATAATAACAAGTGTATTCACCACGAGGACTATAACATTCATTTCGAACTACTCTGCAAAAAGGTGCTAAAATAATTTCATCTTCAACTGCACAATGCTCGCTTCTATAGTTTTCAGCCTCTAAAAAAGGAACATTGTTACCTACTTTAAAACGAATTAAAGCAGCATCATTATATTCACAAAAAGTTTTTGCAGTATTCATATTAGTAGAAGTAGAAAGCATTTGAGGAATAGAAGAAAGAATATTACTAGCCTGTTTATTACTAGTACCTCTAATAACTTCTTGGTGGAGTTTTTTTCCATAAGATTCTTTATACATTGCACTATAAACATTAACAAAATCTTGAATATAGGTAGATATATCTTCTTTATTTTCAGGAAGAAGCCACCCAGCATCTTGCAAGTGTTGGTAAGCAGTAGGTTCTAAGTCACTTAAAATATTCATACTTGTATGCTGAAATCCTAAATATTTTTTAATAGAGTTAATTTCTTCAGGAGTTACCTGAATAGAGTTGTATGCTTTTTCTAATTCCATGTTTTTTATTTCTCCTTTGTTTTACTTACACTATTTTATAAATAGATTAAGCTGAAGTCAATAAAAAATAAAAATATTTAAAAATAAATAAGAAAAAATTCACAAAAAGTTCACAATAAAAGTATATAATACTAGCAAAAAGAAAGGGGACAAGCCATGGAATTAATAGAAAAAATATTTAAAAAGAGTGGTTGGATTGCTATTTTAGAGGCAATCATATTTGCAGTACTAGGAATGGTACTTATTTGGAATCCAGAAGGAATTATTAAATGGATTTCTTATATTTTAGGTGCTATATTTATTGTAGTAGGTGTGTT
The DNA here is from genome assembly GCA_947073285.1 of uncultured Clostridium sp. GTDB lineage: Bacteria > Bacillota > Clostridia > TANB77 > CAG-508 > CAG-273. The sequence goes on along the minus strand of CAMTJT010000029.1, from coordinate 3,873 downwards.
TAAAACCTTTAATTATGTAAAATCAAAAGGAAAATATGACTTATATAATCATGAACTAGTTTATGGACTAATGGCAGTAGTTATTGGAATTGTTACAATTGTATATAGTGGAACAATTGCCTCTATTTTAAGAATTATTATAGGCATATGGATTATTTATACAGCACTTATTAGAGTTAGTTCATCTTTAAAATTAAGAACTGCTGGAATAAAGGCATGGCCATATTGTTTAGGACTTGCCATTATTATGTTCATAGGTGGATTATACATTATTTTAAATGCAGGAACTATTGTAATGACAGTAGGAATTATTATGGTAGCGTATGCTATTATTGATATTATAGAAGATATCATTTTTATGAAAAATGTAAAAGAGTTATTTTAACTTTAGAATATTTAAAAAGATACAACATAAAATTTATGACAGAAAGTGAGGAAACAATGTTAGAACTAAAAAATATCACTAAAAATTATCTTTCAGGAGAAAATGAAGTTCAGGCACTAAAAGGAATTAATATAGAGTTTCGAAAAAGTGAATTTGTATCTATATTAGGACCAAGTGGGTGTGGGAAAACCACACTTTTAAATATTATTGGGGGACTAGATAGATATACCTCTCGGAGATTTGATTATTAATGGAAAGTCTACAAAAGAGTTTAAAAGTAAAGACTGGGATGCTTATCGTAATTACTCAGTAGGATTTGTATTTCAAAATTATAATTTAATACCACATCAAACTGTATTATCTAATGTGGAATTAGCACTAACTCTTTCAGGAGTTTCAAAAGCAGAAAGAAGAAAAAGAGCTATTAAAGCATTAGAAGATGTGGGGCTAGGTGACCAAATTGCTAAAAAACCAAATCAAATGTCTGGCGGGCAAATGCAAAGAGTAGCTATTGCAAGAGCATTAGTCAATAATCCAGATATTATTTTGGCAGATGAACCCACAGGAGCATTAGATACAGTTACCAGTAATCAAATTATGGAAATCTTAAAAAGCATTTCTAAAGACAAATTAATTATTATGGTAACACATAACCCAGAATTAGCACAAAAGTATTCTTCTAGAATTATTAAAGTGCTTGATGGAAAAGTAATAGAAGATACAAATGCTTATCAAAAAAAGCAAGAAAAAACAGTAGAAAATACAGTTAAAAGAAGAACCAACATGAAATTTCTAACTGCCTTAAGACTTAGCTTAAATAACCTACTTACCAAAAAAGGAAGAACCTTTTTAACCTCTTTTGCAGGAAGTATTGGAATTATAGGAATAGCTCTTATTCTATCTATTTCAAATGGGGTACAAAACTATATTGATAAAGTACAAGAAGACACCTTATCTTCTTATCCAATTACTCTGCAAGAGTCAACAGTAGATATGTCTAGTATGATGACTACTTTAATGGGTGCTATGACAGAGGAAGTAGAGGTAGAAGAAGGGAAAATTTATTCTAAAGAAATTGTTGGAGACTTATTAAATACTATGTCAAGTAAAGTTGAGAAGAACAATTTAAAAGAATTTAAAAAGTACTTAGATGATGCAGAAAATGAAATTCGTAAAAATGCAAATGCTATTCAATATGTATATAATTTAAATATTAATTTATATTCTGAAGATACAGAAGATGGTGTATTGCAAGTAAATCCAACACAAATATTAAAAGCAGTAGGAATGGAAGAAATGTCATCACATATGGGGGTAGGCATGATGGGGTCAAATGATGTATGGCAAGAAATGCTAGATAATAAAGAGTTATTGAAATCCCAATATGATATGTTAAGCGGAAAATGGCCAGAGGCATATAATGAAGTAGTATTAATTGTAAGTGAAAATAATGAAATTAGTGATTACACCCTTTATTCTTTAGGACTAAAAAACCAAGAAGAATTAAAAGATAAAATGGAAGATATACAAGATGGAAAAGAAGTAGAAAAAACTAAAAGAGAAGAATATACTTATGAAGATATACTAAAACTGTCTTTTAAACTAATTTTAAATACAGATTATTACAAAAAGGAAAATGGTGTATGGGCAGATAAATCAGAAGATGAAGAATACATGAAAAAGTTAGTAGATGAAGCAGAAAGCATAAAAGTAGTAGGAATTATAAGACCAAATAAAGCCTCAGTTAATACAGCTATGGATGGCGGAATAGGTTATACCAAAGAATTAAATGAATATGTAATTAATAAAATAAATGAAACAGAGATTGTAGAAGAGCAAAAAGAAAAGAAAGATACGAATGTATTTACAGGAATAGCATTTCCAAAAGATAGTGACAAAGCAAGTTTTAGTTTTAATGATTTATCAAATGAACAAAAAGCAAAACTTGCCTCTTTGAGTCAAGAAGAGCTTGCAAAATTAATGCAAACCTATACAGAAAATGCAAAAGCAAGTTATGAAGATAATCTTCAAAAATTAGGAGTAGCAGATTTAGAAGAGCCAAATGCAATTTATATTTATCCAAAACATTTTGAGGCAAAAGAAAATATTCAAGATGGTATAGAAAATTACAATACAAAACAAAAAGAGGATGGAAAAGAAGAAAATGTGATTACTTATACAGATATGATAGGTGCTATGCTAAATTCTGTAACTGTTATTATAGATGTTATTAGTTATGTATTAATTGCTTTTGTGTCTATTTCTTTAATAGTATCTTCTATAATGATAGGAATTATTACCTATATTTCAGTACTAGAGAGAACAAAAGAAATTGGAATTTTAAGAGCAATTGGAGCATCTAAAAGAGATATTTCTAGAGTGTTTAATGCAGAAACTTTAATTGTAGGTGCTATTGCAGGAGCATTAGGAATAGGAATTACAATGCTACTATGTATTCCAATTAATAGTTTGATTGCGATACTTTCAGGAGTAAGTGGTGTTGCAGTAACATTACCACCAATTGCAGGAATTGTATTAGTAGCTATTAGTATGATACTTACTATGATAGCAGGCTTAATACCATCTAAAATGGCAAGTAAAAAAGACCCTGTAGAGGCATTAAGAACAGAATAGGAACGTGTTATTAACCAGCTTGGTTAGTTAGCAGTAACTTAAATTTAGGGAGGAATAAAGCTATGAAATTGTGCTTGAGAGAAAATCTCAGGCACAATTTCTTGTTATTGTATAGGAAGAATCACACGTTTCTTCTAACTAGAAAGTTTGCTATGCCATTAGAAAAAATTTTGTATTATGAAATAATGGCTTCTATATAATAAAAAAGAAAAATTTAACAGTTAGTGTAAAATATATTCGGGGAAAATAAAAAGATAAAACAATAAGATACCCAATCAAAATTGTGTTAAAATAATTTTGTAACAAAAATTAACCAATTGAAAGGGGTATCTTATGGAAAATATTTTACACGATTTCGAAGAAAAAGTCATTAGTTTAATGACCGAATTTTTAAAAAGTTCAATGGAAACAGGAGGATTAAGTAATTTTACTGATAATTTAATGGATAAATTAATGCAATTAGGCTATGATTTAACAAAGTTTTCTTTAGAATATGCAGAAGATATTATCTTTAAAATAAAAGAAAGAAAAAAGCAATTTGAATCGTTAGAAAAAGATAATAGAAAAATAGTAACCATATTCGGAGAAATAGATTTTAAAAGAAGATATTACATAGATAAACAAAATAACCAAAGAGTATATCTTTTAGATGAGTACTTTGAAATTGCTCCAAATGAAAGGCTTTTAGAGAATGTCGAAACTAAATTAATAGAAGAAGCTATACAAACAAATTATGAAAAAGCTGGAAAAAGTGTAGCATATAAAACAGAAATATCTAAGCAAACAGTAATGAATAAGATAAGTGAAATAAAGATTAACTTAGAAGAAGAAAAAATAGCTACTAAAAGAATTGT
>CAMTJT010000028.1 GCA_947073285.1 uncultured Clostridium sp. | reverse complement strand
ATTATTTTAACATTTTTTTGTGTAAAATTAAAATCCACCTAACTTGAGAGTAGAATTTAAAATAAAAATTAAGGTTTTTGTGCTAAAATATTATTTATACTTGAATAAAAAGAAAAGATACGATAAAATAAAGAAAAAGTGTATATAAAATAATATTTAAAATCAAGAAATGTAGGAAGAAAAAATGAAACGAGAGATAAATCAAATACGAAGAAAAAATGCAAAATTATATCCTATTTATAAAATGTTTTCATGGGATTTATTATTTTTTTATAGTATTGAATTTTTATTTTATACTATCACAAAAAGAATAACTGCTAGTCAAGTATTAATTATTAGTGGGTTATATATGGTGTTTAAAGTAGTAGGGCAAATACCAGCAGTAGCAATTACCGACTTTTTAGGCAAACGAAAAAGCTTAATTTTAGGAAATATTATGCTTATCTTTTATGCACTTACATTAATTGCTTTGCCAGGAATGCTAAGTGTTATTATAGCAAACTTAATATTTGCAGTTGGAGCCAATATTAAAGAAATAGCAGGCCAAAACTTGCTTTATGACTCAGTAGCTACCAAAGGAGGAGATGGCTTATATACAAAGTTAGAGGCAAAAGGTGGTAGTTGGTATTATTTATTAGATGGAATAGCTTCTTTAATGGCAGGTTACTTATTTGTAGTAAATAACTATTTGCCAATGTATATATGTCTAGCATTTCTTATTATTTCAACAGTTTTATCTTTAGGATTTCATGACATTTATCCTGTGAAAAAAACAAGAGAACCTAAAAAGAACTTATTAAAAGAATATAAACAAGATTTAAAAGCATCTTTTAAATTTATATTCAAATCAAGAAGAATGAAAGCCTATATTTTATTTGGAGCAGTATTTTATGGGATTATAGAAACAGTAGAAGTTTACCAAGGAGATTTGTTAGTAGATGTAGGCATATCAGCAGAATATTTTTCAATGATATTTGCGATTATGACCTTTATTAGAGGAATTTCTTTAGGATTCCAAAAACAAATAGAAAAGACCTTTAAAAATAGAACTTTAACTTTTATTTCTTTAACACATATTGCAAGTATACTAATTACAGGAATAATAGCAAGTTACTATACAGGAAATTTAGTAATTGCAATAATACTATTTATGTGTTCACTACAACAAATTATATCTGCAATATGGTATATATTAGAGGCAAAATATATAAAGAATTTCACTACACCAGAAGTAAGAAACAAAATGGGATTTACCTATGAATTTATAGGTGGAATTGGTGGAAGTATTATTGCTATACTAGGGGGAATACTATTAGATTACTTAAATGTAGCAAATGCTTTTATCATAGCAGGCTTAATAGCATTAGCTATGATGACATTAACATTAGATTATATGAGAACACGTTTTGGCTTAAAACCAGAGGAATATAGGAAAGAAGATATTGAATTTGAAGAAGTAGAAAAGTAACTTTTCTATTGAATGTTAAAATAATAATAAGCACTATTAATAAGTGCTTATTATTATTTTAAGTATAGATTTATTAAATATTAAAACTCACAATTTTTTGGTGTTCTTGGGAAAGGAAGTACATCACGGATATTTTGCATACCAGTTAAATACATCATCATTCTTTCAAAACCAAGACCAAATCCACTATGAACACAGCCACCATATCTTCTTAAATCTAGATACCACCAGTAGTCTTCTTCATTTAAGCCAAGTTCATTAATACGATTTTTAAGTTTATCAAAATCATCTTCTCTTTGACTACCACCAATAATTTCACCAATACCAGGAACTAGAAGGTCAGTAGCTGCAACTGTTTTACCATCTGGATTTTGTTTCATATAAAAAGCTTTAATTTCTTTTGGATAATCTGTAACAAATACAGGCTTACCAAAAACTTTTTCTGTTAAATATCTTTCATGTTCTGTTTGAATATCAGTTCCCCAGTGAACAGGGTATTCAAATTGCTCATTTACTTTTTCTAATTCTTTGATAGCATCTGTATAAGTAATTCTACCAAAATCAGAGTTTACTACATTGTGTAATCTATCAAAAAGACCAGTATCCACAAATTGGTTAAAAAATGCCATTTCTTCAGGGGCATTTTCAAGAACATAAGAAATAATGTATTTAATCATATCTTCTGCTAAATTCATATCATCTTGTAAATCTGCAAAACAGATTTCAGGTTCAATCATCCAAAATTCTGCAGCATGTTTTACAGTATTAGAATTTTCAGCTCTAAAAGTAGGCCCAAAAGTATAAACATTACGAAAAGCATGAGCATAAGTTTCAACGTCTAATTGCCCACTTACTGTAAGATGAGAAGACTTACCAAAGAAATCTTGTGAAAAATCTACTTCACCATTTTCAAGTTTTGGAAGATTTTGCATATCCATAGTAGTTACTCTAAACATTTCACCAGCACCTTCGCAGTCACTACCTGTAATAATAGGTGTATGAACATAAACAAAACCTCTTTCAAAGAAAAATTTATGAATAGCAAATGAAAGTACACTACGTACTCTAAATACAGCATTAAAAGTGTTAGTTCTTGGACGTAAATGCCCAACAGTTCTTAAATATTCAAAAGAATGTCTTTTCTTTTGAAGTGGATAGTCTAGAGCAGCTTGGTTTACAATAGTAATTTCTTTTGCTTTAATTTCAAAAGGTTGTTTTGCATTTTCAGTTTTTACTACTTGCCCTACTACCATGATAGAAGAACTAATAGAAAGTTTTCTTACTTCTTCAAAATTAGCAAGTTCTGTATCGAAAACTACTTGTACATTTGTAAAAAAACTACCATCATTTAACTCAATAAAACCAAAATTTTTAGAATCACGAATGGTTTTAACCCAACCAGAAACTCTAACCTCTTTTTGAACATAAGAGTCTGTATCTCTATATAAATTTTTTACTAAAACGTTTTCCATAAATTTCCTCCTTTTTGATTCATAACGACCTAATTATATAACACAATGCTATAATGTTCAATGGTTTGAGAAATATTTTTGATTTTTTCCAATATAAATGGGAGGGTATCCTATTAGATACCCTCCCGCATGTTTTGGCTTAGTCAGCCTGCTCAGTATGACGCTGTGCCGAGAGTTCAGCAGTTTCTTTCTGAAGTTTGGCACACTTCTGGCACCAGTTATATGCCGAGAAGACAGCTGATCCGACCATCAGCGTACAGAAAAGCATTTTTGCAAAGTTGGTGCAGACTTTCTTCATGTTAGTATCTCCTTGCTAATAAACTAACCTATTTAGGTTGCATATCTAGTATATAATAGATTTATGTAAATGTCAAGCTTCTAGAAACTAACCACATAAAGAGTCTAGAGCTATCTACATAAAAAGAGGCAAGTGAAAAGTTAAATACATTCAAAAAGCAAAATAATTACAAAAAATAATTTATTTTTGCAATAAGATGTGATATAATTGGTCATGTTAGAAGAGAGGTTGTAGAGGAGGAAGTATGGAGTTACTAGAAAAATTAGAATTTTACAAAAAAAATAAAAAAATGTTAAAAAGTGAAATACTTGAAAAAATAGAAAAAGCATTTGATATAGATTATACTTATAATTCCACTACAATTGAAGGAAATACATTAACTCTAATAGAAACTAAAGCAGTGTTAGAAGATAAAATTTCAATAGGTGGGAAACAGTTAAGAGAAATATATGAAGTAATTAACCATAATAAAGCATTTCAATATCTAAAAGAAACAACACAAGAGGAAGAATTAGAAGAAAAAAAGATAAAAAATATTCATGAAATCTTAACTGAAAATATTATACAAGGCGGAATATATCGTAATACAGATGTTCAAATAGTAGGAGCTAACCATATGCCACCAACACCAAATGAAATGTATAATCAGTTAAAATTCTTTTATGAAGATTTGAAAACAAATAAAAATAAAATGAACCCAATAGAACTTGCTGCATGGACACATGCCGAGTTTGTAAGAATACATCCATTTATAGATGGAAATGGACGAACAGCAAGACTTATTATGAACTACCAATTAATGAAAAATGGTTTTTTACCAATTAGCATAAAAGCACAAGAAAGGTTAGAGTATTACCAAACATTAGATAGGTATGCTACTAAAAAAGATATAAAACCATTTGAACAATTGATTAAGCAACTAGAAGAACAAAGATTAGATGAAATAAATAAAATAATAGAACAATCATTAGAAAATAAATAAAAGGAGGAAAACATATGCATAGAGATCATAATTGTGGAGAATTAACTATTAAGAACGTAGGAGAAGAAGTACTAATAGCAGGCTGGGTACAAAAAATTAGAAATTTAGGTTCTATGATATTTATAGATTTACGTGACCAATTTGGTATTACTCAAATTGTTATTTCACCAGAAGAACATAAAGAGGTATTAGAAAATATAGTAACAGAATGTGTAGTACAAGTAAAAGGAAAAGTACTAGAGCGTTCTAATAAAAATGCAAAAATACCAACAGGGGAAATTGAAATTGAGGCAAGCAAAATACAAATTTTAGGAAAATGTAAAAATGTATTACCATTTGAAATAAATTCAGAAAAAACAGGAGAAGTAAAAGAAGACCTAAGATTAGAATATCGTTTTATGGATTTAAGAAATGATAAAATTCATAAAAACATTATCTTGCGTAGTGAAGTAATGAAAACTATTAGAAAAAAGATGGATGAATTAGGTTTTACAGAAATACAAACCCCAATTTTAGCAAACTCTTCACCAGAAGGAGCTAGAGATTACTTAGTACCAAGTAGACTACATCCAGGAGAATTTTATGCACTTCCACAAGCACCACAACAATTCAAACAATTATTGATGGTTTCAGGTTTTGATAAATATTACCAAATAGCACCATGTTTTCGTGATGAAGACCCTAGAGCAGATAGAGCACCAGGAGAATTTTATCAACTAGACTTTGAAATGAGTTTTGCAGAACAAAAAGATGTATTAAAAGTATTAGGAGAAGTGTTTACTACTGTATTTAAAACACATACCAATTGGAAAGTAGATGAAACACCATTTCCAGAAATTCCATATTTAGAAGCAATGGAAAAATACGGAAGTGATAAGCCAGATTTAAGAAATCCACTTATAATTCAAGATGTAACAAAAATATTTGAAGGTGTTGATTTTAATGCATTCAAAGGAAAAACTGTTAAAGCCATTTTTGTACCAAATGGAGCAATGCAAGGAAGAAAATTCTTTGATAACATGACAGAATTTGCTACAAATGAAGTAGGAGCAAAAGGGTTAGCATGGGTAAAAGTAGAAGAAGAGGGGCTAGCAGGTGGAATTGCAAAATTTATCACACCAGAAGTGCAAAAAGCGTTAGAAGAATTAGGAATGGTAAAAGGTACAGCAGCCTTTTTTATGGCAGATGAATTTAAAACTGTTCAAAAAATAGCAGGAGCAATTAGAATAGAACTTGCAAATCGTTTAGACTTATTAGAAAAAGATGTATACAAATTATGCTATATTGTAGATTTTCCTATGTATGAATTATCAGATGAAGGAACAATAGACTTTAATCATAATCCATTTTCAATGCCACAAGGCGGAATGGAAACATTAATGACCAAAAATCCATTAGAAATTGTAGCATATCAATATGATGTAGTATGCAATGGCTATGAAGTAGCATCAGGAGCAGTAAGAAACCATGATCCAGAATTAATGGTAAAAGCATTTGAAATAGCAGGCTATAGCGAAGAAGAAGTAGAAACAAGATTTGGAGCATTATATAATGCATTCCAATATGGTACACCACCACATGCAGGTGCTGCACCTGGCTTAGATAGAATTGTTATGCTAGTAGCAGATAGTAAAAATATTCGTGAAGTAATAGCATTCCCTAAAAACAAAAAAGCTAGAGATTTACTAATGAGAGCACCAAGTAAAGTACAACCAAAACAATTAGAAGAAGTACATATAAAAATAGTAGAGCCAAAAGAGGAAAAATAAATGCAAGAAAAAGTATTAATTGGCATGAGCGGAGGTGTTGATAGTTCAGCTGCAGCCGCCTTATTAAAAGAACAAGGCTATGAAGTAATTCGGTGCTACCATGAAATTATGGGAAAACAAAAAGTGTAAAGAAATAGAAGAAGATTGTAATTATAGTGATGCTATACAAGATGCTAAAAAGGTATGTGAAAAATTACAAATACCACATTATACACTAAACTGTGAAACAGAATTTCAAAAGCATGTGGTTGATAATTTTATAAACTGTTATGCAAATTGTCAAACTCCTAATCCATGTATAGAATGCAATAAATATTTAAAATTTGGTGTATTTTATCAAAAGGCATTAGAATTAGGATGTAGCTATATTTCAACAGGTCATTATGCTAAAGTAGAATATTCTGAAAAATTTAAAAGCTATGTACTAAAAAAAGCAGATTCAGAGCAAAAAGATCAAACTTACTTTTTGTATAGTATTCCTAAAGAAGTATTACCTAAAATGCTATTTCCATTAGAAAACTGTAAACAAAAAGAAGAAGTAAGAAAAATAGCCCAAAAATATGATTTGAAAGTAGCACAAAAAAAAGATAGTCAAGAAGTATGTTTTATACCAGATAATGATTATGGCAATTTCTTAATACAAAAAGGAAATCATAAACCAAAAAAAGGAAATATTGTATTACAAAAAGATGGAACTATTTTAGGAGAACATGAAGGATTAATTTATTATACAGTAGGGCAAAGAAAAGGCTTAGGAGTAAGTTATCAAGAGCCACTATATGTTCTCAAACTAGAAAAAGAAAAAAATGAAGTAATTGTAGGAACTGAACAAGAACTTTATAGCAAAGAGCTTTATGCAAAAGACTTAAATTTTTTACTAGATTTAGATATGTCAGTTCCAATAGAAATAGAGGCAAAAGTACGTTATAGGTCAAAACCAGCAAAAGCAACACTTTGGATAGAAGAAAACAGAGCAAAAGTAGTTTTTGAAGAACCACAAAGGGCAATTACACCAGGGCAATCAGTAGTATTCTATTTAGAAGATATTGTACTAGGTGGGGGAAAGATAGAACCATAGAAATATGGTTTTTTCTTTTTCAAAAAAAGCATTGACAAATACAAACACAAGTTTTATAATATAACCATATTTTAATTCAAACTAAGTTAAAAACCAATTTTATTTTTTTCGGCAGATTATTTCAAAATTTGTAAAGTAAATCAGTCAACAGGGCATCTTAGCATGCTTTTTATTGCAGTCGTTTAGTTCAACAAATCTTTTTTAGAATAGGAGGGAGAAAATGGAAGAACTATTAAGAGAGATTAGAAATGAACAAATAAAATTAGAAGAAAAGCTAGACAAATATCATAAAGTAAACATGAGAAAGTTTGCTAAGATTAGAGAGTTCAACGAAATTAATGATATGACAAACCAAGTTTTTGAAAAAAGAATTTCTAATATAGAAAATTTATTACAAAGAATAGTAAAGTAAAATCTATATAGTGTTGATAGTAACAGGGGCAAGGTAAGCAGTATGCGAAAAAACTACATCAAATCTTATAAAGTGTACTTAACTTAAGTCTACTGGCAGGTTGTTTTGGGGAGCTTGTAGAAAAATAACAAATATACTTGCTAAAACTAGGAAATAAGGGTAAAATAAGAAAGAAAAACGAAGAAATAGGAGAAAGTTTAATGAATCAGAAAAAAACTTTTAAATTTTATATAGCCCTTTGGGTAGCTAAAATAGCAGCAGTTGCATTAAAAATTCTAAGAAGAAATGCAACCTATTTCCCAGGAAAAATAGCATTAACAATATGCCCAGACTTTATGGGAAGGCTAGAAAAACCAAAAACAATCATAGGGGTAACAGGTACAAATGGAAAAACTACTACCTGTAACATGATTAATGATATCTTAGCACAAAATGGTTATGGCTTTATTAATAATAAATATGGTTCTAATATAGATGGGGGAATTGCAACAACACTAATCCAAGGAGCAACCCTAAGGGGAAAAGCTAAAAAAGATTTAGCAGTACTCGAAATAGATGAAAGAAGTGCTAATAAAGTATATCCATACATTACACCAACTTATTTAGTATGTACTAATTTATTTAGAGATTCTCTTATGAGAAATGCCCATACAGAATTCATTAGTAGCATTCTAAATCAGTATATTCCTAAAGAAACTATTATGATAGAAAATGCAGATGACCTCATTTGTAGCCATATAGCAGAAGAAAACAAAAAAATATATTTTAGTATTGATAAACTTGAAACAGATGTAGAACACTTTGAAAATATTACAAGTGATATTAGAATATGTCCTAAATGTTTAACAAAATTAGAATATGAATATGTTAGATATCATCATATAGGAAAGGCACATTGCCCAAACTGTGATTACAAAACACCAGAGCCAGATTATAGCGTAACAAAAATAGATTTAAACAATATGCAAATGATAGTAAAAACAAAAGAACAAGAAGAAACCTATGATTTAGTAAATGATAACATCATTAATATTTATAATATGTTAGCAGCAATTATAGTATTAAAACAACTAGGTTTAACACAAAAACAAATAAATACATCTTTTGCAAAATTAAAAATAGTAGAAACTAGGTATAGCAAAGAAGTATATCAAAAATATCCAATTATTACGCAACTAGCAAAAGGAATGAACCCAATTGCATGTTCTATGGCATTTGACTATACTAGAAAACAGTCAGGAAATAAAGCAGTTATCATTATATTAGACGATTTACATGAAGAGGCAAACGGTTCTGAAAATACTGCATGGCATTATGATACAGATTATGAATTTTTAAATGACAATTCTATAAAGCAACTTATTATCGCAGGACCACGTTATTTAGACTCATACATTCGTTGTTTAATGGCAAATATTCCAGCAGAAAAAATAGTACATAAAAAGGATATTCTAGAAGCAGTAGAAGAACTAAAACTAGAAGGAATTGACAAAATATTTATTTTACATGACTTATACTCCATTGAAGAAACAAAGCAAATCAAGCAAAAAGTAAAAGAATTAATAGATAAAAAAGAGCAAAATATTAAAACAGAAGAAAGTGAGGAAGAGTAACTTATAATAAGTTTTAACAAAACATCATTTAAAGCTTACTCATAAAGCTTACTCAAAAATAAATATGAAAATAGAAATTTTATATCCTGAATTGTGTAATTTAAATGGTGATATAGGCAACATACAATATCTAAAGCGTTGCTTGCCAGAAGCAGAAATGTTAGAAACAGCCATCAGCGAAGAACCAGCTTTTAACACACAAGAAGATATTTCTTTAATCTATATGGGAACTTTGTCAGAACATTCACAAGAAATTGTCATTCAAAAATTAAGACCATACAAAGAAAAACTAGAAAGTTTAATTCAAAAAGGGCAAGTTTTTCTATTTACAGGAAATAGCATAGAAGTATTAGGAGAATATATCGAAAACGAAGATGGCAGTAAAATAGAGGCACTTGGTATCTTTAAAATACATGCCAAAAGAAATATGCTACACAGGCATAATAGTTTCTTTTTAGGAGAGTATGATGGAATAGATTTGTTAGGATTTAAAAGTCAATTTACCATGTTATATGGAGAAAATAGCCAAAACTATTTTGCTAAAGTAGAAATGGGAATTGGAATAAATAAGGAAAGCAAATTAGAAGGAATCAAACAAAATAATTTTATAGGAACTTATATTATAGGGCCTATTCTAATTTTAAATCCACTCTTTACTATAAAATTATTACAAATGATGGGAGTAGAAGAACCGAAATTAGCCCTAGAGCAAGAAGTAATAGAGGCATATAATGTTAGATTACACAAATTTAAACTATTAAACAAATAAGAAGGTAAGATTTTAATCACATTGCAAATAGTATCTTTTTCATTAATATGTTGTTTCAAATCATATTAACTGTAAAAAGATACTATTTTTAATATATTTAGTAATAACTATAAAAAATATTATTTACTTTTAATATATTTAGTAACAATTATAAAAAACATTATTTACTTTTAATATATTTAGTAACAATTATAAAAAACATTATTTACTTTTAATATATTTAGTAATAACTATAAAAAATATTATTTACTTTTAATATATTTAGTAACATTATAAAAAACTCTATCTACTAAAAATAGTATGGAAATATACAAAATAGCATGGAAATATTTTGGAAATTATTGAAAAAAATTAAGAACTATGATATATAATAAATAGAATATTACAAAAATCGAAAAATGCTTACGGAAAGGCAAATAAAAAAGAAAATTAAACTATGAAAAATTTAAAACAATATAATCTAGAAGAATTAAAGCAAGAACTTATTTCCCTAGGAGAAAAGCCATTTAGAGCAGAGCAAATATTTAATTGGCTTTATCGAGAAAAAGTAAAAAATATAGAAGATATGACAAACTTATCTTTAGAACTTAGGGAAAAACTAAAACAAGAATATACTATGTGTAATTTTGAAATTCTAAAAAAACAAGAATCTTTAGATGGAACCATTAAATATTTATTTGATGTGTTAGACGGAAATGCAATAGAAACTGTACTTATGCAATACCATCATGGAAAAACAATTTGTGTATCTTCACAAATTGGCTGTAAAATGGGGTGTAAGTTTTGTGCTTCTACAGGAATTGCCTTTGTACGTAATTTAACAGCAGGTGAAATTGTAGAACAAGTACTTGCAGTAGAACAAGATATTAACGAACCTATTTCAAACATTGTTTTTATGGGTATAGGAGAACCATTTGATAATTACGAAAATGTAATGAAAGCCATTAGAATTATCAATCATCCTAAAGGGCTAGGAATTGGGGCAAGGCATATTAGTGTTTCTACTTCAGGAATAGTACCAAAAATAGAAGAATTTGCAAAAGAAGAATTACAATGCACTTTATCTATTTCACTTCATGCAACTAGTAATGAAAAACGTAGCCAAATGATGCCAGTTAATAATTTGTATCCAATTGAACAGCTAATGAAGGCTTGTAAAGATTATATTGCAAAAACCAATAAAAGAATTTCATTTGAATATGCATTAGCAAAAGATAATAACGACAACCTAGAAGATGCTAAAGCATTAGTAGGGCTGTTAAAAGGAATGCTTTGTCATGTGAACTTAATACCAATTAACAAAATAGAAAATGGTAAATTTGTAAAAAGTAGTAATCAAAACATTATAAAGTTTCGTGATTATTTAAATGAACATGGTATAGTAGCAACAATTAGAAGAGAACTTGGTAGTGATATAGATGCAGCCTGTGGTCAATTAAGAAGAAAAATGCTCAAAAAATAATAAGAAGTTAGGGCTTAGCTAAAAAATATACTAGAAAAATCTAAGCAATTAGAAAATATAAAAATAGGAGGAACATGAATGAGAGGTTTTGCTAAAACAGATGTTGGCAAAGCAAGAGAAATGAACCAAGATTATTATTATATACCATCTCCAGAAGAATTACAAATCTATATTTTAGCAGATGGAATGGGTGGCTATAATGGAGGAGAAGTAGCAAGCAAACTTGCAACTGAATCTGTTAAAACCTACTTAGAAAATAATTTTAATCAAATAGAGCATAAAAAAGAACCAATTCTAAAATTAATCAAAGACAGTATAGAGTATGCAAATACAGTAGTTTATGAAAAATCAAAAACATCAGAAGAATTACAAGGAATGGGTACTACTTTAGATATTTGTTTCATATATAATAATAAGGTATATATCGGACATGTTGGAGATAGCAGAGTTTATCGCATTAGAGGAAAAATTATTAGAAAATTAACCAAAGACCATAGCTATGTACAACAATTAGTAGAAGATGGAAAAATAACCAGACAAGAAGCAGAACATCACCCAAAAAAGAACATGCTTATAAAAGCACTAGGCTGTACAGATTATGTAGAACCAGATGTTAGAGCTAGAAATATAGAAGAACAAGATATTCTATTAATGTGTTCAGATGGGTTAACCAATATGGTAGAAGAAAAAGTTATTTATGAACAAGTCGTACAAAATCCGCAAACTGCACCAGAAAGACTAGTAAATTTAGCAAATGATGCAGGTGGGCTAGACAATGTGACGATAGTAACAATTATATGAGGAAAAAAATTTGAAAAACAATTGTCATTTGAAGCTATTTAGACTAATTAAAATCAAATAAAGGCAATTTCAAGATTTTTATTTTAAAATCAAATAAACGAAATTACTGATTTTCATTTTAAAATCAAATACATGAAATTGAATGATTTTCATTTTGTCTAAAAATTAAATAACAGTTATTTTCCAAGTTTAAATGAGAAAGGAAAGAAAAAACAGATGAATTTAGTAGGTAAAGTGATAGGAAATCGATATGAGATACTAGAGAAAATCGGAGAAGGTGGAATGGCAACAGTATATAAGGCTAGAGATAACACCCTAAAAAGATATGTAGCAGTAAAAGTACTAAGAGATGAATTTATTACAGATGATGAATTTATTAAAAGGTTTAATTCAGAGGCACAAGCAGCAGCAAGCCTTACTCATCCTAATATCGTTTCTATTTACGATGTAGGGCATGAAGAAACAGTTCACTATATTGTGATGGAACTAGTACAAGGAAAAACCCTAAAAGAAATTATTAATGAAGATGGAGTATTACCATGGAAATGGTCAGTAAATATAGCCATTCAGGTAACATCAGCATTAGAAACAGCCCATAAAAATAATATTGTACATAGAGATATCAAACCACATAACATCATCATTACAGAAGATGGTATAGCAAAAGTAACAGATTTTGGTATTGCAAAAGCAGTGTCTAATTCTACAATTACAGCTTTTGGTACAACAATAGGGTCAGTACACTACTTTTCACCAGAACATGCACGTGGCGGTTATACAGATGCAAAATCAGATATCTACTCTTTAGGAGTAGTAATGTATGAAATGTTAACAGGTAGAGTACCATTTGATGCAGATACACCAGTATCTATTGCTTTAAAACATATGCAAGAAAAAGCAGTAGAGCCAATCAAACTAAATCCATCTATCCCATATGCAATTAATAAAATTATTATAAAAGCAATGGAAAAAGATATTAGTCTAAGATACCAAAGTGCAACAGAACTATTAAAAGATCTAAGTTTAGCACTAAAAAATCCAGAAGGAAACTTTGTAAAAAGTAATGCAGAAAATATGCAATATACACAAAGAATTCCTAGTATAGGAGATGAAATAACAATGGAAGCTAGAGAAGAAAAAATGAAAGACAAGAAAAAAACAGGGAAAAATCAAAAAGCTAAAAAAATAGGAATTACAGTAGCAATTATTTGTGCTATTATCATAATACCAATAGCAGGCTTTTTTGGCACACAAGCATTACTAAGCAGTGGTCAACCTAAAAATATAGATTTACCAGACTTTGTAGGTAAAACTGTAGATGAAGCAAAAGCAATGGTTGAAGAAGATTCTATTATCTTTGAAATAGAAGAAACTTATGATGGAGAAATAGAAGAAGGAAAAATCATTTCACAAGAACCACCATATGTAGAAGGAACTCAAGTAAAAGAAAAAACAGTAGTAAAATTACTAGTTAGCAAAGGTACTAAAATGGTAACTATGAAAAAAGTAGTTGGCATGAAATTTGAAGATGCAGAAAAAATGTTAACAGAAGAATTAGAACTAGAGGTAGAAAAAGTAGGAGAAACTAGTAAAACAGTTGAAGAAGGCGTTATTATCAAGCAAGAGATAGAAGAAGGCATAGAAATAAAAGCAGGAACTGTTGTAAAATTAACTGTTAGCAAAGGAACAGGAATAAAACAAGTATCAGTACCATATGTAATTGGAGAAACAGAAGCAGATGCTAAAAAGAAATTATCAGACTTAGATGTAACAGTAGTTTATGAAGAAGATACCACAAAAGTAGATGGTAAAGTATTAAAACAAAGTATCGAAACAGGTACAACAGTAGATGAAAAAACAAAAATAACCATTACAGTTAATAGAATAGAAAAATTAAAAACAGGAACCATTAAACTAAACTTAAAATCTGTATTAGGAGATAAAGCAACTATTACCAAAGATCCAGAAACAGGCGAAGAAATTAACCCAACAATAGCCTTAAGAATTGAAGTAAATGGAGATACTGTATATAAAGATAATCCTAGAAAAGATGCAACAGCAATTACAGCTACTGCACAAGGAAAAGGAACTGTAAATGTTAAAATATTTGCAGATGATGTAAAAATTAAAGAAGTACAATTTGACTTAACAAAAGAAGAAAATCCAGTACTTACATTAGACTAAATAAGTAATAGAAAAGAACCGCAAAAATTAATAGATTTTGCGGTTCTTTCTATACAGCTATTTATGCTACTAGAGAAAGGTTTTTGTCTATGTAGAGCAATCATAATTCAATACTTATTTTTTACTAAATTGCAATAAAAGTATTACATTTTTTAAAAGTGTGGTATAATATAAGTGTGAAACAAAAATAATCAAAAATACTAAAAAAGTTTCACACTATCAAAGGAGGATGAACAATGGAAGAAAAAATTGAAATCATGCATCTTCTTCAAAGCAAACAAATTCTTGAACATGAATTACAATCTACCATATATGGTTCAGTTGAAGTTAGAGAAAAAGATTCTAAAAAATATATCTATGTACATTATAGAGAAGATGGGATGGCTTTGACAAAATATGTTGGAGAGTATTCAGAAGAGTTATATAATTTAATATTAAATAATAGTATAAAAGCGAAAGAATTAAAAAAACAAATACGAGAAGTAACAAAAAAATTACAACAATTCAATTATGTTGAAGAAGAACTTTCAAAGAAGGTAGAACAAAATATAGACTTTGCAAAAAGAAATTTAGTAGATACTATTTATAAACAGGCTATATTAGAAGGCGTTGCAACTACATTTGCAGATACCAAAAATATTATTGAAGGTGGCAAAATAAATAATATGACATCTGAAGATATTCTAAAAATAGTAAACTTAAAACATGCGTGGGAATTTATATTAAACAAAAATGTGATATTAAGTAATACAAATTATGCCCTGTTATGTGAAATAAACAAAATGGTAGAAGAAGGTTTTTATTATTCAGCAGGTAAGATTAGGAACGTACCAGTAACTATAGGAGGAACAACATGGAAACCAGAAATACCAATTGAAAGTGACGTAAAAGTAGAATTAGAAGAAATCCTTAATAAAAAAGTAAATGATGTAGACAAAGCAATAGAAATTCTTTTGTATATAATGAAAAAGCAAGTATTTATTGACGGAAATAAAAGAACAGCGGTAATATATAGTAATCATTATTTAATATCAAAAGGAAGTGGAATTATTGTAATTCCAACAGAATTAACAGAAGAATTTAAAGATTTACTTATTTCGTATTATGAGGGAAAAGAAACAAAAACTATTAAAAAGTTTATCAAAGATAAATGTTATATGTCTATATAGAATTAAAATAAGATAGAAAATTTTAATAACTTAGATAAAAAAGTATTAATTTAAATATAGAATTTAAAGAAATAAAAAAATTGTAATGAACTTTATATGTTCATTATACAAGGAGTAAACATGCCAAAAGGAATTATAACCTGTACAAGTTCAAATTTATATAAAGTAGAAATAAATGAAAATATTTATCAGTGCTTAGCAAGAGGAAAGTTTAAAAAAGATGGCTTGTCACCTTTGCCAGGAGATATAGCAGAAATTGAAATAACAAACGAAGAAAAAAGAGAAGGCATTTTAGAACAAATATTGCCAAGAAAAAATGAACTAAAACGTCCTAAAATGGCTAACTTAACACAACTTATATTAGTAGTTTCAGCAAAACTTCCCTCCCCAGATTTACTATTGCTAGATAGACAGTTAGTGTATGCTAGTTGGCTTGGAATAAAAAGCGTTATTTGTTTTAATAAAATAGACTTAGTAGAAGAAACTAAAATACAAGAACTAGCTAAAATATATAAACAAATTGGTTATGAAGTAGTTACAACAAATGCAAAAGAAAAACAACAAATTGAAAAGCTAATTCCATATTTAAAAGACCAAGTAACTGCTTTAGCAGGAAACTCGGGAGTAGGAAAATCTACTTTGCTAAATAGTATTTTCAAAAAGCAATTAACTGAAGAAGGCGTTATTAGTAATAAAAATAAAAAAGGAAAAAATACTACTACAACTGTTACTTTATACGCATATACTAAAAATAGCTATATAGCAGATACACCACGGCTTTTCTACCTTTGAACTTATAGAAATACCAAGTGAAGAATTAGCCCATTATTTTATAGAGTTTATCCCATATTTAGAAAAATGTGAATTTGGTGGATGCAGTCATGTAAAAGAAGAAAACTGTGGAATAAAAAAGGCAGTACAAGAAGGGAAAATAGCAAAACAACGATATGAAAATTATCAAAAAATATATCAAGAATTAAAAGAAAAGGAGCAAAACAAATGGTAGAAATCTCAGCCTCATTATTAAGTATGAAAAATGAAAATGCCATTCAAACATTATATAATCTAGAAACAGCGGGAATACACTATTTTCATATAGATGTGATGGATGGAAAATTTGTAAAAAGAAATACAGTAGATAAAATGTTAGAATATTGTGAATATATTAATAGCATTTCTAATTTACCATTAGATGTACATTTGATGGTAGAGGATGTCAAAACCTATATTAATAGCTTTTT
This sequence comes from uncultured Clostridium sp., assembly GCA_947073285.1. Classification (GTDB taxonomy): domain Bacteria; phylum Bacillota; class Clostridia; order TANB77; family CAG-508; genus CAG-273. Next base: position 1,275 of record CAMTJT010000028.1, on the reverse strand, counting down.
AGTATTTGAGCCTAATATCATTACCATTCATTTAGAATCAGCTAAAAACAAAGAGCAGTTACTAGAATGGATTCAATATATTAAAGAAAATAATACCAAAGTAGGTATTTCTATTAAACCAAATACAAAAATAGAAGAAATTTACGAATACTTGCCTTTTGTTCACCAAGTATTAGTGATGACAGTAGAACCAGGAGAAGGCGGGCAAACCTTATTGCCAGAAACTATTTCTAAAATACAGAGATTGCATGAGTATATTAATAGCCATGGGTTAGAGGTAGATATTGAAGCAGATGGTGGTATTAAAGTAGAAAATATAAAAAGTCTAAAACAAGCTGGAATAAATATAGCAGTAGTAGGAAGCGGAATTACAGATACAAAGGACTTTAAAGAAACAGTAAATAAGTTAATTTAAATGTTTTTATTACCTTAAAAGAATGAATGCAAATACAAAGGTTTCTAATTTAAAGATATATTGCATTTTGTTAATAATATTTCGAAAAAATATGACATTTTAATTACAGTTGTGTTACAAGTTAAAAGAAAATCAAAAATTTTTAAAAATATAAGCTCTAAAACTAGCTTAGGAGTAAGAAAAATCAGGTATAGAGAAAAACATTGCTTTGTAATAAATAAAAAGCAATGTTTTTTCTTGTTTACATTTAAAAGTAAATAAAATATACTAAGTACAAGTAAAATATACACAAACACCTTATGCAAAAATACTGCTAATATATGAAGAAAATAAAAATGCTATAAAAAGAAAGGAAATGTGAAAGAAAATAAAAAGCAGAGTATAAAAAAGGTTAAGAAGGTTCATAATACTAAAGACGATAGATAAAGAATATAAAAGAAGATACATTAAATAATAGCATATAAAAAAAGAGCTTAAGTAGAAATTGTTACTAAGTTTAAAAATAATCTATAAAAAGTAGATTAAAAAATAAAATTTAAGAAAAAGTAAGGGAAGAAAAAGAGAAGATGAAAAAGACAGACAGAAGAAAAGAAAGGTTAAACAAGCGGAATCACGCTAATAGCGTTGGTGGTAACCATAGTGGTACTTTTAATTTTAGCAGGAATTACCATTCAATTAGTACTAAATGATGGAGGAATTTTTAGCCAAGCACAAAAATCAAAAGAGCAAACTAGAATAGGAGAATTGCTAGATAAATTTAATGTGTCAGAAGCAACAGTAGCTTTAGAAAAATTAGGCAAACCAAGCCTAGAAGACTTTATTAACCAAGTACAAAATAAAGAAGGCTATATCATAGAAGC
>CAMTJT010000027.1 GCA_947073285.1 uncultured Clostridium sp. | reverse complement strand
AAATTTATCTAGCAATTCTCCTATTCTGGTTTGCTCTTTTGAACGTTGTGCTTGGCTAAATATTCCTCCATCAGTTAGTACTAATTGAATGGTAATTCCTGCCAAAATCAAAAGTACCACTATGGTTACGACTAAAGCTATTAGCGTGATTCCGACTATTCATATTACTTTTCTTTATTTTTTGCTTTTTCATTTTTCATTCGTCTCCCTTTTTAATAATTGATATTAGATAACCATATTTATACCGTATTCAACGATATTTTATATACTTATAGTATAAATTATTATTACCTTAAAGTAAACAAGATAAAATACCGCTTTATTTTATTACAAAGCAATATTTTATCTCTACATCATTTTTCTTTACAGTCAAGCCACTTTCCTCAATTGTTCTTTGCATAATTCTATATTTTATCTTGATTTGTAATATAATTGTCATAAAAATGTCATATTTCTTATGCTTAACTAATTTTATTTACAAAATCTATGCTTTCCAATAGTAACTGTCATTGGTCTTGACCAAATCCATTTATTCGTTGCAGTACTTGGGTTAAAGTAATAAATAGCACCATAGGTTGGATCCCATCCATTTAAAGCATCTTGTGCAGCTTTTTTTGCTGTTGAATTTGGCGTTAAATTAATTTGCCCATCTCTTACTGCATCAAATGCTCCACTTTGGTATACAACTCCTGAAACGCTATTTGGAAATGAACTACTTCTTACACGGTTTAATACAACTGCCGCAACTGCTACTTGCCCTGTATACGACTCTCCTCTTGCTTCTCCATAAACTACTCTGGCTAATAAATTTAAATCATTTGAATAACTAGAACCACCACTTGAAGAACTACCTGAAGATGTATAAATTCCCATTGCTGCTAAAGTATTTTTGCCTGCTATTCCATCTACTGCTAAACCATTTTTAGATTGAAAATATCTTACTGCTGCTTGTGTTTGACTTCCAAATATTCCATCTACATTTCCTTTATAATATCCCCATCTTTTTAGTTTTGTTTGTATTTGCCTTACTTCTTCTCCTCTAGAACCATATTTTGATAATGCTTCTGTTTCACTATTTCTAAAAAATACATTGTAAGAAATAAATATAGTAAATATGAGTGTTATCATAATAAATGCTTTTCTTCTATTTTTTTTCATAAAAAATACACCACTTTCTGATTAATTTAAAATTATTTTAACCAAAAGTAGTGTAATTATTCAATTATTGCTTTTCTTGGAAAGTTGTTTTTGTCATTTACTATTTAAATACAGCAAATTTTATACTCTTACTTTTAAAATATTCCTATAATATTGCCATTTTCATCTAAATCTATTTTATTAGCAGATGGCTCTTTTGGAAGTCCTGGCATTGTCATGATTTTTCCTGTTAATACTACAATAAATTCTGCTCCTGCTTTTAATATTACATCTTGTACATGTAAATTAAAAGGCTCTTTACATTCCAAATTTTTTGAATCATCAGAAAATGAGTATTGTGTTTTTGCAATGCAAATTGGTAAATTACCAAACCCTAACTTTTGTATTTCTTGTATTTTTTGTATTGCTTCTTTTGTATATTCTACCTCTTTTGCACCATATATTTTAGTAGCTACCGCTTGAATTTTTTCTTCTATGGTTTGTTCTAATTCGTAAGCAAATGTAAAGTTTTCTGGTTTTTGCACTAATTCTACTATTTTTTGTGCTAAATCTTTAGCACCTTCTCCACCTTTTTCCCAACTTTCTACTAAGCTTAAATCTATTTGTTTTTCTTGTAATTTTTGTTTTAAAAAGTCTATTTCTTTTTGGGTATCATGTGTATATTTATTAATGGCAACTATTACATTTAAACCATAACGATTTTTAAGATTATCTACATGTCTTTCTAAGTTTTCAAATCCTCTTGCTAGATATTCTATACTTTCATTCTTTATTTCTTCTTTTGGCATTCCACCATGATATTTCAATGCTTTAATAGTTGCTACACAAACTACTGCATCTGGCTTTAAGTTTGCTTTTCTACATTTTATATCTAAGAATTTTTCTGCACCTAAATCTGCTCCAAATCCCGCTTCTGTTATAACATAATCTCCTAATTTTAGAGCAAGTTTGGTCGCTATTACACTATTACAACCATGTGCAATATTTGCAAATGGCCCACCATGTACAATGGCTGGTGTTTTTTCAAGTGTTTGTACTAAATTTGGATTAATGGCATCTTTTAATAGTACTGTCATTGCTCCATCTGCTTTTAAATCTTTTGCTGTAATTGGTTTGTTTTCTTTGGTATAACCTACAATAATATTTCCTAATCTTCTTTTTAAATCCTGAATGTCAGTAGCTAAGCAAAAAATTGCCATCACTTCTGATGCTACAGATATATCAAATCCGTCCATTCTTGGTACAATGTTTTTTTCTTCTGATAAACCAGTATTTACTTTTCTTAATTGTCTATCATTTAAATCTACACATCTTTTCCACACTACAGTTTCAAATCCTAATTCATTACCAAAATAGATATGATTATCTATCATACTTGCTAATAAATTATTAGCAGAAGTAATAGCATGAATATCTCCTGTAAAGTGTAGGTTAATCTCTTCCATTGGTGCTATTTGGCTATGCCCTCCACCTGTTGCACCACCTTTAATTCCAAATACTGGACCTAAAGAAGGTTCTCTTAAGGCAAGTACTGCATTTTTTCCTATTGCTTTTAAACCATCTGCTAACCCAATTGCCATAGTTGTTTTTCCTTCTCCTAATGGGGTTGGATTAATAGCTGTCATTAAAATTAGTTTTCCATTTTGTTTTTTTTGTAACCTCTCATTAATTTCAGGTGAAATTTTGGCTTTGTATTTTCCATATTGTTCTAATTCTTCTGGTTTTATTTGTATACTTTTAGCTATTTTTGTAATTGGCTCTAATTTGGTATTTCTTGCAATTTCAATGTCTTCCATTTTTCCTCCTTTCAATTGAAGTCAGTTTGTTTTCCAAACTGACTACTAACTCTGTAACTTTTGTTAATTATTTTATATGCTTTTAATGCCATATGACAACACTAAATGATAATTATTTTATATGCTTTTAATGCATGTGACAACGTTAAATGATAATTATTTTAAATGTAATTTGGAAAAGAATTGTTATTTGGCTAGGAATATGGTGTTAAAAAGGCAAAGGAGCATACATGTGTATGTGACTGCGTTTTTAATGCCATATGACAACGCCAAATGATAATTATTTTTCAAATTTAAACAATTAGACCTACTATTAGACCTAACAAAGCCCCCACAAAAACTTGTATTGGTGTATGACCTAATACCTCTACTAATTTTTCAGAAACTTCTACTCCTGTAAGTCCTGGTGTTTCTACAATTTTGTTTAGTAATTTTGCTTGTTTTCCTGCTGCTCTTCTAACTCCTGCTGCATCATACATTACTACAAATGAAAAAATAAGTGATACACCAAATAAAGGTGAATGAATTCCTTCTGTTTTTGCTATCATAGTAGTTAATGCAACAACTACTGCTGAATGAGAACTTGGCATTCCACCTGCTTGCATAATTCTTTTAAAATTGAATTTTTTAGTAGTAACTAAATCATAAAGTAATTTAAATAATTGTATTCCAAACCATACTCCAAATGGAATTACAATAAATCTATATGTTTGTATAAAATTAACTATCCCCTGTAACATTTTATTTTATTCCTCTTCCTGTTCAAATTTTTCTTCTTTTAAGTTATCTCCTTCTTTTAGTAAAATGGTAATTCTTTTTTCTGCATTTTCTAAAAGTTCATTACATTCTTTTGAAAGTTTCATTCCTTCTTCAAATTTACTAACAGAAGTTTCTAAGTCTAAATCTCCCTTTTCTAGTTCTTTTGCAATTTCTTCTAATTGCTCTATTGCAGTTTCAAAGTTTAAGTCCGCTTTCTTTCCTGCCATTTTCTATTCATCCTTCCTTTGCTTTTTACACATTCTATAAGTAATTTTAATTAGTATACGCATTTCTATTAATTCTAAACAAATTAATGTTAAGCTACTTTGTTAGAATTAAAGTTCTAACAAAATATTCTATACATTAATAGTTAACTAATAATTTCTAAAATATTTACTACCTTTCTTTTACAAGTCCAGTATCTACATCTACAATATAAAATTGAATTGTTTGTGTAGTAGTAGTATCATATACAGAAACTCCATATTTTCCATCATTTTGTATACTTACATTAAATGCTACACTGTCTAAATTTCCCATTGCTTTTTTCCATTGTTCTTGAACTAATTCTATTGCCTTTTTTTCTTTTGGTGTCATACGATTATCATCTTCTGTTGGCTCTACATCTTCTTCATTTTTTGTAGTTGTATTTTCAACTTTATTTTGATTATTTTCTGTATTATTTGGCTCATCTATAATATTTTCTTCACTAAAAATGTCATTTATCATATTATCTAAACCTTCATTAGCATTACCAATAAGATTTTCTTTTGAAGTATTAGCATTCATTGGTTCTAAATGTAAATGACCATAAACTGCAAATAGCACAGCAAATAAAAATAAAATAACTGCAATTATAATTAATATATTTCTTGTTCCTTTACTCATATGCGTTCCTCCTCTATGTTATTTTTGCTTTTGCTTCTCCATCTTGCAAACGAATTTTAATTTGTGCCCCTTGTTTTAATTGTGTAACACTTTTAGCATTTTTTCCTTCTACTGTAATAATACCATAACCTCTAGCTAATGTTTTTAATGGACTTAAGGTATCTAATTTTAATATCATTGTTTGTGCTTTTGCTTTTTGTTGTTCTAATTTTTGCGTTATTTGATATTCTAATGTTTTTACAAATTTATCTATTAACATATATTGTTCATTTACCATTTGCATTGGTCTTGCAAACGCTCTACTTGCCATACATTTTTCATACTGCAATCTCATTAATTGTGTTTTTCTAATTAATGCTTGTCTAAATCTATTTTGATATCCTTTTAGTTTTAGTTGTAATTCTTGTATATCTGTTACTGCAAGTTCTGCCGCTGCTGATGGTGTTGGTGCTCGTAAATCTGCCACAAAATCTGCAATTGTAAAATCTGTTTCATGCCCTACTGCTGATATAACTGGTAATTTAGATTCATAAATAGCTCTTGCAACAACTTCTTCATTAAATGGCCATAAATCTTCTAATGAGCCTCCACCTCTTGCTATAATTAGTACATCTGCTAATTTGTTTTCATTCATAAATTGAATACCTTCTGCAATTTTTAGTGCTGCTCCTTCTCCTTGTACGGGTACTGGAAATAGCCTAATATGTACATTGGGATTTCTTCTTGTAGATACATTAATAATATCTCTAATAACTGCTCCTGTATTTGAGGTAAGTACTCCAATTGTTTTTGGCATGATAGGAATTTGTTTTTTATGGCTATTATCAAAAAGCCCTTCTTTTTCAAGTTTTTCTTTTAGTGCTTCATAAGCTGCCCTTAAATCTCCTACCTTTCCTAATTGTTTCATTGCTTTAGCATATAGCTGATAAGTTCCATCTCTTTCAAATACAGAAACACTACCTAATATCATTACTTTCATACCATCTTGCAATTTAAAATCTAGATGTGAAGTATAAGTTTTAAACATAATACTTTTTATAAGTGAATTTTCATCTTTTAAAGTAAAGTAAATATGGCCTGTGTAATGATATTTACAATTTGAAATCTCACCTTCTACTAGTACATTTGAAAAGTATTCATCATCTTCAAATTTGTTTTTAATATACTTATTTAATTCACTTACACTCACTGCATTGTAGGTCATTTTTTTGTTTCCTCCTAAAGTGCTAAAATTATTTGCAACTTTCTAAACTTAACTTCATTTGAATACTTTTAGCTACAACAATACCAATGTTACTTTTTAAACTAGCCCAGATTGTTTAATAATATTAGCTAATATACCATTTACAAAAGCAGGTGAAGTATCTTCTCCATATTTTTTAGCAAGTTCAACTGCTTCATTAACAACTATTTTATATGGCAACTTATTATATACCATTTCATATATAGCCAACTTTAATATAGTAAGATTAATTTTAGAAATTCTGCTAAGTTCCCATTTTTCTTTTAAATTTTTAGAAATTAGATTCTGTATTTCTTCTGCATTGTTTGTGATTCCTTTAACAATATCTAAAATATATTCTCTTACTTTTTCTTTGTTTTCTTCTTGTTCTTCTAAAAACAAGTTGATTTGCTCTTCTTGTTCTTCTTTTGTTACTTTTTGAATTTCTAAACTGTATAAAAGTTCAAAAGCCAGCTGCCTTGTTTGCGTTCTTGTCATGATTTGTTACTCCTTTTATTATTTATGTCTAAAGGTTTTAGATTTTTTAGTTTATATTTACAAATTTACTAAATCTTTATAATTTACTAATAAAGTTTTCATTTTCTATCAATACATTTTTTTGTTTATACTATCTAATAATAGTATTTTTAGTATTGATAACTTGTTACAATTTATCAATAAAGTTCTTGGTTTTTTCTTTGACAGATTCTTTATTTCTTTGTATATAATTTCCAATATAAATACAAAAAATAATTAGAGCTATAGAAATTACAAACTTGTATAAATCTGTACAAAATAGCATAACTGCTAACACTAGCCCTATTAAAAAGCCAAGAATAGCTCCTCCATATTTATCACAAAACATTTTAAAATTATCCATGTTTCCACCGTCCTTTTTTCTTTTTGCTTTTCTTCTTTTCGTCTTTTTTATCTAGTATTATTTTTGTTCTTGCACTATATTTTTATTTGGTTCTATATCTTTTACTTTAATATTAACTTCTTTTACTTCTAAATCAGAGGTCTTTTTAATGGTTGATTTAATTTTAGTTTGTAAGTTTGTAGATAATTCTTTAATAATTGCATTTTCTTTTACACTCATATTTACATATACTGTTACATTGTTTTCTTTATCTAATTCTACTCTTGTTGTTACATTTTCGGCACTTTCAAAACCTCTTACCACACCGTTTACTAGGTTTTCAAGAGTATCTTTTGTAATTAATAATTTTCCATCTGAATTTTCTAACAAAATGCCATTTTTATAATCTACTTCTTGTTTAGAATTTGAATCAAAAAAGATACATTTAACAGCTAATAAAATAAATACGATGCTTAGCCCAAGAATAATGTTAGAACATACTTGATTTTCTAATGCTCTTGTTACTACTTCGTGAACAAAGTCTACTTTTAGCCATCCAAAAATCATAAGGCATGTAATAATTGCCATCACTAAAACTAAAGTTGAAAAAAGAGCTAGTCCAATTCTATCTAATAATTTCATATTTCATTCATTCCTTTTTTATTTATCTTTATTTCTATAAGTATTTATGGATTACTTTTGCTAATTGTATTTACTTTTATAACTCATAAAATTTAAAATTGATTTTCCTTTTCATATTATTTTTTAATATCAAAGTTCTAAAAGCTTATCCAATTAAACCTACTACTTTTATACTTATTATCTAAATTTAATTATCCATATAATTTTTATTTACAATAAAAAGCAGAAATGGCACGCGGCAAGTTACTTGTTTGGCGTGCCTAATTCTTTTTAGTTATTTTCTGGTTTTGTTTCCATATTTTCTGTGCTAACACCTTGAATATGAACATTTACTTCTACTACTTTTAAGCCTGTCATATTTTCAACAGCATTTTTTACTTTATTTTGAATTTCAAATGCTACATCAGGTATTCTTGTGCCATATTCTACAATGATGTTAACATCAATTTTGGTTTCTTTTTCTCCTGATTCTACTTTTATACCTTTTGATAAGTTTTTCTTTCCACTAAGTACTTCTGAAATTCCTCCAGCAAATCCTCCAGACATTTCTGCAACTCCTGGAACCTCTGCTACTGCAACTCCTGCTATAACAGCAATTACATCATCTGCTATTTTTATATTTGCATTACTCTCTAATGCAACTTCCACTTGATTTTCTACAACTTCTAATTCTTTATTTTCTTCCATAAAAATTCCTCCTTTTTTTTATGAGATTTTATATGACCTAAGTATATCAATTTCAAGAAAATTTTACAACTGTTTTTGCAAATTTCACAAAAATTATAGTAATTTTTGTGTATACAAAAACCTCCCCTTGGCTACCTTTTAAGTAGCCAAGGGGAGGTTTATAGCCTTACAAAAGCTTTATTTTAGCTTTTTCTGGAGTTTTCTACACCGTTTCCAGTGTAGAAAGGGCATGAAACATTATTGTCTTGACATTGCCCTCTACACGGAGCTGAAATGATTCGTTGTCGAAAGTTCCTGTCGGCTCCCCAATCATTTGGAAACCGTTCATGAGGTACACCCGTACCTGTTTTCCATTCATAAGTGCTTTCTCGAGTCTTCCCTTGACAATGCTGTACTTACGCTCTGCCATAATGTTTTTTTCTCCATTTCTATTTTTTTAGTAAGGCGATTGCCTCACATGTTTATTATTATAGCATAGTTTTATGTCGATGTCAACTTTATGTATACTTTTTTCTCCTCTACCTCTTCATACGCTAACTTCCTAACACCATTCCAGCTTGCACTTTATTTCCTCTTAAAAAATCATTCACATTCATTCTTCTAGCATTTTCTGCTTGCACCTCTAATACCTGTATGATACCTTCTTTAGCTTTAATAAATAATCCTATTTTATCATCTGCCAAAAGAATAGTTCCTTCCATGATTTCTGGTAATTTATAGTCGTATTCTTTCATTTCTTCATACATTTCTAAAAATGCTTCATTTGTTAAACTTTGTACTTTCCAGAATTTTAATTTCTTGCTCTCTAAAAAAGTATAAGCTCCCATAATTGGGTTTAAACCTCTCACTAAGTTTTTAATTTCTAATGCAGTTTTTGTTTCCCAATTTATCTCAGCCATTTCTTTATTTAGCATAGGAGCCATAGAAAAGCCAGCACCTTGCTTTTCTTTTGGTGCTTTTCCTTCTTCTACTAATTTTAATGTTTCTACAAGTAACTTTCCACCTATTTTGCTTAAACGCTCCCAAAGCTCTCCTGTTGTTTCATCTGCTCCAATCTCTACTTTTTGCTTTAAAATCATATCACCTGTATCCATGCCTGCATCCATATACATAGTAGTAATACCTGTTACTGTATCTCCATTTAAAACAGCCCATTGGATAGGAGCTGCTCCTCTATACTTTGGAAGTAATGAACCATGTACATTAATTGAGCCAAGCTTTGGAATATCTAATAATTCTTGTGGTAAAATCTTTCCATAAGCCACCACACAAATAACATCTGGTTTTAAAGTTTTTATTTTTTCTATGAATTCTGCATTATTTTTAACTTTTTCAGGTTGAAAAATAGGATAGCCTTTTTCTAGTGCATATTCTTTTACAGGAGATGCAATCATCTTCATTCCTCTACCCTTTGGTTTATCTGGATTTGTTACCACCGCTAAAATGTTATGCCCTGCATCTACAATACTTTGTAATGATTCTTTTGCAAAATCTGGTGTTCCCATATATACAATGTTAAGCATCATTTCCTCCTTCTAAAGCATATTTTTTGTTCTTCAAATGACTTTTGATAGTTAAACCTACAATTTACTTTTTATTTTTCTTTTCTTTATTATCATCTTGTGTTACATACTCTAATGTTCCTGGAATAATTTTATCTACAAATAAAATGCCATCTAAATGGTCTAATTCATGTGAAATTGCTTGTGCTAATAATTTTTCACCTTTAATTTTTATCTTTTTTCCGTTTTCATCTAATGCTTCAATTACCACTTCTGCTGGTCTTATAATTTTAGCATATTGGTTAGGAAAACTTAAACATCCTTCTTCTACTTCTTGTTCTCCTTTTTGTTTTACAATCTTAGGATTTACTAATTTAATTGGACCATTATCATCATATAAATCAATAACTACTAGTCTTTTCAAAAGTCCAATCTGAGGTCCTGCTAGTCCTACTCCGTTATAACTATGAAGTGTTTCTACCATATCTTCTAATATTTGCCTAATTTTATCATCTATTACTTCAACTTCTCTTGATCTTTTTCTTAAGATTTCATCTCCATTTTCTCTTACAATTCTAATTGCCATTTTTTTGCCCCCTACTAAAACTCTATTTTTTTATTGTTTAATACACATTATTCTATTATTTTTGCATTATATTATTGAAACAAATTAAACAATAATGCTTTTGCCACAATACACTTGTCTCCATGTGACATTTTTGTCGCGACACACCTGCCCCCTATACGACATTTAATACCAATTATTGGGGTTTAAATCTATGGTAAGCCTTGTGTTTCCTGCCTTTGCCTGTTTTGTCTGACTATACATTTCTTGCATATCTTCCATTAGTTTTATGATATTCTCTCCAAATTTGCATTTAATAATAATGCGAAAACGATATTTATTTTTAATTTTATCGATTGGTGCTGGCATTCCTTGATATAATATAATACCCAAATTTTCTTGTATTACTCTATTTTTTAAATATTGATGAATATATTTGGTTATTTGTACACCATCATTTTCTCGCTCTGCCGTAATTCCAATTACTATTATATCGCAAAATGGTGGATATTTCAATTGTTTTCTCATTAGAATTTCTGTGTTGTAAAATAACCTATAATCTTGCTTTTTACTACATTCTATACTAAAGTTATCTGGGTTATAAGTTTGTATAATTACAGTTCCTTGTTCTTTTTCTCTACCAGCTCGTCCGTGCTACTTGTGTTAAAAGTCCAAATGTTCTTTCATTTGCTCTAAAATCATCTAAATTCAAACTACTGTCTGCTGCAATTACACCTACTAATGTAACATTAGGAAAGTGATGCCCCTTTACTACCATTTGTGTTCCTATTAAAATATCTATCCCTTTATTTTTAAAAGTATTTAATATTTCTTCATGAGAATTCTTTTTTGTAACAGTATCTACATCCATACGAATCGTACTTGCCTGTGGAAATAACATTTGAATCTGTTCTTCTAATTTTTGGGTTCCTGCCCCAAAGTGTTTTATATTTTTACTTTTACATTCTGGGCACTGTGTTACAATATCTTCTTCATGCCCACAATAGTGGCATTTCAGCTTTTGCCCTTTAGCATGATAGGTTAATGTAATATTACAGTTTTTACATTTTATAGTAGTTCCACAATCCCTACACATAATAAAACTAGAAAATCCTCTATGATTTAAAAATAAAATTGTTTGTTTTTTATTTTCTAAATTTTGTTTCATGGCTAAATGCAATCTTCCACTAATCATAGATTTATTTCCTTGTTCTAGTTCATGCCTTAAATCTACAATTTCTACTTTAGGAAGACTTACTTCATTTGCTCTTTTGGTAAGCTCTAATAACCCAATTTCACCTATTTGTGCTTTATAAAATGTTGCTAAATCTGGGGTAGCACTTCCGAAGTAACACACTTATGTTATTTTCTTTTGCAATGTAACTTGCTACTTCTTTGGTATGATATCTAGGTGTCATTTCTGATTTATAAGAAGTATCATGTTCTTCATCAATAATAATTAAACCTAAGTTTTTTACTGGCGCAAAAATAGCAGACCTAGCACCTATTACTACTTTGGCTGTTCCTATTCTTATTTTATTCCATTGGTCATATCTTTCGCCTGCTGATAACTTGCTATGTAGTACTGCAATTTTTTCTTCACCAAAACGAGATATAAATCTATCTACTGTTTGTGGTGTTAATGAAATTTCTGGTACTAATAACAAACTTGTTCTTTCTTCTTTTAACATTTTTTCAATCAATTGCAAATATACTTCTGTTTTTCCGAGACCCTGTTACACCAAATAACAAAAATTCAGAGTATAAATGGTCATCTAAACTTTCTACTACTGTTTGATATGCTTTTTGTTGCTCTTTGGTTAATTGCAAATCTTCACTTTTTTCTACTTGTTTATGAACAAATGGATTTCTTTCTACTTGTTTTTCATAAATTTCTACATATCCATTTTTTTCTAATGTGTTTATTACTGCTCTGCTAACATCTGCAAATATTTCTAAATCTGAAAATAGTGCCTCTTGTTTTTCTAATAAAAACTTCAATGCTCTTATTTGTTTTTCTGACTTTATTTTTTTATTTTGAATTGCCTCTTGTATTTCTTCTAGTTCTTTTCTTATTTTTACAAAAGAAACTTGTTTTTCTTTTACACGATTTTCTATCACCTTTGTAGTTGTTCCTGGTGGCAACATTAATTTTATACAATCTGCTATATTACAAAAATACCTTTTTGCCATCCATTTAGCAAGTTTAATATTACTTTCACAAATATATTCTGTTTCATCTACACTTTGGATTTCTTTTACTTCGTAAGCAGAAATTTCTTTAATATTTACTACAAAACCTTCATCTAAAATTTTTCTATTTCCAAAAGGCACAAAAACTCGGCTTCCAATTTTTACTTTGGTAGCCAAGTTTTCTGGTATTTTATAATCAAATATTCTATTTAATTGTTTTGCATTACTATTTAATATGACTTCTGCTATCATGAAAAGTCAATCCTATTCTTACTTATCTTATTTAATTTTCTAGCCATTTTTTGTACTCTGTTATAATCATGTCTGCTACATCTTGCGGTTCCATTTGGGTAGTATCAATTACCAAGTCATAATTGGTTTCATCTTCTTTTCTAACATTATATAACTCATAGTATCTTTCGTTTTCTAATAGAAATCTTTTTTGAAGATCTGCTTTTTGTTCTTCTATACTTGCAAAGTTTTCAGTTGCTTTTCTTCTACTATCTTCATAAGCTCTTTTTGCTGCTTCGTTTATATCTACTTTTAAATATACCTTAAATGATTCTGGCACTGCATACCAACCAAGACGTGCATCTATAATAAAGTGATTATGTGTTTTTGCATATTCTGTAGCATTAAATTCAATTTGCCTATCTATTTCTGGATGTTCTTTTACATAAGTATTAAATGTGGTAACATCCATTCCCATATCTTTTGCTAAACTTCTAAAGTAATCTCCATTACAATAAATGCCAAAATCAAGTTCTTTGGCTAATATTTTAGATACAGTTCCTTTTCCACTAGCTAATTCTCCACAAATTGATATAATCTGCTTTTTTTCCATTTTTACTTACATTCCTTCCAAATTATAAAATTGGATTTTTAATTTCAATTATTCTCCTAATTCTTCTTGTGACACCACAGTAACTTTACCTTCTGCAATTTCGTCTGCTGCAAGCGATACAGGAGATGGTTCATTTTTTTTCGTAAGTGGAATGCTTCCTGCTGCGATTTGTCTTGCTCTTTTTGAAGTAGCTGTTACTAATGCAAAACGGCTATCTACCTTTTTTAATAATTCTAATACAGTTGGTTTTACTAACATAATTTCTTCCTACTTTCTATTTTATACTATTTGTTTTTTGCAAACTTTAATTAAAATATTTATAATTAGAACATACTAAAAAGTTTATATCAGCTAATTTTTGTTTTACCTTTTTTAGTATGACTTTACTCAATATTTTGAATTTGTTCTCTAATATCTTCTAACTGAGTTTTTAATTCAATTACTAAATTAGTAATTTCTAATTTACCTGATTTGGAGCCAATTGTGTTGACTTCTCTATTCATTTCTTGTACTAAAAAATCTAATTTTTTGCCACAAGGCTTTTGCTCTTGTAACAATTTTTTAAATTGTGTAGTATGACTTTTTAACCTAGTTAATTCTTCTTCTACAGAACATTTATCTGAATAAATAACCATTTCTTGTGCTAACCTTGCTTTATCTACTACATCAGTTTTTAAGATTTCTTTTATTCGTTCTTCTAATTTTACTATATATTCTTCTACAAGTCCAGTAGAAAAGTCAAAAATTTTATCGACATTTTCGTCTATGTTTTGCAAACGTTTTTCTAAATCTTTCTTTATTTGAGTGCCTTCTGCAATTCGCATTTCTATGAAATTATCTAATGCACTTTCTAAGCACTTTGATACTTCTTGCCATATCATTTCTAAACTTTCTTCTTGTAGTGATACATTTAAAACATCTGGCATTTTAGAAATTTCTACTGCTCTTAAGCCACTTGGCATATTGTTTTCTTCTGCTAGTTCTGTTAGTTCTTTAATGTATAATTTTGCTAGTTCTTTATTTATCATAATATTTTTACCTTCTATGCTGTAATTAGCATAGTTAATAAAAATTTCTATTTTTCCTCTAGCTACTCTATTTAAAACTGCCTTTCTAATTTTATCTTCTAAATATAAAAGATTTCGAGGTAACCTTACTGTAATATCTGCATATTTATGATTTACCGACCTTATTTCTACTAGATATTCTCTTCCCCCATTTTCTAATTTCGCTCTTCCAAAACCAGTCATACTATTCATAAGTTAAACCTCTTTTCCATTTGTTTTTTCTTTGGTATTTATAAACATTTATCTTCTAATAATTTCTTTCATTGATTCTACAAAATATCTTTTTTTCATTTTACAGTAAATAATAGCTGCTTTTACTACATAATAAATGGCATATACATATGCAAGTAATACTGTTATTGGAATAAATTTATTTGCCCATGTTAAGTTTATATAAATTAAGCCCATTGTAAGGAAAGATAATACTAAAATTTCTAATCCATGTACTGCTATTTTACCACTTTTCTTTTTGTAGGCTATTTCAATCATTACTACTGCAATTACAAGAACAGCTATACTAAATACTTTTAAGTCTGTTAAAAATACACTGTTTTCTATATTCATAAATCCTAATATAATAAAGTTAGAATATGTCATAACAATAATGGCTAGTAAAATATTTTGAAATATTCTACCAATCATTTTTTTAAGTTCTAACTCTGGCATCTTTTTATTTGCCTTCATTTCTTGGATAACTGTTTCTTCTATTTGTGCCATTTCTTTTAAGCTAAGTTTTTGTTCATTTTTAGCTCTAGTAGTAATTTCTTTTTTATCTTCTAAAATACTTTTATCATATTCTCTACTTGTTTTTGGCTTGTTTTCAATTACTTTTTCCATGTCTTGCCCTGTTGCTTTTACAATACTATTAAAAACCTCTTTTGTTTCTTCTTCTAAGATTTCGTCAATAGAAGATTTGCTTTTACTTGAAGTAGTAGCTTTTTTAGTTGTTTGTTTTTTAGTAGTATCTTTTTTTGCGGTAGTTCTTCCTGTAGATTTTGCGGTTTCTGTTTTTTTAGTAGTAGTTTTACCTGTTCCTTTTTTAGCAGTGGTTTTTGTATCTTTGGTAGTAGATTTAGTTTTTGCTACTTCTTTTTTTGGTGTAGATGTTTGCTTTTTTGCAGCTACAGAAGAGCTTCTTTTTTCTACAATTTTTTTAGTACTACCTGTTGCTATTTTTTTTGAACTAGAAGTTCCTTTTGTTTCTTTGTCTTGTGCTTTTTTTCTTTCAGCCATTTTTATCCCATCCCTTTCTAAGGCACAAATTGATTGAAAAATTATGCTTATGCTTCAACCTATCTGCTTTCCTTACTACATTTCATATTCATATATTAGATTACTTATTACCATAATCGCTACTGTTTCTGTTCTTAAAATTCTTTTTCCTAGTGTTATGACTTTGGCTCCTGCTTTTTCTAAAATGTCTACTTCTTGTTTTTCTATTCCGCCTTCTGGCCCAATAACAATACCTATTTTCATACCCTCAAAAGTTTTTGTATTTTTTAAAATTGTTTTTAATGTATGATTTTGCTCCTCTTCATAGGCTAATACTATTAAATCAAATTCTTTGATGATTTGGCTTAAACTATTTATTGTAATGGGAAGTTCTACTTTTGGTATCATATCTCTACCACTTTGTTTTGCTGCAGATATAGCAATTTTTTGCAAACGTTCTATTTTTTTATTTGCCTCTTTTACATCCCATTTTACAATACACCTTTTCATTGCTACTGGAACAATTTGCTTTATTCCTAATTCTATATTTTTTTGAATAATATATTCTAGTTTATCTGCTTTTGGTATTCCTTGAAAAAGGGTAATATTTAGCTTACTCTCTGCTTTTGAAATTGTTTCTTCTACAATATGGCATTCTATTTTTTCTGTACTTATTTGCTCAATTTTAGTTATATAATTTCTGCCTGTTTCACTATTGCAAAGATGTATTTCTTCTCCTTTTTTTGCTCTTAATACTTGTAAAATATGTTTTACATCTTCCCCAATAATTTCAATAGTATTTTCCTTTATTTGATTAGTTTTGACAAAAAATTTCGGCATTTTCTCTCCTAACACTTTTCACCGTTTTTAAGTAGTATTATTATATCATATCTTTTCTATTTTGCAAGTTTTTTCACGTAATTTATGTAAATCTTTTTTAGATGTCTTATGTTCTTACGTTAACCACTCCATTCTTTTTAATATATCATTTTAGTTTTACTGTTATTTTCAGTTTTGTTTTTTTATCTATATAAGAGACCTAACCTTATTGTATAGCAAAAATCTGTGATTTTTCCTATACAATAAAAAAATATAACAATAAAATAAAGCACAACTCCTAATGATTACTCACTAGAAGTTGTGCGTATCTACTATTTATGACGTGCTCGCTTCATTATGGAGCTAAGACAGGACGGAAACCACCACCGCCACTACTAGCATTGCCTGTACCACTGCTGAAAGCAAACACCCCAGCAGCTGAACCACTATTATAATTTTCTCCGCGGTTAAAGAATGGAGAATTCTCATAAGGGAAAAGTGCAGTATCACCATACCATGAATTATCATATTGTGAAATACCTATTTTGGTTGATGTTTCGTACACTGCATCTCCATATCTTTCTTTATTTGCTTGATAAGTTTCCTCTTTATCAAAGTCCTTTCCTTTACTATATACCTGTTTTAAATATCCACTGCTACTATTTACTAAACTTTCTCCATAATTTGTTAAAGAGTCATATCCATTATCTGCATAAGATGCTACATATTCATATAATCCTCCACTCATATCATAGATTCCATACACATTTCCCGTTGTACTTGCTTTTTGCCCATTTGTTGTTGTATAACTATTGGTCGTTGTTGTCCTTGATGCATCTACACTATTTCCTGCTTGCCCTGTTACATAACTACTATTTGGATTTATCCATATCTCTCCATTGATTCCATAGATACTTTTACTTAAGTATGCTACAGCCCCCCATTCACTATTTTTCATCATATGACTATTTAGTGCACTATTATAGTTTTTACAGTTATCAAATATAGCAGCTACTCTTATACTACTCCAGCTTCGCACCCCTGGTTGTATTTTTATAGTACTTCCACTTCCCTCACTGCTTGCTGTTGCATTACTTTTGCTTGCCTCGAATTTTGCTACCCAGATTCCTGCTAATTCTTCTTTCCACCCTCCATTAGCCATAGTCAATTCATCTGTTGCAAATTTTTGAAATGCTGGATGTAATACATATTTTTCTATCTGTTTTCCATCTACACTTCCTTTTACTTCTACTGCTCCTTGTTTTTTTGTTCCTGTTACTATGTTTCCATTTATGTCTGTTATTCCATCACTATCTGAATATCCTATTGTATTTCCATTTGTATCCTTATACAAAATTTTATAGCTATATCTTGGTATCCATACCCACATACTTCCATCTGCTGTTTGTGCATTAGCCCATTGTTTATTTTCATAATTATACCAATCTCCATTTGGCTCTGTTGATGTTGGGGTTACCCAACTGCTTCCATTCCATTTTTTTGCTGTCATTCCTGCTCCTAATTTTGGTGTTGGCACAGATGTAGCACTGATTGGATTATTATTCATGTCAACAAATGCTACTTCAATATCTCCTCTGCTTCTATCTAAGTCCGCTATTTCTGCTTGAGTTATCTCTATTGCATTTGACACTGTTTCTACCATATTTCCTGCATTGTCTACAGATAATACATGTAAATACCATTTTCCTGCAGATGTTCCTTTTATATTTACACTTGTACTACTTGCAAAAGTTCCTCCTGTATATTGGCTTACATCTTCAGTTCCAAGTGGTGTATCACTTTTACTAAAAATATATTTAC
>CAMTJT010000026.1 GCA_947073285.1 uncultured Clostridium sp. | reverse complement strand
AACACAGAAGTCAAGCTCCAATGTGCTGAAGATATTTGCGGGTTACCCTGCTGAGAAAATAGGTTGTCGCCAGTTTTTTTATGCCTATAATAATGTCAAAAAGACAAAAAACAAAAAAGTAATGAGATGTTACGATTTATAAAAAAAGAATTAAGAAACAGTGATATATAATTAAAGTATAAACACAATGTAACACAAAACAAGAATCCTTAAATTAGAGTTTTTTCTAATATATGGTTTCTTTTTTTTGTATTTTATACTATAATAAAAATATAAATGTATAGAAATTACAATTAAAAGTAATAATATAAGGAGATAAAATATGGAAAAAGAAGATAGAACTTCTAAAGAAGTAGGACAAGATATTTTGACAGATAGTAGAAAAATGACAATTATTAATATAGCATTAATAACTTTAACAGGAACAGATTTTAGACCTAAAATAGAAAAAATAGAAGCTTGGGGAGAAAATGAAGCAGAGCAAGCTTTTACAAAAGAGGTATTTGATGTAATAGAGGAATGTTCAAGAGGTGCTAAAATAGATGCAGAATTTAAGCGACAATTAAAAAACACCTTATATGATAGATTTAATATTTCTAAAGAAATGCAAAGTGAGGCACAGGTAAAAGCACAGCAAATAGCGAAAGAAACGAGTGATTATATAAAACAACAAAGAGAAAAGTGGGCAAGACAGGATAGAGAAACAGCACAAAAAATAGGTAGGCAAGGTTCTAAAATAGTAGGTATAACTCCAGGATTAGTCAATAACACTACAGATGAGAGAAGCGTCAAAGAACCACAAGAAGATATAATACAAGGGCATAATACTATAGATATTTTTCAAGAACAAAGCGCAAGAAATGAATATAAATCAAACCTATATAAACCAGGTTTGATAGCTACTAGCAATAAAACAAAACAGGAGAGACCACTTATAAAATTAAATAAACGTAATCCAGAAGACATAGTAGACTACCAATATGAATATGCAGGAACACAGTATACAATTAGAAGAACAGGAGAGTTATTATATAAAACTTTTGTAGGAGTAGAAGACAGTATATCAGAATATGAAATAACCATGAGAAGAGAAGATAAAGTATTAACAGTAAGAAAATTTGGTCATATTTCAGTTCCAACAATGGAATACGAAAGTTATAGAACAGAAGTATTTACAACATTATTAGGAAAAAATAATATAGAAGACCCTGAACTACATAGTTATATAGGGAGTTTAGAAGAAGTAAAAGGGCCAACTAGAGAAATACAACCATATAAAATTGAGCATTCTGCAGAAGAATATACTGCAGTAATGATACTTGAAGAATTAGAAAGACAACAAGCAAGAAATGAAAGATTAAGAGGAAATAAAGTTTCAGGAGAAGACAAAGTAAGGTAGAAACATTGTAAAATGGTAAAAACATATGGCAAGAAAATAAAAAAAGAGGGTGTAAAATGAGTAGAGTAATTTGGAAACCAGGAACTTTTCTATATCCACTTCCAGTAGTTATGGTATCTTGTGGAACTATGGAAAAAAGTAATATTATAACAGTAGCTTGGACAGGCATTATTAATACACAAAAGCCTATGTGTTATATCTCTGTACGAAAAGAAAGATATTCTCATGATATTATTCAAAATACAAAAGAGTTTGTTATAAATTTAACCAGCCAAGATTTAGTATATGCTACAGATTGGTGTGGAGTAAAAACAGGTGCAAAAGTAGATAAATTTAAAGAAATGAAACTAACAAAAGAAAAAGCTAGACATGTAAAATGCCCATTAATCAAAGAAAGTCCTGTTGCTATTGAATGTAAAGTAAAAGAAATTCGCTCTTTAGGGACACATGATATGTTTATAGCAGAAATTGTATCTATAGATGCAGATGAAAAATATATTGATAAAACAGGAGCTTTTGATATTACAAAATGTAATTTAATTGCTTATAGTAATGGAAAGTATTTTGTATTAGGTAAGCAAGTTGGAAAATTTGGCTATTCTGTACAGAAGAAAAAAATAGTACCAAAACAAAAACGAAATACCAAAAATGCGACTAATAAAAAAATAGAAGAGAGCCAAAATAACAAGATAAAGCAGAAAAGTAAAGTTGCTACAAAAGTAGAAGCAAGTTTAAAAAATAAAGACAACATAAGAAATAGAAAAAATAAAAAAACTAAAACAAACTGAAAGATAAAATAAAAACTAAAAAATAGAATTAAACAAACTGAAAGATAAAATAAAAACTAAAAAATAGAATTAAACAAAGTGAAAGATAGAAGAAAAACTAAAAAATAAAAGCAAACAAAATCGCTAAAAGTAAAGTATTTAAAATTTAAGAAAGTGAGAAAACTAAAATGATAAAGCCAATTAATAAATATGTTTCTTGGATAGGAAAAACAGATTGGGAACTAAAAAAATTTCATGGAGATGAATTTACAACAACACAAGGCTCCTCTTATAATGCATATTTAATTAGAGATGAAAAAAATATATTAATAGATACCGTTTGGTTACCCTATGATAGAGAATTTGTATCAAATTTGAAACAAGAAATTGAATTAAATAAAATAGATGCTATCATTATTCAGCATGGAGAAGTAGACCATAGTGGCGCATTGGTGGAATTAATGAGCCAAATTCCTAATACACCAATATATTGTACACAAAATGCTGTGAAATCTTTAAAAGGACAATATCATCAAGAATGGAATTTTAAAACTGTAAAAACAGGTGATACCTTAAATATAGGAGAACATACGTTAACATTTATAGAAGCTCCTATGCTACATTGGCCAGATACTATGTTTACGTATATGGATAAAGAAGAAATATTATTTAGTAATGATGGATTTGGTCAACACTTGGCATCAGAATATTTATATGCAGATGAGGTAGAAAGTTGTGACTTATGGAATCAAGCTATTACTTATTATGCTAATATCTTAGCACCATTTGGCATGATGGTAAAAAAGAAAATAGCAGAGATTTTAGGAATGAAGCTACCAATTAAAATGATATGTCCAAGTCATGGACTTATTTGGAGAAAAGAGCCAGAAAAAATTATACAAAAATATTTAGAATGGGCAGAAAATTATCAAGAAAATCAAATTACAATTTTGTATGATACTATGTGGAACTCTACTAGAAAAATGGCAGAAGCAATAGCAGAAGGGATACAAAATATTGACAAAGAAGTAACTATTAAAATAATGAATACTACAAAAGATGATAAAACAGAGATATTAACACAAGTTTTTAAATCCAAAATAGTTGTGGTAGGTTCTCCTACAGTTAATAATGGTTATTTACATTCTATTGCAGGAATTTTAGAAATGATAAAAGGAATGAAATTAAAAAATAAAAAAGCAGCAGCTTTTGGTAGCTTTGGTTGGAGTGGGGAGGCAGTAAGCCAAATAACTCAAAAACTAAAAGAATCTGGATTTGAAATGATAAATGATGGTATAAAACAAGCATGGACACCAGATGAAACAATGGAAAAAGAATGTATAAAATATGGGGAAGAAATAGCAAAAGCCTAATAATTTAGCTTAAGGTATTTATAATGAGCAAAGCCTAGCTAACTAATTTAAACTAAAAAATAGACTGTCAATGAAATGAACCCTCCTTATTAAACAAATTTGTCTAACAATTTGGGTTCACTTCACAATTAGGCCAGTCTATTCTATTTAACATTATAGTACTTAAAATATTTATCTATTTTTATTAAAGTATTCTTCAAACTCTTCTTTAGAAATAGGTTTTGAATAATAGTAACCTTGAATAACATCACAATTTAAGTTTCTAACATAATCTGCTTGTTCTTTTGTTTCAACACCTTCTACAATCGTTTTTACTTCAATTTTTTTAGCTAAATAAACAATATAATTAATAATATTTTTATCACTTTCAAGATTTGCTTTATCTACAAATACTTTATCTATTTTAATGATATCAATTGGCATACTTTGTAACATACTAAGCGATGAATAACCTGTTCCAAAATCATCAATAGAGACTACAAATCCTTTTTCCTTAATAGAATCTAATATTTTTATAATATCTATTTTATCACTGACAGTAGCACTTTCTGTAATTTCTAAATCAATTTTGCTTCTATCAAGGCCGTATTTATCAGTAATATCAACATATTCATCAATAAAGTTTTCATATACAAAATGCTCTTTAGAAACATTAATAGAAACAATTGGTACAAAACCATATTTTTCTTTCCAAGAAGCAATATCTTTGCAAGCTTGCTCGAAAATATACAAATCTAATTTAACAATAAATTTATTTCTTTCAAATAAAGGAATAAATTTACCAGGTGAAATCATTTCACCATTTCTGTGCCATCTAACTAATGCTTCTGCACCGACTACTTTTTCAGTATTAGCAGCAGTTTTAGGCTGATACACAACAACAAATTCTCTATCTCTTAATGCTTGTTCCATACAAGATTCAATTTGCTGTTCTTCTACTAATTGGTTTTCTAAGTCTTCACCAAAAATGTAGTAATTATCATTATAAAGTCCTTTTATTTTAGAACGAGCCATATAAGCTTTATCTAATGCTTTGTTAATATCTAAATCATCATGTTTTAGTTTATAAACACCAATAGATAAGTTAACATGTAATGAAGTATTACCTATTTTTAAATTAGAAGCATCATGGAAAATTTTATTTAGTAAAGTTTCAATATCTTTTTGGTAACTAAAAATAGTAGCAAAAACATCATTTGAAATTCTACAAGTAATGTTACTCTCTGGTAGTATTATATTTAATTTAACAGCAAGTGCTTCTAAAATTTTATTACAAAATTCAAAACCATAAATATTATTTAATGCTTTAAATTTATTAATATCAAGTGCGATAATATATTTAGTTTTTGTGTTGGTTTGTAAGAAATGAGTTGCATTTTCCTTAAAATAAGTTTCATTACCAATTTTAGTAATCGGATCAATATAGGCAACTGTGTATAGATTTCTATTTTTCTTTTGGATAGATAAATCTATAAAAATACAAATACCTACAATAATAAAAGTAATAGAAATACAAGCTACAAGAGCTATTGCTAAGAACTGAATTAATTCTTTAGCAATGGTATCATCTGGTGCAATCGTAATTACATACCAATCATTAGTATCTACCTTTTCATAATGAATAAAATAAGTACTTTTATTAAGTTTTAAATCAAAAGTTCCAACTTGTTTTGCTTTCATATATTGTTTCATTTCGTCTACTTTAGAAATGTCAAAATCATAAGATAAAGATTCATTTAAAACTTGGAAAAAGTTTGCATTTGGTGTAGTAATATTATTAGAAGAATCAATTAAGACTAAACCATCGTTATTTACTAAATAAGTACTTCCTTTTCCATGAAATAATTGTCTTAATAAAATTTCTTTGTAATCTTCTGTGTGGATAGTAGCAAACAAAATTAAGTTTTTACCCTTTAAAGTAAAAGTTTTAGCATATACATTTACTAACTTTTCAGAACCATAAATAACACTTGGTTCATTTTCTGCTAAGTAAACAGAATCTTTTGCTTTAGCAAAATAGGTTTCAATATTATTATAATTTTTTATAGTATGGTTATCACTAGTAATTCCATTACCATTTTCATCTAATATAACTAGTCTTGTAAAATGATAAGCACTCAAATCAGGGTTATAACGTCTAAAAATATCATCTGGAGTGTCGAAAAAACCACTATTGATAGAGTCTATAATAATTTCGATAAATCTTTTTTGTTCTGCAATAGCAAGGTTAAGCTGAGCAGTGGTTTGCTCACTAAGTTCAGTAATATTGTTATATACATTTTCATAAGTTAGAGCTCTTACATAGTTTACACCATAAAATGAAAGTAACAACATAATAATAAATAAAGGTAATATCCATTTGATATTTAATTTGTAACGTCCTGCATTAATATAATATTTGTTTTGAATTTTAGTTCTGGTTTTTGTATCCATCATAATTTTTTACACATAATCTATTATCTAAAAGGTAGTAGACAATGAAATTATTTTCCTTTCTTTTGCATTTAATGATAGATTCTATACAATAAAATCTACACATTTACTATATAATAAAGAAGAAAAAAATTCAAGAATTTTTCTGGAATTTATTTTGAAAAAGGTTACTAGATTTTTTTACCCTCATATAATATCATAAAAAATGAAAAAAGGTGTGATATTATGAAGTTGGGGTTATGCTTGGCACGGAGGAGGTATAAAAGGGGCTGCCCATATAGGTGCATTAAAAGCTTTTGAAGAAAAAGGATTAGAATTTGAATATATTTCTGGAGCTTCTTCAGGAAGCATTGTGGCAACACTGTATGCAAGTGGTTATACAGCAGATGAAATTTACAGTTTATTTCAAAAATATGCGAAAAAAATAAAATATGTAGAATGGAAAAACATTTTTAAATTAATAGGTGGACTTATTTGTAAAAGGCAAATTGTAATTGATGGGCTAAATAGTGGTAAAGTAATTGAAAATATCGTAGTAGAAGCTTGCCAGAAAAAAGGAATTTGCCAAATAAAAGATATAAAGAAAAAATTATTAATTTCTAGTGTAGATTTAGAAGATGGCACAGTGTATCTCTTTTCTTCTTTTTCACCAAGAAAAGAAACCATAGAAAATAGAAATATTGGGAAAGGGTATTCTAATAAAATAGAGTACATAAGAGAAATTCCCATTGGAAAGGCAGTAAGAGCAAGTTGTAGCTTTCCAGGTGTATTTTCGCCATGTAATTATAGAGAACATAAATTAGTAGATGGGGGAATTAGAGAAAATGTACCATGGAAAGAATTAAAAGCAAATGGAGTAGATAAAGTAATTAGTATTGTATTTCCTAAAAAGATAAAATATAAAGAAAATAAAAATATTATTGATGTTATTAGTGGTTCAATAGAATTAATGGGGCAAGAACTTTCAAATTATGAATTAGATGGAGCAGACTATTTATTAAAAATTGATACAGCAAATACATCTTTATTAGATACTAGTAAGTTAGAGTATTTTTATAAAAAAGGATATGAACAAACTAAGAAAAGTCTGCAAAATGGAAATATAAAAAGGAGTTTATAATAATACTTTTAATGGGATATAAAATGATACTTTTAAAAGAGTTTATATAGGATTAATTATATTGCTAAAACTATAAATTACAACTTTTTTTGTAACTTGAGCCAAAAGAGTTGACATATTCTAAAAAAAATGATATTATATCTAAGCGTATGTAAGAAACATACGCTTAAAAAAATGAAACAAAAAGTTAGAAAGCTGAGGTGTGTTAAATGGCTGCAAAAGGAGCAAGAGAACCAATCACATTAGAATGTACAGAATGTAAAAGAAGAAATTACTTAACCGAAAAAAACAAAAAAAATAATACAGATAGATTAGAGGTTGTTAAGTATTGTAAATTCTGTAAAAAACGTACAACACATAAAGAAACAAAATAAACCTTTTAAGGGGGAAGAGTAAATGCCTAAAGATGTAACAAAAAAAGAAAATAAAGAAAATAAGCATTTTTTCAAAGATTTTAAGGCAGAATTAAAAAGAGTAATTTGGCCAACACCAAAGCAACTTGTAAATAATACTGTTGCAGTTATTACAATTGTATTAATTACAGCAATTATTGTGTTTGCATTAGATTTTGTTTTCAAATCAATAGATGATTATGGAATTAGTAAGCTAAGAAATTTTGTCAATACAAATAATGAACAAGTAGAAAATAATACTAATAGTGAAAATGAGCAAAATGAAGAGGCTAATACACAAAATAATGAACAAGCAAACAATGAGCAAACTAACACTTCTAATGAAAATAGCCAAGCTACCAATAATACTGTAAATGAATAAATAAAAGGAGGCTAAAAAAATGTCTCAAGAAAAAAATGATTTAGTACCAAGATGGTATGTAGTGCATACTTATTCTGGGTATGAAAACAAAGTTAAAACAGACTTAGAAAAAACAATTAAAAATAGGGAGTTAGAAGAATTCTTTTTTGAAATCATTGTTCCAATGGAAGAACAAATAGAAATTAAAGAAGGACAAAGAAAAACAAACCTAAAAAAAGTTTTTCCAGGTTATGTTTTAATTAAAATGATTGTAACAGAAAAAACTTGGTATATTGTAAGAAATACAAGAGGTGTTACAGGTTTTGTTGGTTCTGGTACAGATCCAATTCCTCTTACTGACGAGGAAATTAGAAAAATGGGATTTGAACAAATAGAGGTCAATGTTGACTATGAGGTACATGATACTGTTCGTGTAATAGATGGACCTTTAGCAGATTTCACAGGAACTGTTACAGAAATCAACAAAGAAAAACATAAGGTAAAAGTTTTAGTATCTATGTTTGGAAGAGAAACACCAGTAGAGTTAGAATTTGCTCAAGTTCAAAAAGTGTAAAAAACTAGCAAGTAATTTAAAATGAATTAAAAACAAGTATTGCTAGGAAAACAAACTAAAAATTTGGAGATAGTACATAAATACATTGAAAAATTTTTAGAAGTAGTTTGAAAAAGCAACACGAAGTTTATAATTTATTTTTGGATTAATATACATATTTAAAAACAAGAAGGAGGTGCTAATTACAATGGCAGAAAAAGAAATAGGCAGTGTAGTAAAACTACAAATACCAGCAGGAAAGGCTTCACCAGCTCCACCAGTAGGTCCAGCATTAGGTGCAGCAGGTGTTAATATCATGGATTTCGTAAAACAATTTAATGACAAAACAGCAACCATGGGAAACACAGTTATTCCAGTTGTTATTACCGTTTATAAAGATAAATCATTTGATTTTATCACAAAAGAACCACCTATGGCAGTATTAATAAAACAAGCTGTTAAAATAGAAAAAGGTTCTGGAAAACCTAATAAAGACAAAGTAGCAAAAATAACAAAAGCACAATTAGAAGAAATTGCTAAAAAGAAAATGCCAGACTTAAATGCAGCATCATTAGAAGCAGCAATGAGTATGGTAGCAGGAACTGCAAGATCTATGGGTGTTGTAGTTGTTGACTAAAATGCTATCTAAAGTAAAGAAAAATATTGATAAACGAAGATAACGTTTAGTAAAAACTTAAAATTGGGAGAAAGTAACCATACTTTCGATAGAACCAAAGGAGGTAAAAATGAAAAAAGGAAAGAGATATCAAGAAGCTGAAAAACTAATTGATAGAAAAAAATTGTATGCTGCTAAAGAAGCAATAGATACAATTGAAAAAATGCCAAAAACAAAATTTGATGAAACAGTAGAACTACATGTTAAGTTAGGTGTTGATTCAAAACAAGCAGACCAACAAGTAAGGGGTACAACAGTACTTCCAAATGGTACAGGTAAAACACAAAGAGTATTAGTATTTGCCAAAGGGCCAAAAGCAGAAGAAGCTACAAAAGCAGGTGCTGACTTTGTTGGAGCAGAAGAATTAATTCCAAAAATCGAAAAAGAAAACTGGTTTGAATATGATGTTATTGTTGCAACTCCAGACATGATGGGTGTTGTTGGTAGACTTGGTAAAGTATTAGGACCAAAAGGTTTAATGCCAAACCCAAAATCAGGTACAGTAACAATGGATGTTACAAAAGCAATTAATGAAATCAAATCAGGTAAAGTAGAATACAGACTTGACAAAAATAATATTGTTCATTTAGGTTTTGGAAAAGTATCATTTGGAGCAGAAAAACTACTAGAAAACTATGAAACAATTATGAATGCTATTATTAAAGCAAAACCAGCTGCAGCAAAAGGACAATATATTAAGAGTGTAGCAATTTCTACTACAATGGGACCAAGTATGTATATTGATCAAAAATAGAAAAATAAATAAAGCCGAAGAAAGTAAGCAAAAAAATAAGTCTTACCGAGGCAAAGAGAAACGGATTTATCCAATGAATCTTTGTCTTGTAACTTAGGCAAAATTTATTGGATATTTTTTTATACACAAAATTTTTAGGAGGTGAAAAAATGGCAAGCGATGTAATCATAAAACAAAAAGAAGAAGAAGTAAAAAAACTAGCAGAAAAATTAAAAGAAGCAAAAGTTATTCTTTTAACAGATTACAGAGGTATTAATGTTGCTGATGTAACAAAATTAAGAACAGAACTAAGAAATGTTAATACAGAATATAAAGTTATTAAAAACAACATTGTAAAAAGAGCATTAAATGAAAATGGAGAAAATGGTTTAGATGAATTACTAGAAGGTCCAACAGCAGTTATATTTGGTGCAGAAGACTATCTAGAACCATCTAAAGTAGTTTATAATTTTACAAAAACTAATGAATTCTACAAAATTAAAGGTGGAATTATAGATGGAAAAGTAATGACAGCAGAAGAGATTATTACTTTAGCAAAATTACCATCAAGACAAGAACTTATGGCAAAATTGGCTGGTGCTTTACTTGGAAATATTACCAAGTTGGCAGTTGCATTAGATGCAGTTAAGGCACAAAAAGAAGCTTAATTTTAATGAAAAATAAAAAAAGATATTAATTAAAATTATAATAAAATTAGAAGGAGGTCATTTAAAAATGGCAAAAATTGATGAATTATTAGAAACTATCGACACTTTAACAGTTGTTGAATTAGCAGAATTAGTAAAAGGAATTGAAGAAAAATATGGAGTATCTGCAGCAGCAGTTGCAGCACCAGTAGCTGGTGGAGCAGCAGCAGGAGCAGCTGAAGAAAAATCAGAATTTAATGTAGTATTAAAAGATGCAGGAGCAAACAAAATCCAAGTAATTAAAGTAGTTAGAGATGCTACAGGATTAGGATTAAAAGAAGCTAAAGATTTAGTTGATGGAGCACCAAAAGCAGTTAAAGAAGGCGTTAAGAAAGAAGAAGCAGAAGAACTAAAAGCTAAATTTGAAGAAGCAGGAGCAACTATCGAATTACAATAATAAAAAAATAGTAAAATGCCAAAAAAAATAAAAGTTTTTTGGCATTTTTTTTATTCTATCAATATAAGTAAAGTATAATTTACAAAATTCGACATAATATATATTTTGTAAAGTACAGTTTACAAAATATGAAAAATATGATACAATAAAGAAAAGACAAAAATAAGGGATGTGGAAATATGATAGATAGACCTATATATTTAAAAGAATTAATTAGTTTTAAAGATAAAAACCTCATTAAAGTAATTACTGGTATTAGAAGGTGTGGAAAATCTACATTATTTGATTTGTATACTAATTATTTATTGGAAAATGGTATAAAAGAAGAACAAATTATTCGTATCAATTTAGAAGATGCCGATTTTGATTTTATTCAAAGCTATAAAGAACTATATGAATATGTCAAAAGTAAATTAGTTAAGGATAAACAAAATTATGTACTAATTGATGAAGTACAAAATGTTACAGAATTTCAAAAAGCTTGTGATAGCTTGTACATCAAGAAAAACGTAGATTTATACATTACTGGTTCAAATGCTTATCTGTTATCAGGCGAATTAGCAACCCTCTTATCAGGTAGATATATAGAAATAAAAATGTTGCCACTATCTTTTAAAGAGTATATATCTTATGTAGGAGAAACAGATTTACAGCAAAAATATTTAGACTATATTACAAAAAGCTCATTTCCTTATGCTAGTAACCTAGAAAGTCAAAAGGCGATACGAGTTTATTTAGAAGGAATTTATAATACCATTATTATTAAAGATATTGTTACGAGAAAAAATATTTCAGATGTAAGCAGTTTAGAAAATATTATTAAATTCATGTTTGATAATATAGGAAATTTATGTTCTAGTACAAAGATTGCTAATACTATAACAAATATGGGAAAAGCAACATCAGTACCAACAATAGAGAATTATTTAACAGCATTAGTAGATTCCTTCATTTTATATAAAGTAAATAGATATGATATAAAAGGAAAGCAATATCTTACAACAGGTGTAAAATATTATTTAGCAGATATAGGACTTCGCTACTTCTTATTAGGTAGTAAAAAAGCAGATGAAGGTCATATATTAGAAAATATAGTTTATTTAGAACTGTTAAGAAGGGGGTATGAAGTATACATAGGAAAGGTAAATGAAGGTGAAGTTGATTTTATTGCAGTAAATGAAAAAGGAGAAGAATATTATCAAGTAGCTTACACAGTGAGAGAAGAAAAAACATTAGAAAGAGAACTTTCCTGCCTTGAAAGTATCAAAGACCATAATCCAAAATATTTGTTGACAATGGATGTTACTCCATACACTTCACATAATGGTATCAAACAAATTAATGTACTAAATTGGTTATTAGGAAGAGAGATTTAACATAGAAACAGTTTTAAGAGAAAATTACATTTTTTAAAATAGATTTTCTTAAAACTGTTTCTTTTTGTACAATTTGGTCAGTTCTTTAAAAACTTGCGATAATACAATTGACTTTAGAAAAAAGAAGTTATAAAATAAAAACATCATAATATATTGTACAAAAGCAAATAAAGCAAATATAAATTACGAATTAAAAGAAAGAATATGTTTATAAAATTCATATAAACAAACATTATAAACATATTATACGAGGAGAATGCAAAATGAAAATACTGTTAGATGCTATGGGTGGCGATAAAGCTCCAGATGCTAACATTAAAGGTGCAGTAAAAGCAATTAATGATATAAAAGCAGAAGTAATTTTAATAGGTAATGAACAAATAATCAAAGCAAAAGTAAAAGAATTTTATGGAAAAGAAATCTCTGAAATTTCTCCAAGACTAAAAATACATAATACAACTGAAGTAATTGAAATGGAAGATATACCAACACAAGCTATTAAACACAAAAAAGATTCTTCTATGGTAGTAGGTTTTAACATGTTAAAATCAGGAGAAGGAGATGTATTTATTTCAGCAGGAAACTCAGGAGCATTACTAACAGGAGCTACACTTTTAGTAGGTAGAATAAAGGGAGTAGATAGACCAGCTTTAGCAGGAATTTTGCCAGCTTATAAAAGTAGGCTAGTTTTAATGGACTGCGGAGCAAATACCAATTGTAAACCTATTAATTTATTACAATTTGCACAAATGGCAAGTATTTATTTAAAAACTACCTTAGGAGTAAAAAATCCAAAAGTAGGGTTACTAAATATAGGTACAGAAGAAACAAAAGGAAATGACCTTACCAAAGCCTCATATGCTTTATTAAAAGAAAAGGCAGAAGAATTAAATATTAATTTTATTGGTAATGTAGAAGGAAGAGATGCTTTTTCAGGCAATGTAGATATTGTAGTAACAGATGGCTTTACAGGAAATATTTTCTTAAAAGCAGTAGAAGGGCTAGGAAAATTTGTAAAAAGAACCCTATCAGAAAGCTTAAAAAGAAATATTCTTTCAAAAATTGCTGCTGTACCAAGTCTGCCAGCAATTAATAGATTTGCGAAAACTGTAGATTACAAAGAATATGGAGGAGCCTTGTTTTTAGGTGTAAAAAAGCCAGTAGTAAAAGCACATGGTAGTAGTGATGAAAAACTATTTGAATTTACATTAAAACAAGCAGAAAAATTTGTAGAAAATAAAGCAGTAGAGCAATTAATTGTAGAGTTTGAAAATCAAAAAGAAAGTCAAAAAATTGAAGAATAAGATAAGCTATTATTATTTATAAGGAAAAAAGATAGATATTCAAAATTAAACTAAAATATTTTGCAAAAATTCTTGACAATTATAACAACATGTAATATCTTAAGGTAAAGAATGCATAAGAAAAAATTAAAGGAGGTGAATGACAAGATGAGTTCAGAAGAAGTTTTTGAAAAAGTAAAAGGTATCATTGTAGAACAACTAGGTGTTGCAGACACAGCAGTTACAATGGAAGCATCTTTCATAGATGACCTAGGTGCTGATTCTTTAGATATTGTTGAACTAATTATGGCATTAGAGGAGGAATTCGATATGGAAATTCCAGATGCTGATGCAGAAAAAGTTGTTACAGTAGGTGACGTAGTAGACTATATTAAAGATCATGTAGCTTAAGAAAATAAATTAAAATGGAAAGGTATATGCCTTTCTTTTTTTTGCAGAAAATTTATAGAAGTAAAAAAAGTAAATATATAAGTCTTTTAAGGCAAATTGTTTTTGGGTTAATTAAAAAAGTAAATTCTATAAAATAATAAAAATTGATTGTATGCAAGAAAAGTCCACAAATCGTTTTTTCTTTTAGTCACTCTTGCTTTCATAGAATAACTAAGTTATAATAGGAAAAGTAGAAAATTAAATAAAATATTGAAGAAAAAATATTCAAAAGTAATTTAGGAAAAAATAGGTTACAAAAAAATGTCCTAAAACTAAAAAAAGATAAGGAGGGAAGAAAGACATGGATTTTACAAAATTAGAACAAAGTATAGGGTACACATTTAAAGATAAGAATTTATTAAAAAAAGCGTTAACACATACTTCTTATGCTTATGATAATCATGTAGAAAGCAATGAAAAATTAGAATTTTTGGGAGATAGTATTTTAGAATTTCTTTCTAGTAAATATATTTACAAAAATTATCCTAAACTAAAAGAAGGAGAAATGACTAAAGTGAGGGCAGAAGTTGTTTGCGAAGAAAGCCTTTATGAAGTTTCACAAAAACATCATTTTAGTGATTTCTTGTACTTAGGAAAAAGTGAGGCAGTAAGCCATGGAAGACAAAAACCTGCAATTTTAGCAGATAGTGTAGAAGCGGTTATTGCAGCCATTTATTTTGACAGTCGGTTTAGAAGAGGCAGAAAAATTTATTGTAACAAATTTAAAAGAAGCAGTAGAAGAATCAAGCAAAAATGTAGGTATGAAAGACCATAAAACAGTACTACAAGAAAAACTACAAGAAAATGGAAATGTACAAATTAGTTATAAAGTAATTAAAACCACAGGGCCAGACCATGATAAAACCTTTATAGTACAAGTATCTTGTAATGGAAAATACTTAGCAACAGGAGAAGGAAAAACAAAAAAACAAGCAGAAATGCAAGCAGCGCAAAAGGCTTTAGAAAGTAAATAATTTTAGTAGTAGTATTATAAATTAAAAAAGCAAGAAGCCAGAGTAGCAAATAAGAAAAGAACAAAAAGCAAAAGACTACTAAATAAGAAAAAAGTAAAAAAATAGAAAGAAAGGAGAAAGTGTTAGTTAAAATCTAACATCAAATATAATACATGAAAAAAGAATATATTATACCAATATTTGTACCACATTTAGGGTGTCCACATACTTGTACTTTTTGTAATCAAAAAGAAATTAGTGGGCAAGCAAAACAGGTAACACCACAAGAAGTAAAAGATACCATAGAGTATTATTTAAAAAACTTTAAAGATGACCATAAATATGTAGAAGTTGCTTTTTTTGGTGGAAGCTTCACAGGAATTGATGAAAAAATACAAAATGAGCTATTAGAAGTAGCAAATGAATATATAAAAATGGGAAAAGTAAATAGTATACGTATTTCAACAAGACCAGATTATATTACAAAAGATATTTTAAAAAGACTAAAAAAATATCATGTAAAAACAATTGAATTAGGAGTACAATCTACAAATGATTATATTTTAGCAAAATGTCAAAGGGGACATACATTTGAAGATGTAAAAAAAGCGTCAAAATTAATTAGGTGGCATAGATTTATATTAGGACATCAAATGATGCTAGGCTTACCAGAAAGTACAAAAATAGATGAAATAAATACTGCTAAACAACTTATTAAATTAAAACCTAAAATTGTTCGTATTTATCCTGTATTAGTATTAAGAGATACAAAGCTTGAAAAAGAATATAATCAAGGAGAATACATGCCACTTCATGTAGAACAAGCAGTAGAACGTTCAAAGGAAATTATGAAATTATTTAGCAAAGCAAAAATAGAGGTTATTAGAGTAGGACTTCAAAATACAGAAGAAATTTCAGATCCATCTTGTAAAGAAAGTAAAATAGTAGCAGGGCCATACCACCCAGCATTTAGACAATTAGTAGAATCAAGTATGTGGTATGACGAAATTGTAGCTAAAATAAAAAACTATAACACAAAAGTAATGCAAGTATTAATTACTGCACACCCAGAAAATGTAAATGCTATTATTGGTCATAAAAAAGAAAACGTTTTAAAATTAAAAGATACTTATGATGTAGATGTTATTGTAAAACCAGATATGACCATGAAAAAAGGAAAATTTACCATAGAAATAGAAAAAACATATGAAGATGCTTTAAAAGAGGATAAAGAAAAAATTTATTAAGTGTTATCTTAATGCCTTTTCCAATTTTTTAAATTAAAAATGAGCAAAGAATATAAAACAATTGCTTTTTATGCATAAAATCACTTAGAATTGCCAATACTGGTAATGATAGGTGATTTTTAGTATGCAAAAGAAAAGATAAAAATAGTATCTAAAGTATAGAAATAAAGGTGGGGATAGAGAAATGGATTATATAAAAACGAAAAAAAGATTAAAATTAAAAAAACGTCTAATAGAAATAATGTATTTAGTACTAGGATGTATGATAATGGCAATAGGAACCTCTTTATTTTTATTACCAAATCAACTTTCAACAGGAGGATTTTCAGGAATTGCTACTATTTTTTACTATTTGCTAGGATTTCCACTAGGTACAACCATACTAGTATTAAATATTCCATTTTTGATATGGGCATTTTTTAAGGTTGGGAAAAAATTATTAATTAAATCAATAACTGGAACAATACTGTTATCTGTTTTTATTGACCTTTTTGACCAAATTCCAAGACTTACAGAAGATAGATTTTTGGCATGCATTTATGGTGGAGTTTGTATTGGTTTAGGGTTAGCATTAGTATTAAAAGCAGGAGCATCAACAGGTGGAACAGATTTAATAAGCTATATTGTAAAAGTATATAAGCCATATATAGGTACAAGTAGTCTAATTGTTATTATAGATATTATTATCATTACTTTAAATGTATTTTTCTTCAAAAAAGTAGAAATAGGGCTATACTCTGCTATTTCTATTTACATTATGGGAAAAATGATAGATATTGTATTTGAAGGTGTTAACTTTACAAAAATGATGCTAATTGTATCTAATAAATATAAAGAAATTGCAAAAGAAGTAGGAGAAAAATTACAAAGAGGAAGTACAGGAATTTATGCAAAAGGAATGTATACTAAAGAAAAGAAGATGATGCTTTTTTGTGTAGGAGCAAGAAATGAAGTAGCTAGAATAAAGCAAATTGCTGTAAAAATTGATCCAAAGGCTTTTGTTGTAATTGCTAATGCAAGAGAAACTTGGGGGAAAGGGTTTAAACGAGAATAGAAAAACAAAAATTATTTATATATATAAAAAACTTGATAAGATAAGAATAAAAGCCTATAATAAAAATAAGTGCAAGATATCATAAATGGAAACAAAAAAACGATACAAGGATAAAAGAATGGAAGTTATTCATTCTAATTGGAGCTTTGGAGAAAGGAACATACTAAAAATGCAAGAACAAATATACAAAATAGAAAATATACAAACATTTAGCCTAAGCCATATTTTTGAATGTGGGCAATGTTTTAGATGGAATAAACAAGCAGATGCTAGTTACATAGGCGTTTTTGGAAATAATGTATTAAAAGTAGCACAAAAAGAAAAAACAATTACTTTTAAAGGTATGTGTGAAAAAGAAATAGAAAAAACTGTAACAGAATACTTTGATTTAAATAGAGATTACGAACAAATCAAAAACAACTTAAGCAAAATAGATAAGCCATTAAAAAATAGTATTGAATATGGAAATGGAATAAGACTTTTAAATCAAGACTTATGGGAAACTATCATTTCATTTATTATATCTGCTAATAATAATATACCAAGAATAAAAGGAATTATAGAAAGGCTTGCCAAAGCATATGGAAATGAAATAATATGGAAGGGAGATTCTTATTATACTTTTCCAACACCAAAACAACTTTCAAAAGCCACAGTAGAAGAACTAAGAAAATTAGGGCTAGGCTTTCGTGACCAAAGGGTATATGAAACAACAAAAATGATTTTAGATAAACAAGTAGATTTAGAAGAATTAAAAGAATTAGCAATAAAAAAAGAAATACAAAAAATAAGAGAAATACTACTTACCCTTTCAGGTGTAGGTCCAAAAGTAGCAGATTGTATTATGCTATTTTCAAGCTTAAAATGTTTAGAAGTATTTCCTGTAGATGTTTGGGTAAGAAGAGTAATGAACGAACTATACTTCAAACTACCAGAAGAAAGTAAGTTAAAAAGAATTCAAATAGAAAACTTAGCAAAAGAAAAATATGGAGATTTAGCAGGCCTTGCTCAGCAATATTTATTTTATTGGAAAAGAGAGGCATAAAAATGTCGCAAGGGGACAGGCGTGCCACGACAAAAGTGTCGCAAGAGGGATAGGTGTACCACTTGCAACTTAGGGATACATACTAGCCAAGCTCTAACTGCTACATACCAAACAAATGTGTCAATCATTTTTGAAAATGTCTCAAAATATTTTAAACATTAGCACTAATTTTTAATAGAATTAGTGCTAAAATTA
>CAMTJT010000025.1 GCA_947073285.1 uncultured Clostridium sp. | reverse complement strand
TTAGGCTGTGCAGTTGCGAAGCAACTTGCACAAGTGTGCGTCGGAAGCTTTGCTTCCGTTAACGCACATCTTTCTTATATAGCAGAAATTGACTTTTTAATTCTTTTTAAAATTCTTCAATCCATTTTTTTAAAATATCTTTTGCAAGATTTTCAGTCATATGGTTTTTATCTAAAACAGGGTTGAATTCTACTAAATCAGCAGATTTAATAATAGAATGGTATTTTACAATTTCATCTATTAATTCATAGGTTTGTGCTAAACTAAGACCATTAGGGGCTGGCACAGATACACCTGGCGCTACAGTTGGGTCAATTAAATCTAAGTCAAAACTAATATGTACACCATTAGTACCGATTATTAGCAATTTCAAAAGCTTTTTGGCAGATAGTTTCAATACCTTGCGTGCAAATATCTTCAGTAGAAAACACTGTAACACCACTATCTAAAACATTTCCCCATTCCCAAGGGTCAATATCTCTACCACCAACAATAACTGTATTTTTAGGATGATAGAAAGGACCACTATGAAAATCAGCTAAGATATTTTTTTCGTAATGAGTAGCTACTGCAAGAGGTAAACCATGCAAATTGCCTGTAACAGAAGTAGGGTATGTATTGAAATCGCTATGTGAGTCAAACCAAATAATACCTAAATTTTCATGTTTTTTAATAGAAGCTAAACTAGAAGCGATTGCAACAATATGGTCGCCACCAACTGTTAAAGGAAAATCGCCATCTTCTATTATTTTCAAAACTAAGTTATAAAGTTCCTTATTAAATTCATTAATAGCAGCTAAATTTTGTTTTTCGTTTTTAGTATCTAATGCTTTAACAGATAACACTAAATCATGCATTTTTTTGTAATAAGATTTTTTAGTAAGTTCATCCATAGAATGTTCAAAATGTAATTCATGCATCTGTAATAAAAGAGAATTAAACTTATTTACAAAACCATCTATTTGATTTGATTCAACAACTAAATTAGCTTTTTCTTTTGGTGTTTCTTTTTGAATTGTATAACAATGAGAAATTTTTGCAGATGTTAAATCTTTTGTTAAAATTTCTGCTCCGAAGCCCAGCTCCATCTATATGAACACCTAAATCAGTGCAACTATTAATAATTGAAATATTACTCATAATATTTTCCTCGTATAATATGTTAAAAACATATCCTTTCTCATATAATTTTTAACCACATAAGGTTAGTCCATTAATATATAGTGACTACAAACAAGAATTATAACATACTATCTAGAATATTCAATATAAAAAAGAGAAAAAATTAATTATAATTCTACTACTGTAACGCCCATTTCACCCTCGCCAAAAGTGCCTAAACGAAATGATTTTACATGTTTATTTTTCTTTAAATAGTCATGAATACCGCATACGAAGTTTTCCAGTGCCTTTGCCATGTACAATGCGAATAGGTGATAGATGTGCTAGAACACAATTATCAATATATTTATCAATCACATAAATAGCATCTTCTACAGTTTGACCAATTACATTAATTTCAGAAGGAACAAACTGTGTTTTAGAGCCTATATCAGTAGAAACCTTGCTAGTAGTTATAGAATTAGCACCAGCTAAATTACTAGAATTAGATGTCTTCATTTTACTAAGTTTAGATAATTTCATATTCATTTTAGCAAAACCAACTTGTACTAAAACTTCATTAGATTTTGTTATGTGAGAACTTAAAATAGTTCCAGAAGTTTGAAGAGATGGTATCCAAACTAGCATATTTTCTTTTACGTCAGCTATTTCTAAACTTTCATTTGCAGATTCAATTAATTCAGACACAGGAGATAAATCTTTTAACTTTTGATTTAATTTATCACGAGAATGATTTGCCTGCTTAATATTTACATGCTTGTCAGTTAATAGTTTTAATAAAGAATTTACTTCTTCTTTAGCATCTAAAATAATATCTCTAGCTTCATTTCTAGCCTTTTCTAACAACTCTTTTTTCTTAGAGGTAAAGGTAGTTTGTTCTTGTTCTAAATTTTGTCTCAAAGTAGTAATTTGATTTAGATTTTTTTGAATCTCTTCTTTTTCTTTTTCAATAGTTAATTTATCATCATAAATATTTTTTAACAATTCTTCAATGCCAATTTTATCTTCCTTCAAAAAAGAAGTAGCGTTTTCTAAGATGGCAGAACTTAAACCTAATTTTTTACTAATTTCAAAAGCATTACTTTTACCAGGAATACCAATTAATAAATGGTATGTAGGTTTTAAATTTTCTAAGTCAAATTCAAAACTTGCATTTTCAAACCCATCTGTTACCAAGGCAAATTCTTTAAGTTCAGAATAATGAGTAGTGCAACAAATAAGAGCACCCTTTTGATTTAAGTTTTCTAAAATACTAATTGCTAAGGCAGAGCCTTCTAATGGATCTGTACCAGAGCCAAGTTCATCTAACAATACAAGAGTATTCTCATTTGCTTCATTAGTAATAGTAACAATATTTTTCATATGAGCAGAAAAAGTACTTAGAGATTGTTCAATACTTTGTTCATCTCCAATATCTACAAAAAGTTTAGAAAATACGTAAATGCTACTTGTTTCATGGCAGGGAATTGGAATACCAGAATAAGCCATCAAAAGAAGTAAACCTATCGTTTTTAATGCTACTGTTTTACCACCAGTATTAGGCCCTGTAATCAATAAACAATCAAAATCTTTTCCTAAAGAAACTGTAATAGGAATAGCAATTGCTCTGTCAAGTAAAGGATGACGAGCTTGGGCAAAGTCAATTATTTTTTTATCATTCATTTGAGGAATAATAGCATTTTGCTCATTTCCATAAACTGCTTTAGCAAAAATTAAATCAATATTACCAACCAAGCTTAAGTTTTGTTGTAGCTGAGTAGCTACTGGAAATAATAAACCAGATAGCATTTGCAAAATTTTTTCAATTTCAATTTCTTCTTCCATTTTAATATGATTCATTTGGTTATTTAATTCAAAAATAGTCATAGGTTCTATATATAAAGTAGAACCACTGCTAGAAGTATCGTGAATAAAACCTTTTACCATATCTCTATATTCTTCTTTAACAGGAACAACATAACGATTGTTACGAATGGTGATAATAGGTTCCATTAAATATTTAGAAGAATGCACAAAAGCATTTAATTTATCTTTAATTTGTCCTTCAATATTTTTTCTGTTTTTTCTTAAACTAGAAAGTTTTGAAGAGGCATTATCTGCTACTGTATTTTCATCTAATAACTTAGAAGAAATTTCTGTCATAGTAGAAGGGTTTGTGTAAAGATTAGAAAAGTATGGTTCTAAAGCACAAAAAGTAGATAAATTAAAATCTTCAGTAGTAGAAGATGATTCAAAATCTTTATTATTAAAAGATGCTAAGTCCAAATTTTCATCTTTAAAAAAGTAATTTCGAAGTTCATAACTCATTTGTAAAAGTTTGCTAACTTCTAATAAACCTTTGATAGATAAAGTTTGGCCACTTTCTAACATTTTAATATAAGTCTCTAAAGTTTCAAGTTCAAACAAAGGGGGAGTACCCTTTTGCACTAAAAGTTTACTTGCTTCATTTGTTTCTTGTAATAATTTTGTGACAGTATTAGTAGCAAAACTAGGAACTAATGAAACACAATAATTTTTTCCTAAATATGTCTTGCAATATTTTTCTATTATTTGTATAATTTGCATATACTCTAATTTGTTTAGTATAGTATCCATTTAAATAAAAATCCTTTCTAAAGTACTATGGTATATTATGCCACAAAAATGGATAAAATACAAGCAATATTGCGAGAGGAGAACCAAAGATGATAAAAAATCAAAAGGGTATAACCCTTACAATACTAGCAATTACTGTTGTTATCATTTTAATATTAGCAGCAGCAACTATTAATATGTCAGTTGGACAAGGCGGTATGCTTTTTAAATCAAAAGAAACACAAGAACTATATGAAAATCATGTAGGTGTAGAAGATAACGAAGTTAATGGTTTATTAACTGCAGTAGATGAAGAGCTAAAAGCAGAATGGCAAGATGAAACAAAAGCCAATAAGCCAAAACTAACAAATGCAATGGTACCAGTAAAATGGGATGGAAATAATTGGGTAGTTACAGACAAAAAAGATAGTGAATGGTTTGACTACTCTAAAAAACAATGGGCTAATGTAATGCTAAAAGATGGTATGCAAGTAGAAGGAATTGCAGATGTTTCATTGGTTTCTCTTAACGAAATGAAAGATAAAAAAGTAACCAAAGTAGGTAGTATGTTTGTATGGATACCAAGATATGCTTATCAAATTACAACAAATTATCATACTAATAGTTCTACAGGTGGTAATATAAATATTGAATTTTTAAGTGGCACTACAAATATGAATGTAAGTGGAGAAAGATTCGACTGGGATAATAAAAATGGTCAAAATAGCTGGAATGTACACCCAGCCTTTGAGTACAATGGAGCAGTAACAGGAATTTGGGTAGCTAAATTCGAGGCAAGCCATACAGGTTGTACAACAGATATAGCAACAGGGCAAACAAGTACAGATGTTACTAGTTTAAAAATGCAAGTAAAACCAGGTATCACAAGTTGGCGTAATATTAGTATTCAAAAAGCTTATACAGTATGTGCTAATTACAACACTTCATTAAATAGTCATTTAATAAAAAATAGTGAGTGGGGTGCAATAGCATATCTTGCTAAAAGCAATTATGGAAAAAATAGCGAAATATGGATAAATAACAGTAGTTCTTATATTACAGGTTCTTGTGGTAGTAGCGCTAA
Organism: uncultured Clostridium sp.; assembly: GCA_947073285.1. GTDB lineage: Bacteria > Bacillota > Clostridia > TANB77 > CAG-508 > CAG-273. The sequence continues at coordinate 13,748 of CAMTJT010000025.1, read as the reverse complement.
TTCAGGGTCAAGTGTAGGGGTAACTACCAATTATGCAAGTTCACAAGGAATAAATGCTAGTTCTACTGGTAATGTATATGGTGTTTATGATTTAAATGGTGGAGCATGGGAACAAGTAGCATCTTATGTAGGAAATAACAATTCGAATTTAACAACAAATGGTTCGAGTTTAATAAGCGGAGCAAGCTATACAAAAGAAGTATATGGAGTAGGAAGTGATGATTCTGCTAACAATAATTATATTACAGCTATAAACAAATATGGTGATGCTATTTATGAAACTTCAAGTGGCACATGGAATACAAGTGGAGATAACAATAAACAAGCATGGTATGGAGAAACATCGTATTTTTCAGCAGGAAACAAACCATTTTTCTATCGTGGAGGAGAACATAATAGCAGTGCAGGCTCAGGTCTATTTGCCTTTAACTCAAATACAGGTGCAGGCTCACCAAATGAAAGCTTTAGACCTGTACTAATTGTAAAATAAAACTATTAGAAGTTTTAAAAAGTTAGTTAGAAACTATTAAAGAGCTATTTAGAAACTATTAAAGAGTTAGCTAGAAACTATTAAAGTGCTATTTAGAAGTTATTAAAGAGTAGCTTTCTAAACCAATATATAAACAAGATACGAAAATTAAAACTCCAATTATAATACTGTCTGCAACTTTTGTAAGAATTTCTGGATTTTGTATTTCAATTCTTGTTTCATAAGCAATAGGGGAAACTGTATCAGTTAAAAAAGTAAAATCAAAATCATTATTACCATAAAATTTTTCAGTGAAAGATTTTATGGTATATTTTAATGTGTAAGAATGAAAACCGTGGGTTTTTACCTACAAAGCATAGTTTGGTATCATTAAGTTCTTGTAATAAACTAAACTGATATTGTTTTTCATCTAATGATAAGTCATTCCAATTAGAACAAATAGTAAGGTTAGTATTGCTTTCCTCTTCTTTAATAGTAAGGTTCTCAAATATATTCATATTAACATTTTTCATAGTTCTGCAAAATTCAGGAGTTTCTATAGAGTTTGTTGTCCAATGTTCTAAAATAATAGCATCTCCATTTTCTAGCAACTCTATTTGAATATCCATAAACTCAATGGAATCTTCAATATGGGCAAAACTTTTTAAACAAAGAGTAAGTAAAACAAAAAACAATAAAAAACATAATATAATTTTTTTACGCATCATATTTTTTTCCTTTCCATTTTAAAAGTAGGGCAGAATGAGCTACCACAAAAACAGAACCAAGGTTGTGTACAATAGCACCTTGCATAGGGCTAAGTAGTCCAAGCATAGAAAGTGTAATAAATGTCAAATTAATCATAAGTGAAATTAACAAATTAATATGGATAGTATGCATTGTCTTTTTAGACAAATTTATTAAATAAGGGATAACCTCTATTTTATCACTAATTAGAACAATATCAGAAGCATCAATAGCAATACTGCTACCAAATTCCCCCATAGAAATTCCTACTGAGGCAGTTTTTAAAGAAGGGGCATCATTAATACCATCGCCAACCATACAAGTGTTGGTAGTAGTTTCTAAATTTGAAACAACTTCTAATTTATGTTCAGGAGTGCAATCTGCATAAAAAGTAGAAATGCCAGAAAGATTAGCTATATTTTTAGCAGTTTTTATATGGTCACCAGTTAATAAAATAGGTTCTATATTTTGAGATTTGAGGTTATTTATCACAAAACTACTTTTTTCTTTTAATGTATCTTCTAAAGTTAAAAAGCCAAGAAGAATACCATTTTTAGCAACATACACAATTGTGCAACCTTTTTCTAAGTAAGTTTGTACTTGTTCTTTTTGGGTAGAAGTCAAAGAAATTTTAAAGTCATTTAACAATTTTTCGTTTCCAACAAGAAGAAAGTCATTATCTATATTAGCAGTTACACCTTTGCCAACTAATAATTTAAAATTAGTAGTTTCTTTTGCAAGAAGTGGTATTTTATTTTGCTTTGCATATTTGACAATTGCCTTTCCAATAATATGTTCAGACTTACTTTCAACTAGGGCTACAAGAGAAATAAATTCTTGTATAGGAAAAGAAGAAAAAGTATGTACATAAGTAATTTCAGGGTTTCCTAAAGTAAGTGTTCCAGTTTTATCAAATAATATAGTAGTTACTTTTCCTAAAGTTTCTAATACTTCGCCATTTTTAATAAAAGCGCCTTTTTTAGTAGCATTACCAACACCAGCCATAATAGCAGTAGGAGTGGCTAAAACTAAAGCACAAGGGCAAAAAACAACTAAAATAGTAACACCTCTTATGAAATCACCAGTCATTAGCCAAGTTCCAATAGAAAGTAGAAAAGCAATAACTACTAAAATAGTTGCCCATTTATCTGTAATACGAATTACTTTTGCTTTTTTTAAATCAGATTCTTGTACTAAATGAATTAATTTTTGCAAAGAACTTTCTTCGTTTGTTTTAGTAACTTTCATATCAAAAGAACCAAATTGATTAAGCGTTCCACTATATACTTCATCTCCAATTGTTTTATCAATTGGCATATACTCTCCAGTCATAATAGATTGATTAATAGAAGTTTCTCCACTTATAATAACGCCATCTACTGGAATAGTTTCACCTGGGTTAACACGTACTATCATGTTAGGTGTTACTTCATTAACGAAAATAATGTGTTCTACTTCGTTTTCAATAACTCGTGCAGTAGAAGGCATTAATTTTAATAATTTTTGGATGCTAGTTTTTGTTTTTTTAGAAGTAGCATTTTCTAAAAGTTCGCCAAGTTCCATTATAAAAGCAACTTCTCCTGCCACAAAAATAGCACCAATACTAATAGAGGCAATTAAAGCAAGAGAAACTAGCACACCAGCTTTAATATCAAAACGAGTAAACAAACCAATAATAGCATCTTTTAAAATAGGTGTACCACATAAAATAACAGCTACCCAAGCAATATCAATTGTACTATCGATAACACCTAAAAAGCTAATAATTAGGCAAATGCCAGATAAAATAACATATAAAATTTTTTGATAGTCTTTTTCTAGTAAAAACTTTTTCAACTTAAAAATCTCCTTATATAAGTATATTTTAAAGTAAATTATGGTCATGAGTGACTACTTTTGTAAAAGTACTTGTATCTTGCTTATTTATATTTGCACTAAAAAAAATAGCTACAACAAGTAAAGTACCTACAATAATAATCGTTAATAAAATAGATAATATGTTTTTAAATTTCATATACAAAATTCCTCTTTTTTATAGATTATTTTACATTACTTTTTTTAAAAGTCTAACATAGGGAAAAGAGAGTGTCAAATAGATTTTTTGATAATAGTTAAAAAAATACATAAAAAGGGTTAATTTAGAAGTAAATTCCACAAAATACATAAAAAATTGAAAAAAAGCTTGCAATTATTGAAAAACTAGCATATAATAGTTACAACATAAAAAATACTAGAAGAGTGGGAGCAAATCCCACTCTTCTAACGTAAATGTGTCACAGAGGGCAAATAGTTAGTTTCTTGAAGGCAGATTTATATTTGATGGTGTGTCCCTAAAGTGACAGTTTTGTCACAAATAGCAACGTCCCAAAAGTGACAAAAGGAGAGCAAATGGCAAATATAGAAGAAAAGGTAGAAAACCTACTTAGTAAAACTATTACAGATTTAGGCTATGAACTATATGATGTTATTTACGAAAAAGAGGCACAAGACTATTATTTACGCATTTTTATAGATAGCCCAAAAGGAATTGGTTTAGATGATTGTGAAAAAGTAAACAATGAAATAACTGGGCTTTTAGATGAAGCAGATTATATAAAAGAACAATACTTTTTAGAGGTTTCTTCAACAGGAGTAGAAAGAGCCTTAAGAAAAGATAAACACTTTACACAAAACTTAGGAAAAGAAATAACCATAAACCTTTTTAAACCAATACAATTACAAGAAAAGCAAGAAGAGATAGAAAAAGGCAAAAAGAAAAAAAATAAAAAAGCATCTATAAAACAGTTAGATGGCATTTTAGAAAGTGCAAATAGTGAAGAAATAGTAATTAATATAGAAGAAAAACAACTAACAATTTCTAAAAAAGATATTGCAAATGTAAAATTAAAATATCATTGGGAATAATGTTATTTAAAGGAGGAATAAAAAAATGAAGAAAAAAGCAAAAGCAATAGCACCAGCAATTGATAACACAGAATTAATATCAGCCCTACAAGATTTAGAAAAGGAAAAAGGCATCAAAAAAGAATATATGTTAGAATCTATTGAAACAGCATTAGTAACAGCATATAAAAGAAACTTTGATTCAGAAGAAAATGTAAAAGTAACAATGGATGAGGCAACTGGTGAAGTACACATCTATAGTGTAAAAGATGTAGTAGAACAAGTAGAAAATCCAAATTTAGAAATATTGTTACAAGATGCACAAAAAATAGATAAAAAATTAGAGGTAGGAGATAAAGCCGAAATAGAACTTGCACCTAAAAATTTTGGTAGAATTGCAGCACAAACTGCAAAGCAAGTTATTGTACAAAAAATTAGAGAAGAGTCTAGAAACATATTATTTGAAGAATTTAATGAAAGAAAAGGTGAAATAGTAACTGGTATTGTACAAAAAGCAGATGGCAATATTGTAGTATTAGATTTAGGAAAACTAGAAGCGGTTATGCCAGCAAAAGAACAAATACCTACTGAAAAGTATCATGTGAATGATAAAATAAGAGCGTACTTATTACAAGTAGAAAAAGGGCTAAAAGGGTCACCACAAGTTACAGCATCTAGAGCATGTGCCGATTTTGTAAGAAAACTATTTGAACTTGAAATTCCAGAAATTTATGAAGGTGTTATTGAAATAAAAAGTGTAGCAAGAGATGCTGGTAGCAGAAGCAAAGTAGCAGTTTATTCTCCAAATGAAAACATTGATCCAGTTGGTTCATGTGTTGGTCAAAAAGGAATTCGTATTCAAAACATTATTAATGAATTACATGGAGAAAAAATAGATGTTATTGAATGGAATGAAGATCCATCTATCTTTATTTCAGCAGCCTTACTTCCAGCACAAGTTATGGCAGTTGATATTCATGAAGAAGATAAATTTGCACAAGTAATTGTACCAGATGATCAATTATCTTTAGCAATTGGTAAAGCAGGGCAAAATGCAAGACTATCTGCTAAATTAACAGGATGGAGAATTGACATTAAGAGTGAAACACAATTTAGAGAAATGATAGCAAAAGAGGCAGAAAATGAAGAAAACATAGAAGAACAACCAGTAGAGCAAATAGAAGAAAACATAGAAAATAGTAAAGAAGTAGAAGAATAATTTTAAAAAAACAAAAATAAATTACGAAAAGAAAAGTAACAATAAAAAAGTGCAAAACATAGAAAAAGGAATAATGTATAAAATTAGAAAATACATTTAAAATAGAAGGAGTGGGCATTTTGAAAAAATTACCTAGCCGTACCTGCATTGGTTGCAATACACAAAAAATAAAAAGCGATTTCATTCGTATTGTAAAAAATGCCGAAGGAGAAGTAAAACTTGATAAAACTGGAAAACTACCAGGTAGAGGTGCTTATATTTGTGATGATATAGAATGCTTAAAAAAAGCAATTCACTCTAAAAGGTTAGAAAGATGTTTTGAAATGAAGATAGAAGAAAGTGTTTATCAAGAATTACAAAATGAAATAGAAAAGAAAGTTGATTAATACCATAACATAAAAAAGTCGATTAACTACTAAAATAGCTAAAAACAAGTTAATTAAGTACTACAAGGTAGAGTAGAGAAAAATAAGGGGTGTAAATTTGATTAATTATCAAAAAATAGGTGGTCTAATAGGACTAGCAACTAAAGCTGGTAAAATAGCGGCAGGTACTGAGGCATGCTTAGAGGCAATTGAAAAGAGAAATGCAAAATTAATTCTCATTGCAACAGATGCATCAGAAAGAACAAAAAAAAGTATAAAAGAAAAGTGTGAGCAATATAAAATAGCAAATTATGAAATGCTAGAAATAGAGCAAATTAGTAAGGCAATTGGAAAGTCAAACAAAGCAGTAATTGGTATAAAGGAAAAGGGACTAGCAGAAGCAATAAGAAAAATCATAAATGGGGGTGTGTAATAGATGGGTAAGTTAAAAATACATGAAATTGCAAAAGAAATAGGACTAGGAAGCAAAGAAATAATTGCAAAAGCAAAAGAATTAGGAATAGAAGTAACAAGCCATCTAAGTTCAGTAGATGAAGGCTTAGCACAAAAAATAAAAGACAGTTTTGGGGGCAAAGCCAATAAAGAAGAAAAAAAGCAAAAAGGAAAAGAAAAAGAGAAAAAGGAGAAAACTTCTAAAAAAGAAGCAACTACCCCAGTCATTATTAGACGTGAGGTTATTTTAGCAGACGAAGAAAAAGAAGATAAAAAAGAAGAAAAAGTAGATAGAAAAGATGTTGGTTTTGTAGAAAGAAACAAAAAGCAAGATTTTAATATTGTATATAGAAAACAACCAGTAAAACCAATGACTGTTAGTGAACTATTTGGTATTAAGCCTAAAAAAGAAGAAAAAGTTGAAGAACCAAAACAAGAAGCAGAAATGCCAAAAGAAGAACCTAAAAAAGAGCCAGAAGTAAAAGAAGAACCAAAAGTAGAAGCAGTAGAAGTAAAAGAAATAGCAAAAGAACCTAAAAAAGAAGTAGAAGAAACCAAAGTTATGCAAACAGAAAATATTCAAAAAGAAACCGAAACTGATAATCAAAATAACAATATAGAACAAAACCATGTTGAAAACCGTGCAGAAAATAGCCAAAATCGTTTTGGAGATAGAAATAATCAAAACCAATTTAATAATCGTACAAATGCAAATCAAAATCGCTTTGGAGATGGACAAAATAGATATGAAAATCGCCAAAATGTAGATGGAAATAGATACGGAAATCGTCCAAATGGGGATGGAAATAGATATGGAAATCGTCAAAACGCAGATGGACAAAATCGTTTTGGAGATAGAAATAACCAAAATAGGTTTAATAATCGTCAAGATGGACAAAATAGATATGGAAACCGCCCAAATGGGGATGGAAATAGATATGGAAATCGTCAAAATGCAGATGGACAAAATCGTTTTGGAGATAGGAATAATCAAAATAGATTTGGAAACAATAATCAAAGACAAGGTGGCTTTAATAGAAATGGCGGTAGACCATTAGATAATCGTGGAATTGACCGTAATATTAAAGACATTATGGCATCAGACATTGTTGAAAAAGAAGACAAAAGAGATATTAGCACAAGAGCAATTGATAAAGAAAAAGCAAATCGTTATGAAGATAACAAAGCTAAAAAAGGTACAAAAGCTAAAAAAGGTGACCGTTTCCAAGATGAATTTAATGAAGGCAAATTAAAAGATTTAAAACAAGTAAATCAATTATCAAATATGTTCACAGAACAAGATGGTGGAATGCTTGATTACTACGATTTAACAACAGCAAGAGGTAAAAGAAACAAACGTAAACCTCAAAAAGAAGAAGAAAGAAATAAACAAAAAATCTTTGAACTAAAAGAAATTACAATTCCAGAAATGATTACAGTTAAAGACTTAGCAGCTGAAATGAAAAAAACAAGTGGTGAAGTTATTAAAAAACTATTTAACTATGGAATCATGGCAACAATTAATAACACTGTTGATTTTGATACAGCATTTTTAGTAGCAGAAGAATTTGGAATTACCGCTATTAAAAAAGAAGAAGTAAAAGAAGAAGACATTTTATTTGACGAAACAGAAGATACACAAGAAGAATTAGAAGCAAGACCACCAGTTGTAGTAGTAATGGGTCACGTAGACCATGGTAAAACATCACTTTTAGATGCTATTCGTAGTACAAATGTAATAGAAGGAGAAGCAGGAGGAATTACACAACATATTGGTGCTTACAAAGTAAACATCAGTAATAGAGAAATCACCTTCTTAGATACACCAGGACATGAGGCATTTACTGCAATGAGAGCAAGAGGTGCACAAATTACAGATATTGCTATTTTAATTGTAGCAGCAGATGATGGCGTAATGCCACAAACAGTAGAGGCAATTAACCATGCTAAAGCTGCTGAAATTCCAATTATAGTAGCAGTAAATAAAATAGATTTACCAGGAGCAAATGTAGACAAAATCAAACAAGAATTAATGGAATATGAACTAGTACCAGAAGAATGGGGTGGAGATACTATTTATGTGCCAATCTCTGCGAAAAAGAAAATTAATATCGATAACTTACTAGAAATGGTATTATTAGTAGCAGATATGAAAGAGCTAAAGGCAAACCCTAATAAACAAGCAAAAGGAACTGTTATTGAAGCAAGACTTGATAAAGCAAAAGGTCCAATTGCATCAATGCTTGTACAAAGAGGTACTCTAGACGAAGGAGACACTATTGTTGTTGGTAAGTCAATTGGTAGAATTCGTGCTATGAAAAATGATAAAGGTCAAAAAGTAAAAAAAGCAGGACCATCTACACCAGTTGAAATTATGGGATTAACAGAAGTTCCAGAAGCAGGAGATACTTTCTACGAAGTAAAAAATGAAAAAATGGCAAAACACTTAATTGAAAGAAGAAAACGTCAAGAAAGAGAACAAGTCATGGCTGAAAGTAGCAAAGTAACTTTAAGTAATCTATTTGAAAAAATGGAAAGTGAAAACCTAAAACAATTAAATATTATTGTAAAAGCAGATGTACAAGGTACAGCACAAGCTTTAAAACAATCTTTAGAAAAATTATCTAATGATGAAGTAAAGGTAAGAGTAATTCATGCAGTAGCAGGAGCTGTTACAGAATCTGATGTACAACTTGCTAAAGCAGGAAACTGTATCATTATTGCATTTAATGTAAGACCAGTAAATACAGCAAAAGATATGGCAGAAAAAGAAGCAGTAGAAATTAAACAATATTCTGTTATTTACCAAGCAATAGAAGATGTAGAAGCTGCTATGAAGGGAATGTTAGACCCAATTTATGAAGAAAAAGTAATTGGAAATGCAGTAGTAAGACAAACCTTCAAAGTATCTGGCGTTGGAACAATTGCAGGAGCTTATGTACTAGATGGCAAAATTGAAAGAAATGCAGGAGTACGTGTTATTCGTGAAAATGTAGTTATTCATGATGGTAAACTAATTTCTTTAAAACGTTTCAAAGATGATGCAAAAGAAGTATCAAAAGGCTTTGAATGTGGACTTCAAATCGAAGGATACAACGATGTAAAAGAAGACGACACCTTAGAATTCTATGTGATGGAAGAAGTAAAAAGATAATTGTCATTGACACTTTGTCACTTTAGGGACGTTCCTTTTTGTGACAAAAGTGTCAAAAAAAGGGACACACTTTAATTTTATTAAGTATGTCCCTAAAATGACAAAAGTGTCACAAAAAGGTACGTCCCTAAAGTGACAAAAGTGACAGAAAGGATGATAAAATAATGCCAAAAAATGAGGCAAGACTAAATCGCGTTAATGAAGAGTTAAAAAAAGAAATAAGCCGTATTCTTACCTTTGAATTAAAAAATTCAAAGGTAACTGGCTTAATTAGTGTAACAAAAGCAAAAATCACACCTGATTTTAAATATGCCAAAATTTATGTTAGTATTTTAAATGCAAAAAATGTAGATAAAACAATGGAAGGTCTAAAAGAATCTTCTGGTTTTATTCGTAGTCAAATAGCAAAAAATATTAATTTAAGAGTTACACCAGAGCTTACTTTCGAAATAGATGATTCTCTAGAATATGGAGCAAAAATAGACCGTATTTTAAAAGAAATTAATCAAAAAGAAGAATAATAAACTTAACTTTTTTAATTAAGATAAAACATAATTAAACAATTAAATAATTAAATGAAAGTAAACTATAATACAGTATAGAATAACCAAAACTAAGTTTATATAAAATAAGGAGTAATCAAATGACTTTAGACGATATTTTAGAACAAATTAATGGGGCAGAAAAAATTGTAATTTTAACACATGAAAATCCAGATGGAGATGCAATAGGAAGTAGTTTGGCAATGTATCATGCTTTAAAAAACTATGGTAAAAATCCAGACATTATTATTCCAGAACACTCAAAAGTATTTAATTGCTTACCAGGAATAAATGAAATAAAAACCAAAAGTGATATAGAACATTATGATTTAGCAATAACACTTGATTGTGCTACCATTAAAATGTTAAATGGGTTTTCTAATTATTTTGAAAATGCAAAAGCAAAAGTATGTATAGACCACCATAGTACAAATACTATGTTTGGAGACCATAACTATGTAAATCCAGATGCACCAGCATGTGCCCAAATCTTAATTGTCATTTTAGAGTATTTTGGTATAGAAATTACCAAAGAAATTGGAACATGTATTTTAGCAGGAATTATTACAGATACAGGAGGATTTAAATATTCAGGTGTAACAGCAGAAACTTTTGAATTTGTAGCATGGCTTTTAAATAAAGGGGTTAATGTATCTAAATTATATAGAGAAGTTTTGCAAATAAAAACAAAACCAAATTTTGAACTACACCGTATTGCTAATAATAGAGTGGAATTTTTAGAAGATGGAAAGATAGCCTATACTTATATTACCAAAGAAGATGAAGAAAGTGTACAAGCTGAAAATGGAGATCATGAAGGTATTGTAGAAATAGGAAGAGATGTAGAAGGCGTTGAAGTATCTGTATTTATTCGCCAAACAGAGAAAGGTTGCAAAATTTCACTTCGCTCTAATGACTATGTAAATGTATCAGATGCTTGTATGGTATTTGGTGGAGGAGGGCATCCTCGAGCAGCAGGTTGTACTATTCCAGGAACAATAGAACAAGTAAAAGATAAAGTTATAAAAGAAGTAGCAAGGTTATTATAGAAATGCAAGTTAATTATTAGCTAGAAAACTTTTCTGTGTGTTTATAAACACAGAATTACTGGTAGAATAAAAAGAACTTACTGCAAAAACAGTAAGTTTTTAATTATAAGAGGAAAAATAGATGAATGGAATTTTAATAATAGATAAGCCAAAAGAATATACATCACATGATGTTTGTTCAAAAGTAAAAAAAATATATGGTGCAAAAGTTGGTCATACAGGAACATTAGACCCTATGGCAACAGGAGTACTTCCACTGTTATTAGGAGAAGGAACAAAACTTTCTGAATATTTAACAAATCATAATAAAACTTATGAGGCAGTTTTAAAATTGGGAGTGCAAACTGATACCTTAGATAGTGAAGGACAAGTAATAGCAAACCAAGAAGTGCTAGAAACTAGTACTGATAGAAAAAGAGTGCAACAAGTATTAAGAGAATGCGTAGGAAAGCAAGTGCAAACTCCACCAATGTATTCTGCTATTAAAGTAAAAGGTAAAAAACTTTATGAATATGCAAGAGAAGGAAAAAAGGTAGAAATTCCACAAAGAACCATAGAAATTTATGAGATGGAATTACTAGAAATAAACCAACAAGAAAAGCAGATACGATTTAAAGTAGCATGTTCTAAAGGAACTTATATTAGAACTTTGTGTGAAACAATTGCACAAAAATTAGGAACAATAGGATACATGAAAGAACTAAAAAGAACTAAAGTGGGAGAGTTTAGTTTAAACCAAGCAATTACCATAGAAGAATTAGAAAAAAATAAAGAAAACAAAGTGTTTTTAGAAGAAAAACTAATTACTATTCCAAAATTTTTTGAAAATGTAGCAAGAATTATTTTAAATGAACAGAAACTAAAATTATTTTTAAATGGAGTGCAATTAACCAGAATTGAGCCAGATGGAATATATCAAATACAAAGTGAAAATAATAAATGGATTGGAATTGGCATAGTCACAAATGGCTTATTAAAAAGAAAAATTGTTATGAAAGAGCATGAAAATTAATGTTAGTGATTAGAAATAAAAAAGTGGTACAAAAGTATAAAATAGTATCTTACATAAATATTGAACCTATAAAATAAAGCAAAATAAGAAGAGTGGTGAAAACAAAATGAACCAAAAAGAATTACTAAAATTGGGAGAACAAAAACTAAAATCAAAGAAAATAGAAGAAGCTTATTACAAAGCCAAAATAGTATTAAACTACATTTTAAATCAAACTGCAGAACAATTTATAGCAAATAGCATAGAAGAGGTAAAAAAAGAAAGCAAAAATGAATATGAAAAAAAATTGGAAGAAATTATAGAAGGGAAGCCAGTACAATATATAACACATCATCAAGAATTTATGGGGCTTGAATTTTATATAGATGAAAATGTATTAATTCCACAACCAGATACTGAAGTTTTAGTAGAAACAGCAATAAAGATGATAAAAAAGAACTCAAACACTACAAAAGATTTATTGAATTTTAAAACAATGCTAGTAAATAAGAAAAAGCAAGAGAACGAAAAAGAGAAAGAAGAAGGAAAAGAAAACGCAACAGTAAAAGTGTTAGATTTATGCACAGGAAGTGGTTGCATTGGAATTTCTATTGCTAATTATACTACAAATGCACAAATAACGTTAAGTGATGTTTCAAAACAAGCATTAGAAATTGCTAAAAAAAATATAGAGCAAAATAGAGTAGAACAAAAAGTACAATTAATACATTCAAACTTATTTGAAAAAATAGAAAAAGAAAGTTTTGATTATATTGTATCAAATCCGCCATATATAGAAACAAACTTGATTGCAAGTTTGCCAAAAGAAGTACAAAATGAGCCACATATAGCTTTAGATGGAGGAAGTGATGGCTTGAAATTTTATAAAGATATTTTAAATCAAGCACAGCAGTATTTAAAACAAGATGGTTATTTATTATTAGAAATTGGTTATAGGCAAAGTGAGAAAATTATAAACTTATGGAAAAATGCAAATTGCCAATTAGAGTTAATTACAAAAGAGGCGATAAAAGATTTTGGGGGAAATGATAGAGTACTTATTTTTCAAAAGCAAAAAAATATATTACAATTACGTTACAATTACGTTACAAGTTAATAAAAAAATAAAAGAATGCTTTTTTTTATTTACATTTTTTAATTAGTAGGATATACTAATGCAAGAAAAATGAGTATGGAATATCTTAAAAATATTTTGCATTTATGAGAAGAGCCTTGAAAGTATAGGAAAGGGGATAAAAAGTAAAACAAGGTTTATAATACGAAAGAAGAGATATAAATAACATACCAAAAGGAAATAGAATAAAAACTTAAGAAAAAAAGAAAGGAAAGAGAAAAAATGAGAAAAACAGACAAAAGAAAAGAAAGGTTAAATAAGCGGAATCACGCTAATAGCTTTGGTTGTAACCATCGTGGTACTTTTGATACTAGCAGGAATTACCATTACCGTTGTATTTGGAGAAAATGGAGTTATTAATATGGCACAAAAAGCAGCAAGTGAAACTAATAAATCTATGGAAAAAGAACAAGGAGATTTAGGAAATACTGCAAACCAAATACAAAATTATGTAAATGGAGGAAGTAGCGGAGAGACTGGTGATGGTAGCGATGAAGGAAATGACGGAGGAGATGAAGAAATAGAAGAACCACCAGTACCAGAAGAACCAGCAACGGAATTTTCAAGAGCTTATGGAAATGTGGATGTAGTATTTGTAAATAAAGCAAATAAGCTTATAGATGCAAATGCAGTACCAACGCCAACATTAGGAGAAGGAATGGTACCAGTAAAATGGAATGAGCAAGATAGTAGTTGGTATGTGTGCCAAAGTACAGATAGTAGTTGGTATAGTTATACAAA
>CAMTJT010000024.1 GCA_947073285.1 uncultured Clostridium sp. | reverse complement strand
AGCAATAGAAATAAAAGGAAGTTTAGATGGGAAGCAAATAGAAAAATATGTATTACATCCAGCATTTCAAAAATTTGCAACAGATGAATTGACTATGGCTAATGGAGGATGGAAAGAAGAACTAAGTGGAATCTGGGTAGCAAAGTTTGAGGCAAGTAATAATGGAAGTGGAGTAATCCAAGTAAAGCCAGGAATAAGTAGTTGGAGACTTATAAGTGTAAATGATATATTTACAAATTGCCAAAATTATAATAGTGGATTAAATAGCCATATGATGAAAAATAGTGAATGGGGTTGTGTAGCATACCTAAGTAAAAGTATCTATGGAAAAAATGATGAAATAACAAAAAATAGTAATAATTTATATCAAACAGGAGGAGGAACTGGAACAGCCTATACCAGCAATATAGGCCAAAGTACAACAGGAAATGTGTATGGAATATATGATATGAGTGGATGTTCAAATGAATATGTAGCATCTTATGTAAATAATGGAGATATTAGTTTTATAAATAATGGAGCAAGTCTAGTAAATAGTAGTAGTGGACATTTAAAACAAATGTATAGCAAAGGAAGCAGTGACGATAATGGACCAAACTATCAAGAGAACAAAGGACGATATGGAGACGCAGTGTACGAGATATCAACGGCAGCAATGTATTCAGGTTCCTGGTATGGAAACCACTCGAATTTCCCTCGTGAGGACTCTCCGTTCTTCTATCGTGGAGGCTATTACCATGAAGGGCGGAATATTCTCTTTCAATCACAACACAGCCTTTAGATATGAACACACTGGTTTCCGCCCTGTTCTAGCTCTGTAATAGTGGATGTATTGCTGATGTAGGGGAACTTTAAAAATAAAAAAGAATAGGACTACCAAACTTTGTAGTTTAGTAGTCCTGTCCATTTTTATAGCTTACTTTGAAATTTCTTGTAAGAATTGTGTAGCAATTCTTTCGATATAGCTCTTTTTATGGTGAATTGATAACACATGACTTGCCATTTTAAAAGTGTCTAAACATCACTTTAAAAGAGCAAGTTTTTTACAATATCATAATCATCACTTTTTTCACAAACAATATCAAAATTAGATTTTAATAATTCTAATTTTTCTTTGCAATCATCAGGAATAAAACAAATACTTACAACACAATCATGAGCATTTGTATCTACCATTTTTAAATCACTGATTTGATCTCCTAATAAAACAACATTATTGCGACCTTGTAGTTTTTTAGAAATTTCAGTAGGTAAAGATACTTCATTTTTATTTAAACTATGAATAATATTTTTGTCAACACCACAAGCAATACCATCTTTAAAGAGAATCTTATTACTGCTAACATAAATATTATCAAAATAGCAATTATGATGTTTAAAAAAAGACTCGATAAAGTTACCAATACCAGCACTAATAATGATAAGAGGAATATTATTTTCATGAAGAAATTCTATAAACTCTTTTGCCTTAGGGCGAAATTCCATAATTCTTAAATCAGTAGAAGCTTTTTCGAAAAGTTCTTCATTTAATTGATATTTAGAAAATAATTCAATATGCTTTTGAAACCATTCTTTTATTAAATTAGATTTAATAGAAGACTCTAATGTTTCATCAAGTTCAATAGGGCGGTATTTTTCGTATAGTTCTTGTCTTTCTTTAACATAAGAAGAAGGGAGCAAATTGCTTTTAGCTAAAATAGACCAAGAAGTTTGACTATTGCCTTTGGTAATGGTTCTATCAAAATCAGCAACCACATAAACATCGTTAAAATTTTGAAAAGGTAAAACAGTTTTAATACTTTCCTTTATAAACATAATAAAAACTCCTTGTTAATAAAAATATATCCCATTTTTCTAAGGATATTTGTATTATAACAAAAAAATAAAAAGATTGCTATTTTTTTCAAAATGAAATATAATCTAGAAAAAAAGTAGGAGGAAAAAACAAATGCCAGGATTTCATATTCACTTAAGTATAGGGAATAGATATATAGAAAAGCATAAAGTACAAGATAAAAAACAATTTTTAGAAGGAGTTATTGCACCAGACTTTGAAGAAAAAGGTAAAAGTCATTATACATTGCCATCTACAAAAGATAATTTAGTAGAACACCTTAAATGTAAAGTAAGTATAGAGAATTTTTTAAAAGAACATAAATTAGAAAATGATTATGAAAAAGGAATACTTTTGCACTTACTTACAGACAAGCTATTTTTTACAGACTTCTTTCCAAAAGAATATTTAGAAAAAGTAGGATATCAAAACTTTACAAATGATTTGTATTTTAGTTATAGTCAAACAAATGACTATTTAGAAAACAGATATCATATTGAGTTTTCAGAAGAATTAAGGAAAAGAATAAATAAAAATATAGAAGATTCTAAAAAAGAAAAGAAGATGGAATCAAATAAGGGAAATAATATTCTTCCTATAGAAAAATTAGAAGCTTTTATAGAAGAAGTTTTAGATATAGATTTAGAGAAATATAAAAATAGTAGTAAATAGAAAAAAACAATGATATAAATTTAGGAAAACAGGGAAAACTGTAAACAAAAGAATTGTAGATTAGCAAATAAAAATAGGTAAGGTTTTGTTGAAAATTTACATATATACAAGAAAGGGGGAAAACATTCTTTAGAATGTTTAAAATAAAAAATGGAAGAAAAGCAGTGGTTTCGTAAAACTATAGAAGAAATAACTAGCAAGTTTGAAGTAAATATAGAACAAGGCTTAACAAAAGAGCAAGTAATTAAAAATAGGCAAATTTATGGAAAAAATGAACTAGAACAAAAAAAGAAAAAAAGTATAATCATAAAATTTTTAGAGCAATTTA
Organism: uncultured Clostridium sp.; assembly: GCA_947073285.1. GTDB lineage: Bacteria > Bacillota > Clostridia > TANB77 > CAG-508 > CAG-273. The sequence continues at coordinate 16,401 of CAMTJT010000024.1, read as the reverse complement.
AAGACTTTATGATTGTAATTCTAATTATTGCAGCTATTATTTCAGGTGTTATAGGTTACATAGAAGGAGAAGGTATTACAGATTCTATTATTATCTTAATAGTAGTTATTGTAAATGCTATTATAGGTGTAGCACAAGAAAGCAAAGCAGAAAAATCTTTAGAGGCACTTCAAAAACTAAGTAGTCATGTAGCAAAAGTAGTACGTGATGGAAACTTAGAGGTAGTACCATCTAAAGAATTAGTACCAGGTGATATTGTCATTTTAGAAACAGGAGACTATGTGCCAGCAGATATGAGATTAATAGAGGCAATTAATTTGAAATCACAAGAGGCATCACTTACAGGAGAGTCAGTACCAGTAGAAAAAGCAAATATTGTGATAGAAAAAGAAAAAGTAAGTTTGGCAGATAGAATAAACATGGTATATTCTTCAAGTTTAATTACCTATGGTAGAGGAAAAGGAATTGTAGTAGAAACAGGAATGCATACAGAAGTAGGCAAAATTGCAGGGATGATAAATGAAGTACAAGATGGAGAAACACCTTTACAACAAAAACTAAATAAATTAGGAAAAACATTAGGAATTGCAGCTATTGCAATATGTGTTATTATTTTTGTGGTAGGGTTATTATATGGCAAAGATCCAATTGATATGTTTATGACAGCAGTAAGTTTAGCAGTAGCTGCTATTCCAGAAGGATTAGCAGCAGTATCTACAATTGTTTTAGCAATTGGTGTACAAAGAATGGTAAAAAAACATGCTATTGTAAAAAAGTTGCCAGCAGTTGAAACTTTAGGAAGTACTACAGTTATTTGTTCAGATAAAACAGGAACATTAACGCAGAATAAAATGACAGTAAAAAAGGTATTTTTTAATAACCAATTAGTAGACCTAGAAAAAATTGAGCAAAATGTAATACCACAAGAACTAGAAAAACTTACCTTTATTAGTATGCTTTGTAATGATACCAAAGTAGCAGCAGATAAAACATTAACAGGTGACCCAACAGAAACAGCATTAATAGATATGGGATTTAACTTGGGTTTTGAGCCAGCTATATTAGAACAATATGAAAGAGTAAAAGAATTACCATTTGACTCAGAAAGAAAACTAATGACAACTGTGCATAAACTTCCAAATGGCTATATAGTGTATACTAAAGGTGGAGTAGACGAATTAGTACAAAGATGTAATAGGTACAGTATAAATGGTGAAATAAAGCAAAATATAGAAAACTATAAAGAACAAATAGCAAGTCAAAATGCAGATATGGCACAAAATGCATTAAGAGTTTTGGCAATGGCATATAAAGAGCTAGAGCATGAACCAACAGATGAAGAAATGAAAGAAATAGAAAAAGATTTGATTTATGTTGGTATGGTGGGTATGATAGATCCACCAAGAGATGAAGTAAAAGATGCAGTTGCTAAATGTAAAAGTGCAGGTATTAAAACAGTAATGATTACTGGTGACCATAAAATTACAGCAGTTGCAATAGCAAAAGCACTTGGTATATTAGAAAATGAAACAGAAGCAATAACTGGTGCACAGTTAGAAGAAATGACAGATGAAGAACTAAAACAAAAAGTTAGAAATTACAGTGTATATGCAAGAGTATCACCAGAACATAAAGTAAGAATTGTAAAGGCATGGCAAGCAAATGACGAAATAGTTGCTATGACAGGAGATGGGGTTAATGATGCACCAGCTTTAAAAACAGCAGATATTGGCTGTGCAATGGGAATTGTTGGTACAGATGTATCGAAAGAGGCAGCAGATGTTATATTAACAGATGACAATTTTGCAACAATTGTATCTTCAGTAGAAGAAGGAAGAAGAATTTATGATAATATTTTAAAAGCAATTCAATTCTTGCTTTCAAGTAATGTTGGAGAAATTATAATCTTATTTATTGCTATTTTAATCACTCCACTTTTAGCTAATTGGTTTGGAGTAGATGTAAATTTAATTGTACCACTACTTCCAATTCATATTTTGTGGATTAACTTAGTAACAGATTCACTTCCAGCATTAGCTTTAGCAGTAGACCCACCAGAAAAAGATATTATGGCAAGGAAGCCAATTAAACCAAAACAAGGTGTGTTTACCAAAGGAATGACATGGAGAGTTATATATCAAGGTATTATGATAGGGCTTTTAACCTTAATAGCATTTATTATAGGGTTAGCTACGCCAATAGACCAATTACCAACTGTTGAAGTGATGGATAATGAAGGTGTTGTTCGTACTTTGTCACCAGAAGAAGTAAAAGTAGAAATTGGGCAAACTATGGCATTTACAGTTTTAGCACTATCAGAACTAGTACATGTATTTAATATTAGGAATAATAAGAAATCTATATTTAAAACAGGAATTTTTAGTAATAGTAAATTAATTTTAGCAACTATTGCCTCAGCAGCTTTAATGTTTGTTATTTTACTAGTACCAAGTTTAAGAACTATTTTTAGTATTCCAGTATTACCAGTTATGAACATGATAGAAGTAGCAATCTTAGTATTTATGCCAATTGTCATTGTGGAATTATTTAAATTACTAAAAATTAACGTAACAAAAGATGAATAGAGATAGCTTGCTAAAATTGAAATTTTTATGAAAAAAACAAAAAATTGAAGCAAATAAAAATATTTAAAGTCTAACTGTGTAAGTTCAAAGTTGAATTTTGAACTTATACAGTTTTTTATTGTATAGGAAAATCGCAGATTTTTGCTATACAACAAGGTTAGGTTTCCTTAGAAAATTTTATTCTTGTTTTAAAAAAAGAGTGTTACAGAATTATTACACAAATATTACGATTATGTGAACTTTTTCTACTATATATTTACAATACTATTTAGAGCGAATATAATAAAATTATGATGAAAAAGTGTAGTTTATAAAATAATTATACTTAAATGAAAAAGGAAAGTTGAAAGATAATTGAAATTTAGTATGGTTAAAATTTAATTTGTTTTCAACCAATTTGTGCCTTAAGGAAGGAATAGAATTTAAAATGATAAAACAAAAGAAAATTTATGGAATAGTACTTATTATAACTCTAATGCTATTAGTGTTTCCAATAAAAACACATGCAAGTAGTATGATAGACAAAATAAAACCAGTAGAATATACAGAAGAATACAAACAATATTTGCAACTTCCAGAAGAACAAAGAAAAAATAGAATAGAACCTAATATGTATGATTTGCCAAAAACAAGCTATAAATATAAAAATCCGTTAAGGCATTTAAGGCTAGTAGGAAGTAGTATAGAGCCAAGCTTTACTTTGCAAAATACAATACCTACTAATATGGTAGTAAAAAATCAAGGTACTACAGAAATTTGTTGGAGTTTTACTACAATAGCAGCTTTAGAAACAAATTTAGCACTTAGAAACACAAGTGGTCCAAATATAGCAAAAGTGTATGACTTTTCAGAAAGACATATGGATTATGCAACAACTAAGACATTTGCTAACAATGTGAAAAATCCTTATGGTTTTTATAGAATACCAGGTAGTTCAGGTAACTGGTATATTGCAACAGCTTATTTGACTAACGGATTAGGAGCTATTAATGAAAACGAAATGCCATTTCAAAATGATGTAGGGGTAATAGATATTGCTCAAATACAAAATAAAACAGTTACTACACAAGTATATGATACTATAGAATTTCCTACTTATACACCTACTACAGTAACAGAAGAAATGAAACAAAAAATGAAAGAACATATTAAAAATTATGGTTCTATTTCTGCCAATATTCATGGTGCACAAATTCAAAGCGATTATTATAATGATGCAACAGGGGCTATTTATTGTGATAATAAAATAAGTTGTCCTATAGATCATGCAGTATCTATTATTGGTTGGAATGATAACTATTCTGTTACAAACTTTAATAGTAACCATAGACCTACTAATAATGGTGCATGGAAAATAAAAAATTCATGGGGAACAGCAGTAGGGGAAGATGGTTTTATGTACATTTCTTATGAAGATGTAAATGTATATAATGCTTTAGCAGGATTTATTAAAACAGAAGATAGTATTAATTATGAAAATATTTATCAATACAATTATCTAGGAAGAGATCAATTAATGTCAGTACAAAATTCAAATGTTTATTTAGGCAATAAATTTACTAAAAAAACAGCAGGAACAGAATATTTAACACAAGTGGCAATTGCTGTACCAGAAACAACAACTTGCAAAGTATATGTTAATCCAAATGGATCAAGTATGGCTAAAAATAGTTTAAAACCAGTAAATTTGAAATCAGGTGTTTCGCAAACCTTAGAACCTGGTTATCATACACTAGAATTTTTAAATCCGCTCTTAATTAAAACAAATGAATTTGCAGTAGTAATTGAATGTGAAGGTACACGAGATAATTTAATAAGCTTTTGGATGGAAAGTAAAGTATCTGGAACATTTTTTGAAACAGTGGAAGTAGAAAGTGAAAAATGTTTTACTACTTATGCAGAAGGGTTTGATACAAATCAGTGGCTAGATTTATCTAAAATGTCTGAAATAAACAGTAGTTTACCAAATGGTGATTCTACCATTAAAGCATTTACAGTAGCAAATATAGAAAATGATACATTAAAAAGTATTAAAATAACAACACCACCAACAAAGACTACCTATATTGCAGGTGAGAATTTTATAAGTGATGGAATGGTAGTAACTGCAGTATATGAAAGTGGTGCAGAAAAGTTATTAGTAGATTATGATATTACAAATGGAACAAATTTAGCAGAAGGTCAAGAAGCAGTTACGATTTCGTATGAAGGAAAACAAGTTAGACAAGCAATTACAGTAGAAAAAAATGCAGTAACCAATATTAGTATTAAAGTACCACCAACAAAAACAAGTTATAAAACAGGAGAAAGTTTTGCAAGTGAAGGAATGGTAGTAGAAGCTACTTATAAAAATGGAAAAAAAGAAACTATTACAAACTATACAGTCAAAGATGGTGCAAACTTAAAAGAAGAGCAAAAAACAGTTACTATAGAATATGAAGGAAAACAAGTAACACAAGCAATTACAGTAACACCACTTTTAGTAACTGGCATTGAGATTCAAAAAGCACCAAATAAAACTAATTATGTAAAAGGACAAAACTTTAACAAAGCAGGTATGATAGTAGTAGCAATTTACGAAAATGGTACTAAGCAAGAAATAACAGATTATCAAATACAAAATGGAACAGACTTAAAGTTAGACCAAACTACTGTAACTATTCAATTTAGAAATTTTAATGCTATACAAGAAATTAGTGTAGAAGATAAAACAATTACTAATATAGTTATTAGCAAAATGCCTAATAAAACTACTTACATTCAAAATAAAGAAAATTTAGATTTAACAAATGGTATGATTAAAATTACTTATAATGATAATACAACAGAAGAAATTGCAATGACATCAGAAGAAGTAAAAAATACAGGTTTTAGTAATGAAAAACTAGGAAAAGTAACAGTTACTTTAACATATTCAAATAAACAAGTATTATTAGAACTAGAAATTGTAAAACAACCAACAGCACAAAGTTCAGATCTTTCTAATGCAAAAAGTCTAGTGCAAAAAGCAAAAATCTATGCATTTACTAGTGATTCACAAAAAGATTATTTACTAATGGATATACAAGTTAAAGATATTAAAAGAAATTTAACAAATGAAACTTATGAATATTACTACTATTTATCAGATAAACAAGAAGAAGGTATTATTCAAGATTGGATATTAATAAAAGAAGAGCAAAAAGAAAATAGTACAATTTCTTTTAAAATAGATACAAGAGATATTGAAAATTTAACACAACTTAGTGATGCAAGTACTTTATACTTATATGTTAAAGAAGTAGTACAAAAAGGTGGAGACCAAAAAGTAGCTATTACAAAAGCTATGGAAGTAGAGACCAATATAGATGATATTGAAATATATATTGATAATGTTAAAAAAACGGAGCAAAATGATAAAAATGACAAAGATAATACTGTGGCAGATGGAAAATTGCCTCAAACAGGTAGTAACATGCCAGTTATTATTACAGTAGCTGTAGTTGTTGCAATGGTAGGAATTATTTGTTATGTAAGATATAGAAGAGTGAAACTTCATTAATACTTCTAAATACATATTAGACAAATTATAGTAACTACCCAAAGTATTAGTTGCAATATATTTAGTAATAACTATCATAAAAAAATATCAGTAATTTATTATAAAAATTCCTTAAATTGACTATTAAATTTTCAAAAAATAGTATATACTACTAGATAGAAAATATGTCAATTTAAGGTGTTTTTTTATGTATATATATGGAATAGAAAATGTAAATATCAAAAGAAATAACAAAAAAAAGATTATTATGATTTGCCTTATTATTCTTGCCATTCTAGCAATTGCTATATTAGGCGGAATGAAGCTAGCCCAAAATGTAAATGAGAAAAAACTAATTGCCAAAAATGAAAATAATGCACAAGAAAGTCAAAATGAGCAAGAAATAAGTAATAAGCCAAATAATAATGAACAAACAAATTTACCTACAGAAGAGAAAGAAATTAATAAAGAGGTGAATTTTAATAAATTAACACAAGAACAAATAAATCGTATTAATACGATTTATCAGTCAAATGAAAAAAGAGCCTTTTTAACTTTTGATGATGGACCATCTAGTCAAGTAACCCCAAAAATATTAGAAACATTAAAACAAGAAAATATAAAAGCAACTTTCTTTGTATTAGGTACTATGGTAAAATCAAATCCAGAATTAGTAAAAAGAGCAAGAGAGGAAGGCCATTATATTGCAAACCATGGTTATTCACATGTATATAAAAAAATATATGCAGATGAAAAAAAGCCATTAGAAGAATATCAAAAAACAAATGAATTAATTAGACAAGCTTTAGAAGATAATACTTACCAGTCTAATGTATTTCGTTATCCAGGTGGTTCTTATGGTGGCTATTATGAAAAAATAAAAACAAAATCTAAAGAAGTTTTAAAAGAAAATGGAATTGCATACTTAGACTGGAACGCACTTACCAATGATTCAGATGGAGCAGATACAAAAGAAAAGATTATAAAAAATTTAAAAGCTACTTGTAAAGGGAAAAATAGTGTAGTAATATTAATGCATGATGCACCAAATAAAGCATTAACAGCAGAAACTTTGCCAGATGTTATTCAATATTTAAGAGAGCAAGGCTATAGTTTTAAAAATTTATATGATATACTTTAATTAGGGTATTTTAATAGGCAAGAAAAAGCAAAAAAGTATTAATTTAAGTATTATGGAATATAATAATGAAGAATACTAAAATTAGGAGGAAGCAAATGTATGATGTAGTAATAATTGGAAGCGGACCTGCAGGAATTTCAGCTAGTTTGTATGCCAAAAGAAGAAAACTATCAGTACTAATCATAGCCAAAGATAGGGGAGCATTAGGAAAAACAGAAAAAATAGAAAATTATTATGGTTTTGCACATGGAATTACAGGAAAAGAATTATATGAAAATGGTATAAAACAAGCTGAAAATTTAGGAATAGAAATAGTGCAAGAAGAAGTAGTTGCATTAACAAAAGAAGAAAAAACAATCATACAACCAAAACAAGATTTACAGCTTGAAAGTGAGGAAGACTTTTTTGAAATAGAGACTGTAAACTCAAAATATCAAGCAAAAACAGTTATTTTAGCAACAGGAACTAACCGAACTATACCAAATATTAAAGGAATACAAGAGTTTGAAGGAAAAGGAATTAGCTATTGTGCTATATGTGATGCATTTTTCTATAGAGGCAAAGATGTAGTAGTAATAGGAAATGGAAATTATGCTCTACATGAAGTAGAAACATTAATGCCAGTAGTAAATTCTGTAACTATTTTAACAAATGGAGAACAAATGATAGAAAACAGAAGCATCGAAGTAGAAGTAAAAGAAAAGAAAATACGAGAGTTTAGAGGAGATGCTAAATTACAAGAAATAGAATTTGAAGATAATACTAAACAAGCTATTCATGGTGCATTTATTGCAATAGGAACAGCATCAAGTTGTGATTTAGCAAGAAAAATAGGTGCCAACATACAAAATAATCAAATTGTAGTAGATGAAAATATGCAAACAACAGTAGCAGGTTTATATGCTTGCGGAGATTGTACAGGAGGTTTACTACAAATTAATAAAGCAGTATATGAAGGCGCAAAAGCAGGATTAGCTGTTTTAAAATAAGAATAATTTTTAAGGTAATTAGTTCTATAGTATATGTAGGTGTTTCTAACAAACTTTTTAAATTTAAGATTTTGAAAACTATGAAAACATATATTAAAAGACTAGATTATAAAATTAAAAAGAAAGGAGATAATATTAGCAAATTTTAATAAGGCTAATATTAATTAGGAAAATGGCAGTAGTAGAATTAAATAAGGATAATTTTGAAAAAGAGGTGTTACAAGCAAGAACACCAGTATTAATTGATTTTTGGGCAAATTGGTGTGGTCCATGTAGAATGATGGGGCCAGTAGTAGAAGAAATTGCTAAAAGCATGGAAACTTCTTTAAAAGTAGGAAAAGTAAATATTGATGATAACCCAGAATTAGCAGAAAAATATAATGTAATGAGTATTCCAACTTTTGTTGTTCTTAAAAATGGTCAAGAAACAGGTAGAACTGTTGGTGTACAATCAAAAGAAGAAATTGTAAAATTAATTTAATTTAATTTAGCATTGTGAAATTGATTCGTCAATTAACAAAGCAAGTGATTGTGAAATTGATTTAAATTTAGCACTTGACGATAAAAGAAAATGCGAGTATAATAATAAGTAGTTAAAATAAAAGAAAAACAAAAAAGAGACAAAGTAAAATCAAGGTTATGGAAAGAGAAAATTAGCCATAGGCTGAAAGCTAATTACAAAAACAGGTTTGAAAAACTACCTCTTTAGTTTCTAGCAAAGGTATAAAAAATACTAAAAGTTAGACGTAATTTCTGCGTTAAAGAAATAAATAAAGTAAAAATAAGGATGGAACCGTGTAAATATAAAACACTCCTTTTAATCAAAAAGTAAATTGGTTAAAAGGAGTGTTTTTTTGTGACACAACCTGAAATAAATTAGATAAATGTTGTAGTAAGAATAAATAAAAAGGAGTTTATTATCTGGCAAAATTAAAGTGAACAGATAGTAAGTTACTTATATAATAAATAAAGGAGGAAAAAATGTTAGTATCAATAGGTTCAAGAAGTATGCCAAAAATAATTGCAGTAACAAGAGCATTTTCAAGATATCCAGAATTATGGGTAGAAAATTCAGACAAAATAGAATATGAAATTATGCCAAAAGAAGTAAAAAAAGGTGATACACAAGGAATGCAAATAGACAATTTTTCAGGAGTTTCTTGTAATCCACTAACACTAGAAGAAACCATACAAGGTGCTAAAAATAGAGCAAAAAATGCATATGAACATGCTAAGGAGAGAACACGGCACTTGCAGTTTTGGTGTAGGAATAGAAGCAGGAATGTATCCTGTAAGTGAAGTAGAAACACAATTCATGGATGCTAGTATTTGTGCTATCTATGATGGAACCAACTATTACATTGGTTTTAGTCCCTCTTTTGAATATCCTAAAACAGTAGTAGAAAGAGTGCTACAAGGAGAGGAACTAGGCTATATGCATGATGTATTTGGAAGTACAGCAAAAGGTAGAAAAGGTGCAATAGGAGTGTTAACAGCAGGTAGAGTATACAGAGATGAACTAGAAGAATATGCAGTTATAATGGCATTAAATAAAATAGTATCAAAAGAAATTTATAACCAATAATCGTGATGAGGGAAGTAGTAAAATTTTTTCTGTATCTAAGATATTGAAAAGTTAGTAACTTAAAAGAAATGATTATTTATAAATTTTGAAAACTGCGGAAATATTATAAAAAAGAAATAAATAGGAGGAAGTTATGATAAAAGTAGAATTAAAAGATGGTTCTAAAATTGAAGTAGAAGAAGGAAAATCAATTTTAGAAGTAGCAAAACAAATTAGTGAAGGGCTAGCAAGAAATAGCTTAGCAGGAAGAGTAGATGGAGAAGTAAAAGATTTAAGAACAAAACTTGAAAAAGATTGCAAATTAGAAATTTTAACATTTGATGACGAAGATGGAAAAAAGGCATATTGGCATACAACATCACATATTATGGCACAAGCAATTAAAAGACTATATGGTGATAGTGCAAAACTTGCTATAGGACCATCTATTGCAACAGGCTTTTACTATGACTTTGATGTAGAAAAACCATTTTCAGAAGAAGATATTAGTAAAATAGAAGAAGAAATGAAAAAGATCATAAAAGAAGACTTACAACTTACAAGATATACACTTCCAAGACAAGAAGCAATTAACTTAATGAAAGAAAGAAAAGAGCCATATAAAGTAGAGTTAATTGAAGATTTACCAGAAGGAGAAGAAATAAGTTTTTATGATCAAGGAGAATTAAAAGAACTTTGTGCAGGACCACATATTATGAGTACTGGTGGCATCAAAGCATTTAAGTTATTAAATTCTTCTTCAGCTTATTGGAGAGGAGATGAAAATAGACAAACTCTTCAAAGAATTTATGGAATTTCATTCCCTAAAGCAAGCATGTTAGAAGAATATTTACACATGATAGAAGAAGCTAAAAAAAGAGACCATAGAAAATTAGGAAAAGAATTAGATTTATTCTTTTTTGATGAAACAGCGCCAGGTATGGCATATTGGATGCCAAAGGGATTTACTATGATGAATGTATTGATAGACCTTTGGAGAAAAGAACATAAAAAAAGAGGATATCAAGAATTTTCTGGACCACAACTAAATAGTAGTAGCTTATGGAAAACATCAGGACATTGGGATCATTATAAAGAAGATATGTTTGTATTAACAGATGTAGATGGAAATGAACAAGCACTAAAACCAATGAATTGTCCAAACTCTATTAAAATTTATCAAACAAAATTAAGAAGCTATAAAGACTTACCACTTCGTTTTAGTGATATAGATGTAATTCACCGTAATGAAAAATCAGGACAATTAAATGGTTTATTTAGAGTAAGAATGTTTAGGCAAGATGACTCTCATAACTATGTTACAGAAGAACAAATTAAAGATGAAATTAAAGAAATATTAGAAATAGCTAAAAAGTTATATGATATTTTTGGATTAGAATTTGTACTAACTTTATCAACAAGACCAGAGGATTATATGGGAGAATTAAGTCTATGGAATAAGGCAGAAAGTGACTTAAGATGTGTATTAGACGATATTTGTGGCAAAGATAATTATCGTGTAAATGAAGGCGATGGTGCTTTTTATGGTCCTAAAATAGATATTAAAATGAAAGACTGCTTAGGTAGAGAATGGCAAATGGGTACAGTACAAGTTGACTTCCAATTACCACTTAGATTTAATTTATCTTATATTGATTCTAATGGAGAAAAGAAACCACCAATTATGATTCATAGAGCATTATTTGGTTCATTTGAAAGATTTATTGGAATTTTAACAGAACATTATGCAGGAGCATTTCCAACTTGGCTTGCACCAGTACAAGTAAGATTATTACCAATTGCAGATAGCCACAAAGAATACGCTAAAAAAGTACAAGAACAATTAGAAGATGCAGGAATAAGAGTAGAAGTAGATGAAAGACAAGAAAAAATAGGATATAAAATTCGTGAGGCACAACTTCATAAAATACCATATATGTTAATTTTAGGAGATAAAGAAGTAGAGGCAAATGCTGTAGGAGTTCGTTCAAGAAAAGAAGGAGATATAGGTCAAACTTCAGTAGAAGATTTTATAGCAAAACTAAAAGTAGAAATAGAAAATTTTGAAAACTAAAGTATTTTTTATTGTATAGAAAAAATCGACTTTTATCTTGGCATAATATAAGATTTTTCCGTATACAACAAGGTTAGGTTTCTTACTAGAGGCATACAGTTTAAAAATGAAGAGATTGTGAAATTTTGCGATACAATAAAAACACAAGATATAAAATAAAAAGATTTTATATCTTGTGTTTTTTATGTATTCAAGAAAGTTATAATTTTTATATATTTAAGAAAGTTTACAATTTTTATATTTTTAGTATATTTAATAAGGTTTTTTATAACAAGATTTTACAAAAAAAGCTAAAAATTTATTTTCTTATCAATAATATACTGAGGTCTACCTTTTACTTCATCGTAAATTCTTGCAATATATTCACTCATCATCCAAAGTGAAATTAAAATAATGCCAGATAAAAAAGTAAAAGTAACCATCAAAGAGGTCCAACCAGCAGTTAAACTATTCCACTTAAAAATGTATGATAAAAGTGAATAAATTAAAATAACAAAAGAGGCAAAAACAGAAATAATGCCAAGACCGCCTACCATTTTTAAAGGTTTAGTAGAAAAACTAATAATACCATCAGAAGCAAGTTTTAACATCTTTTTCAAAGGATATTTTGTTTCTCCTGCAAAACGTTCTTTTCTTTCATATTCAAAAGGAGTTTGTTTAAAGCCAACCCAACTAAAAAGACCTCTTAAAAATTTATTATGTTCAGGTAGTTCGTTAATTACATCAACTACTTTTTTATCTACTAATCTAAAATCGCCAGTATCTTTTGGGATATCTACATCAGATAAAGCATTTAAAGTTTGATAAAACATTTTGGCAGTAAGTAGCTTGAATTTAGATTCACCTTCTCTTAATTTTCTTTTTCCATAAATAACTTCATAACCTTGTTCCCATAATTTAAGCATTTCAGGAATTAATTCAGGTGGATCTTGCAAGTCAGCATCAATAATAACAATAGCATCACCACTAACATGCTTAATGCCAGCTGTAACAGCACATTGATGACCAAAATTTCTAGAAAAAGATAATACTTTTACATTTTTATCTTCTTTTGCAATTTCTTCTAAAATTTCTAAGGTTTTATCTTTACTGCCATCATTAATAAAAACAATTTCATATTCATAATTAGGAATAGCAGTTAAAACACTTTTCATTCTTTGGTAACATTCATTTGCAACTTCTTCTTCATAGTACATTGGAATAACAACAGATACTTTTTTCAAAATATTCCTCCTTGCACAATATGTTTATAAACATATTATTATTTTATACTAGTTTACGCTATTTTTGTAGTAAAAGCAAGAGTATTGGCGAAAAATCTTAGTTATTCAATGCTTTTTATACATGTAATGTTAGTAGAGTTAAATAATTATATATTAAAGTTACTAGTTAATCACCAAAAAGTATTATGTAACATAAAATACACTAAAACGATTACTTAGATATCTTAGAATAAATAGGTCTACGATAGGGAGGAAACTAAATATGGAAAGCTATATATTAAGTGGAATTTTATGGGTACTTGCCTTATATGGATTGTTTGAAATAATAAAAACAATTATTTATACTTATACATATACAAATTTAAAATCTGATGGAATTTATGTTATTATTGCAGCTAAAAATCAGGAAAAAAAGATAGAAGGATTCTTACGCTCTTTTTTATTTCGTTTAATTTATGGAAAAGAAGAAAGTATAAAAGATGTGATTGTTGTTGACTTAAATTCAACAGATGAAACAAAACAAATTTTAGAGAAAATGTCGAATGATTATGAAAGTATTAAAATATCTAATTGGAGAGAATGTAAACAGCTTATTGATAATATAGATGAGGTACAATCTGGTACATCAAAATGAAAAATAAAAAAACTTTCTTCCTTTTTTTTCTAAAATGTAATATAATCAAAAAAGCAAATAAAATAGAGAGGATAGGAAATTTGGAATTAAAAGGCGAAGTTACAGAAGTTATTTATCGTAATGAAATTAATAGCTATATGATAGCAGTATTTGAAACAGATGAAGAAGAAACTACTGTTGTAGGGTATCTTCCTTTTATAGAAAAAGGAGATACTCTAAAAGTAGTTCGGAAATTTTATAGAGCACCCAGAGTATGGTAGACAATTTAAAATAGAAACCTTTGAAAAACTAATGCCAGAGTCAGAAGAATCAATAGAAAAGTATTTAGCAAGTGGTAAATTAAAAGGAATTGGTCCTGCAACAGCTGCTAAAATGGTACAAACCTTTGGAAAAGAAATCATTCCTATTTTAAAATATGAACCAGAAAAACTAGTATGTATTAAAGGAATTACCAAAGCAAAAGCAATAGAAATATCGCAAAGTTTTAATGAAAATTGGGATATATGGCAAATTGTAGGTTACTTAGAAAAATTTGGAATAGGAGCACAAAGTGCAGAGGCAATTTATAAAAAGTTAGGGGCAAATACAATCACACAAATTGAAGAAAATCCATATATACTAATAGATTTAAGTCCAAGAGCAAACTTTGGACAAATAGACCAAATGGCATTAAAAATGGGAATAGATGAAACAAATGATAAACGTATTAGAAGTGGTATCAAATATTCTTTAAAACTAGCTACGAATAATGGACATTGTACAGTTTTGTATGAAAATTTAGTTCAATTTGTAAAAGAGTTACTTCGGTGTTTCAGAAGAAATGCTAGAAAATAATATGATATTTTTACAAACGAAAAAAGAAATTTTCATAGAAGATAGAGGTGCTAAAGAATGGGTATATTTAGCAAGTTATTATCAAGCAGAAAAGAATGTAGCAGAATGTTTAACTAGTTTAGATGAATACAAAAATGTAAAAAAGATAGATAATTTTAGCAAAAAGCTAAAGAGAATTGAAAAAGAAACAGACTTAGAATTATCAGAAAAGCAAAAAGAAGCAGTACAAGCAGTACAAGAACATAATGTATGTATTATTACAGGAGGACCAGGTACAGGAAAAACCACTATTATAAAAACAATTATAGAATTATATAAACAAGAAGAAAGAAAAGTAGTTCTATGTGCGCCAACAGGTAGAGCAGCAAAAAGAATGAGTGAAACAACAGGAGAAGAAGCAAAAACTTTGCATCGCTTACTTGAAATTGGAAAATCTTCTAACGAAGATATGCAAACAGCAGAGGTAGAAGTAGCACCATTAGATGCAGATGTAGTAATTGTAGATGAAATGTCTATGGTAGATATATTTTTAATGAATTATTTAATGAAAGCAATTTATAAAGGCACAAAACTGATATTAGTAGGAGATAGTAATCAATTACCATCAGTAGGACCAGGAAATGTTTTAAAAGATATTATTGCTTCAGAAAAAATAACTACTATTACATTAAACAAAATTTTTAGACAAGCTGCTCAAAGTAAAATTATTTTAAATAGTCATAAAGTAAATGAGGGAATTAACTTTTTTATCAAAGATGAAAACGAAAAAGAAGAAGAGTTATTGAAAGATTTCTTTTTCATTAATGAAGTAAGCAAATTAAAAGTATTAGAAAATGTTATTTCTTTAAGTAATGGACGTTTAAAAAATTATGGAGATTATGATTTTGCACAAAATATTCAAGTAATTAGTCCTACCAAAAAAGGAGAACTAGGAACAAAAGAACTAAATAAGTGTTTACAACAAGCAATAAATCCGCCTTCAGAAGAAAAAGGAGAAAGAAAGTACATGGATTGTGTTTTCCGTGAAGGTGATAGAATTATGCAAATAAAAAACAATTATGATATTTATTGGGAAAAAAGGCAACCAACTTTAGAAATGGGAAAAGGCGTATTTAATGGAGAATATGGTAGTATTGTAGCAATTGATGAGGTAGAGAAAAGAATCAAAATTAAATTTGATGATGACAAAATAGTATGGTATAACTTTGAAGAACTTGAACAAATTGAACATAGTTATTGTATTACTGTTCACAAAGCACAACGGTAGTGAATTTGATGTAGTTATTATGCCAATTATGCAAGCAGCTCCAGTATTATTAACAAGAACACTTCTATATACTGCAATGACCAGAGCTAAAAAAATGCTTATTTTAATTGGTAGTCCAAAAACAATAGAATTTATGATACAAAATGCAGATAGCAAGAAGAGAAACACAGGTTTGGAGTTTAAGATGAGATGTATGTAGGAAAATACCTAAAAATAAATTGAAAATTTTTGCAAAAAATACTTGACAAGATAGTAAAGGAGAGATACTATAGTTATAAAAATAACGCAAGGAGGTATTTTATATGGAACAAGAGTTAGCACAAAAACTAATAAAATCTAATGAACAAACACAAGCAATCTTAATAGGTATGGCAGAAAGTATGCAAGTAATGCAAGATGACATGAAAGTAATGAAAGAGGGCATTGGTAATTTAAACCAAAAAGTAGGATTTTTAGAACAAAAGGTAGATACAATAGAGCAAGATGTATCAACAATAAAAGACAAGCAAACAACTATGGAAAAAGATATAACAGAAATAAAAGACAAGCAAACAACTATGGAAAAAGATA
>CAMTJT010000023.1 GCA_947073285.1 uncultured Clostridium sp. | reverse complement strand
AAATGCAAGAAAATATCCTAAAAGTGGACTTTTCTTGCATACAATCAATTTTTATCACTTTGTGGAATTTACTTTTTTAACTAACCTTTTTTGTATATTCATATCATAATAGTTATAATAGAAAAGTCCCCATTGATTAAAAACCAATGGGGACAGACTGTTACGCCAGCATTGCAAGGTATTCGTATCTGGTCATCAGCTCAAAACTTTCATACTGACCAGATGTGGTATTGTGCTTGTTTGTCAGCCCGTTCTTATCATTACAGTAGTATCCTGCTGGAAGATTAAGCTGAGCACAGTCAGAGCACCCTACGATGATGATTGCGGGGTATGTGTCTGCTTTGAAGCAAACATCGATGTTTGGATTGAGTCTTTGCAACTCTTCTGTCAGTTTCTGGATACCCATATTTTCCATTTTTCTTACCTCCAAAAATTTTTACTAAGTTGACAGGTGTAACAGTAAACGCGAGGTTTACTAGATAAAGGCATTTAGCACTTAATCTATTTATATTATACTTTATTTTACATAAAAAGTCAATTTTTCATATTTTCACTTATGTACTCTAAAACGAATTGATAATTTTTTCTATAATCTCTATATCTTCTATTTTATTAATTCCAAAGCACTTCTTTCCTAAATCTTTTATAGAAGCACCTAAATGATACATTTCTTTGTTGTCTATAATAATAAACCTATCATGAAATTTATTTGTTTTAGCAACTTTCAAGACAGGATATTCTTTGTTGAATTTTTTAACATCTAAATTTTCAATATTACTTTTATCAGATGTTAAAATAATAACTTCGGTATTGCTTTTCTTTTTAGCTAACATTTTTAAAACACTATCATCAATATAATTGTCTATAATCAAAATCTTGCTATTTGCTCTTTTTATAATGTCTACAATGATGCTATATGCATCATATATTTGACCATCAAAAAATATTCTTTGCTTGATATTCTCGTCAAGTTGTAATTGATCAAATATTATATCGAATTTCTTATCTTGTTCAATAAACTTTTTATCCATTTTATTTTCAATAGTAATGACTTTTTCAAATAAATTTTTATTAGTATTTATAAATTTTCTCATTTCCACAAATGCATCCATTATTTTAATGCTAACTTGTACTGCAATTTCATTTTTTAATAAACCTGATAACATAGCTATTCCTTGTTCTGTAAATACATAAGGCAAATCTCTCCTTCCTCCACGTCTTTCTTCTTTATCATAGTTTTCTATTTTTGAGGTCACAATTTGTGACCTCAAAACTTCAAACTCATTCTTAGATAATTTAAAACAAAATCTTTCTGGAAATCTATCTATATTTCTCTTTACTGCTTGATTAACTTTTTTAGTTTCATAATGATATAACATTGCTACATCACTGTCTAACATTACTTGCTTATTTCTTATTGTATATATTAAATTTTTTATATCTTCATTGATGAATTCATTTTGAATTGCTAATTTATTTTCTTCCATAGTTCCACATCCTTTTCTTACTTTATATATTCTAAAACATTTGTTCTTTATTGTCAAGACTTTTGCAATTTTTAATTTTAAAATTTATGCTATTGAAAAGATATAATGCAATTTTATTTTGCTGTGCTGAATCCATCTCCATAATTTTGCTTGATACAAAAATTGTATATGGATAATTTGCAAAGTTAATAGTAGTTGTTCTGTATTCTATATTAATTTCTTTTAGCAGATTATCAAAGTATTTACACATTTCTTTTTTATCATATTCTAAATTTGTATGACTATAATTATCACACATACATATTGCTAATCTTAATTTATTTTCTAAGTCCATATCTTTTATCATTTCTATTACATAATTTAATTTTTCATCATTCATATTTTTTTATTCCTTTCAATTTTAAATATTTATTAATTTTTGGGGTATGGGGTGTAAAACCCATTTCTGAATTTGTGCGGGAGTACAAATTCATTGCTTGCTAGGACACTAATTTTTAAGTTCTAAAAAATCGCATTTTTTCTTGTGCTATGTTTTAGTTTAATTTTTATAAAATTTTTAAACTACTTTAGGCAATTTCTGATGGAATTCTTGGTATTAATGTTAAGTAATCTACTATATTTTCATTCTCAAGATAAGGACAATTTATAATTCCATTATCATAAAAATTCTGTTTTAATAACTCATTATATATTGTTAAAGTAGCATTATCATACTCATTATTTGCGATTTTTGTATTAGAGAATACAAAATAATCTTCTTGTAATTTTTCTAATTCTTGTTCAGTAATTGCTTCTTTATAAATAAAATCTATATTGTTATTTCGCAGTATTTCATATAAATATTCAATATAATCTTTACTACTCTTTGAGATAAATTCTTCTGTAAATTTAATATTTGTTATCTCAATATTGTAGTTTTTATCTCTTTTAATTTCTATTGTATCAATTAATCTTTTTATCAATTCTTTTTTAGCTTTTCTATTTAAGCTATCAAAAATAAATGCAAAACCTAATCTGTTTTGAAAGACAACTTCATTGTCCTCAATATCGCAATCTAACTTTTTTAATAGTTCTATTGTATATTCTTTATAATCATTGTTAGGATCAATTTGTTGCTTTTTCTTATTTAATTTTTCAATTTCTTTTTTTATTGTATCATTTTTATGATTAATTGTTTCAACATTTAAGGTAGAACTCAAATATAAATCTACTAATTTTTTCTCTTGCATCTTTAACTTTTCAATAGCTTTTTCTATATCTTTAATATCTTTTGTTTTTGTAGAATTACATACTATAATTTCATTATCCATATCATACATATATCTCATTAATTCATTTAAAACTCTAGTTAATTTTTCTTCTATTTTATCGCTGTTATAGTGAAATCCTTTCGATTTACAATTAGGATTATTGCAAGTTACATGATAATATACTTTTTGATTAGGCTTTCCACTATTTTTAAATGAGTTCGTAGATGACATTATTTTGCCACAAGTAGGACATTTCACAATGCCCGTAAACAAGTGAATATGCTCTCCATAATTCGGATGTTTATTCTTTTCTAATCTTTTTCTTGTAATATCCCATGTATTTTTATCAATAATTGGCTCACAATAATTATCTACATATAGAACATCTTGTGCTTTTCTTTTTGTTTTTCCATAAGCAAAAGTACCTATATAAATTGAATTTGTTATTATTTTATATACTTTATCGCTGCTCCATTTTCCTTGTCTTAAATATGCTTTTTCTTCATTTAAAATATTAGAAATACCTCTTATTGTAGTTCCATTTTTATACATTTCAAATATTTTTTTAACTACTTGTGTTTCAATAGGCTCTACTTCTAAATGACCTGTTTCACTATTTCTGGTATATCCATAAGGTGCTTTTGCTGGATGTACTTTTTCTAACGCCATTTCTTCCATTGCTCTTTTAGTCCTTGCTCCAATCTCTTTTCTTTCTCTTTGTCCAAATACTAAATTCATTCCAAATATCATTTCACCATTTGCAGTAGATACATCATAAGGTTCAAGTATTAATTCTATTTTAACATCATGTTCTTCACAATAGTTTAAAAGCCAAAAGCCATCATAGTTATTTCTTGTTAACCTATCTACTTTAATAGCAACGATTTTTTCAATCTTGTGTGATTTAATATCTTTTAAAAGTCTTTGCATTTCTGGTCGCATTAAGTCTTTTCCCTAATGTCCTGCATCATTATATACATCTACAATATCGTAATTGTTTTTCTCACAATATTCCTTTATCATTCGTAACTGTGAATCAATAGAATAGCCATTATCTCTTTACTCATCTGTTGATACTCTTACATAAATTCCACATCTCATAAAATATTACCTCCTACTATTCCTGTGAATTTTTTAAGGTTTTGTATACCAAAATTGTAAAAAAACTTTTTAAATTTTTTACCCTTCTATATGTTTGCTCAAAAAAGTGCATTTTCGCACCCCTATATTTAGAAAAAATTTTTTAAAAATATTATTCACTCATATGTTTCCTAACTAAAACACACTTTTGCAAACTAAATTTTTGATTTTATGAGAACTTGTTTAATATCTTTTAAGTTATACTTTTGTTTATGTTCTTTAATGTAAAAATTCTTATTTGCAATTTCATTTACTTTATATTCAAATATAGTAAGAGTAGATGGATGTGTAATTACATATTCAGTTGGTTCAATAAATTGTAAATTAGTAGCTTTTAAATGCTTAATTCTGCCATTTTTAACTGTATATTTATAATCTTTTATTATTTCTAGTATTTCAGCATTTGGCTCTAATTCTTGTAATATCTCAAATTCAAGCATAAAAAATGCCCTCCTTTCCAGAAAAAGAACATTTTTAGTTTATTATATACAAAAAACAACCTACAAACTTTATAGTTCGCAAGTTGTTATAAATTGGTGGGCAGGGATGGATTCGAACCATCGTACTCGTATGAGAACAGATTTACAGTCTGCCGCCTTTAGCCACTCGGCCACCTACCCATATATTTAATTATTTACTAATAGCCTGTTTATTATACTTTTTTCTTAATAATTTGTCAAGTATATTTTTTGCTATTTGGTGCACCATCAAGGATTCGAACCTTGGACCCACCGGTTATGAGCCGGTTGCTCTGACCAACTGAGCTAATGGTGCATATTTCTCAAGCAAGTTTAAGTATAAAACATTTTAAAGAAAAAGTCAATAGTTGTTAATACATTTTTTACATAATTTATGTTATATAGAAATTACATTCATTTTGCAAAATTATATTTTCATCTTTATTCAAATAGAAAAGGTGGCTAAGTGTTTCTTAAACCACCTTTTATCCATTTTGTTTTCTAATTTTGGTTTTGTTCTCCTCTACCTTCTGTAAGTGCTGGTGTTTGAAGAACAATTTTTATCTTCATGGCATAAGTAATTGCTCTAACAAATTTACTATTTTTAAATCTTTGCCATAATGATGGTTTTATTTCTACTCTTGTTTGTTCAAAATATTGTTTTTCTTCTACTTTTGGTGTTGCAAGTGGTGCAGCTTGAACTGTTGCTGTTGTTATTGTTTGATCTTCTGTAATTTGTTCTACTGCTGTTTCTTGTTCATCTTCTTGTGGTGCTGGTATTAATTTTAATGCATCTGCTACTTCTATACCAATATAGCTCAGCGCTTTTGATCTATCTTCTATTCTTTCCATATCTATTTCAATATGTAAATTAGATTCTAAATTAACAATTCTAGCATTAATTAGTTTTACAGCATCTTGATAATTTTGTGAAGTATCTGCTTTGCATCTACCAATCAAGCTTAAAGTATCTATAATATCGTCTGGAAAATTATTAGAAATATTTTTTACTGTTTCTTTCCAATCATCATATTTATTTTCAACAGCATCTAATGCTCCTCTTAATTCTCCTGCTAGAGAAATATTTTTTTCTCTTTGACGAATTAATTCTTCAATATTTTTTGTATTTTCTTCAAATTGATTTGTTGCATATTCCACTAAGCCATAAGCTGCTTTATATACACTTTTTGGAAAGTTTTTCTTTTTAGGGTATTCAATTAAATAGGTTTTAATTGATTCTATTAAATCTTTGAAATATGCATCTTCTTCTAATTGTACTATTTGTTTTTTACTGTTTGGATTAATTAATTTTTCTACTTTATCAATATTTGATAAAATTTTTTCTTCCGTGATTACCATTCTCACGTTTACTATGCCAGATCTAGACATTGTAAACCTTCCCTCCTTTGTCCTATGTTACATTTTCTCTTCTGTTATTTATTTCATGTAATTTCTTAGAAAATCACAATAGGATTTTGCTATATATTTCTTTACATTTCTATTAACATTTTATTACAACATTTTTACGAAGTCAAGTTCATTTTGCAATAAATTGTCTTTTTTTTTATTTTTTTATTCTATTGATTATTCTTCTTTAATTCTGCATATCTTTTAATCTTCATAGTAGTTGTTTTTTCAAATTCATCCTTTTTAATTTCTAGGTTTTTAATAGCTTTATAAGAAGTTAATTTTTTATTTACTTCTTTTATTTTTTCCCATATAATTTCTCTTATTTTTTCATCTGGCAAGTCTTTTCCATATTTAGCTTCTAATTCTTCTGTATTTGGAATCACTTTTACTGAAATAATAAGTTCTTTATTTGTTTTGTCTTGTTCGTCTTCTTTACCATATACCATACACTCTTTAATTTCTGATATTCCAGATAATAGAAGTTCAATTTCTTCTGGATAAATATTTTTTCCATTTTGTGTTACAATTACATTTTTACTTCTACCAGTAATGTATAAAAAGCCATCTTTATCTAAATAGCCAACATCCCCTGAATGAAACCATCTTTCTCCCTCTATTTCTTCAATAACTTCATCAGTTGCCTCTTTGTCTTCATAATAGCCAAGCATTAAAGTTGGACTTTTGATTAATACTTCTCCTTCTCCATTTTCATTTGGAGATGCAATTTTTAATTCTGCTGTAAATACAGCTTTTCCTGCCGAACCTACTTTTGGCATAAATTCTGGTGTTAATGCAGCTATTGGTGCTGTTTCTGTTAATCCATAACCTTGTAAAAATACAATCCCTATGTCTTCTACCCATTTTCCAATTTTAGCATCTATTGGAGCTGCCGCTGATACAATAATTCTTAAATTTCCACCTAAATTTTCATGTATTTCTGCAAATACTTTACGCTTTATATCTACTCCTACTACTTTTAATGCATTTGTTATATGTATCATAGAATTAACTAATCCATCTTTTTTACTTTTTTTAATATTTGCATTTATTTTACGGTATAAATTTTCAATTAATAGTGGAACTGCTAAAAGGGCTGTTGGCTTTGTTTCTTGCAAATTTGGTACAATGTGTTTCAAACCTTGGCATACTGCAATAGAAGAACCACAAGCTATTGGCAATAAAAATCCAATGGTCGATTCATAAGTATGATGTAATGGTAATACTGAAAAAAACCTATCAGATGGATGTAATTTTACATAAGCTGATACTGCATTTACATTCTCTGCCAAATTTTTGCTTGATAACATAACACCTTTTGCACTAGAAGTAGTACCTGAAGTAAATAGTAATACCTTAAATTCTTCTGGCACTACTTTTATTTTTGAATATGAATCATCTCCATTTGAAACTAATGCTTTTCCTTCTTCTATTAAATATTTCATTCCCACATTTTTGCCTTCAATAGCTTCTTCTGAATACATTTTTACAAAATATTTTACATTAGGAACATTTGGCATTACTTTTTTAACAGATTCTTCCTTTTTGTCTAAATAGATAATTACATCTGCCCTTGACCTTTTAATAACATTTAATAATTCGTTATCTGGAAGTTCTTTATCTGTTGGTACTGCTATTCCATTTCCACAAAGAAGTGTCATATAAGAAACATACCAATGATAAGTTGTTTCTCCTAAAATTAAAATTCTAGGGTTTTCTCCTAAATTTAATTTTCTCATTAATGCTGTACCAAAACCAATAACATCTTCTCCAAATTGCTCATAAGTTACTTCAGCATATTTTCCTTTTGGATCAAACTTTTCTAATATGAACTCTTTTTTAGCATATTCTTTAATTGCTTTTTGGAACACCTCTTGTATAGTTTTATAATTTGTTGGTGTATAGTTTTTAGTTTCTTTTTTTGCTTCATTTTCTTGTGCTTTTTTTAAAGCTTCCTCATAATTTACTTTTACTTCATCAATTTCTGCCATAGATTTCATTTTTAATTTTGGAAATTTAAAATCTGGCACTTTAAAATCTCTTAATCCTCTCATATTACCTCCTAATAGCACACAATACTTATCTTTTTATTATTTCTAATCTACTTTCATAATATATTTTTAGTTAAATTCTAAGTATGCCATTTTTCAACTTAGGTTTATGGTTCTACCTATAACCCTTTATTTTTTTAATTTTTTGATAAATAACCTTTCTATTTCTCTGTCTAATGTTGCAACATCTATTTGTGTTCCTTGGTGTCTCATTTTATAAATTAAACTAGAACAAGTAAAACCAAAAATTCCAGATGCTATTACATTTGCATCGCCATCTACAATTTCTCCTCTGTTTATGCCTTCTTGTACTATTTCTTCAATCATTTGTATATAATCAAATACATACCCTTTGCATAATCTACTTCTAGGATCAGTTCCCCATATTTGACTTAGTATAATAGTCATAAAACTTTCATACTTCACTAAAACTTTAATTTGGATTAGTACAATAGCTCTTATTTTATCTAACGAATTTTCAAGTTTATCTGTTTTTATTGCAATACTATTTTTTAAAAGTTTTACACCTTCTTCTATTAAGAACTTAAATATTTCTTCTTTACTTGAAAAATGATAATATAAAGTGCCTTTTGCAACACCTACAGTAGCTGTAATTTCTTCAATACTAGTTGCATCATAACCTTTTTCTGCAAAAAGTTTCATAGAAGTTTCAAATATTTTTCTCTTTGTTTTATTCATATATTCTCCACCTAGCTTTGTTTTGCCCTTTTAAAACATTCTCTTTAGGACATTTTCTTATTTTACATTACCTTACATTTTATTACTTGCTTATTATATAATTTAATTTTAAATTATGCAAGTACAACTGACTAAATACTCTAGTTCTCTGCTAATTATTTGTCTATTTTCAATGTATAACCATACTAATAATATGTATTTTATAGATTTCAAAATTCTTAGAATCTTCTTATTTCCTTAGAATTTTGAGAGCAAAAATACATATTATTAAGAAGATTTTTCTCAAATAAACTGAAGCATTTGCGTTTTCTTTCCTACTTGTATTTGCGAAAATTGTATGATATAGTATATAAAAATTTATTTAATCCTTTTTTTATTCATAAGAGCAGTTTATGATAAATATCACAAATATTTTTGAAAGGATGATTATTTAGATGGCAAAAACTTGGGAGGGTTGTTCTTTTTGTTGCAAACAATGTTATCATATTCACCTAATTCCTTGTTCCCTTCTTTCACAAGATGTCTTAGAACAAAAAAAATTACGGCTTCCTTGTCTTAGCAATCCTAAAACCTATCACAACTATGAAAGAAAAGACTTCGAACGTTGGACTGGTTCTAGAGAGACTTATGTTTCTAACCGTGTTGTTCCTTCAGGTTTCATAGAGCGTGACCCTAATTTTCCTGAATAAAAGAAACCTGTTGTTATTGTTTGTTCCCTATATAACAATAAAAAGAATTCAAGTAACTGCTCTACTTGAATTCTTTTTGTTCATTATATTTCTTCGTATTATAACGTAATATTATTTAAAGGAAATTTTTGTGCTTTAAAACCCAATTATTTCCTTGTATCAACTCATTTTCTTTTTTTATTGTCTAAAACATCTAAGTTATCTAATGCTTTTCCAGTTCCTAGTGCTACACAAGAAATGGCATCTTGTGCTATCATTACATTTATTCCAGTCTTTTCTTGCAATAGTTTATCTAAACCATCTATTAAGCACCCTCCACCTGTCATGTATATTCCTTTATCACTAATATCTGCTGCAAGTTCTGGAGGTGTTCTTTCTAGTACTCCATGTACTGCATCTACCACCATCATTGCTGGTTCTATTAATGCTTCAAACATTTCACTTGAATGAACTGTAACCGTTTTTGGAAGTCCTGACATTAAATCCCTTCCTCTTATATCCATTTCCATATCTTGAATTTTTGGATATACACATCCTATATTAATTTTTAAGTCTTCTGCTGTTCTTTCTCCAATAATAACATTATATTTTCTTTTGATATACCTTACAATCGCCTCATCAAATTTGTCTCCTGCTACTTTTAGAGAAGAACTAACTACAGACCCACCTAAAGAAATAACAGCAATATCAGTAGTTCCACCGCCAATATCTACTACCATATTTCCACATGGTCTTGAAATATCTATTCCAGCTCCAATTGCTGCTGCAATTGGTTCTTCTATTAAATATACTTTTCTAGCACCTGCTTGTGAGGCTGCATCTATTACTGCTTTTTTTTCTACTTCTGTTACTTGAGAAGGAATACAAATCATTAATCTTGGCGAAAATATAAATTTTCCACAAACACGATTAATAAAGTATTTAAGCATTTTTTCAGTTACTGTATAATTTGAAATAACACCATCTCTTAAAGGTCTTGTTGCTACAATATTTCCTGGTGTTCTTCCAAGCATTCGTCTTGCTTCTTTTCCTACTGCTAATACTTCATTTGTATTGTTATCTACTGCTACAACAGAAGGTTCTCTTAATACAATTCCCTTTCCTTTTGAATAGGCAATAACGGTTGCTGTGCCTAAGTCTATTCCAATATCTTGTCCATAGCCAAACATTTGCATCTTTCCTTTCAGTATATTCCTAAATATTTTTATTCTTTTGAAATCTATTTATTTTTTATAAATGTTTAGATATTTAAAACTCTAAAAGTTAAAATTTATAAATTCATTTCTTTTTCATGACATTTTCGTTACAATTATATTACAGGTACAATAAAATAGCAATCTATTTTTCTATTTTTTTATAGTTTCTTAGCAAACATTCTGTTACTTTTAAATATTCTTCTAATTCTATTTGGTTTTGCAAACTTCAAAATTCCTAAGTTAGCTTTGGTCTTAAAACTTGCTTGTTTGTTTCCTTTGCCTTCTAAAAACAAGCAACTAAATACTATTATGCAACAGTGCCTAGCCTTATTGTATACTTTTATCAACCTAAAAGTCGATTTCGTTATACAATAAGAAACCTAACCTTGTTGTATAGCAAAAATCTACGATTTTTCCTATACAATAAAAAAATAGAATAGTTCCCCTTAAATAGAGTGTTCTATTCTATTTTACCATTATTTTCTTGATTTATACCTGATTTATAAGAAAAGATACAAAATTCCACCTAATAAGCCTACTGTTCCAATAACAGGGCTTACTTCTAATTCTTCTGGTGTAGCTTTTGCCACTTGCTCTTTTTCTACATTTGTAATTTCTACTGAAGATACATTATCATAGCGAAAACCTAATTCATAGTTTTTAGTTACTCCTGCTTCTAGTTCTCCTATTTCAAGATATTTTACACCAGCTAACACATCTCTTGGTGTATAAAATTCAAATTTAAGATATTGATCTTGTAGTAATTCATTTGTATTATTATGAACAGTTCCCTTTATATTTCCATTTGCACTACTACTTTCAGCAAGTGTTACTGTTACTTCTGGGCTATAAGCTTGTATTTCATAATTTTCCATTGGTTGATATAATGACCTATTATAGCAATATATCATAACATCTGAAAAAATAAAAAATACTACACCTATTAATAAGTAACATAAGAATACTCTCATTCTGGGTCTACTGTTATACATCCATACATCCATGTAAGGCATACAAATTCCCCACTTTCATTTTATAACTTTCTAAATACGCCTGCTACTTTTCCTAAAATTTCACAATTTGGAACAATGATTGGATCCATTGTGCTATTTTGAGGTTGTAATCTAATATGATCTGTTTCTTTATAAAAGGTTTTAACAGTTGCCTCATCTCCTATTAAAGCAACCACTATTTCTCCATTGCTAGCAGTATTTTGTTTTTTTACTAAGATATAGTCACCATCTAAAATACCAGCTTCTATCATACTTTCACCACGTACTGTAAGCATAAAGCTTTCACAATTTCCAACAAAATCAATTGGAATTGGAAAAGTATCAGTTACATTTTCTACTGCTAAAATTGGCTCTCCTGCTGTAATTTTACCAATAACTGGAACTTCTACCATTTCTTTACCTGTATAATAGTTTTTATCTTCTTGTTTTTTGCTAATTGGTTCACCATTACCACCTTTTAATAAACGTAAAGTTCTACCTTTTTGGTCTTCTTTTTTAATGTAACCTTTTGTTGCTAATTGTGCTAAATATCCATGAACAGTTGCTGTTGATTTTAAGCCAACTGCTTTTCCTATTTCTCTAACAGATGGAGCATACCCCTTTTCATTTACTTGTTTTTCAATAAATTTTAAAATTGATTTTTCTCTTTTATTAATTGCCATTGGATCTTTTTTTCTTGCCAAAATAACATCACTCCTTATTCTATTTTTGGTGCTTTTTCCACTTTTGGAAAATATTGTTTCGTTTCATCTTTTACTATAATAGCATACAAACAAAAAAATGTCAAACAAATTTTTGACATTTTTTTGTTGTTTTTTGTATTACGCTGTTTCACTTTTTTTCGTAGTAGTTTGCCTTTTGGTTTTAATTGTTTTTGGCTGTGGTACTTCTCTATTATTATTTATAATAATAGATGGGGCTTCTCCATTTGCAACTGTTCCTTCTGTAATAATACACTTTTCAATTTTAGGGTTAGAAGGAATCTCAAACATAATATCTCTCATAATGTCTTCAATAATGGAACGAAGACCTCTAGCACCTGTTTTCCTTTCAATTGCTTTTTCAACTATTTTATCTAAAGCAGCTTTTTCAAATTCTAATTCTACATTATCAATTTGGAATAGTTTTTGATATTGTTTTGTTAAAGCATTTTTAGGTTTTGTTACAATATCAATTAAAGCTTCTTTATCTAATTCTTTTAATGTTGCAATAATTGGTAATCTTCCTACAAACTCTGGAATTAAACCAAATTTTAATAAATCTTGTGGGAGCATTTTTTCAAATACTTCATATTTATTAATATCACTATTGCTCTCAATTTGAGCACCAAATCCAATTGATTTTTTGCCTATTCTATCTTTGATAATTTTTTCTAAGCCTTCAAAAGCACCACCACAGATAAATAATATATTTTCTGTGTTAATTTGAATAAACTCTTGGTGTGGATGCTTTCTACCTCCTTGTGGTGGTACAGAAGCTGTTGTTCCTTCTACAATTTTTAATAAAGCTTGTTGCACCCCTTCACCACTAACATCTCTAGTAATAGAAGGATTTTCAGATTTTCTAGATATTTTGTCTATTTCATCAATGTATATAATTCCTTTTTCTGCTTTTTCTACATCATAATCAGCAGATTGAATTAATTTTAATAAAATATTTTCAACATCTTCTCCTACATATCCTGCTTCAGTTAATGTTGTTGCATCTGCAATTGCAAAAGGTACTTGCAAAATTCTTGCTAAAGTTTGTGCAAGTAATGTCTTTCCACAACCTGTTGGACCTAATAAAAGAACATTACTTTTTTGTATTTCTACATCATCTTCGTTTTCTTCTTTATGATTAATTCTTTTATAATGATTATACACTGCAACTGATAATGTTTTTTTAGCTTCTTCTTGCCCAATTACATAAGAATCTAATATTTCTTTAATTTCTGCTGGGGTAGGTAATTTGTCTTCGGTTTTCGTAGTATAGGTAATTTCAGTGTCTTCATAAAGTTCGTCTTCCATAATATTATTACAAACTTTGATACATTCATCACAAATATATACACCTGGTCCTGCCACAATTCTGCTAACTGCTTCTTGTGATTTTCCACAAAAAGAACATTTTACTCCTTTTGTTGATTTACTATTTGCCATCGACATACTCCTTTATTTATATTTTTCAAATTTAATTTCTTTTTTCCATGATGCCATCAATCAAACCATACTTAAGTGCTTCTTCTGCTGTCATGTAATTATCTCTTTCTGTATCTTTGTTAATTACTTCTAATGGTTGACCAGTTCTATCACTTAAAAATTTATTTAATTTTTCTCTTGTTTTTACCATGTGGTCTGCATGAATTTTAATTTCAGTAGTTTGACCTGCTATTCCATGTCCACCAATTAATGGTTGATGGATTAAGATTTCTGCATTTGGTGTAGCAAATCTTTTTCCTTTTTCTCCTGCTGATAAAAGTACTGCTCCCATGCTAGCTGCCATTCCAATACATATAGTAGATACAGGACATTTAATATAGTTCATAGTATCTACAATTCCCATTCCATCTGTAATAGAACCTCCTGGGCTGTTAATGTATAAGTGAATTTCTTTATCTGGGTCTTCTGATTCTAAGAATAATAATTGTGCAATTACTAAACTTGCAGAAGTTGGATTAACATCTTCCCCTAAAAAGATAATTCTATCTTTTAATAATCTTGAGAAAATATCATAAGATCTTTCTCCTTTTGCAGTTTGTTCAATAACATAAGGAACTAAACTATTTTGT
Source organism: uncultured Clostridium sp. (assembly GCA_947073285.1). Classification (GTDB taxonomy): domain Bacteria; phylum Bacillota; class Clostridia; order TANB77; family CAG-508; genus CAG-273. The sequence goes on along the minus strand of CAMTJT010000023.1, from coordinate 9,353 downwards.
TCTTTCATTTACATACCTCCATCTCATGTTAAGTAATACTTTTACTTAACTTTATTTGATAGTACTTTTTCTATATTTCTTAGCACTATCTTCTTATTTAAATTTGACAGAAGAAAAGTAATCTGTCATTTGTACATTTTCTAGACTACCATATAAGTATTCTATTTTTTTTGAATTGTGCTTATTGCTATTTTTTATTTTTCTACATTTTAAGTTCTCTCCACTTGTGTAAATAGCTTATGCTAAAACTTTCTTATTTAGTTATTTTTGCATTTTTAACAATAAATTCAATTGCTTTTTCTACTTTTCTATTTTCTCTAATATAGTCTTTTAAGTAATCATTTTTTAGCATATCTTCTTCTGGTCTATTGTAATTTTTAGCCATTTCTTTTAGCTTTTCTTCTACTTCACTATCTTCTACTTTAAGATCTTCTGCTTTGATAACAGCTTCTAGAACTAATCTTGATTTTACTGATTTTTCTGCTTGTTCTTTCATTTCATCTCTAACAACAGCTTCTGTTTTTCCTGATAAGCTATAGTATTGTTGTAATGTTAAACCTTGATATTGTAATCTTTGTTCTACATCTTTTACCATGTTATCAATTTCTGCTTCAATCATTCCAGATGGAATTTCTACTTTTACATCATCACAAACAGTTTTAATAGCTAAATCTTCTGTTTCATATTTTGCTTTTTCTTCATTTTCTTTTTGCATTTTATCTTTGATATCTTTTTTTAGTTCTTCCAAAGTGTCAAATTCACTAACATCTTTTGCAAATTCATCATCCATTTTTGGAAGTTCTTTTTTCTTAATTTCATGTAGTTTTACTTTAAATACAGCTGGTTTTCCTGCTAGTTCTTTTGAAAAATAGTCTTCTGGGAAAGTAACTGTAATATCTTTTTCTTCTTCTAGTTTCATACCAATAACTTGATCTTCAAAACCTGGAATAAAAGTACCACTTCCTATTACTAGTTCGTGTTTTTCAGCTTTTCCACCTTCAAATGGAACACCATCAATAGAACCTTCAAAATCAATAACAGTAGTATCTCCATTTTCTACTGGTCTGTCTTCAATGCTTACTAATCTTGCATTATGTTCTGCCATATGTCCTAATTCATGTTCTACATCTTTGTCAGATACAGTATACTCAATTTTTTTAAGTTCTATACCTTTATATTTTCCTAAAGTTACTTCTGGTTTAATTTGTACAACTGCTGTGAAAATTAAATTTTTACCCTTTTCCATTTGACTAATGTCTATGGCTGGCTTGCTTACTGCCTCTATATTATTTTCTTTGATAGCGTTATCATATATATCTGGTACTAATTCATTAAATGTATCCTCATAAAAAATTTCGCTACCATAGTGCTTTTCTACTATATTCATTGGTGCTTTACCTTTTCTGAAGCCTGGTATTGTAAAATATTTTGCTGTTTTACTATATACTTTTTTCATTGCTTCATCAAATTTTTCTGCTTCAATTTCAAAACTTAGTTTTACTTCATTTTTGTTTTCTGTGTTTTCTACTTTTACACTCATTGTTTTTCTTTCCTTCCTAAATTATAATTAGCTTTTATATTATATCACAATTTTTGTGGAATGCAAGTCCTAATTTTGAGCTTAATTTGCTATTTGATTTTTTTAAATAGTTGCAACTGTCTACCAAGCCTAATACTTAACCTATCTATTGGTCTACCTCTGTATTTAATCACATAAATTCAATATTAACTTTGTACCTAATATTTATTAAAATTATACTTCTACTAAATTAAAATCCAAATAGTCTGCACTAATTAGTTTTAGTTCAATTTCCTCTACCATTCCTTCTACTGCATCCTTATGAGATGCTCCATGTAAATGCCCATAATAGCATTTTTGAATATGATATTTTTTCATAAGTTGCAAAAAATCCATATACTTTTTTTGATATAAATAAGTTCCAGTAACTGGTGGATAATGCATAAACGCTATTATCTCTTTATCTTCGCCATATTTTTTGAGGCCTTCTTGTATAGATAATTCTAGCCTTATTGTTTCTCTATTTAACATTTTCCCATCTACATCTTCTAGTAGATTCCAGCCTCTAGTACCTACTATAATTTTATTTTCTATTAAATAACTATTGTTATATAAAAAATCGATGTTTTCAAACTGATTATCTTGCAGAAATTTTTTCATTTTGTTTATTGTCGTCCACCAATAATCATGATTTCCTTTTAATAAAATCTTTTTGCCTGGTAATGAATTTAAATAGCCAAAATCTTGAATAGTATTTTCTAAATAAGTAGCCCATGAGAAATCGCCTGGTAATATCACAGTATCTTCAGGTTTTACTTTTTTAATCCAATTAGTTTTTACTTTTTCTTCATGATTTGCCCAATTCTCTCCAAAAATATCCATTGGTTTTGGCTCTCCAAATGAAAGATGTAAATCTGCTATTACATAAATTGCCATTTAAATTCACCTACTTCCTTTCTTGTTACTTAAAATTTGGTGTTGGTAATTTATCACACTTGTACACTATAATATGCAACTTACTGTAGGAAGAATAGTGTTTTAATCACATGTCCCTGTTTGTTTTGTATACTGCACATCACAATTAAACTCCTGCATAAGTTATCTTCAATCATTAAAACTACACCTGTTTCCCTTGTGGCAAAAATGTTGCAACACTCCTGTTCTTATAACGACAAATTTGGTACTGCATTTAAGCTTAAATCTGCTTGATTTCCCGCTAAATACTGATAATAGCCTGCTGCTGCAATCATAGCAGCATTATCTGTACAAAGAACAGGTTCTGGATAGTAAATAGAATAACCTTTGTTTTTTAATTTTAAAAACTCACTGCGTATATAAGAGTTAGCAGATACTCCACCTGCTAAGGCAATTTGTTTAATCTCTAATTCTTTAGCAGCTTTTAAAGTGTTTTCTATTAATTCTTCTGTTACTACTTTTTCAAAGCTACAACATAAATTTGCATGATTAATATCTGGTGTTTTATGATGTAAATTAATTACTGCTGTTTTAATTCCACTAAAACTAAAATCTAAGTTATCAAAATGTGTTTTTGGCAATTCTATAACAGGCTTTCCTTCTTTAGCAAGTTTATCTACTTTAGGTCCTCCTGGATAGCCAAGCCCTATTACTCTTGCGACTTTATCAAAAGCTTCTCCGTACAGCATCATCTCTAGTTTTTCCTAATACTTCAAATTCTGTATAATTTTTTATATGTACTAAATGAGTATGTCCTCCTGAAATAACTAAACACAAAAATGGTGGTTTTAATTCTGGATGACTAATATAATTTGCTGCAATATGTCCATGAATATGGTTTGTTGGAATTAGTGGCTTTTTTAATGCATAAGTGTATGCTTTAGCATAAGACACTCCTACTAATAATGCACCAACTAAGCCTGGTCCATAAGTACAAGCTACTGCACTTATTTGCTCTTTTTCTATTCCTGCTTGTTTTATTGACTCTTCTACTACATGAGAAATAGCTTCTACATGATTTCTAGAAGCTATTTCTGGTACTACTCCTCCAAATTGTTCATGAATTGGTATTTGCGAATGAATCACATTGGAAAGAACCTCTCTGCCATTTTTTACTATGGCACTAGAGGTTTCATCACAACTTGATTCAATTCCTAATATATATGTATCTTTCATTTTTCGTTTTATTAGTTTTAAGTACTAATGTATCCTCACTTTCTTTAATTAACTATTTTATATACACATTATTGCTTTTTCATTTTCTCTTGTTACTATATATTGTATTTTTTTCAAATGGTTACTATTATAGCAATTTATTCTTTACATGAATAGTCCAAATATGCTACCTACCACAGTATCTAGTCCATTTGTAATAGCTGATATAATTGGTGAAATAATCATACCTGAAATTGGTGTAATCCATATAATTAAAAATATAATATAAAATAGTTGTGTATGTTCTTCAAACCATCTTCTAGAATTGTATGGTAAAAATGCCATTAATATTTTAGAACCATCTAATGGTGGTAATGGTATTAAGTTAAATACACCCAACCCTACATTTACAATAACAGCATATTCTAACATGGTCATAATAACCATTCCTACTTGTGTTCCTATTGCAAAAGAGGTAGCAAAAGTCCCAACAGCATAAAAGATAATAGCAAAAACAATTGATAAAATAAAGTTCATAAGTGGTCCTGCTACTGAAACAATTGCCTCTCCTGTTCTTGCCGAGATTTTCCTTGAAAAATTGTTAGTATTAATTTGTACTGGTTTTCCCCATCCAATATGAGCAAAAATTAGCATAATAACACCAAATGGATCTAAATGAGCAAGAGGATTTAAGCTAATTCTTCCTTGATTTCTAGGAGTATCATCTCCTAATTTGTCTGCTGCAAAAGCATGTGCATATTCGTGAAAAGTAATTGCAATTAATACTCCTGGTATAGTTAGTACTAATCCTAATACATCTACTCCTCCGACTAAAAATACTTGTTAAAACAAGGATGGCTAAAACGATATATAAATATCTTGTATCAAAATACATATGATTATTTACCTTTCTTTTAAAATATTTTTATATTTTATTTTAATATCAATCTTTAAACTCTAAAATTTCTTATACAAATAATAATGCACTGTTCCTAGTAAGCTATCTTTAATGAGTCTTCCTCTTCTTCCATTTTCCTCTTGAAAAGGGTGTATATGTTCAAATTTAACAATCTCCTAAAGGTTTCATTGAACTTTTTATTAAGTTCGTTTTAACCTGCTATGTTATTATTGTTTCTGGTATTTTTCGCTACTTAAAAACTGCTATTTTAATGCTACTTAATTTAATTTATTAAAACTCTTTAAACTTTATTTAGCTTGTTATAAACATCTGTTAATATTTCATATCTAATATAAATTATTTTTTTGTAGAATTCTTTTCTAATAGTTGACATACAATGTATTCCTTCTATAAAATTATTAATTTTATCTATATTGATTTTTTCAAATACTCTATTAATAGCATTATTACATTCATTATTTTTTGTACTTTTAATATATGTTATATAATTTATCTTTTTACCATTTTCTTTTACACAAGAATAACAATTTATTGCTAAATTTTTTAACTCTGTTTCATTTATTTTCTCAATTTGCTCATCTTCTAACATAGGATTTAAACAAGAGCCACAATCATAGATAGGAGAAAATTTTGCTCCACTACTTCTTGCATTTACTAAAAGTCCCCAATTTCCATTATGTCTATCGGTATTTCCTATTAAGCTATCAATAATAAACATATCCCAAAATTTTTCTCTTATATTGTCAATAAGTATAAGATTTATTTGAGTCAAATTTTTTATTTCTTCTATGACTTCCATAATATCGGATAATTCTGTATCAATCTTTTTATCAGGATTTGCACTTAATGCTAAATTCTCAAATTCATATAATACATGATTTCCATTAGTAAAATCTTCACAGGCACACACTATTTTTTCTTTTCCATTATATGTATATGTACCTAATAATGTATTTTGAGCTTCAAATCCAATAATCTTAAATATATTACTGCCAATATATTCTGAAAAAGCATTATTTATATATGATATGTTCCTATTTTTTTCTCTTATTGGATCTGGAAACTTGACTAAATATCTTACATTATTATAAATTAATGTTTTCTTTTTTTCAGAACCTTTATAACTATTCAATTCTTCTATTGCTTTTGAAAAATCTATCATATTGCACCTCCTTGCAAATTATCCTTTATAAAAACAAAACAAGATATATATACATATATCCTGCTTGTAATGTAAATCTCCCTACTTAATTGGTAAGGGTTTTCCTATTACATTTTAGGATATTTTTATATTAATATCAATTATTTTATATATTTGTATTAATGGTCTCCTAAAGGTTTCATTGTTGGAAATAACAATATATCTCTAATAGATGCTGAATCTGTAAGTAGCATAATTAACCTATCTACACCTATTCCTAATCCTCCTGTTGGTGGCATTCCATATTCTAGTGCAGTTACAAAATCGTCATCCATCATATTTGCCTCTTCATCACCTGCTTCTCTTGCTTCAACTTGTTTTTTAAATCTTTCATATTGATCAATTGGGTCATTTAATTCTGAATATGCATTTCCATATTCTCTCCCACCAATAAATACTTCAAATCTTTCTGTTAAACGTGGATCTGATGGTTTTTTCTTAGTAAGTGGTGATACTTCTACTGGATAATCATAAATAAAGGTTGGTTGTACTAAAGTATCTTCTACTTTTGCTTCAAATACTTGACTTATAATTTCACCTCTAGTTAGTTTTAATTCATCTAATTCTACATTTAATTCATTTGCTACTTTTTTAGCCTCTTCATCTGTTTCTATGTTGTTAAAGTCTACTCCTGTTACTTCTTTAATAGCATCTATCATAGATATTCTTTTCCATGATGGTGTTAAGTCTATTTCTGTTCCTTGATAAGTAATTTTAGTAGTTCCTAATACTTTTTGTGCTACTCTAGATATGATTTCTTCTGTAATATCCATCATGTCATGGTAATCTTGATAAGCTGCATATAATTCTATATTAGTAAATTCTGGGTTATGTTTAATATCCATTCCTTCATTTCTAAACATTCTACCCATTTCATATACTTTTTCAAATCCACCAACAATTAATCTTTTTAAATATAGTTCATTTGCAATTCTTAAATACATATCCATATCTAAGGTATTATGATGGGTAATAAAAGGTCTTGCTGATGCACCACCTGCTATTGTATTTAATATTGGTGTTTCTACTTCCATATAACCTTTTTCATCTAATATATTTCTAATTTCTTTAATAATAGCTGTTCTTTTTAAGAAAGTATCTTTTACTTCTGGATTTACAATTAAATCTACATATCTTTGACGATAACGTAAATCCATATCTTTTAAACCATGAAATTTTTCAGGTAGTGGTCTTAATGATTTTGATAAAAGTGTTACTTCTTTTGCATGTATAGAAATTTCGCCAGTTTTTGTTTTAAATACAAAACCTGTAATTCCTATAATATCACCAATGTCATCTTCTTTAAATTGCTTATAGCTTTCTTCTCCTAAATCATTAATACTTACATAACTTTGAATTTTTCCTTCTCCATCTTGTATATGACAAAAAGAGGCTTTACCCATGATACGTTTTGCCATTATTCTACCTGCTATGGTAACAGTTTTTTCTTCTAATTGTTCATAATTATCTTTTATTTGTTTACTGTTATGTGTTGTATTAAATTTTGTAATTGTAAATGGATCTTTTCCTTCTTCTTGCAATCTAGCAAGCTTTTCTCTTCTAACTTTCATTAATTGATTTAAGTCTAACTCTTGTTCTTGATTTTGATTTTCTTGATTTTTCTCTTCCATAAGCAATTCTCCTGTTCTATTTTTATTTTGTTATTTTTAATGGTATTATTATACCTCAGTTATTACAATATGTAAACATTTGTCAATAAAAAAGCTGAGGAATTTTGTTTTAGGGGATTCCACAAACTCAACCTTACAGAACAACCAATGCAGGACGAAAACCACTATATGCATAGGTATTTCCAGTATAACTTCTAAACCAGAACACTCCAGAATTTGGAAATGAAAATGGTAGAATATAAACAAACTGCCAACATACTTTAGTACATTGACAGTTTAATCTATATTAAATAATTATCATAAGATAGTTTGAATTTATACAAAATTAATTTACTTCACATTACATATTTGGAATAAGGACTGGTCGGAAACTGCTTTCGCTGTAGGTCTCGCCTGTGTAGACGTGGAAAGAGAAAGCCCCAGCATACGAACGATTAGAACAGCCAGCTCCACGACGGAAGAATGGCTCTTTCGCGTTAGGGAAGTACGAGTAGTCTCCGTACCACGAATTTGTTCCAAAACTTGTTGTTGATGTTTCGTACACTGCATCTCCATATCTTCCTTTGTTCTCTAGATAGTTTAGCCCGCCATAATCACTACTTCCTTTACTATACACTTGTTTTAAATGTCCACTTCCATTTACTAAACTTGCTCCATAACTTTTTAAATTACTATTTTCATTATTTACATAAGATGCTACATATTCACTTGATCCTCCACTCATATCATAGATTCCATATACATTTCCTGTTGTACTTGTTTTTACTCCATTACTTGTTTGATATGCATTTGTTGAAGTTGTTGCGATTGCACTTACACTATCACCTGCTTGCCCTGTTATATATTTACTATTTGGATTTATCCATATCTCTTCATTGATTCCATAAATACTTTTACTTAAATATGCACATGCTCCCCATTCACTATTTTTCATCATATGGCTATTTAACGCACTATTATAGTTTTTACAATTATTGAATATATCATTTACTTTTATACTTCTCCAACTTACTACTCCTGGTTGTACCTTTATACTAGTTCCACTTCCTGCGTTGCTTGCTGTTGCATCATTTTTACTTGCTTCAAATTTTGCTACCCAGATTCCTGCTATCTCTTCTTTCCAACCTCCATTAGTTGTATTGGTTGTAAATGTTGGATGCAATACATATTTTTCTATTTGCTTTCCATCTAAACTTCCTTTTACTTCTATTGCTCCTTGTTTTTTTGTTCCAGTTACTATGTTTCCATTTGCATCTGTTATTCCATCACTATTTGAATAGCCTATTATATTTCCACTTGCATCTTTATACAAAATCTTATAGCTATATCTTGGTACCCATACCCACATGCTTCCATCTGCTGTTTGTGCATTTGCCCATTGTTTATTTTCATAATTATACCAGTCCCCTCCTGGAGCTTTATTTGTTGCACTCACCCAGCTACTTCCATTCCATTTTTTTGCTGTCATTCCTGTTCCTAATTTTGGTGTTGGCACAGATGCAGCACTAATTGGGTTATTATTCATGTCTACAAATGCTATTTCAATATCCCCTTGGCTTCTATCTAAGTCTGCTATTTCTGCTTGAGTTATTTCTATTGCATTTGACACTGTTTCTACCATATTTCCTGCATTGTCTACTGATAATACATGTAAATACCATTTTCCTGCTGATGTTCCTTTTATATTTACACTTGTACTACTTGCAAAACTTCCTCCTGTATATTTGTTTATATCATTATCTTCTGCACCTAATGGTGTACTGCTTTTGTTAAATTCATATTTACTATTACTATTGTTTATTCCACTTTCATTATCTGTTAGAGTTACTGTTGCTGTGATGTTTTTCCCTGTTTGTACTGTTTGCGGTGTGAAGGTAATAGTTGCTTGTTGTGGATTTTTATCATCTATAATGCTTATACTTGCTTCATCTCCACTACTTGTTCCATCATTTA
>CAMTJT010000022.1 GCA_947073285.1 uncultured Clostridium sp. | reverse complement strand
GAAAAGAAAGATACTAAGGCTAGAACTAATCGTACATATCAAGATTTTCAAAAATATATTGAGAAAAATCCAGAACTCCCAATTGTCGAAATGGATACAGTCGAAGGGATTAAAGGTGGTCGAGTTTTACTTACTTTGCTTTTTAGAAGTTCAAGATTAATGTTAGCTTTCATCCTATACGAAAAGACTCAAAGCGAAGTTTTAAGGATTTTTAATATGCTTGAACTAGAGCTTGGAACTGAATTATTTGAAAAAACATTTCCTATTATTCTCACAGATAATGGAACTGAATTTGGTAGACCACTTTCATTAGAATTTAATAACCAAGGAATTGGTAGGACAAGAATATTTTATTGTGATCCAAGAGCATCTTATCAAAAAGGTATGATTGAAAAAAATCACGAATTTATCAGATATGTTTTACCTAAAGGAAGTTCATTTGATGAACTATTACAGACAGATATTAACTTAATGATAAATCATATCAATAGTTTAGGAAGACAGTCTTTAAATTGGCTTGCACCAATAGATGTAGCAAAAGTCACATTAGACAAAGAGGTAATTAAAAAGTTGAATCTCAAAAAGATTCCAACCGAAGAGATCCAACTTAACAAAAAACTACTAAAGAAAAATTAATTTAACAAATTTTAAATAAATTCAAGTCAAACATGGTATTGAATAACTGAATTTACTTTTAAACACAAGTGGAATTTAGTCTAAGACAGAAAAATCCAGTTGTGCATTTGGCATGCAAATTTTTCTTTAATCTATTAAAATTATACTATATTTTTTGAATTTTTACCATACAAAAGTGCAAGAAAATATCCTAAGAGCGGACTTTTCTTGCATACGATCAATTTTTATTACTATGTGGAATTTACTTTTTTAACTAACCATAAGTCCAACTATATTAGGCAGCACTCGTTTCTTCATCAGTTAAAGCCTCGCTTCCTCGGCTGTAACACCGATAGGTCAAACAAAAAAATAGTAAAACTTTAAGTTCTACTATTTTTAGTGGCTCTCCGTGTTGGACTCGAACCAACGACCTATCGGTTAACAGCCGAGCGCTCTACCAACTGAGCTAACGGAGAATATTTAAAAACCATATTTATTATAGTACACAGTATAAACAATAGCAATAGATTTTATACATTTTTTCAAAAAAAGTTTTAAATATTTTTATATAAAGTAGGGGAGTTATTCTAATATAGATTACTTTTTACAAAATTCAGCCAATTTATTGTAAAAAAACACATATAATAGTATAATTTGTATGCAAGAAAAACAAAAGAAGAAGGGAGAAATAGTAAAATGATGAGTATTATAGCTGCGGCACTTAGTATAATTGCTGCTATTATGAGTTTTACAGAATCTTTGAGAATTATTGCATTTGTTCTAGCGATTTTTGGTATTATTTTTGCTGTAGTATCAGGTTACCAAAAAGAAAAAGAACAAAATAAAGAAAAGAAAAAATCTATGGCAATAGAAATTGGTTCAATCCTTGTTGCAGGAGCAGTTTGCATTAGCTATTTAATATTGTTATGTATAGCATAAAATAAAGAGTATAAAATAAAGAATGATTGTACTTTTTAAAAAAGTAAATCATTTTTTTAAGACTACTTCAAATTATTAAATAAAAAGCTAATCAATAATAAAGTAATTATTAAAAAGGCATTTTTTTCTAAAAAAATTAGTAAGTTAGAAATAAATGTGAAACGGTTTTGGAAAAAATCTTTTAAAAGCATAAATGAAAAATAGATAAGAAAAATAAAAAGTGGGATGCCAAGCAGATTATGATAGATAGCAGTAAGAAAATCAAAATGAAAAATAGCTAAAAATGATCTTGTCATACCACAGGCAGGACAAGAAATGCCAGTAACTGTTTTAAAAATACATGTTACTGGCATAACTGCTACCAAACATAAAAAACTAATTAATATAATTAATATAATACCATTTTTTAGTCTGTTCATTTGAATTAATCCTTTAATGGGTTTCCTTGTGCATCTGTGTTCATGCTTCCAGTTAAAATCATAATACCCTCTACTAATCCCCAAATTGCAGAAGCGAATGATAACATTCCACAACTTAAAACTGTGATTAATAATTGAGCAATTGCTTTTCCTGTAAAGCCTAAGTAAAAGTTATGAACACCGAAAGAACCTAAGAAAATACCTAATAACCCAGCAGCAATTTTTGATTTTGCATTAGGGTTTGTATTTGTATTTCCACTATTAACATTTACATTAATGTTTTGAGTTGTTCCAGCATTAGAGTTTGCTCCATTTGCTTTGCAATTTTCACATAATTCTTGACCATCTTCTATAGGTGATCCACATTGTTTACAGAACATAATTCTTCCTCCTTTAATTTTCAATAATATAATTATACAATATTCTACATATTTTGCAATAGTTTTCACAAATTTTACATAGTTTTGTGCAAGTTTATGTTGAAATCTACATAAAAGTATGGTATAATTTAACAACATGCAAATGCAAATTTACATAAAGGAAGTTGCACAACATGAAAAAAATGACAACTGCGGTACACATAATTATTTTTGCACTCATATTTATTGTATTTTTAGTAACCATAACGTTCATACAAAATAATATGACAAGAGCTATCCAATTTTCAGAAATAAGCGGAGAGGAGTCTAGTAATTCTAATAGCAAAATTATAGTTCCTACTAAAAAAGATAGAAAGAACTTACAAAAATGCTATGATAATGTTTTTACTTACCTTGGTAGCACAGAAGTATTAGTAGATGAAATTAATGAGCTATATATACAAGTACAAGAGGCAAAAAAATGTAGTATAGCTAACTGGTATTACAACCAATTAGAAGAAAAGTACAAGCAATATCAGTCCAAACTAGATGAGATTCAGGTTGCTATTTGCTCATATGAAGAAATGTATAATGTGTATGTAGATGCATTATCTACCATACCAGAATTTTTAGTTTCTTTACATACTAAAAAGTATACTGAGTTTCAAGAGCAAGTAGAACCAATGTACCAAAAAATTATGGAGCAAAAGCAAAATTATCGGCAGGAGGAAGAAAGTCTTAAAACAATTAAAACAGATGCAAAGCTTATTGCAGACGAATGGTATGAGGCTACTTATTATTGGATGTGTAAAATTGTGAACGCAGAGGCTGGAAGTGATTGGATGCCAACAATAGAGAGATGCTATGTGGCAAATGTAATTGAAAACCGCATTGCAAGTCCAAAATTTCCTAATAACATTTATGATGTTATATATGCACCAGGTCCACAATACGCACCAACAGTAGATGGCTCTATTAATAAAATTCCGACTGAAAGAGTCAAACAAGATATGGAGGATTATCTACGAGGGAGAATTCAAACTGGTATGCCAGATGATGTACTTTACCAAGCAAAGGCTACTTGGGGAAGAAGAATTTGGAAGAGTATGCCAAGTGGTCATTATTTCTGTTTTGGTTAACAATTTCCAAAAAAGTCTTCTATTTACAGTTATGCTCTAGTTTAGCAATATAGTTCATTCTGGAGAACTTTTAGTAATTTAGAAGATAGTAATTAAACTAGTCGAGGTTCCTGAAAAACAGGAACCTCGACTAGTTTAATTGTTATGAAAGAAAAGATTATAATTGTGGTACAACTTGCTCAAGATGTCCTTGAGGGCTGGATTGCAAAGTAGTATTAGAAATTTGCTCTTGAGAGATGGCAGGATTAGTATTATTAGAGGGGTGTTTGGTATTAGCTATTTTTTTAGTAGCCACCCAAAAGATAAATCTCAAAATACCATAAATTACTGCCTCAGAAATAAACCACAAAGCAATTCCACCTATAATGAAACACAGGCCAAATATAAGCCAAAAATATATCATATATTGTCTTAAAGAATTGAAATTGCGTTCAGGTTCTCCCATTGTACTAAGATCATCAGCCAAATCCCGAGTAACTTCTGCCTCAAAAAATCCATTTTTGATGGAACTGACAACATAGGAATTGTTAGGTTCTAAATTGACGCAAACTTTACCTTTAAAGCCAGCTTGTTTATATTGTTCGTAGATTCCAAGAGAGTCGATGCCAAGCTGAATGTCTTCTTTAGAAATATTGTCTTCGGTTTGCGTGTTGGCAGTTTCAACATTTTCGGTAGTAGCTTCTGTGCTAGAGCTATCTTCAAAAACGCCTACCTGAAATTTGTCAGTAGTAATGGCGTGAGACTCAATAGCCTGTTCAATCATGGCATACAGATTTTCAGAATAGCCATATGCTCCATCACCTATAAAAAGTATGCTAAGTATATAGCAAAATACAATACATATAGGAAGGAACAAAATGCTAAGTAAGCTTTTGAGCATCTTACGATAGCTAGGCTTTTCTTCGACTAGCCGCTGAAGAATAGGCGTTCCAGGTTTCAAAGCCTGAAAAAATCTCCACTGCTTTTTAGAACTTTGCTTGTTTTCTTTCATTTGATTTGTCTCCTTTAAAAATTTTACTTGGTGAATAGGTACGTGCTGGAAAATAGGAGTGCGTTAGTATATGTGGTATTTAACACACAAAACTGTTACCATTATACCACAGTATTATGTAAAATGCAATACAAATTTTTTATCTAGAAAATCTTGTAATCTAATTGTAAAAATGATAAAATCTAATAATGAATAAATATAAGCTAAAAGTAGAAGGGAGAATTCTTTTGGATAAAGAACAAATCTATCAATTACTTACCAAAGAGGTTGGCTTAGAATTTGTAAGGCAAGAAGAACCAATGGCAAAACATACTTCATTTAAAATTGGAGGAAAGGCAGATTTTTATATTACAGCAAAAGAAGAAAGTGTAATTAGTACAGTTTTAAAAATAGCAAAAGAGAAAAAAGTTCCAGTAACCATATTAGGAAATGGTACAAATGTATTAGTTACAGATAAAGGCATTAGAGGTATTGTACTTAAAATAGAGTTAGATAGCATAGAAATAAAAAAAGAAAAAGAAAAAGAAAAAGAAAAAGAAAAAGCAATAATAGAAGTGGCAGCAGGAGTAAAAAATGCAATACTTGCACAAAAATTATTACAACAAGAAATTGCAGGATTTGAATTTGCAGCAGGTATTCCAGGAACAATAGGAGGCTCTACTTATATGAATGCAGGAGCCTATGGCTATGAATTAAAAGATATTATCACAAATGTTACTTATATAGATAGTCAAGGGTTGCATACTATTTCAAATAAAGAATGTAAATTTGATTATCGTTTTAGTATATTTTCTCAAAAAGAGGCAGTTATTACAAAAATAACAATAGAGCTACCTTATGGAAATAAAGCAGAAATAAAGCACAAGATGGAAGAAGATGCTAAATCTAGAAAAGAAAAACAACCACTTCAAATGCCAAGTGCAGGTAGTACCTTTAAAAGAGGAAAAGATTTTATCACAGCTAAATTAATCGATGAGTGTGGGTTAAAAGGCTATCAAATAGGTGGGGCACAAGTATCTACTATGCATGCAGGCTTTATTGTAAATAAAGAAAATGCTACTTGTGAGGATGTTCTTAAATTAGTAGAATATGTAAAAAAAGTAGTATTAGAAAAATGTGGAAAACAAATAGAACTAGAAGTAAAAATTTTAGGAGAGTAATAGCTAGTAAGCTTAAAAATTTAGAAAAGTAATGTTAATAAGCATAAATAAAAATCTTAAACAAATTCTAGTAAAATAAGTAAAAATAATTGAAAAGTAGTAAAAATAAAAAGAAAGGAAAAATCTAATACAAAAAGCTATTAGGTTGTGTAAAGAAAAATGAAAGGTTTTTTTAAATGGTTTCGATCTAGTACCAAAATGAAAAGATGGATGTTTTTAATATTAATAGGAATGATACTTGCTTGTTATGGAATGGCAGAAATTTTAACGCAAGAAAGATTAGACTTTTGGCCATTACTTAAAATTATTGTATCATTTGTAGTTGGCTTTATATTTGTTATTACTGGTATGGTACAAATGCAAAGAAGAACATTAGAATTATTAGTAAGACAAACAGATGATAGAATAGAAGATAAAAAGGCAACAGTAAATAGTTTAATTTTTAATAAAAAAGTATATGACCAAGGGCCTAAAATAGTAGTAATTGGTGGTGGAAATGGTTTAAATGCAGTTTTAAGAGGTCTTAAAAATTATACAGACAATTTAACTGCAATTGTTACAGTATCAGACTATGGTGAAATTATACCAGAATCTAGAAGAATGCTTGAATCAATGCCTTTAGATGATATTAAAGAAAGCATTGTAGCACTTTCAAAAGATGAAGAAACTATGGAAAAATTATTAAATGTACAATTTAAAGAAGGTAGACTAAAAGAACTTTCTTTAGGAGATATTTATTTTCTAGGAATGAAAGAACTATGTGGAGATTTTACACAATCCATAGAACAAACTAAAGCAGTATTAAATATTACAGGTAGAGTACTTCCTGTAACTTTAGAGCCAATTCAAATATGTGCAGAATTAGAAGATGGTACTGTAATTGAACATAGAGATAAGATACCAGAAATAGTAGGTAGCAAAACTAGTAAAATAAGTAGAATATTTATTAATCCTACCAATTGTAAAGTAGCACCAGGTGTATTAGAGGCAATTGAAGATGCAGATGCAATTGTTATTGGTCCTGGAAGTTTATATACTAGTGTTATACCAAATCTTTTAGTAAAAGGTGTTGCAAAAGCAATTAAAGAAAGCAAAGGTTTCAAAGTATATGTAAGTAATATTATGACAGAGCCAGGTCAAACAGATACCTATTCATTAGCAGACCATATCAAAGCAATACATGACCACACAGGAAAAGGAATTATTGAATATTGTATTTATGATACAGGAGAGTTAATACCAGAATATATTAGAAAATATAATATGCAAGGGCAAGAACTAGTAGAAATAGATAGTAGTAAAGCAAAAGCAGAAGGGGTAAATTTAATGCAAAGAGAAATTTCTCATATTGAAGGAGACTACATTAGGCATGACCCAGAAGCAATTGCAGCATCTATTATTCAACTAATCTGTGATGACTTAAAATTTAGAGATATGCAAAATGATACAAAATATGTGCTATTAAATGATAGACTAAAAGAAGCTAAAAAATCTTTAAAAGAAAACAAGAAAAATGAAACTTTTAGAAGGCCAAAAAAGAAAGAACCAAAAGAAGGGAGTAAATTTACGCAAAAATATAAAGACAGAATGGAATCTATTCAAGAAGCAGAAATTAAAATGAAGGTAAAAGCAGGTATTCCAATAGAAGAGAAAAAGCCAAAAAAACAAACTGCCAATAAACCAAAAGAAAATACAAAACAAACTTCTAGTACCAAGCAAAATGCCAAAAAAGAAGGAAATAAAAAACAATCAAAAGAAGACATAAAAAAACTAGAAGAAAAGCAAAAACAAGAATTTTTAGAGGCAATTAATAAAGCACGTAAAGAAGAACAACAAGAAAAAAAGACACAAAATAAAGAAAAGGCCAAAACTGCTAAAAAATAGAAATGAGGAAAAAGTAAAATGAAATACGAAGGAAAAAATTTAGCATTAGAAGTAGGAATAAAAAAAGAGTGGTTAGTTACCAATGGAATAGGAGGGTATAGTAGTTCTAGTATATTAGGAATTAATACTAGAAAATATCATGGGCTATTAGTAGCCCCTCTTAATCCGCCTGCAAGTAGGCATGTAATACTTTCAAAATTAGATGAAAGTTTTGAAAGTGGTGGAATAAACTATCCACTCTATTCTAATATTTGTAAAAACTATATTTCAGAAGGATATAAAAATTTAAAATCTTTTGAAAAAGAATATGTACCTATCTTTACTTACGAAGTAGATGGAGCAACTATTAAAAAATTTATTTGTATGGATCATGGTAAAAATACAGTTTGTGTTTTATACCATATTCAAAACAATGAAAAAAGAACCAAGCTAACAATTGCTCCAATTGTTCACTTTAGAGATTTTCACACAACTACGCCTAATATGAATTTTTCTGTTAAACAAGAAATAAAAGAACAAAAAGTAAAGCTGATTATTAATGAAAATAGGCAAATACCAGTATATATGAATTTATCAGAGGGAAAATACATAGAACATCAAAATGATAATTTTCATGGTATGTATTATGTAGAAGAAGAAAAAAGAGGACAAGGTGCACAAGAAGATTTAGCAGTTCCAGGAGTATATGAGGTAAAACTAAGAGCAAATGAAGAAAAATATATTACCTTTATTTGTTCTTTAGAAGAAAATATTGAAGAATTAGATGGTAGAAATTTAATCAACCAAGAAATTATTCGTATTACAAGTGCACTCTATGATTCTTATTTAATAGATACTAAAAAACAAGTAGATGTAAAATATAAAACTTTTATGAGAGACTATATTATTGCATCAGACAATTTTATAGTATATAGACCATCATTTGCATTATATACTTTAATTGCAGGGTACCCATGGTTTTTAGATTGGGGAAGAGATAGCTTAATTTCTTTTGAAGGCTTACTATTAATACCAAGAAGATTTAATGAAGCAAAAGAGGTATTACTTACTTCTATTAGAGATATAAAATATGGATTAGTACCAAATGGCTATTCTGGTTATGATAATAGACCTTTATATAACAGTGTAGATGCATCACTTTTGTTATTTGAACAAGTACGAAAATATGTAGAGTATACACATGACTATGAATTATTAAAAAATCAATTATATGAGGTATTAAAAAAAGTAATAGAAAGTTATATTGCTGGAATTGATTTAGATGGTAATAATATTCATCTAGATGAAGAAGATGGTCTGCTTTCTTCTGGTACACCATATATCCAAAATACATGGATGGATGCAAAAATAGGAGATAAAGTAGTAACACCAAGAAATGGAAAAGCAGTTGAAATTAATAGCTTATGGTATAACAGTTTAAGAATAATGGCAGATTGGGCTAAATTATATAAAGAAAAAGAACTAGCTACAGAATATACAGATTTAGCCAAAAAATGTCAAGAAAGTTTTAAAGAAAAATTTTATAATAAAAAAAGAAAAAGCTTAGATGATTTAATAGGAGATAATAAAATAAGACCAAATCAATTATTTGCAATTGGGTTATATTATCCTATTCTAAGTCCAAGTTCAGAAGAAGCAAAAGAAGTATTTAATACAGTTACTAAAAAATTACTTACTCCATATGGCTTAAAAACTTTAGCAAAGGGAGAAGAATTTTATCGTGAAATTTATGAAGGTGACCAAATAAAAAGAGATATGAGTTATCATCAAGGTATTACTTGGCCATGGCTACTTGGAATTTATGCAGATAGTTTTAAAAATATTATCGAAGCAGAAAAAAGTAAAACTAAAAAGAAAGAATTACAAAAACAATATGACGAATTTGTTACAAATATAGAAGATACATTTTATGAAGAAATGTATGAACGTTCAACAGTAGGCTCTATTGCCGAAATTTATGATTCTAATAAACCATATGAAGCAAAAGGTGCAGTAGCACAAGGGTGGTCTGTAGCAGAGATTTTTCGTATTATTATAAAACATCACCAAAGTAATAGTTAGGATATGAAGTCTTAAGATATTTAGCAAACAATAATTGGTAATAAATAATTATTAAAGCGTAGAAATAAAGTATATTAATAAGTAACAAAAAAGAGGAAATACCATGAGAATTTTAGGAATAGACCCTGGTTTTGCTATAACAGGGTATAGTATTATAGATTATATAGGGAATAAATTTAAATTAATTACATCAGGAGCAGTACTAACAAAAGCAGGAGAATCCTTTCCGCAAAGATTGTTAAAATTAAACAATGATTTAGAAGAAATTATAGATACTTATCAGCCAGATGCTATATCTGTAGAAGAACTATTTTTCAATAATAATGCTAAAACAGCTATTAATGTAGCACAAGCAAGAGGTGTTATATTAGTGGTAGGCTGTAGAAAAAACATTCCAACATATGAATATACACCACTTCAAATTAAACAGGCAGTAGTTGGTTATGGTAGAGCAGATAAAATACAAGTACAAAAAATGGTAAAAACAATTTTAAAAGTAGAAAATTTACCAAAATTAGATGATACTACAGACAGTATGGCAGCAGCAATTTGCCATGCACATAGTGCTAAATTTGCAGCAAAATTATAATAGGGTGATTAGCCTATTTAAGGGAAATTAGAAACAGGTTAGAGCAAAATAAAAAACGGAGGAATACTATGGCAATAAAACTATTCTATGGAGAAGAAACCTATCTTTTAGAAGCAAAAGTAAAAAAAATGAAAAAAGAATTTGGTGAGCAGGTTTCAGGAATTAATTATATACAAGTAGATGATACAAATGTAGAAGGACTAATTTCTGATTTAGAAACTCCTGCTTTTGGCTTTTCTAAAAAATTAATTATTGCCAAAAATACAGGACTTTTTAGAAAAGAAAGAAAAACTGCAAGTAAAAGTAAAACAGCAAAAACAGAAAGTAAAAAAAAGAAAGCAGTAGCAGAAGAAAAATTACCTTTACAAGAAAAAGTAGCCAACTATCTACAAGAAAATAGTAAAGATTTAGAAGAAACTATAGATTTAATATTTATAGAACAAGAAGCGGATAAAAATACTTTATATAAAACCATAGAACAAATAGGAGAGGTTAAAGAATTTGCCTTACTAAAATTACCAGAAATAGTAGCAAACTTAAAAAAAGTATGTACTGCTTATGAGGTAAGTTTAGATGACCAAACTGCTAAATACTTAGTAGAATGTTGTGGTACAAGTATGCAAGACTTAATGAATGAAATTAGAAAATTAATAGAATACAAAGGAAATGGAGAAATAGTTACTAAACAAGATATTGACAAACTTTGTATAAAACAAATACAAGCTGTTATTTTTGATTTAACAGATAACTTAGGAAAAAAGCAAACTTCAAAAGCAATAGAGGTATTGCATGGTTTAATTGCTAATAAAGAGCCAGTACAAAAAATATTAGTTACTTTGTATAACCACTTTAAAAAATTGTATATCATTAAAGTAGCTGAAAGTTTTAATCAAGATGTAGCAGTAGCTATGAATTTAAAACCAAATCAAATGTTTTTAGTATCAAAATATAAAGGTCAAGCAAGGTATTTTGAAAAACAAGAACTAAGAAAAATATTAGAAGAATTAATTAATTTAGATAGTAATTATAAAATAGGATTAATTGATTTAGAAATAGGACTAGAAGCAATTTTGTGTAAGTATTGTTCCAATTAAAAAAGTAACCATTATTATTTATCAAATAAGTAATGGTTATTTTTTCATATATAATAAAGTTAGGCTACTTTAGTTAGAACAATGAGATTTTATAGAGCGTACGATTTCATAAGCTAGATTTAGGTCATTCTCAGGAAGTCTATCAACAATACGAGTAACCTTTTTAGTAAGTTCATAGTGAGAATTTTCTCCAAACAAAAAATAATCAGCAGAATAACCAGTATATTCACAAAGAGAAATTAAAGTATTCATACCAAGAGACTTATTTCCTAACTCTAATTGTGCTAAATAAGATTCAGAAATATCCAAATTCTCAGAAAATACATTTCTACTCATACGTAATTCTTCTCTTACTTTTCGAATTCTGCATCCAACTTCTAAATTATTTTTCATTGTTAAACCACTCTTTTCTATTATTTTACAAAAAATGACGAATTTTTCTTAATTATATACACCAAAGTTAAAACAGGAAACACACTAGAAAGATAATAAAAAACATACCTTGGGGTGATGAGACGAAAAACTTATATTATGCCAAGATGAAAGTCGATTTTTCCTATACAATAAAAAAGTTAAATGCAAGCTTAAAAAGAAAAGTGCCATTTGGTGTCGAAAAATGTCATACGAAATAAATTGACAACAAAAGAAAAGTATAGTTAAATAAGAAAGGTGTGCGTTAACGGAAGCAAAGCTTCCGACGCACACTTGTGCAAGTTGCTTTGCAACTGCACAGACTAAGGAAACCTAACCTTGTTGTACAGCAAAAATCTGCGATTTTTCCTATACAATAAAAAATATGTATGAGAGTAAATAATTCTTATTTCAATATAGTTTATAATAAAAATATTAAAAAGTTTGATTCAAAGAAATTAGTATCTTAAAACTCATTCAATAAAAATAAAAGTTAATTGTATAAAAAAGTAAAGGAGTTGGTATACTGAGAGTAATACTGTATTTAAAATGCAAAAATAAAAAGGAAAGGACAGGTATAATGCTATTTATTATACAAGGGAAAGCGTATGGAAAAAAAGTTAGATATGTTAGAAAAGATATATGAAACAAGAGAGCTAGATTTTGAAGAAGAAAATAAAAAAGATAGACAAGCATTAAGTAAAATAACACATAATATCAAAGGGGAGGAAATAGAAGAAAAAATAAAGAAGGCGTTAGAAAAGGCAACAGATAAAAATAGAAATCAAGAAAAAGAGAAAATTATAGAGGAAATAGAATTGCTAATAGAAAATTATGAAATACAAATTGCCTATTATAGCCAAAAAAATTATAAAAGAGGGTTTAAAGATGCAATTAGCCTTTATACACAGTGTTTAAAGGAAGAGGAAGAATAAAGTGAATTCAAATGATCTCAGGAAAAAAATTATAGAATATTGGAAAGACGAGTTAGCAATAAAATAGTACTAATAACATAAGATAACAAAAATGATGATATGAAAAAGGAGTTTAAAAATGATAAATTTTAGAACAGATTTAGCCCTAGAAAGGCGTGATTTATACAAAAAAGCTAATCATATTGAAAACGAAGTAG
The DNA here is from genome assembly GCA_947073285.1 of uncultured Clostridium sp. Lineage (GTDB taxonomy): Bacteria > Bacillota > Clostridia > TANB77 > CAG-508 > CAG-273. The sequence continues at coordinate 11,278 of CAMTJT010000022.1, read as the reverse complement.
ATGGAATAGAAACACAAGAAGAGCAACTTGGGGAAAATATAAAAATTACAAGAGTAAAGGTATTAAACCAAAATGGAGAACAAGCCATTGGCAAAAAGCAAGGTAATTATATAACAATAGATATTAAAAACATAAAAATTGCAGGAGAAGAAGATATTCAAAAAGCATCAGAAGCAGTAACAAAAGAACTAAAAACATTACTTGCTAATTTAGTGGGAGAGCAAGATGATGTTTTAGTAGTAGGCCTTGGCAATTTATATGTTACACCAGATAGCTTAGGTCCAAAGGTAATACAAGATATTGATATTACAAGACATTTATTAACCTACATGCCAGAAGTATTAGATAAAGAAACAAGACCAGTTAGTGCAGTATCACCAGGCGTATTAGGTACAACTGGAATTGAAACATTAGAGATTTTAAAAGGAATTGTAGATAATGTAAAACCTAAATTATTAATTGTAATAGATGCATTAGCTTCTAGAAGTATTGAAAGAATTAGTAGTACAGTTCAAATTGCAGATACTGGGATTATACCAGGAGCAGGAGTAGGCAATAGTAGAAAAGAGTTAACAAGAGATACTTTAGGAGTACCAGTAATTGCAATTGGAGTACCAACTGTAGTGGAGGCAGCAACAATTGCAGCAGACAGTTTAGATTTATTTATACAAAAGGTACAAGAAGAGGCAAATTCGAATGACTTTTTAAATAGTTTGCAAGAAGAAAACAAATATGAAATGATAAAAGAGGTATTAGCTCCAGAAGATTATAATTTTATAGTAACACCAAAAGAAATAGATGATTTGATAGAAAGTATGTCAAGTGTAGTAGCAAGAGGTATTAATTTTGCTACACAAAAATAAGATATAAAATGAATAAATGAACAGGGTAGAAAAAGTAAAGTAGATACTTTACTTTTTTGCCTTGTTTTTTATTGTAAAGACTAATAAAAACAATTGGTAAAATAGTACCTAAACATAAAAGAAGATAGAAATAGTGATAACCATATAACCAAATGTTAAGGCTATACTTTAAAATACAAGCAACTATAAAAGAAAATATCATTAAAGTTTTATCATTTCTAAAAAGATAAAATAGAAAAACAATAGCAATTCCCCAAAAGCCATAATCAAGTCTTAACATCTGTGCTAAAATAGCAATTACAATAGCAGGAAAAATAGCGATAAATTGTTTTACAAAGAAGTTAAGTTTTTTTATGTTACTAAAACTAAAAGAACAAGAACAAATTTTATCATAAATGAAAATAGCAAATAAACCAAAGAAAAGTGTAAAAAAGACATTTAAAGTAAAGCCATCTGTATACATAGAGGTAAATAGCATGAAAGGAATTTGAGAAATAAAGGCAAATAAAAATAACCTTAAAAAGTATTTTTTAAGATTTTTAGTATAGGTATAACCTTCAGTAAGTTGAAATGCAAAAATAGGAAAAGCAATTCTACCTACAACATTTAGAAAAGTAGTATGCCCAAACATACCATTACCAAGATGATCAATAAACATAGATATTATTGCAATTATTTTTAATAAAAAACTTGTCATAAATTTACCTCTATCATGTATTTTTTATTGTATAGGAAAAAAATTGTTTTACAGTATTAAATTATATAGGAGTTGTAATTAAATTTCAATGGAAGTATAGGAATTTAAGAATTTTTATTATATAATTCTAAGTATTAGAGATAAGGAAGGTTGAAATTTATGAAAAATATAGCAATAAATGTAGGTGTATTAATATTTTGCAGAAATACACACGAAACTACAAAATATTATATGGTATTTTTCAAAAAGTAATACAATTATAACAATTAATGTAAAAATAACTAAAGCTATAAGTGGAATTGAAATTATTAATTTTACAATAAGATTATACCACTTTTCTCTTGTTTTTATTAATTCATTAGAATATTCAATGCCATAAATTTCCTCTGGTTTCATAGGATTTATCATTACATTTACACTATCGTGTATTCTTAACTTACAAAATGGTGAAATTACTAATATTGTAGAATAGCTTTTTTTTATAATATTCATATTCAACTAAAATTATGTCCTGCATCCTTTTCTAGTTGTATCTGCACGATGTGTACCGTATTCTTCAGTTCATCTTTCTATATTTTACCTTTTATTTTTAAATTGCATCGTTTTTTCTTTTGAATTAAATTTACTATAAAAAGAAGAGGTAATATGATTACTTCTGTAACCAATATAATATTTATTAGGTTCATATTTTATCACCTTATATCTTTCTTAAATATATCTGTATAATAAAACTCGATTTATTGTATTTACTTTAACATGAATCTTTTGGTTTATCGATAGCTAACAATAAATTTATAAAATAAACTTGATTAACTTGAAAAAGATATTCATTAATGGTACGATATAATAGAATTAGTAAATTCAAAGGAGAAATTCATGGAAGAAGAGAAATCTTTAATTGAAGTAAAGAACAATAGAAAAGGAATAAGAAAGATAATAAACAATGTAGTTGAACTATTAAAATCTAAAGTAAATAAAGATTACATTTTATCAGAAAATTCTCCAGAGTTTTTAAGACGAAATAAAGAATTAATATTAAAAACTATAAAAAGAGATTGTAGATATTTAAACCAAGTACCATATGATATATTATTAGAAGAATTGCTACAAGATTCACTTCCAATTAATGGAGTTATTGATACAGCTTTCAAGAGTGGGTATGTACTTATAGCTAATCCTTTTCGGCATACGTAGTTCAGCAATATTATTAAGCGTGGAAGCTAAAACAGCAATATTGCAATATATTGAAATGCAAAAAGAAAATTTTCAAAATGATGACTTGTTTGGAAGAAATAAATTAGATTCTCAATGGAGATTATCATCGTTATTAGAATATTTAGATGAAAGTTTATTATTAGATGCTGATTTTAAAAAGCAGTTATTAGATTTAGTCATTGAAAGAGGTTATAAGATAACCAAACATTCACCAACTTACTTAAAACAAAATAGTACACTTGCAGAAAATTATTATAAACATTTATTAGAAAATAATGATGTAGATGGACTGTTAAATGCTAATATATTAAATCCAGAGTTGATAAAAAATAAAAACTTTTTACAAAATTATATTAATATGTTGTCTCAAAAAGGTGTTGATAATGATACTATTGTTAGTACTTTAACACATAATGAAGAATGTATTAATGTTCTTAAAAGTGATATAGAATTATTTCAATCAGTATTTGAGCAGATAACACCGTCAAACTTAGAAAGTTTTTTTGAAAAATTTTTTAGTGAAGAAGAAGTAAAAGCATTTTTTACAAATCAAAATCAATTAAGTGGAAAATTATTACAGATTAGTAGATTATATGCTAAAGATAGTACTATTTTGCAATCATTAAATGGAGAGTTGCTTGGAGAACAGTATCAAGATATACCAGACTATAAAATGCAATTGATTGCTAAAAATCCAGAATTTCAAAGTAAAATATTGGGACTTAATGATTATGAATATAGCTTATATGGTAAAATGATACAATTAGTATTACAAAAGACAGATAGATGGAATAGATTTGAAAAAAATATAATTGAGAATTTATTAGATGGATATTATGGAGAATTAATTAACGACTTATATGAACAAGCTAAACAAGGAAAGAAGATAACTACTAAAGAAATTGAAACATTAACATTTCTACTTTCAAGAGATTGTTCGTCAAAATCATTTTTTGATGGATATTTAACAGATATGTTTAAAAGTCAAGGTATGGATGAAAAGACTATAAAACAAGAAGAAGTGGCACACTCTAATAATGTATTTAATATTACTAATAAAAACGAATTAGAACACTTTGAAGAAATCAAAGAGTTGGTATGTGATACTATATTAACTAATCCTAGCTTAGATGATGAACAGTTAACAATGCCAATAGCTAAATATTTAGGAAAGTTCAAACAATTACCTGAACTAGATAGAATGAAATTAGCCTTATTGGAAAAATACTATAATATGGATTTAAGAGAAGCTACTAATGTTGTAAATAAATTTTCAGCAGATATAGACAATATATCTGTTAATGATGAGTATCAAGCTAGTATAGTAGAACAAATTAAAGCTATAAAAAATATTTTTGAAAGCAATGACATTAATACTTTAATCCAAGTTGGTGAATTAGGTATATTGGTGGAAACCGATTTATCATCAAGTACATATTTAATTGAACAAGTCAAAGAAATGTTTGAACAAGTATACAAAGAAAGTTTATATATGCCTAAAGAAGAAAAAGTAGGAACTACTACTTTTAAAGGGAGAAATATTGAAGTATTTGATGCTAATACTGATTTTTCAATGATTGTTAAAAGAATAGGTATTAATGATAAGAATTCTCAAGAAATTTGGAATGGCATGACAAAAGAAGGAGAATATGGACGAAAAGATTTAAGATATTATACTTGTTGCTCATACATGACAGATGAAAATATTTTGAAACGAGAGAATGATATTGAAGTTATACTTGGATTTGCACAAGGTACTAAAGCTTATTCTTTCGATGCCATCTATCCACAAGATGCTCACACTCCATTTTATGGAGGAGATAGTATTTACAATGATTTAAATAGCTCTTACATGTTACCTTCTACGTTGGAAACTAATACAGATAATAATCATAATGAAGTTGTAATAAATACTTTAGGAATTGATAAAAAAGGACAAATGACAAAATTGCAACCAGATTATGTTGTTTATATCAAAAATCAAAGTGATATAGACATAGAAGGTCTAAGAGATGACTCTATATGGGAAAAAACAAAAAAAGTTGCAAGTGAATTTGGAATTCCAATTATAGTGATAGATAGAGAAAGAATTAAAGAAAACGAAAAAACAAAAATAGCTAGTATGTCTGAAACACTAGAAGGAATACCAAGCAGTAATGAAGTTTTAAAATTTGTAAAAAAAGTTGAGCATTATATGAGTAGATATGGCATAGAGGACATTTTAGATTATGCTCCTAAGGACAGGATGGATTTCTTTAAAAGATATATAGAACAAAGACAATTAGAGGAAAAAGAAAATACTTCGATTCCTAATATAGATACAGCTACTATTACTAGAAATCCCATTACTGATAATAGACAAAACATTTTAAGAAGACAAGCTAAATTGCAAGAAGGAAATATTATTACTGGAGAAGTGGAAAGATGAAGAAAATAAAAAATAATAAAATTATTGATTTAAAAAACAAAAATGAATATGAAAAATGTATTAAACTTGGTAAAATATCGAAAGATATTAATTCAATCTTTAAAAAGACTACTAAAAATAACAAGATAGAAAATTAATTTGATATAGTATAAATATTATTTTAGATTGGATAAAAAAGAGATTTTAATGAAATTTAAAGACAATGCTTAATATTAGTCTATATATAGCATTGTCTTTTTATATATTTACAAATTTATAATTTTTTCTATTATTTCCATGTCTTCAATTCTATTAATAGCAAAACATTTCTTCCCCAAATCTTTTATTGAAGCTCCTAAATGATACATTTCTTTATTGTCTATTACAATAAACCTATCGTGAGATTTATTTGTTTTAGTAACTTTAAGAATAGGATATTCTTTATTAAATTTTTTAATATCTAAATTTTCAATATTACTTTTATTAGATGTCAAAATAACAACTTGTACATTGTTTTTCTTTTTAGTCAACACTTTCAAAACACTATCATCAATATAATTGTCTATAATTAAGATTTTTTTATTTGCTTTTTTAATAATATCTATTATTGTGCCATATGCATCATATATTTGACCATCAAAAAATATCCTTTGCTTAATATTTTCCTCTAATTGAAGCTGATTAAAGACTTCATCAAATTTCTTATTATGTTCTTGTAATTGATATTCTACATTTGTTAATCTTTCGAATACTTGTCCATTTAATATTAAAAATTTTCGCATTTCTACAAATGCATCCATTATTTTAATACTAACTTGTATAGCAACTTCACTCTTTAATATTCCAGACAACATAGCGATTCCTTGCTCTGTAAAAACATATGGCAAATATTTTTTGCTTCTATATTTATTATCTTCTAATTTTGAGGTGGTCACAATTTGTGACCACATAAGTTCTAATTCTTTTTCTGTTAATTGGAAACAAAATCTTTCTGGAAATCTATCTATATTTCTTTTTATAGCTTGATTAACTTTTTTAGTTTCATAATTATATAGCATTGCAACATCACTATCTAGCATAACTTGTTTTCCTCTTATTGTATAAATCGAATTTTTTATTTCTTTGATAGCTAATTCATTTTGAATTGCTAATTGATTCTCTTCCATAGATTCACATCCCTTTCTTATCTTTATACATCCCGAAGCATTTGTTTTATATTGTCAAGACTTTTAAAATTTATACTATTCATACATATATTTAGCTAATTCATTTAAAATTCGTGTTAATTTTTCTTCTATTTTATTTGAATTATAATGTATTCCTTTTGACGTACAATTAGGATTTCTCAAGTTAAATGATAATATACTTTTTCTTTTGGGGTGCTACCATATTTAAAAGAGTTTGTAGAAGAGAGTATTTTTCTACAATTAGAACATCTCACAATTCTTGTAAATAAATGAATATGTTCTTGGATTACTTCAAACTAAAACATAAAAAATGCCCTCCTTTCCAAAAGAGAACATTTTTGATATTTTTTATTAAGTTCAATTCATCTTTTTTTTAATGAAAAAACTTACGAAACTTTACAGTTCGTAAGTTGCTATAAATTGGAGCGGGTAGCGGGAAAAAGTGCTTATTTTTCAATATTTATAAAGCTTTTTGTGACAAATGTGTGCCACTTGATAGAGTGTGACACTCGAATTTACTTGGATTTATATAACGATTATATAATAAAATGATTATTTCAGCAATAGCACCTAAAAGTAAATTTGCTTTGCAAATTTATTTTTATAAAGGGTTATTAGGGGAAGTATTCCCCTAATCATACAGAAACTGTTTGTCAGTTTCTAGTATGTTAGAAACTGATTTTCAGTTTCATATTAAGAAAATGCAAGGAGGTATTTGGTTTTGTTTGAGCCTTCGAAGGCTATCTAAAAAGAAAAATAAAGAAATATGTGATAATTATAAAAAGTACCAAGTTTAACTTTACTTAACAAAATTATTATGATAGTATATAGTTAATAAAAACGTGGAGGAATTATGGAAAAAGATATTATATTAAAATGTGAAAATTTAAGTAAAGAATATGGAAATGAAATGAATAAAATACAGGCACTAGACAATATATCATTTACAGTAAAAAAAGGACAATTTATTTCTATTGTTGGAGCATCAGGAAGTGGAAAGTCTACATTATTACATTTATTAGGTGGAATAGATAGGCCTAGCTCAGGTAAAATAATAATTGATAATATTAACATATGTGAATTAAGCAGTGATGAGTTAGCAGTATTTAGGAGAAAAAACATAGGAATAATTTATCAGTTTTATAATTTATTACCAATTATGAATGTGAAAGAAAACATCGTTCTGCCATGTCAATTAGATAAACAAAAAGTAAATAAAGAAGAATTAGCAGAATTACTAAAGACTTTAAATTTAGAAGACAGGATAGAACATTTGCCAAATCAATTATCAGGAGGGCAACAGCAAAGAGTCGCAATAGGAAGAGCATTAATAAATCATCCAGCAATAATATTAGCAGACGAACCTACTGGAAATTTAGATAGTAAAACTTCTAAAGATATTATTGAACTATTAAGACTATCAAATAAAAAATATCACCAAACAATCTTACTAGTAACCCATGATGAGAATTTAGCAAGTCAGGCAGATAGAGTTATTACAATACAAGATGGTAAGATATTCAAAGACATTGTAAACAACAAAGATTAGGGGGCTAGCTTATGAATATTTTAAAAATGCTAGCATGGAAAAATTTAACTAAGAATAAAAGAAGAACATTTGCAACTGTAATAGGAATTATCATATCTGTAGCTTTAATATGTTTTATTATTTCTTTTGTAGAAAGTTTTCAAAATTCAATGATAAACATTACCAAAAAAACAGTTGGTAATTATCATATAGATATTACAGATATTTCTGAAAGTGAAATTAAGACGATTAGAGACAAGATTATAAAGCAAAGTCATATAGAGAATATAGGTGTATCGCAAACAATAGGTGCAGCTAATTATGAAACACAAAATTCTTCTAAATTAGGAATTATAATAGAAGGATATGATAATAATGCTTTAGAAAATAGAGATATACAATTAGTAGAAGGAATCTTGCCTAAAAATGAAAATGAAATAGTAATATCTAATTATTTAATAAACAATGCAAAAGAGCCTCTAACTATAGGAACAAAAGTTAAACTTAATGTAGAAAAGGTAATGCTAGATATAGAAAAGTATAATAATAATGTAGAATTTAGAAATTTAGTACCAGTTGGAGAAGAAAAAATTGAATATACTATTACTGGAATTATACAACAGACTAATGAAGAATTATATAGTACGAATGCTTATATTGCGATTACTAAATTAAGTAAGACAGTAGATACAAGACCTTCTAGAATAACTGTCTTATTACATAATCCAAAAGAAACCAGTGAATTTTATGATATGATAGCAAATTGGAATTCTCATATTAATGTTAGAGAAAATAACGAATTACTACTGTGGCAAGGAAGTAGTACAGATATTAATGAAAAGCTACAATTAGAATTGGTAGCGAGTTTGATTATTTTTATTATTACAGGAATTACAATTGCATTAATTAGAAATAGTTTTCAAATTTCAATAGCAGAAAGAAGAAAAGAGTTTGCAATGCTTATTACTATAGGGGCAACTTTAAAACAAATAAAAAGGATAATATTATTAGAGGGGATTTTTTATGTAGCTATTAGTATACCAATAGGAATCGTGTTAGGGATTGGAAGTATGGCAATAGGTATTAATAGCATTAATTGTATTTTAGCAAATATGATAGTAGAAAATTATTTTACAGTGCAATTTAGTATATCAGCTATGCCCATTATTATTTCAACAATATTTATGACCGCTATGATTTTTATTTCTTGTATTAAGCCAATTCAAGAGATAAAGGAGATTTCTCCTATTGAAGCTATACGTCAAAATAACGAAATTGTAATTAGAGATGAAAAAATTAAAATTAATAAATTTGTTGAGAAGAATATTGGAATAGAAGGACAAATAGCTTATAAAAATTTAAAACGTAATAAAAGAATGTATAGAGCTACTACTATTTCAATTTGCATTATTATAATATTAATATTTATTACCAATAGTGCAATAGAATATATATTTGGGCAAACTAATAGTGTTTATTCACATAACTACAATATAGATATAGCTCCAATTTATGGAACAACTTCTTATTTTAGTCAAATAGAGTTGTATGAAAGAGTAAAGAACTTAGAAAGCATAAATGAATATTCTATATTTGCCAATTTTAATGGAACATTGAGATTAAATAGAGATATTCCAATTTCTGTTATTGCATGTGAAGGAAAAGTATTTAATGAATATTTACAAGACTTAGGATTAGAATACGAAAAAATTATTTCTTCTGGAATATTAATAAAACCAGATTCATCTAAAGAAATGATTAAGCTTAAAGAAGGAGATATTTTGCCTATTAAAGTTAATGGAACGCAATACAATATACCAATTGTTAAAATAACAAAAGATAACCCTTTTTGGGCAGTACAAACATTAGACAGTTCTAAAATAATAAAAACAGATGAAACTAAATTAGTTTTGACAATTGAGATGGCCAAAAACATTAATTTTGAAGATAATGGATTTAGTTTTTCAGCAGGGGTAGGAATGAGAATCAATTCAGAAAATCCAGATGAATTAGAAAAAGAAATTTCAAAATTTAGTAATAGTAAAACTACAATAGTTACTAATTATAAAAGACAACAAGAAAATAAGCAAAAAATGAAATTTATGGTTAATATATGTTTATATGGATTATTAATTATAATATCAGTAATAGGGATAGCTAATATTTATAATACAATGCTAGAAAGCATGAATTTAAGGTTTAGAGAAATTAAGATTTTACAATCAATTGGAATGACTAAAAAACAATTTAATAAAATGTTTTTTTATGAAAGCTTTATATATACACTGAAAGCACTAGTAATAGGAACAATAATTGGATTTATAATTAGTTATTGTATATATTTAATTAGTGTAAATTACAATTCATTATTAGCTTATCATATACCAATAGGTCAATTGATTTTAGTAGGAATAATTATATTTAGTATAATTTTAATAATAATTAAAAAAGTGAAGAAGAATATTGACATAAACGAAAGAATAGTATAATATACCTAATAGTTCCTTTTTTACATGGAAAGAGTGCGTATTAATTTTGGAGGTATTTATGCAACGTTGTAAAAGCTTTAAAAGCATCGTGTCTGCCATTTTAGCGATAGTCATGCTTATGGCTATTTCTATACCTGCATTTGCAACAGAAGAAATATTGGGAGAGGCGGAAGTTTTTCAAACAAGTATGACTGATGAATACGGTGGAATTGTGCCGTATGATGCAGGAATATTGGGAGAAATTAACTGCATCAACGAAGGGCTCTCAAATAGCAAAAGCTGGGGTGTTACACCAGATAAAGGGCATAAGTTATGGATAAGGATTAATAATAACTACCAATTCAGTGGACCTCTGAAAATTGAGATTATCAAGAAAGGCAGTTTGTTGCCATCTAAAACTATTCATGTGTCAGTAGGTGTAGCAAATGCTCAATATGAATTGATTAGCAATTGCAATGGAGAAAAGTACACCATCAAAGTTACCAATTTAACTGCTGATACAATGGCACGGTTTTATATGGTATTATACCAAACCCAATATATCTAAGAAGTAATTAGATACAATTATCAAACCAACAATAACAAGCTAAAGCAATAAACTAAAAGGGAACTTAAGATTTTGACGCACGATTTTCATGGGAGAGTAACAAATATTTGTTGCTCTCTTTTTTGAATCTGTTTAATTGAGTAGAAACAACAAAAATAATTTTATTATTAGTATTATTAAAAGACTACAACCTCTTACTTAATGATAGTAGTTTTTATATAACTCGTGCTAATTCTTCTAAAAAATCTTTATTAGTAAATATTTCTTCGTCATATTCATAACCAAAGATTTCTTTAAAATTTTGCATACATTTTTGTTCATTTCTATGGTCTAAAGCATATTTGA
>CAMTJT010000021.1 GCA_947073285.1 uncultured Clostridium sp. | reverse complement strand
TAGTCTGTGCAGTTGCGAAGCAACTTGCACAAGTGTGCGTCGGAAGCTTTGCTTCCGTTAACGCACACCTTTCTTATCGATTTTACACTAACCTTTGAGTAGAATAATAAAAAGTTTTATTTTTCTAACTTCCTTATTAAATTATCAACTATCCTTTTAAACCTATCAATAGGAAAGCTAAAAAAGTGATTTACAACTTCAAAAGTTTTCTGTATGCAATTTTTTAGAATGTGATTTTCTTGTTCCAATTTTTCATTTGTATTCTTTAAGGTTATATTTTCTTTTTGTAGTTTTTCTGCTCTTTGCATAGCAATATAAGATTTTGCAAGTTGTACTTTTAGCTTATTTGTATATTTTACTAGTTCTTTATTTTGTGTTATTACTAAAACCATATTTGCAGTTTCTAAAGGTTGTATTTCTTTTTGCTCCATTTCATATTTGATATTCTCATAAGATGTTGTAAATATTAAGAGTTATTGCTATAATAATTTTAAAGAAATGATAAGTTAAGAATAGGTAATTAGAACAACTATAGTTTAGAACAATTAAAAACAGAACAATAGATAGAAATTAGAGTTAAGAAAATATATAAAATAAAGAGGTGTGAACATATATGAAAATTCGAGGAGCAAATTTAGGAGAGAAAGAAGTTGAATATAAACCATTATCTGAGAGAAAATTCTTTAAAGGTAATAGACAAACAGTAGTCAAAAAGCTTGAACAATTATATTTGAGTCTGTTTGAAGAAAGCAAAGAGACTGATATACAACCTTTTCCACAGAGAGATGGTATGGTAGAGATACTAGCTGGAATGGTTAACCATAGGTGTTCTGGTTCTTTGGATTCGTTGAGAGCATTATCTCAATATGGAATATTAGCAAGTGAATGGTTTGGAAAAATAGAGAGCGAAAGAGAAGGTACATTTTGTTCTTTTGTTGATAGAATACATTCAAAAAAAGAACACAACAGTAGAGCAGAAGCTTTAAATAGACAAAGATTAAAATCAAAATATGATCCTTTTATTGTCTTATTTCTGGATAGTGAAAATCCAATTATGAAAAAATTATTACATTTAGATTTCTTTGAATATGAAAGAATTAAACAGTTAAATCCAGAGCAAATAAGTGAAATCTATACTAGTGAAGAAATAGAAATATTTGAGCAAATAATTGAGCCGTTTTCACCTGGTGGTAAAGAGTTTCATACCAAAAATATATTACCATACTGTGACTGGTCAGCAATACCAGGAGGAATTCCACCTACATTAGTAAATGGAATATGTACTAAAACAAAAATTTATAGTAAGGAAGAAATTGGAGAAATTGCAAGATTATTTCCAAATGCAACTATTTTTAATGGGGAATTAGAGATAATATATACTCCTAAGAAAGAAAAGAGTACACAGGATTTAGGAAGAGAAACTTTGGACGAACAAAGAGATGTCACACTATTAGATGAGATAGAGGCAGAGCAAACAAGACAAGAAAAAGCAATTACTAACCAAAGAGAAAGTAAAGAAGAATTGTAAAATGAGTAGAGGATTTGTATATGGTTAATATTAAATATGCTAATGCATATATCGAAGTATTAGAAATATTAAAATATATTCCAGTAGAAGATTATAATAAGATACCAAAGAATAAGATAGAGTTATTTAAAACAAATGCTAATAATAGATATATTTTTAAGTATAATATTAGTAAAACATTAGATGAACAGAATGTGTCAAAGATAACAAAAGGTATTATAGCGATTTTGTTTAGAGATTATTGGGCAACTGAAAGTCAAAGAGAAAAAATTATTAGCAAACAAAATTATGATAGAATGGAAATTGAAAAGGAAAAGCAAGAAAAATACAAGTCAAATGGTATTTTCAAAGAAAAACAGATTAATGAAAATTCAATAAATATAGAAAATACTTCAATAATAGAATACAAGGAAGCTTTGTTTTTAAAAATTTTAAATAAAATCAAAAGAATTTTGGGTAGATAAGTAAAAAGTTGTTTTAAGTAGTTACACACTGTGGAAATATCAACAAATATCATAAAATTAATTTTAATGATATTTGCCAATGATGTTAATAAAATTGTTGAGCTAAAACTGTATTAAGCTATCAAATTGATTTAGAATTATATGAAAGCAAGCAAACCAAGAATAAAAAGAAAAATAATGATACTAGATTTTAATATGGAGGTTGAAGATGGAAAATGAGAAAGTAAAATATTTGATAGATATAATAAATGATATGAATATTAAAGATAAGCTAAGATTAGCAATATGTATGAGCCAAAGCCAATGGACAGGTCTTATATATAATACTAAAGAAAAATTTAAAAAGTTTGATGATATGTTGAAAAACATAGATGAAGAATATAGAACTACACTTATAAACTTTGGAAAGTATAAACTTGTAATGTTTGCAATGGCTAAACTTATGAAAATGGAAACAACAGAACAAAATAAAGTGGCATTGTATTTATTTAATAATATAAATAAATAATTTATATAGCATAGAATTATTGAAATATCTTGAAAAAAGCCGAAAAAGATGATATTATAAACACAAATTGATTGATATTTGTATCAATCGTTAAAGATGTGAAAAAAGTTGTAGATATCTACGCCAACGACACCAACAACGTATATGTTTGAACTTTTCTTAGTTATTGAGGCTTTGACGATTATAGATAAGTTATGGTAGTATTAGGAAATTAGAAAAAACTAATTTAGTATCTTCATTAGTAGAAGTTGGACTCCCACTTGGTAATACCTTGTGAGAGTCCAACTTTTATGACATTTATTCCTCAATCAACTTCTTAAGGGCTTTGATTGTATCCTGCCAACGCCATTTTTCACTGTGTGCATAGGAAAGGTAGGCACACGATGCATAAGCAAAATCTCTGCCCCCGCCTAAAGGTCCAATCTCCCAAAGAGAATAATCTCCGTAGAGATGTTGCTCATTCTCTTGAGTGATAAAGGCTTGATAATGCTCATCCATTTTGTCCTTCTTCCAATTACGCCACGAACCTTCAGCGTCTATCCAGCTGTAGTAGCGATCAGCGGCGGTAATGCTAATCTCATGCCCAGACAATCTAGCAACATCAGGATATTTCTTCACCAGATGCCAGTAGCGATTATGAGCTTCATAGCCTAACTGGACGAAGTTTATGTCTTTGTCCCGCTTACCGTTTACTTGATTTTCATACCAGTTGATGAATGAAAGAACTTCGGGAGCATTGCGAAGAGCAGATTTTCTAGCCTCCAATTCAGCAGCAGCCTTAGTAGCTGCTCTTTCTTTCCTTAGGCGATCCCGTTCCTGTTTTGAAAATATTGCTTTAAATGTCATTTTTTTCTCCTTCTGTGCATTAGCACGTTCTATTGTTGTTAATACTTCCTTGATGTAACAGAATAAAAATGTTTCATCATTTATCATTATAGCATATTTATGTAAATTAGTCAAATCACACTTTTTACTAATTTTGTTATATGGAATTAACTTGATAAATTAGAGATTTCCACCAATATTAACTCTTGAAACCATCCCTGTATCTATATTAAAGTAATATGTATTGCTTACTATACCTTGTAAAGGTTGTAAAACATAACAGTTTTGTCCATCTATAGTTTTGGGAGTAATAAAGAATATAAAAGACATTTTTATTTTTTTCATTAAGTCTTTAGAAACTATGCTAGAAATGATAACTGTGGGGTCAACATCATATTTTGATACAGTAGAAATTCTTGCGGAGGAACTAGCAGGATTAATGTCTATTTGCTCTTTTGTAGAGAAGTCTTGCTAAGTAATAGAATAAATACTGTTTGCATTTGAAAAAGATGTAAGTTTTTTGTTATCTTTATAAGCGATTGTTATAATTTGACTTTCTATATTAGTGTAATTGTTTTGTACAGAATAAGAATAATTATTTGATGTGAAGAATTTGTCATATGAATTTACAATTTTGCTTATAATCATAAAGTTCTAATAAAATAAATAAGAAATAACACTAGAAGTATAAGAAAAATAATTTCTACAATTTTTAATATTTTCTTTAACATATAAATTTTCCTTTTTCTTTAGTAATTTTTAATATATAAATATTTCATAAGCAAAATAATTTATTTATTTTAATAAATGCTATCATAAATGTATTCTTTGGTCAACAAAAAATAGAGGGCAAAAATTCAAATAAATATTGTAAAAAAACAGCAGAAAAGATATAATATCAATAAGTTATTTAATAAAGCAGACTAATGAATAAAAAGGAGAGTGTGGATAAAATAATAGAAATAGTTATTATATTAGAATATATAGATAAAGTTTTTAATAGTTTAAGAAATTCAATGTGTGAATCTAACCCAAACGGTATAAAGTTAAAGTATTAAAAAATAAATGAAAAAAGGGGTAAATAAAATGAGAATTATTTTAGCATCAAAATCACCTAGAAGAAAAGAATTATTGGAGTTAATGGGAATAAAAAAATTTGAAGTGATAGTAAGTGATGCAGAAGAAACCATAGAAGAGGGCTTAACTATACAAGAACAATCTAAAAAAATAGCATATAGCAAGGCAAAAGCTGTTTTTGATGAAACAAAGGGAAATCGTATTGTAATAGGAGCAGATACATTGGTTATAAAAGATAATAAGTTATATGGTAAACCACATACAAAAGAAGATGCTTTTGATATGCTCAAAAAATTACAAGGTACAAAGCATCAAGTTATTACAAGTTTATGTGTATTAAAAGAAGAAGATGGGAAATATACAGAGTACTTAAATCATGATGTTACCAATGTTGAATTAAAGCCAATCTCAGATGCAGAAATAGAAACATGGATTAAATCAGGTCATGCAATGGATAAAGCAGGAGCATATTCTATTCAAGAGAAATTTGCTGTACACGTAAAAGGGATTGAAGGAAGTTATCATACAGGAATAGGTCTTTCAATTAGCCAATTATATGATGTTATAAAAGAATATATTTAGAAGTAACAAAGATTTTAGACATACTTTGAAGACTCTGGCTAAGCGAAATACCTCTCTTATTTTTATTGTATAGGAAAAATCGCAGATTTTTGCTATACAACAAGGTTAGGTTTCCTTAGTCTATGTAGTTGCGAAGCAACTTGCACAAGTGTGCGTCGGAAGCTTTGCTTCCGTTAACGCATACCTTTCTTATAAGATAAAGCAAAGAAAAAAGAATAGAGGGAAAAATGGAAAAGCAAATACCAATTGAAAAAAATAAAGAGTATATTGTAGATATTATTGATAATGGATTTGAAGGAGAAGGAATTGCTAAAGTAGATGGTTATACCATCTTTATTTCAGGTGCTATTAAAGGAGAAAAATGCAAAGTACATATTTTAAAGGTAACTACTTCACATGCTTTTGGAAAGATAATAGAGATTCTAGAGGAAGCAGATACAAGAAAAACTTCAGATTGTACAACCTATCAAAGATGTGGTGGATGTAGTTTAAGGCATATTAAATATGAGCAAACGCTAGTAATGAAGAAAAATATTGTTCAAAGTTTAGTAGATAAAACTTTAGAAAATAAACTACAGGTAAAAGACACAATAGGAATGGAAAATCCTTTATATTATAGAAATAAGGCACAATATCCATTAGGAATAGATAAACAAAATAATCCAGTAGTAGGTATTTTTGCTCAAAGAACACATGACATCATTCCAATGAATAATTGTCTTATACAAAATCCTATTTCTGAAATAATAGCAAAAAGTATATTAAAGATTATAAAAGAAAATAAAATTACTATATATAATGAACAAAATCAAAAACGGATTAATGAGACATATTGTTATTAAATTAGGCTTAAAGACCAAACAAATCATGTGTATAGTAGTAGTAAATGGAAATCAATTTCCACAAGAAAGGCAAATGGTAGAAAGCTTATTACAAGAATTTCAAAAAAATGAAAAATTGCAAGGTTGGGAACTAAAAACGATTATAAAAAATATCAATACCAAAAACACAAATGTAATATTAGGAAATACAAATGTAGTTTTATATGGAGAAGGATGTATCTATGATAAATTAGAAGAATATACTTTTAAAATATCTCCCATGTCTTTTTATCAAACAAATCCTATTCAAACAGAGGTACTATATAAAAAGGCAATAGAGTTTGCAGAGTTAAATGGAACAGAAATAGTATTAGATTTATACTGTGGAATTGGCACTATTGGAATTTTTATAGCTAAAACAGCAAAAAAAGTATATGGTATAGAAATTATAGAAGATGCTATTAAAGATGCAAAAGAAAATGCAAAATTAAATAAGATAGAAAATATTGGATTTTTATGTGGAGATGTAGAGATTGCATTAGGAGAGTTAATTAAAAAGAGTGAAAAGGCAGATGTGATTTTTGTAGATCCGCCAAGAAGAGGATTAGATAATACAACACTTAATAATATTTTAAAGATAGAGCCAATTAAAGTAGTGTATATTAGTTGCAATCCTGCAACAATGGTACGTGACTTGAAAATATTAGAAGAAAAATATGAGGTGGCAAAAATACAACCAGTAGATATGTTTCCGTTTACTAGCCATGTGGAATGCGTAGCAGTGCTACAACTAAAACAAGACAGGTAATACTTGATTTTGATATGGTTTCAGGGATTATAACTTTTGAAGAAAAAGGCAGATTTGGAAAAGAAAAACATCAAAATTTGGGTGTGAAAGTTAAAGTAGTTGCTTAAGTGGTAAGTGGAAACACATAAATTGATTTTTAGAAATTAAAGCAAAGTGTTTGGAATACTGGAAAATTAGAGATTGTATCTACAATAAGCATAACAGGTATAGGTTGTGTTGGTTAGTAGATATGAAGTAAAGCTAGATATTTCAAGCAATAGAAAGAATTTATTAAAATGAGTTATAGAGAATCTTTATTAAAATAGGTGTCAGTAGATATGTGCTGATGCTTATTTTTTGTCCTATACATTTGAAAAATAATTCTAATCTCCAATAAAAATAAAATCAAGAGTAAATAAACTCGTTTCACTCGCTCTTGACATTATTTCTATTGGAGATTTTGTGGCAATTAAGCAAATGTAAGGATAAATATGTTTTGTAAATATTGGCAAAACACTATGAAAAATTGTTAATTTGTGATATAAATAAAGAAAAAATTAATAGGAGATGATAAAACTATGTTTAATATAAATCATGTTGCAATAAGTGTAACAGATATTAAAAGAAGTATAGAATTTTATAAAAAGTTTGGTTTTCAAGAGTTTAAATCATGGAAAGCAGAAGATGATAGTATAAAAATAAATATGCTAAAACTAAATAATACAGTTTTAGAAATATTTTGTTATAAGGAATATATAAAATTACCAGAAACAGCAAAGATAACAGCAACAGATTTGCCAATATTAGGAACAAAGCATTTCGCATTAGGTGTAGATGATATTGAAAAAGCAAAAGAGTTTGTAATACAAAATTATATCTGCAAAAATATAGATATAAAAAGAGGAAGATTAGGAAAACAATATTTCTTTATTAATGATCCAGATGGAATATTAGTAGAAATAATTGAGAATGATTAAGGAGTTGAAAATATATGTTTAATAAAATTGTAATAGTGGAACCAGTTTTATTAACTAAAGAGGGAGTAGAAGAATTAAAAAAGTACTGTAAAGAATTTATATATTATGATACAGATACTGTTAATGATGAAGATACTATTAGCAGAATAGGGGATGCTGATTGCATTTTAGTATCATATAAAACTGTAATAAATAGTAACATAATAAATAACTGTAAAAATTTAAAATATATTGCAATGTGTTGTTCTTTTTATGGAAAACAATATTCAAAAGTAGATATATATACAGTAGAAGAAAAAGGTATTTCTTTTTCGCATTTAAAGGGACATGGAGATAATGGTGTTGTCGAATTTACAATTTCGCAAGTAATTAATCTAATTCACGGATTTGGAAACAAAGCATGGAAAGATGAACAATTAGATTTAACAGATATAAAAGTAGGAATATTAGGTCTGGGAGATATTGGAAGTAGAATTGCAAAAACATTTCAATTGTTAGGATCTGATGTTTATTACTATAGCAGAACAAGAAAAGAAAATGAAGAAAAAAATGGAATTAAATATTTAGAATTAAAAGAATTATTATCTACAGTAGATATCATTTCTATTAATTTAAATAGAAATGTATGTCTTATAGGAGAAGAGAATTTAGATATATATGGAGATGGAAAAATAATTGTAAATACTTCAATTGGCTATTGTTATGAGATAGAATCTTTAAAGAAGTGGTTACAAAATAAAAATAATTATTATATATGTGATAAACCTACAGTTAATGATGATATAAAAGAAATTTTAAATTATGAGAATGTAATATATACAGATATGATTACAGGAGATACAAAACAATGTTATAAGAGGGCTACGAAACAAATCATTAGTAACATAGAAAATTATTTAAATGAGAATAAAAAATAAATTATAAGAAATTTTTTTAGGGAGGTCATATAATATATGAAAATTATATCTATTAATCCATCAAATAAAGAAGTTCTAGGAGAAATTGAAGAAACCACAAAGGAAGAAGTTATAGAAAAAGTAAATTTAGCAAAGTCTGTACAAACTGAATGGGCTAACTTAAATATTGATAAAAGGATTGAAATATTAGAAGAAATATATAACAAATTTGAGGAAAATACAGATAAAATTGCAAATTTAATATCCTTAGAAATGGGAAAACCAATTGTTCAATCAGAAAATGAAATAAAGTCTACATTAAAAAATATAAAATGGGATTTAGAAAATGCAAAGAATTGTATTGCTCCAGAAATAACATTTGAAAGAGATAAAGAAATACAAAAAGTTTTTTATGAACCAAAAGGTATAGTTATAGCAATTTCACCATTTAATTATCCATTTTCATTATGTTGTGCAATAGCCTTTCAAAATCTAATTGTTGGTAATGTTGTAATTAGTAAACCAGATCCTAATTTACCACTTCTTTATAAACTTTTAGAAAGGATATTGAATAATTCAAGATTACCAAAAGGAGTATGGCAATTTGTATTTGCTGGAAAAGAAATAGGAAGTTTCTTAGTAGAGCAAGACATTGATATGATTTGTTTTACAGGAAATACAAAAACAGGAGAATACCTATATAAAGTAGCAGCAAATAAAATGATACCAATTCTTATGGAATTAGGAGGTTCTGCACCAGGAATTGTATGTGAAGATGCAGATATTGATGATGTTATTGGTGGAATATTTAAAAAGAAATTTTCAAATAGTGGACAATTGTGCCATGCTTTAAAAAGATTAATTGTTCATGAAAGTGTATTTGATGAAGTAGTTAGTAAACTTAGAAATATTGCTGAATCACAAATTATAGGAAATCCACTTGATAGAAATACCACAATAGGACCTCTTGTAAATGAAAAGCAAATTAATACTCTGTTAGAGCAATTTGATGATGCAGTAAATAAAGGAGCAAATGTTATTTGTGGTGAAAAACAATCAGAAGAAAAAGGAAATTATTTTGTGCCAACAATTCTAACGAATATTACAAAAGATATGAAAGTATGGAAAGAAGAAGTATTTGGACCTATATTACCTATTGTTAGCTTTAAGACCATAGAAGAAGCAATTGAACTTGCAAATGACACGATTTATGGTTTAGGTGGATATGTGTTTACTACGGATAAAGAAAATTTTGCGAAAATAAGTAAAGAATTAAAAACTGGAATGGTAGCTTGTAACAATTTAGCATATTCTGCACCTTACAATCCATTTGGTGGAGTTAAAAAATCAGGTTTAGGAAGAACTCGTGGAAAATGGGGATTAAGAGGATTATGCAACATTAAAGTAGTTACATTTGAAAAATGATAAGTGATTTATAGTTTAAATAAATAGTAAAGCCTTCTTTTGACAGAAGGCTTTTAAGCATCTTTATAAAAGATGAAACAAACTACATACTTTATAAGTGTATGACAATTAATGTGATGAGATTATAATAGGTATTTTCTATAAAATTAATTTTATAGAAAATAGTGAGATTAAGACTTTTTAAAATTAAAAGTGATAGCATTTATAGTAATAATAAAATAACAAAAATGAATTTAAAACAACAACAAAACAAATAAAAATAACAAATAGCAAAATAAAAATAACAAAAATATAAAAATAATAACAAAACACATTGACAAAACATAAGCGATATAATATACTTTGTTTGAGGTGAGAAATGTGTATACAGAACTTATAAAAATAATAGATGGTGGAATAAAAGGAGACAAAGAAAAAGTTTATAATTATTCAAAGGTATTAGTAGAAAATTTAAATAAAGATGGAGAAGTACAACTTTCAAGAAAAATACAGAAAGTATTAGATAACAAACCTGGAAATTTTACAACTTTAGATGAATTTTCAACAAAACCTGTAGATCAAGAAAGTAGATTAGATATAGCTAATGTATATTTTCCAGAAAAAGAAGCAGAAAAACTAATCTTCAATAAATATATTGAAAACGAAATGAATGAATTTATTGATGCTTATTACTATAGAGATAAATTTGAAAAGCTAGGGATAAATGTGGATTTTTCTTTACTTTTATATGGCCCACCAGGATGTGGAAAGACTTCAATGGCAAGATATATAGCATCAAAGACAAATTTACCATTAGTAGTTGCAAGATTTGATGCATTAGTATCATCTTTATTGGGAAATACTGCAAAAAACATAAGAAAAGTATTTGAATATGCATCAAAAAGGCAATGTATTTTGTTTTTGGATGAATTTGATGCTATTGCTAAAGTGAGAGATGATAAAAATGAGCTAGGAGAACTAAAAAGAGTAGTTAACAGTTTAATACAAAATATGGATGAATTTAGTAAGGATAGTATATTAATAGCAGCAACAAATCATGATGAATTGCTAGATAGAGCTATATGGAGAAGATTTTCAAAGATAGTAAATATTGATAAACCAGATGATGAAGAAATAAAGAAAATACTAATACAAAATATGAAACAGCAAAATACAAATTTTCTAGATAAAAATAAAAAATTTGAAAAGATAATAGAAGAACTACATGGACTTAGTCCTGCTGATATAAATAATATTACTAATAATTGCTTGAAGAAAATGGTTGTCAGAAATCAGAATAGTATAACTAATATAGATATGCTTACAGAAATATATCTGTATAAAAAACATAATATAGAAAATGAAAATGAATTTATAGAGTTTTTAATAAAAAATTTAGTTACACAAAAAGAAATAAATGAATATTACAATATTCCTTGGAGGAAAATAAGAAAGATTGCAGAACAGGAGTGATAGTATGGAAGATAAAAAATTACCAATCAAATTTTTTGCTAAAAGAGAAAAAGATACTCAATTGGTTGAAGGTGGTGGAAATTCCGATAATCCTAAATGGGTTTTAAATATAGAGGATGCAAAAATAAGGGCTTTGAAATTATCAAATGAATTAGAAACTATAGAAAATAAATTTGATAATATGAAGGAATCATTTATTCCTATAGTAGTTAAATCTAAGATAGCAGAAGATGCAAAAGCTAAATCACATAGAAAAGAAATAAGAAAAATTTTTAATACGAAATCCAACAATTTAATAGGATTAGATAATAGTGAAGATTTACTAATAAAAATAGGGACAAAAGAAGATCTAAAACAGATAAAAGATAATATTAATGAAACAGAAAAAAATATATATGGAATATCATGCATAGAAGATATTAAACAATATATTCCTAAGATAAAAATTATAGAAAGACAAAATGTATCATATAAGATTAAACTTATTGATTATCAAAATTATGAATTAAATATTGCAGTAAGAAAATTGTTTGAAAAAATTTGTGAGAAAAATAATATTAAATATAAAAAAACAGAGTATACAGACAAAATTACTATTTTTAAAACTGAAAATTTAACATTAGATGCAATAGAAAAATTTAAAGATGAGGATATATATAATAGTATATTTTCAATAGAGCCTATGCCAAAATATATAGTAACATTAGATGATTTTGATGAAAATGATGAAATAGCTATAAAAAATATTGATAAAGCTAATAAAAAAGTTATTATAGGAGTATTGGATTCTGGAATTGAAAAAATTCCTCATTTAGAAAAATGGATTGTAGATGAAAAATATACAGCATATCCAGAAAATGTTATAGATAGAAAACATGGTACTTTTGTTTCTGGTATTATAAACTATGGGGATGATTTAGAAAACAAGCAGTATATAGGAGATGAAGCATATTATTTATACGATGCAACAGTATTTCCAAACCAACAGATAGAAAGTATTGAGGAAGATGAACTAATTAATAATATAAAAGAGGCTATAAAACAAGGAAAAGACAAGGTTAAAATATGGAATTTGTCTTGTGGAACTAATGAAGAATGTGATGAAGAAAATTTTTCGGATTTTGGGATAGCATTAGATGAATTACAAGATAATTATAATGTATTGATATGTAAATCGGCAGGAAATTGTAAAAATTTTATTTATGGTAGACCAAAGTCAAGAATTTCTAAATCTGCGGATTCAATTAGATCTATAGTTGTAGGTTCAATAGCAAATTCAAAAAACAAATATGACTTAGCAGAAGAAAATCATCCATCACCTTTTACGAGAATAGGGAGAGGGCCGCAATTTATAATAAAGCCAGATTTAGTGCATATAGGGGGAAATGCTGGAATTGATGAAACTGGAAAAGTAATTGTTAATGGAGTAAAATCTTTTGGAATAGATGGGAAAATTAATGTTGCTGCGGGGACAAGTTTTTCAACACCTAGAATTACAAGTTTAGTTGCAGGTTTATATAGTAATATGAATGAAGAATTTGATTCTTTATTATTAAAAGCTTTGATAATACATTCTTGCAAATATCCTGATAATATAAATATGCCTCGAGAAGAAATTATAAATGAATATGGATATGGTATGCCGAAATCTGTAAAAGATATTTTATATAATTCTCCAAACGAAGTTACCTTAATAATGAGAGATAATATTAGCAAAGGAGAGTATATTGACATTTTTGAATTTCCAATGCCAGAATGTTTAATTGAAGATGGATATTTTAAAGGACAAATTGTAGCTACATTAGTATATAATCCTATAATAGATTCTTCGCAAGGTGGAGAATATTGTCAGTCTAATATAAATGTGTCACTGGGGACGTATGATAAATTAAAAGAAAGAGATACTGAAAAAACTAATATTTTAAATCCAGTTGGGAGAGATTCTTCGCAAAATATATTTACTTCAAGTTGCTATAGCAAAACAAAAATAAAAGAACATGTACAGTTTTTAAATGAAAGAACCTTAATTGAATATAAGGATAAATATTATCCAGTTAAAAAGTATGCTGTAGATCTTTCTGAATTTACTCCTACAAATAAAGAAAGATTTTTAAAATCTAATAGAAAATGGTATTTAAAGGTAGATGGAGTATATAGAGATTTTGTTGAAAGAAAATCAATGGAAAATGGTGAAAAATTAAATCAAGAATTTTGTTTAATTATAACTCTAAGAGATCCAAATGGAAAAGAGAATGTTTATGATGGAGTATCAAATAAGTTAGATGAATATGATTTTTGGCATAACAATATTAAAATACAACCTAATATACATATACATCATAATATATAATTATATATATAAAATGTGTTTATAAATTTTATTACACAAAGTTTATAAACACATTATTTTTTGAATATAATTTAAGGATATATTTAGTAGAAATTTCCTATGTCCTCAATTAAAATTGAGGGCAGGAAAGCGAGTGTTCACACATCGACTACATACATTGAAAGACAAGCCTTCAAGAGTTAATAAAAGAACAAAAATTTTAAGCAGATTTGATGTAAAAATTCACCAAATGAACCACTAAAAAATGCCTATCAGAGTGCTAAAGTTCACTAAATGTACTAAATTTTATAAAAATATGGAAATTAGTTCACTAAGTGTACTTAAATTTTGTTAAAATTTTAAATAAAGTACACTGAGTGAACTAAGAATTACTAATATTAAAATGACAAGTACACCGAGTGAACTGAAAATTTTAAATAAATTGGCAAAAAGTACACTAAGTGAACCCACAAACATAGATTATAAAAATAAATTAAAAAAATTTTATACAAGTACACTTAGTGCACTTACCTAAAAATCAATACTTTATGAATCTTGACAGAAAAAAGGGAAAAAAATGGGAATTGAACTTTATAGAACAGCATAATATAATCGTATTATCAAAAAATGTAAAACAATCAAGTCAGTCGAAGCTAGCCGACTGGCTTTTTCTGTTGCCTTTTTTGAAATTTAAATCAAGAAGGAGGATTTTTATGTTTTACGAAATTAATTTTGATAATACGAAAAACATCAAACTAAACGAAAACATTTTTAATTGCAGTATAAAAATAGCAATATTAAACAAAACATTTAATGCAGGACTAATTAAAGAAAAGAGATATTTAGAACTAAAACAAAATATCCTGCAAGAATATAATTTAACTCATATAGGTATTTGAAAAATTTAACTTTTGATGTATAATAAGCACATAAAGATTCTCTAAACTTGAGAAAGAGAGGTTTTAGATAGTGTTGAAAAATGACTGAAAGGAATTTTTCATACAGTATCTTAATGTCGAAAGAATGGAGGTTAATTTTGAAAGTACAAGTTATAGAGAAGAAAAAAGGTCGAATTAATAGAACAACAGGAGAAGAAATAAAAGGAAATTTAAGAGTATGTGCATATGCAAGAGTAAGTACAGAAAAGGAAGAACAAATAAACAGTTATAATTCTCAGCTAAAGTATTATGAAGAAAAAATAAAAGCAAATAGTGATTGGAAATATGTTGGCATTTATGCAGATGAGGGAATTACAGGAACACTAGACTATAAACGAGATGGCTTTATGAAAATGATGCAAGATGCCACAAATAACAAATTTGATATGATAATTACAAAATCAATATCAAGATTTGGAAGAAACACAGTTGATACTTTAAAATATGTAAGGTTATTAAAGGAAAAAGGAATTGCTATTTATTTTGAAGAAGAAAGAATTAATACTTTAGAAATATCAGGAGAAATTATGCTAACAGTATTAAGTGCAATGGCACAGCAAGAAAGCGAAAACATATCTTCTCATGTGAAATTAGGATTACAGATGAAACAAAAAAGAGGAGAGCTAATTGGATATAATGGATGTTTAGGATATGTATATGATAAAGACACAAAAGAAATATCAATCAATTATGAAGAAGCAGAAATTGTAAGATATATCTTTGAAAGATACTGCCAAGGAGTAGGTTGCACAACAATAGCAAAAGAATTAACAGCTATAAAATATAAAACTCCAACAGGAAAGAAGAAATGGCACGAATCAACAATAAGAGGTATTTTGAAAAATGAAAAATACAAAGGAGATGTCTTACAAGGAAAAACATATACAACAGATCCAATATCTCATAGAAGAGTAGTCAATATGGGAGAAGAAAATCAATATTACATACAAGAACATCATGAGCCAATCATCTCTGAAAGAATGTTTAACCAAGCACAAGAAATTTTACAAAAACGAGGAGGAGTACGAGGCTCTGGAAGAAGAAAAGGCAATTTTAGTAGAAAATATTCTTTTAGTAGCAGACTATATTGTGGCTTTTGTGGAAGTTTATTAACAAGAAGAAACTGGCATTCTGGAACAAAAAATAGTATAACAGTTTGGCATTGTATGGAATTTGTAAAACATGGAAAAGAAAATTGTCCACATTGTAAAGCTATGAAAGAAAGCATTATAGAAGAAGCCTTTACAGAAAGTTATAAACTACTATGTAATAATAACAAAGAATTAATTCAAACATTCTTAAACGAAATGGAAGAAATCATACAAGAAGAAAGTAACGAAAGTTCTATTAAAAGACTAGAGGAAGAAAAACAAATATTAAAAGAAAAGATAGACAAACTAATTGATTTAAACTTAAATGGAACAATATCACTAGAAACATTACAAGAAAAGAAAGCAAAACTACAAAACAAAATAAATAGCATACAAAAAGAACAAGAGCATTTACAATTAGAAATAGAGGATTCAATTAGTTTAAATCAAGGATTAAATAAGTTTAAAACTCTGTTTAAAGATAATGAAATTATGCCAGAATTTGATAAAGATGTTTTTGAATTGATGATAGAAAAAGTTATAATAGGAGAAAAAGAGCAAAATGGAAAAGCAAATCCAAGAGTCATAAGTTTTATTCTAAAATCTGGAAACGAAATCAAGTGTGAAGATGATAAAAAAGAAGACAAAAATCAACAGTCATCATACGAGGTAAGCCAAAACTATCTACAGCCAATGTATGAGCCATGTGGAGTGTTGCTCGGTGCTATATCTAAAAGATTCGATACAATAGTTGAATTTAGTGCTTTTGAGAATTTTATTAGTTTTGAGAGAAAAGGTAAAAATAAGGTTAAAAGAGTAGAAAATAATAAAATTAAGGTAACGATAGAAGTTGATATGGTATGCGGAGGAGTATAATTTCATAATAAAAATTTAAGAATGTTTGGAGATAAAACTTAATTGGAAGTCTTTGGCAAAAGGCTTTCTTTTTTTGACTTTATTATACATTAATGGGTATCAATAATGATAAACGAATATGAAATAATGATAAACAATATATATTTGACAAAAAACTATTACAATGATATAATCTATATATTAAAGTGGAGGTAATAATTTATGGCAATTGTTACAAATTTAGATGAGATAATGAAAGAAAAAGGATATACACTTGTAAAATTAGCAGAAGAAGTAGGAATTTCTACAGTGAATTTGTCAAATATAAAAAATGGGAATATTTCTGCAATTAGATTTAGTACATTAGATGAAATATGTAGGATTTTAGAATGTGAACCAGGTGATATACTAAAATATAAAGAGATAAATAAGAAGAGAGTTATCCCTTTATTTTTGGACTATTCTGGAACAACGGATTTATTATTGAGAGGTGGGGCAGAAAATGTGAAAAAATTCTTTGATTCGATTATAACAATGCAATTGAAATCTAACTCAGAAGTACAAATAACAATGATTACAGGATCTTCATTTGAATCGGCTAAGAGCAAGTATAAATTGCTTTATGAACTGGCAAAAAATTATGGACTTCCAAATTTATTTGATGGGGTAGTTGCAGAATATTGTGGATTTATTATTAGAAAAGATAAATCAAGTCAATTACTAACATTAGATACCAGAATATTAGAAAAAAGAGCAGAGGTTGAAAATATTGCTAATCAATATACAGGAAAAATAAGTCCAGAGGTTACAAGTATATATAATATTGTTTTTGATGATATAACTAGAACGAATTTAGCACGAGTAAGTGAGCAGATAGAAAGTATAATTAAGTGTGATGATATAGAAACAGTTACTTATTATGACTCCTATGGAAAAGAATGCGATATAAAGCCAAAGAGACATTCTAAATCAGAAGCAGTATTAATGATAATAACAAAATTAAAAGAAAAATATGATATTCCTTTTATAATAATAGGAGGAGATTCACAAGAAGAAGATTTAAAAATGTATACAGAAAATAAAGAGAGAATGAAAAAATTAGGACTCTCTACTGTATTTATTGCACCATCTAATATTGGAAAAATAGCAGATAATGACAAAAATATTATTGTTGGGGATTGGGAAAATTCAGATGGAATTTCACAGTGTATCGAGAAATTGAACTCAAGAATGAAAGTTAAGGAAGATGGAGGAATAGAATTATGAAAAGATATGTATTAATGTTTGAATATGACAGTAAAAAGTTTATGGATATAAATAAAATTATTCTATTCAAGAAAAACTTAGAGAAAATTGAAGAAAAGGAAAATTGCATTAAGATGGTCTTTTATGGGGACGCATCGAATGAAGAATTTGCAACATTTATGAGTTATTTCAATAGTCTTATACAAAAAGAAATATGTAATTTATCAATTTCTTTCAGAACAAAGGAATTAGTAATAGAAAAAGGGATTAATAATAAATCAATAAAATTGTCTGCTAAGAATGCTAAAGAAATAAAAAATAAAAAGTTTAATAATATTATCAATGAATATTATTGCGATGACAAAGAAACTGAAATAAAAGTGTTACCTACAAAAGATTGGGAAAGTATAATTTTGGATTTGATAGGAGAATGAATATGGATATAAAATTTTTTGAAGATATTAAAGAAGGGGATAGTGTTGGAGGAAAAGGTTCATCTTTAGCAAAGATGTATCAAAATGATTTTAATATACCAAATGGATATGTAATTATGACAGATGTATTTGATAGATTTTTAAATGAAAATAATGTAAAAGAAAAAATACAAGAAATGATCAACACATGTAATATAGATGATGAAAAAGATATAGAAAATAAATCAAATGAAATAGTTCAAATTATTTCAAAATGTTACATATCAGATTCTATAAAAAAAGAAATTATTGAAAACTATAAAAAATTAAATTGTGAATATATAGCAGTAAGATCATCAGCGACTTCGGAAGATGGGAAAAATCATGCATGGGCAGGACAACTAGAAACTTTTTTAAATGTAAATGAAAAAAATATCATGGAAAGCATAAAGAAATGTTGGAGCTCAATTTTTAGTTCACGAGCTATTTTTTATAGAATAAAAAATACTGATATATCTGATATATCAGTTGCAGTTATTGTGCAAAAAATGCTACAAAGTGATGTGTCTGGAGTAGCATTTTCAATAAATCCAACTACCAATAATTTAAATGAAATTGTCATTGAAGGCATTTTAGGATTAGGAGAAGCTGTTGTATCTGGAAAGGTAACTCCAGATACCTATATTGTAAGTAAAGAAGACAATAGGTTAATAAGCAAAGCTATAAAATGTCAAAAAACTAAATTAATTAAAGAAAATGAAATGAATAAATGGCTAGAAATTAAAGATGGAAATTTACAAAAATTAGATAATGAAATTATTTTAGAATTATCCAACTTAATTAAAAAGATTGAGAATTTTTATGGTTTTCCAGTAGATATAGAATGGGGAATCGAAAATTGCAAAATATATATTTTGCAATGCAGACCTATTACCACAATAAAGAAAAATCAATTAGTAGAGAAAATAAAGAAAAGTGGCAGTTGGAAATTTTATGTTTCAAGAAGATTTAATTGGTTTGTAGAAAATACAGAAATCTATGCAAGTTTAGCAAAATATCAAAAGGAATTATTAGGATTTGAAATTGCAACTCAAAATTATTTATGCTTAAATGGTGATGAATATTCATTAGATTCAGATTTTGAAATATTATGTGAAAAACTGGATAACTATTTACAAAATGATATTAATTTCTTTGAAAAATTTGCAAAAATAGAATTTGAGTTAGTTGAAGAAGTTAAAGACTATTTAAAATATTTGAAAAATAAAAACTTAGAAATATTAAGTTTTAAACAACTAGCTGAAGAAATGGAGAAATTTAATAATTTATATATTAAAAGCTTCATACCTGGTATGACTAGACCAGAAGATTATCTGATAGATAGATTAGAAAAAGAATTAATTGGTATAAACTTTACTAAAAAAGACATAGAAGTTATTTTTGCAAAAATTTCTACATGTCCTAATTATTTTCCGCTTTCATATAGTGAAGAACCATTGGATTTGCTAAAATTAGCATTAGAAATCAAGAATGGCAAGGATATAGAAGAAGTAATTGATAAGCATATTGAAAAATATTCATGGATAAAAGGTCCTGTAGAGTTTGAAAATACAGCCTTTACAAAAGAAGATTATTTATCAAGATTACATAATTTGGTAAACGATGATATAGAAGGAAAAATTAAAAACATTAATACTGTTAGAAAAAATAATGACATTGAATATGAAAAAATATTAGAACAATATGAATTTAATCAAAAAGCTAAAAAACTAATTAAAGCAATAAGGGATTTTATCTTTTTAAGAACATATACAACAGAGTATTCAGATCATTTATTTTATTTAGGAAGACATACTATTTTCAAAGAGATTTCTAATAGAACTGATATTGCAGATGAAGATTTGATTATGCTTGATGATAAAGAGATATTAGATATTTTAAAAAGTCAAGGAATTATGAGTAAAGAAATAAAAAATGTACTTAAAAATAGAAAAAAAGGGTTTGCTATGATTTGGATTAATGGAAATGTTCAGACTGTCTTTGGAAATGAAAGTTTAGAATTACAAGATGAAATTGCAAGAACCTATAAAACATCAAGTGATGAAGAAGAAAAATCTAATAGCAAAATAATTTCAGGAAGTATTGCAAATAGGGGAAAGGTAAGAGGAAAAGCTAGAATTCTAACAACATATAAAGATACTTATAAAGTAGAAAAAGGAGATATAATTGTTGCAACAATGACAACGCCTGATTATGTTTCAGCAATGGAAAAAGCATCTGGATTTATAACAGATGAAGGCGGAATTACATGTCACGCAGCTATTCTTTCTAGAGAATTTAATGTACCTTGTATTGTAGGAACAGTAATTGGAACAAAAGAAATACAAGATGGACAAATGATAGAATTAGATGCATATACTGGAAAAGTATATATTATAACTTAAAATCCTCTATACAATTCTAATGTGCTTTATAAAAATCAAGTCAAGGTTAAAATGTATGTTCTATCACACAACCTTGACTTGATTTTTATAAAGCACATTGTTTTTCAATCAAGGGGATTTAAGGATAAGAATATTTAATTAAGTAGACATAAATCTATTTTACGCAAGTGAACTTGAATGAATACTAAAGGCAGGAAAGCGAGTATTCACACATCGCCTATACACATTGAAGGGCAAGCCTTCAAGAGTTAATAAAAGAACAAAAATTTTAAGCAAATTTGATGTAAAAATTCACCGAGTGAACAGGCTCAAACCCGCTATTCTTCGTTAAAATTCAAAATGGTGAACTAAAAATTAAAAAAGTTCACTCATTTTAGGCAAAAGTTCACCAAGTGTACTCGATTTTCATAAATTAAGTTCACTAAGTGAATGTGAAAAGAGTAAAAAGTTTTCAAGTACACCAAGTGAACTAAATCTAAATTTTATAAGTACATTTAGTGAACTTGTAATTTTAAATCATATTATTTTTAGTTCACTCAGTGTACTTATAAAATTATATTAAAAATAGAAAAGAGGGAACAAAAAGGGAATGGATTTTATAAAAACACGATAATATAATGGTAGCATGAAAAAAGAAAGAGCAAAGAGATTAGATTAAAAACTAATTTCTCTGCTCTTTTTCTTTTCAAATTTAAAGAAAAGGAGAAATTTCATGCTACATGATTATAATGTTGAAGTTAATAACTCTAATGACTTAAAAGATAATACTATGCTAAATTGTAGCATGGAATTATCACTCTTAAATAATTTGTTTGGAGAAAACTTAATACTAGATTCGGAACATCAAGAAATTAAAAGAAGAATTTTAAAAGATTACAAACTTTTGTAATATCAATTTACTTTTTACTTAAAAAATGATATAAAATTATTAAGTTTTATCTCTAGGCGGAATGGAGGTTTAAATGGAAATTCAAGTCATAGAGAAAACAAACGGAAGAATTAACAGAGTAACAGGAACAACAATTAAAGAAAGGCTAAGAGTATGTGCCTATTGTAGAGTAAGTACAGACAACGAAGAACAATTAAATAGTTATCAATCACAATTAAAGTATTATGATGAAAAAATAAATAGTAAATCAGAGTGGCAATTTGCAGGAATATATGCAGATGAAGCTATAAGTGGCACACTAGATTTTAAAAGAACAAATTTTATGAATATGATACAAGATGCTATGCAAGGAAAAATTGATATGATACTAACGAAATCAATATCAAGATTTGCTAGAAACACATTAGATACTTTAAAATATGTAAGAATGCTAAAAGAGAAAAATGTTGCTATTCTATTTGAAGAAGAAAATATCAATACAGGTTCAGGGCAAGGAGAGTTAGTTTTAACATTATTAAGTGCAATGGCTCAACAAGAAAGCGAAAACATATCTTCACATGTATTATTAGGATTAAAAATGAAGAAAGACAGAGGAGAACTAATTGGCTATAATGGTTGTTATGGATATAACTATAATCTTGAAACAAAAGAAATAACAATTAATGAAGAAGAAGCAAGTATTGTAAGATATATGTTTGAAAGATATGCAGAAGGAGTTGGCTCAAGTACCATAGCAAAAGAACTAACAGCAAAAGGAATAAAAACTCCAAAAGGTAGAACAAAATGGTGCGAATCAACAGTACGAGGAATCTTAAAAAATGAGAAATATATTGGAGATGTGCTAATGGGAAAAACATTTACAATAGACCCAATATCACATAAAAGACTAAGTAATTTAGGAGAAGTAGACAAACATTATTTAAAAGAACACCATGAGCCAATTATAAGTAAAGAACTATTTGATAGAGTACAACAAATTAGAACCAAACGAGCAGGCAACAGAGAAACAGGAAGAAGAAATAATAATTATAGCAAAAAATATGCTTTTAGCAGTAAATTGTATTGTGGCTTTTGCGGAAGTTTACTAACAAGAAGAAACTGGAATGCAAATAGAAATTGTGCAAAAGCAGTATGGCAATGTATAAAAAGAGCTAAACACGGAAAAGAAGAATGTCCATATTGCAAAGCAATTCCAGAAAAAATATTAGAAGATTGTTTTGTACAAGGTTATAGGATACTCTGTAATGATAATAGAAAAGTAGTAGAAAACTTTTTAGAGAAAATAGAAAATATATTAAAAGAAAATACTACAGAAACAATAGTAACAAAACTAGAAAAAGATAAGGAAAAAATAAACAAAAAACTTGCTAATCTATTAGAATTAAATTTAGAAGGCAAAATCAATAAAGAGCAATATACAGAGAAATTTGATAACTTAAATGTAGACTTACTTAAAATAGAGCAGAAAATAGAAAGCCTACTAAAAGAAACCAATAGAACAGAAAGTATTAAACTAAGATTAAACAAGTTTAAAAGTTTATTTAAAAATATAGATATAATGCCAAAATTTGATAAAGATGTGTTTGAATGTTTAATAGATAAAGTAGTAATAGGAGAAACATTAGAAGATGGAACAATAAATCCATATACAATAAGATTTATTTGCAAAAATGGAACAGAAATAAATTGCAAAGATAAATTTAAAAATGTTAGCGATAAGCAAGCGATAAAATTTACTACTACAAGCGATAAACAACATTCAAATAATACTGCAACCAGAGAGAAACAAGCCATGTGGAATGCGTAGCAGTGCTACAACTAAAACAAGACATGTAATACTTGATTTTGATATGGTTTTAGAGATTATAACTTTTGAAGAAAAAGGCAGATTTGGGAAAGAAAAACATCAAAATTTGGGTGTGAAAGTTAAAGTAATGGTTTAAGTGGTAAGTGGGAACACAGGACTGAATTTTTAGAAAATAGAGCAAAATATTTGAAATAGTGGGAATTTTGCAGTTATATCTAAAGTAAACATAACAGGTATAGGTTGTGTAGGTTAGTAGATATGAAGTAAAGCTAGATATTTCAAGCAATAGAAAGAATTTATTAAAATGAGTTATAGAGAATCTTTATTAAAATAGGTGTCAGTAGATATGTACTGATGCTTATTTTTTTGTCCTATACATTTGCAAAGCAATTTTAATCTCCAATAAAAATAATATCAAGAGTAAATAAACTCGTTATTACTCGCTCTTGACATTATTTCTATTGGAGATTTTGTGGCAATTAAGCAAATGTAAGGATAAATATGTTTTGGGAATATTGGTAAAACACTATGAAAAATTGTTAATTTGTGATATAAATTAAATATAAAGAAGTATAATGAGAAAATAAAATATTTAAACTTGTTAGAAATAATCTGACAAATTACGAGAGGATTAGAAAAATGATAATAGAAAATGATTATTTTGAAGATATACAAAGAATATGGAAAGAAAATAATAATGGATATATAACATATGAAAGTAACCAAATGGCAATAAATGATAATAGTATGTTAAAAATAGTGTATAGAGAGAATAATATAACAATGGCATATACTACTATATATTTTGGAAAAGATTTTTGTGACAAAGAAGAATATCCTAATAAGATAGAAAATATGCCAGACAAAGTAGCATATATATGGGAAATTGTCACTGATAAAAAGTATTCAGGTAAGGGAATTGCAACTAAATTGATAGAATATGTAATTAACAAATATAAGGATTATACTATATTTAGTTGTGTTGATTTATCTAATAGTTCTTCATTAAAATTACACGAAAAAAATGGATTTATACCGTTATATGAATTTGAAGAAAAAGAAAATAATCGTGTTTCTGCTTATGTAATGATGATAAGAAATATGAAAAAAGACTTCTTGTATAAATATGAAAATGACATAGATAAAAATCAATTGGTAAAACTATTTAAATCTGTTGGATGGAAAACAGCAGAATATCCAAATAGATTATGCAATGCTATAAAAAATAGTGAATATGTAATGACAGTATGGAATAATGAAAATTTAGTAGGGTTAATATCTGCAATTACTGATGGATATATAAATGTATTTATTACATATTTACTTGTAAATCCAGAGTATCAAAAAATTGGATTAGGAAAAATAATGATGAATGATTTTATGAAAAAATTTGAAGGATTTGGCAGAAGAATTTTAACAACAGAATTAGATAAAGAAGAATATTATAAAAAATTTGGATTTAATATAGATGGAATTGCTATGTTTAATAAAGATTGGAAAGAAGATATTAATAACTAGGTAGTGTAAAGTAATCTATGAAAAAGTAGATTATGAAAATATTATCTAAAACTTAGAAAAAGTACATTGAAAAGT
>CAMTJT010000020.1 GCA_947073285.1 uncultured Clostridium sp. | reverse complement strand
CTGGTTTGCTCTTTTGAACGTTGTGCTTGGCTAAATATTCCTCCATCAGTTAATACTAATTGAATGGTAATTCCTGCCAATATTAAAAGCACTACAATGGTTACTACCAACGCTATTAGCGTGATTCCGCTTGTTCTACTCATTTTGTTTACCTTTTGCTTCTTTTTCTCACTCATTTTTTTCTCGTCTCCTTTTTCAATCATTACTAGATAATCTTTTTATCTACTATTCTAGTATATGAAACTTTTAATTATTAGCTAGTAACTTACCATATTTTCTTTGATATTATGCCTCACTTTTTTCAATCTTATACACATTATTTCTAAAGCACTGCTAAGCAAACATTTCATACACTCATAGTATAAAATATTATTCCTTTAAAGTAAACAAGAAAAAACCTTGCTTTTCCTTTATTACAAAGCAACATTTAATCTATATACGCATTTTTTCTTACTCTTAAGCCACTTTTCTTAGCATTTTTTTATTTAAATTTCATACATTTTTCTCATTTCGTAACATAATTGTCATAAAAATGTCATATTAGCTCGACATGATGTTTTGTTTACAATATAATGGTTTCTTTTAGTATGCTTTCTACCTTGTTTTCAATTTTTATTAATTCTGCATTTAACTCATCAAATTTTAAAGTATATTGTTCTTTGTTTATTCTGCCTTCTAAATTTAACTCTAAAAGATTATTTAGTTTTTTTCTTTCATGTATATCATCTACAGTTAAACCACCATATAATCCTATATATCCTGCATTTTGAAATTCTGCATATTCTTAGTTTGTTATTACACCTACATTATGAGCTGCTTCTAATAACATTTGATTCCATTGCTTTATATCTCCACGAATCACTAATCGTTTGTTATCTTCATCTAATTGATTGAAATAATCAGCAACTTCTTGTCTTCTAGTTTGAATTGCAAAATAAGTTTGTTCTAGTGCAATTACTTCTTTAGAAGTTGTTTTCATTGCAATATTTTCTATTTTTATTAAGTTCCATTATTTTTTCTATTATATCTTTCAAACTAATTCCTACTTTCCTATTTTATCTAATTCTTCTAACATTAATCTTCTATTAGCATATTTAACCTTATATTCTTCTATCATTTTTTCTACAAGTTTTTCGCCATCTTTTAATATTTTCATATGTTGCAATATTTTTATTACCTCTTCATAATTTCTCTTTCCAGTAAATCTAGATTTTTCATCTACTATTTTTTGATATGCTTCCAGCAACTGTTTTTCAAAGTCTTTTTTTAGATATTTCTCATAGCGAGCTACTATTTCAAATAATGGTGTAGTCATAACTGAGTGAAACAATTTATCATAATATTGTTCTTCTATATATATTTGTCTTAAATCTTCTCTATGATAACCTTCTCCATCACTTTCTAACTCTTTTATAATGCTATCTCTTTTATTTTTCCATTGTTCTTTTTTATATAATTCTTTTAGTTTTTTATAATATTTAAAACTAGCTCTACTGTATTTAAATAATGTCTCTTGCACTAAATCTTTATATTTTTCATTATTGTTTTGTTTTTCATATATCGATAATAATTCTTCTATATAATATGTAACTGTTCCACAATGTCCTCGTTTTAACGCAATGTTCATTCCTTCCTTTAGTAGCTTTTCTACTTGGTCAATATTTCCATTTTCTCTTGCTTTATCAATTAACATTCTTCTAATTGGAACAAAATAAATGTTATCCTTTATTGTTTCTAATGCCTCTTTATCCATTCCTAACTGATATAATAATGCTATCTTAGTTTTTATTAAACTTTCTAATTTATATTCTGAATAATAATCTTTTTCTTGATTTAATTCCTGTATCTTTGCATCTATTATTTTTAATCTTTCATTTATAAATTTATTTTCTATAAAATTTTCATCTAATATCTTTTCAATTCCATCAGAATAATCACCCAAAGTATCATTTTTGATTGATTCAATAATCCAATTAAATATTTCATTTATAATATTTTCACTTTTACATTTCTCCAATATTTCTTCTATAACTTCTATACATTCACTTTCTATATAGCTAGTCGTTCCATCTAAGTCATCAATAGGTAAGTCTGGAAGTTCTTCTAATATTAAACTTGCTATCCAAAATGGTGCTTGATATTCCTTATGTTTTATTAAGTTATTTGCTTCTTGTATATAATTATACATTGGATTTGAAAATCTATCTGTTTCATTATATTTAATAAATCCTTTTCTTCCTATTGCTTGATATATACTTTGAGATATTCTTCTCTCATATACTCTTTTAGGTGTTTGTTCAAAATATTGAACAAAATGACTTCTAAATTCGTTTTGAAAATTAGAATCTTCATATAACTTTGCTAAAACAAATTCTTTCATTTCATTTTCTGATATTCTATCAACTATTTTGTCAAAGTTATCTGTATTTCTCATTATTTTTTTACTTTCTATTTTTACATCGTTCTCAATATAATATAAAAGTGCTACCATATGCTTGCAATTATTTTCTTTTGCATACGGACAATCACAATCCATATCTTCTATATTCCCCTCTTCATCAATTTCTACTTGTACTTCATATATTTCTGTTCCATATACTAAGCCTTCATAACAGTTGCCATTTTTAGTAACATCATGAACTGAATCATCTAAGTAATAACTATAACCTCTTTTTAAAATTTTTTCTTCAAATAATTCTTCAAAATCTATTTTCATATACTTCTCCATTTTCAGTTATATAACTCTTTAATCTTGCTATTTATTTCTTCTATGTCTAATTTTTCAATATTTGGTATTTCTACATTCCACCCACTATCTACTTCTGGTGCAATGAATTTGACTTCATTTTACCATCTCAAACCAATAAAATAAAGTATTTCAGTCATATTATCTCGAAATACTTTACTTGTTTTTATTTAATTACCAATCCCAACTTCACAACTGGATTTTTCTCTGCCAAAAAAACCTTCCTAATTTCAATACTTTCAGGAATAACTTGTCCTAGTTTTCTACCGTTCTTTAGTGTTACTTCCGTATGTACTGTACTTTTACTAATTCCAAATTGTTTAGCTGCTCCTCGTACTGTATCTTTACTATCTATGATATATTGTGCAAGTTTTGTGGCACGCTCTTCTATTGACATATTTCTTTCCAAATGAAAAACCCCCTTGAATTTCCGCTGTTTGTTACAGTGTATTCAAAGAGATCTTGTATTAGAACTTACAAATTTTATTGTTTTACTTTTTATCCTCCCAGCCTCAAAAGGAGCAGTTGGAAATTTCCAACTGCCCCTTTACAACTTATCCCTTACGAACTTCGTATAGGATATTATCGGTTATAATGCTAAAACCTTCTCGGTTAATATCGTATAGCTTAGATTCTGGTGTCATGATTTCATGGCATTCCATTTTCTTAGCTATAATTTGGTCATCTGCGACTTTTATCATATGAAGTTGTCCTTGCATCGGAATGTAAATTGTTTTTTGATAATAGCTTATATTCCCTACCAAAAATCCATCATCCACATACCGATTCAAATCAATCTCTCTAAGACTTCCTGTTTTGGTAATTACTACTCCTTTCCCTTCACTAGCAATCACAAGCCACGAAGAAGATGCACTGTCATACAGGATATTGTACTCATTATCTGGTTTAGATGTTGGAATTGCATACATCATTTGATCATTGCAATATACTATATCATTGTCATCTTGACTTTTAACTAGTACAAACTTAGAATTATTCTTTACTTCCAATGCCTTTGTAGGCTGAAGAGGTAAAAATCGAATTTGCTCTTTTTTTACCACACCATTTGGCTGTAAAGTTCTCTGGCACAAGATATATTCCCCAGCAAGACTGGTTGCAAAATGCAAAGTATTTTCATTGACAGTTGCCCAGCAAGGAAGAAATATGTCTTCTTCATATATTACCTTTGCAGAGCTAAGCCTAACTGCCATGATTTGGCTTGGATATATAATCCATGCTACCTCTTGACTTTGATTTAGCAATACATCTTGTACCTTCTTGGTTCTTGCAAGTTCTAGTTGATAACTAGCCCTTTGTGAACCTTCTCCTGTAAGCACAATAACAAATTCTTCACTCCCTTCTTGGCATACAGCAGTATACTGATTAATCACACGTACTACTGGTGCTGGAAAGGGACTAACCTTCTTTGCTATGAATTTAGGATTTAAGCGTATTTCTTTGTTTGCAATTTTGCATGGTATCTGAAGAATTTCGCTTTTTAGTTTCTCTATGCCACCTCCATATAGCCGTTTATATTCGTTTTTTAAATATGGCACTAAGCTAATTCGAACTTCACCTTCAAATGTTTCCAGAAAAGCTGTTAGCAGGCTTTTACTCATCCAACTCCAGTCTTCTGCCATTACAGGTGGTTTTATGCCATGAGGTCCAAGCAGGGATATTCTTCTTTCCATTTTTTCTTCGGTCTGTAGCTCTTTTTCTTTTCCATCTTCTTCTAAGAAATAAATTCCATTAAAAGGATGTACATTAGTTAGGTAATGAAATGCCTGAATAGCAAATGAATACCAGTCATCCTTCATGGTAATATTTCCTATAGACTTAGGATCGATATAGGTATCGGTCCAAGAAAAAGCTCTAATCTCGTCAATCCCTACTGCATCGAATTCTATGAAGTAGACTTTTTTGTTCTGGTCAAACAGAATATTTCTGCCACTCAAATCTCCAATATAGATGCCTTGTTGGTGCAAAATTTCAATTCCTTCTCCCATATTGATTAAGATTTCAAGCATCTCTTTTCTAGTAAAACCTAATTTTTCTCTTTCTTTTTTGTCCACTAGGTTGGCAAGTGGCATTCCATCTACTCTTTTCATAGTATAGGCAAACATCTGCTGTGACTCTTCATCTAACAAAAGTTTTCGAGGAACTACATATTCAAACTTTTTTCTATATCGTTTACTAATAGTATGCAAAATTCTTTCTTTCCTCATGACTCTTGCTAGAACTATGGTTTTCAAACTTAAATCTACCGCCTCTGGCTTAAAAACTTTAGCAACAAAGTAGTCTTTATATGGATAGACATTAGATTCTCCTCCTTTTCCAATAGGAGTTTGCTCTGTTATTTGCTCCTGTTCTACCACTTCTACTGCAAGATTTTGGAGATCTGTTTCCTTTACACACTTAGGGCAAAATCTTCTTTCTGCCTTATAGTACATATTGTGAATATCACAATAGGCTGTAAGTTCTCCTGCTAATTTTTGCATTCTTCGTAAAAGTGTTTCCAGATTTTCATGATCATTTGGAAAATCTAATTCAATTCCACTGTCAGACTTTATGACTGCTTTCACATATTGATAAAGCCATTTTGTAGCTTTTTTGTTAGCACCTTCTCTACTTATAAAGTCAGGATTCAAAATTTGTACTTGCCCTTTGTGTTCTTTACTAAGGTACACATGGTTAAAAGGATTTTGAATAAAACTAAGCCCTCTACTCATAAGGTCTTTCACTTGCATAATTAACCTTATGAGACTTTTAAGCCTTGACAAATTTTTCCACTGCTTTGGATCTGTTAGATCAATACAACTTCCTGTATCTGCTTCTCCAAATAAAATTGCCCTATAAACATAGCCAATACATTCTTGCTTATCGTTTAAAAGCTTTTTATGTGGTACAAAGCATTCTTGACCTAAGTTTATTTCATTTCCTTCTACCCTTGCCTCAATAATTTTAAGCACATTTGCCATTACTCTTTCTCTATCTGGGCAAGTATCTTTATACACTTTTAGGTTATACGCATCGTTTAGCCTATAGTGTACAGCTACATGATCTTCCTCTAGTTTCATTAAAAGTGGAATATCTCTATCTAGTACATGAACCTTTGTTAAGCTACATACTGGGCACACCCCATTATCACTAGGATAATAGAGACAATGTTCTTCACAGTAAGCATCACACTTTTTGGCATAACTAATCCACTCATATGCTGTAGAAAAGCTAATATTACAAAAAGCATTTGAATTATATCCTTGTTCCACTAAATATGCTTTTACACATTCAGCAAAAGATGCATAATATTCTGGTACCTTTTGTATTTGGAAATCTTTATTTAGAAGATTGATGTAAATTGTAAAATCTTCATCTATCCAGATAGAGTTTCCAGAAATGTAATACCTATCAAATAACATTGACAAATGCCCTAGTACAAAATAAAGCTGGCGATTATCAAGTGATAACATCACCTCTTGTGTTAGTAAATTTCCCTTAAGTGGCGTAGTAACATAGCCTACCACTTTATACATGCCATTAGAGTTTAATTCTCTAGAATAAATGATTTCAGAAATGGTCACAGCTTTTACAGTTGTTACACCTCCTACTATACAGCGATTCATTATAAATTCATTCATTCTAAAGACTGACTTGAATTTTTCTTCTAATTCTTTTAGCCGCTTCTCCTCCTTTTGCTTTAATGCTAAAGCTGTAGTAGCTCTACTCAAAATAATAAGCTGTCTTCCATCAGAAAGTACTTGCCTTTGTTTCTTTTCTAACTCTACTCCATATTGTTTTTCTACTTCATAGTCAAAATGGACAGGTACTTCTTCTGGGTTATAAGCAAACCTTTGGTCATAGTAATAAGCAGAGTAACCTCTTATCTTGCTTTTTAAAAACTGTTGTAACTCTTTAGTTGCCAGTTCATAATTAACTGGCTTTCCCAATATACAGTTCATCAGTTCTTTTGCAAGAATAGGGCTTATATACCGTATTTCTGCTTTTTCTAAAAGCTGAATTTCGGTATCCATTTTGCCATATTTTTCGTTAAGATAACTGCCATATACCTCAAAGAACCATGTCGTAAGCTTTAACTCTAAATCTTCTCTTTTGGCACAGGCAATCGCATATAGGTCTCCAATACTTCTAACCTTAAAACTGCTACCCTGGTGATTTCTAATCGCCTTTGCTAAATCTAAGTCAATTTCCTGTTTTTTGACACTATATTCTAACTTTTCATTCAAAGTCAAAACATAGGTAATTATTTCAGAAAAACTACTTAAAATAGCTACACCACTCTTTTCAAAATTGTCTACTTGGATACCTTTCTCCCCATCTTCAAAGCTATATCCTATAATATTGCCTTGAAGGTTTACAAGAACAGTACCAATAGGCATTTCTGTTTCATTGTGTTGACAATCTTTTAAAAACTCTGCTAGCCCTTCTGGCATGCTATGATAAACTCTAATATTCCCTAGATATGTTGTATAATTGGGTGTACTTTCAAGAATGGTTCTGCTTTTCTTAAGAGTTTGAGAGTCAATAACATAGCATGACTCATAATAGTTACAACACCATTGAGCTTTTGCTTCTAGCCTTAGTAATTCTTGTAAATCTCCTTCAACCATTCCTGTTTGGTAATAACTATAGCAAGCATTGATAAGTGGCAGTTCATAAGGAAACTCTCCTACTTTCAAAAGTGTCTTCCCATTACT
Organism: uncultured Clostridium sp.; assembly: GCA_947073285.1. Lineage (GTDB taxonomy): Bacteria > Bacillota > Clostridia > TANB77 > CAG-508 > CAG-273. The sequence goes on along the minus strand of CAMTJT010000020.1, from coordinate 20,026 downwards.
AAATTCCCTATAATATTGCTCTAAAACTACTCCTCCTGCACATATCTTAGTGACTCGATCTATGCTATCTTGGCAAAGCCTATAATGAATATACTTAAGAAGACATCCTTTATAGGAAACTGCAACCTCTCCTTCTGGTTCAAAAAAGGATAAGAAAGAAGCTATTTGATCACATGTTCTGTTTTCAAATTTAGACTCCTTTAACACATAACCAATTTTGTACATTTCTTCTGTAAAAGCAACTAATTCTTTCAGCTTTTCTATAGAAGTTAGATCATTCCATCTTCTTGCAGAATGCCACTTAATCTTTGCCTCAAACGCTACTATTGTAGCATAAGAGCCTTCATAATACCATGTAATTTCAAAATCCATTTGTGGTGTAAAAATCTTGTTTTTTGTATCTGCAAGATAGCTAACCACATCATAGATTTTTCTACCAAGTTCTTTTTCTACTAAAACAACTAGTTTACCATTTTTATAATAAACTTCTTGATCAGCAGAAACTACTATCCTCTTATAGAAAAATGGTGCTCTATAATCTCTAAAAAACTTTTGAAAAAGCTTATCTTTATCCATCATTTTAAACACCTCTTTTTTTGTCTTGCGGGGGAACTAATTTTAGTTCCCCCGCATTTCGTGTAACAGGACTTAAGGTATATAATAACCTGCATTCATTTAAATGTCATCAAACCAAGAGTCATCCTCTAAGGCTTGCTGTGCTCTGTTAGAATATCCAGCAGAACTGCTTTGGACATTGCTAAAAAAGTTTGCCCCTAAGGATTTTCTAGTTTGAGATTGCCTTCTACTAGCCTCAGAAAATTCTTCGAAAAATTCAGGAAGTGCACCTCTGTCTTTCACATCTTTTGTAGCTAAAAAACCTAGAGCTTTTCCATACTCCTCCTCTATGGCTTCTCCAAAAGCTACAAATACAGTGTTAATACCTGCTGTATTTAGCTTTTCTACTGTTTCTTTGGCATCGTCAAAAGTAGCCCTATCATGTTCTGAGTGTCCATCTGAAAAAACCATCAGTGTTCCTTGTGGTCTTATTCCTGTTTTCTTTGCCACTTCTTCCATATAGTTTAGAAGATGGTGAGAAGCCTGCACAATAGCATAATAGATTGCTGTCCACCCATCCGTATTATAACTTGTATCAAATTCTGACAGTGGTCTAAATGCTCCTAGCCTTAAATCACTATCAAAATTACTATTAGAAATTGCCATAGAATTTGCCTCTGGCAAACCCTCGAAATACTTTTGATAGTATGTCAAACCTTCTTTCATGGCAGATTTCTGGTCTCGCATAGAACCTGAACTGTCAATGAGCATTAGGGTAACATGTACCTGATCTGAAGAAAAATCAAAAAAGTTAGCCATTTAAATTATCCTCCTTGTTGTTATCAAACTTTTAAGTTGTTTTACATGCTATCTAGATGTGTATTTAAGCTTTTTTCACATTGCTTTATTTAGTAGTGCCATTAGCCTCTAAGCTACTTAATACATTCTCCAGATTAGCAAAGTAGAAAGAATTAATAAGAACATGATCTCCTGCTATGCAAAAATCCATGTCTAATTCTTCAAGAATATCGATGAATTCATTTACATGTCCATCTACTAAGAAAGCAGGTACATATTCTTTATCAGGGTTTGCTTTTACAAGTTGCTTCTTCTCTCTAATTTTTTCTGGCTCATAAGGATGTTTTGCTTGATATTTATCTAAGTAGTAAATAAGGCTATTGGGCACATTTCTAACGGTTTGTGCCACCTCAAATAACAAAATGAGATAATAGATTTCCTTATAGGTTACCTCCTTAGACATTCCATTTAGCAATTTCGCTAACAATAAAACATGATTGCTTTTTGTTTCAGAAAAGACTTTCATTAGGCTTAAGTAAGCATTGACCACAGGTGAAACTAGCACTTCATGCTCTTTTACTTTGATATTCAGCCTTGCAATTAACTTTACCTTAGCCTCATCTTCACTTACACCATTTTCCTTTAACACCTCAAGTAAGCTTGTTTCGTACGCTATAAAGCTATCCCAAAAAGCAGGATTCCAAAGTTTTTCTTCCACACTTTCTGAATAGGTAAGCTCTATAAGAATTCTGCCACCTTGCTCCTTTAAGGCTCTACGACACTCTTCTTCTGGAACTTTGGTTAATAACTCTCCCAAGTCATATATTTCATCTTTGATAAAACTTTTAAATACTTCTACATATTCGAAGCCATCAAATTCTGAAATAATCGCTAATTTTTCAATTAAATCTCCTGGTACTTTGTCTGAGTTTCTTATCCTTGATTTCAAAATCAAGTAGTCTGCATAGGAAATAAGTTCTATGAGCGTTCTAATAAGCTGTTTATCAGCCAAAATATGCTCACTTTCTTTTACTTCTTGGATAATTTGCCTTTGTGATACTTCTGCATGTTCTAACTGAGAAATAGCATTCCCTTTTGTGGGATGACAAATAGAAGAATTGTACAAAATATTAAGTTTTGCAATTAGCTGTTGCAACCGATTAAAGAAAAGCCTAAATTTCACCTCAGTTTCAAGAAACCTCTCAACTTCTTTTTCTAAAGCTGTAGTTTCTCCCATTTTTCCAGAATCTATATCTGGATCAATAGCAAAGGTTAATTCTTTTTGCATTGCCTCTAAGCTTTTGCAACACACTTCTTCTATTTCCTCAATTCTTTGCAAAAAGGCATTATACTGAGTAGGAAACTCTATTTCAAAAATAGCAATTTCTTGCCTAAGTGTATACAGCCTTGTAAGTATGGAACTTTTATATTCCTTGACTTGCGCTGTCATAGGGTCTATTTCCTCCTCAGGCTCTTCTACTATCTCTTCTGAAATAATCTCCCCTTGAAAAACCTCTTGCTCAGAATTTTGGCTCATACTCATCTGTTCTATGCTTCTTTGCATCGTTCTACTTTTTCTTGCTTTTTTTATGAGCTTAAGAAACCATATTTTGATAGAAATGAAAAAGCTAAGTATTACTTGCATGATGTGCATCCTATTCCCTCCTATTTTTAATAGTTCCTTGACATAGAGCCAATGGAATGGAACCCAACTTCTGCTGCTTGTAAAAAGTTTGCTTCTGTTAAGCAAAAATATTTGGTAACTACTCGATTGTTATCGGTAATTCTTGCAAACGCACTTATCGCAAACTCTTTTAATACCTTAGAGCCTTGCTCTTTGCATGTTCCAAATCCTATAACATCGATGTTACTAATTTTGACTCGCTGTTTTTCTTTTTCTTCTATGCTTAAGAGTTTTTGACTTACCAAAAACTCTACCATAACTAAAGCATCATACAAGCAAGCATTTTCTCCCAAATCTGTACTTATCAAAATCTCTGTGTTATTAATCTCAGAAACTGGCATAATTACACTTTGTTTATATTTACTTCCATAATTGATAATACATACAACTCCATGTTTTACAATGCCATTAATAATTTTGATAATGGTAGGAAGTTCTTTTGCTACCTCACTAGTATTTTCTACTAATAAGATGGTTAATTTCTCATCTACCAATGGTTTATAAGGTTTATAAACATAACTTGGCTTTCCACCAGTTGTAGGAAAAGCTGTATATGGTGTAGTTGCTACTGTTGAATGTTCTTTTTGAACAGTATCGCTTTTTGTTTCTAAGCTTTCCTCCTCATTTTTTCTAAAAGGTAGTCTAAAACCTTTTTGTTGTTTTTTCTTTTTGGTATCACTTTTTGCCTTTTTCTCTTGGTGGCTGTCCTTAACTGTTTCTTGCTTAGTATCACTAGCCTTTTGGGCTACTACTTCTTTTACGCCACTAGCCTTTGTAGCATCAGCTTCTGCAATATTAGTTTCTGTAGCATTAGCCTTTGTAGCACTAATGGCTTTGCTCTTATCAGTTTCAAACAACTTCATTTATTGTGTACCTCCCTGCATTTCTATGGTTGTATTGAGCTTTGCTGTTCCTACAGGTATGTTACTGCCTTTAGCTTCATTATCACTTATTTGTACAACTGTGACACCCTCTTCTTGTGTTTGGGTAACCTTGCTATCATCAGTTGCTGTGATTGCAACATCCTTTTGAACTATTGGTATGATTGATTGTTGATCAAAGGTTGCTATTGTAACATCATCTTCAAAGTATCTATTATTGCTTTTTATTAGCAACTGAGCATATGCTTGATTGGCATCTAACAAATAAGCATCTACTCCACCTATATCACCTTTTGCAATTGGCATAATACCATCAGTTGCAATAGCAATTTTGGGGAATATTGATTTATCAAAATGTATTGTTTTAAAATTGTAGCTCTTAAATTCTCCTCCGCACTCATCACAATATCGATATGCGAAATATGGCGGTTGAGAACCATAATAAAACTTCATATAGCTAATGCTGCCTCGCTTATTCCGTGTAGCTATATAGCCATCTCCAAATAGCTTTACGATGTACTCCTTTTCAGTTTGAAAACAAGCAATAATAGTAAATAGCAAGTTTTCCATAATGAAGTCATTTTCCAGCTCTTCTGGTGTTTTGTAATACTTTGCTCCCATTGCAATCATGTCATCAAAGACACTTTTGACATTTTCTTCAAATTTCTCTACGCTATCAAAATCCTCCTTTCGAGAGAAAAGTTGTGCAAACAACCTCACTCCTGCTTCAGAATATTTTGCTCCACTACAGCCATCTAATACCAATAGCATCCGTGGAGTCTCTATTCCAAAGTCCTGGTTATTAAGTCCCTCTCTAAAATGACCAAATCCCTGAGAAGTTATAATCATAATTTCTCAATCTCCTTTCAATAATTAATCATTCTTTTAGAACTATGCCGAGATTATATCATATAGTTTATGTAAATTCAATAGAAAACGGGGAGAAATTTGCTAATTTCCCCCCGTTTTCTATTTTTTAGAATTTCAATTGTCCAGAACCTACACTTGTAGGTGTGCTGTTCCCTGCTTTCAATGTTTCTATAGAACCAATTGCAGGTTCCAGTTCTTTGAGCAAAGTCTCAATCTGAGTCATATCTGCTCTCATTTTAGGAAGCATGTCGGTTGCCGTTTTTTCAATTGCCTTGCAGCTATTAATAACAGTGGTTACAGCCTCCTTTGCAGCCTCCATATTATAAAATCCTGCATAAATTAGCCGCTCTGTCTCTTCGCCTGTAATGCCAACTGTTTTGGAAACCTCTTTCATGAGTTCATCGTTAAATTTGGCAATAGCCTTTTGGCCTTCAAGAACTTCTCTGGTTTTGGCATCCAAAATAGCATTCCTAAGTTGCTGACCAATAAGTGCCATGCTATTGTCAACCTGAGTATGAATAGAAATCTGAACATTCCTATTACTTCTCTTAACCAAAGCAAGTTGCCCAAGGCTAAGCTGATACATGATACGAGACTTTTCCAAATTGTTCATGGTAATCTGGAAAAGCTTATACCCTTCTTCAAGTACTTGGAACTCCTGAATATGCTGCTGAAGACCTGTTGTTTGATACTGCGTTTGAACAGCCAGCATCTCTTGTTGAATACGTCCATCAGCCAATCTTCCAGCAATAATAAATTTTTCCAACAATGCTGCTGTTTCAATATCGCTTTTCACAGAATAGTCAATTTCACCATAAGCCTTTTTTAAAATTCCCAACCAAGATTCACAAGAAGCCTTCAGGTCAGCCAAAAGCTTATAACTGGTTGCTGCATTTTCTTGGAGCTTTTTAGTTCGTGCATTTTTTCCCACTCCCATAAGTCCTAGTAAAAACTTTTGGAAAAGCCCAGGTTCTCTCAGTTCAATGTTAAAGTCCTCATAGCTCTCAGTAGCTCTTTTGGAAAGTTCAATCACTTGTTTAATTACCATTTGGTCAGCCTGAGACCCTCTTTCATCTTTCAAAAAATCTCCACACTGGTCAAATGTCCGTTTCAAAGCTACTGCTCCATAACTCATAACATTTTCAATCTGCCTGACATCAATACTATCTGCAAGAGCCATAATTTCTTCTTGCTCTGCCTCAGTATACGAAGCAAGTGCCGCTTGGCAATTCAAGGGCAATACTTCTTCAGGTTTTATTGGCATATTCACACTTACGCCAATCTGTGCCATAGACACCGCCTGTGCACTACTAACCTGTACTGTAGGCATGACCTGCACACCGCCATTTGCACCTATCTGTTCTACAGACATTGCGGGTATGCCACCATTTACACCCATCTGCTCATTCCGAGGATCCATAGTTTGCTCTGTCATGTTAGTTTACCTCCATACACATTAAATTTGGGATTTAAAATTTGTGCTGGCAATACTATATCACAGCGCCTATATTATGTCAATATTTTCCGTATATTTCTTTTGTTGCATTTATTTTATTAATTGACTATTTCATCTATCGTTAGTATAAATGCGTACATAAATAAAGTCTTTTATCATATTTTATTGTTTTATTAGTAATTATTTAACCCTTCTATTATTTACATTTTAAAATTTGTATGTTATCTTTCGACATTTATCGTCGTTTTTTGTCGAAATTCTCAATTTTATTTCATCTTTATCAGCTGTAATATTTTTCCAAATTCTCATACGATTTTTTCTTTATTTTCTGCATATTTTATCTTTTATTGTACATACTAACAATATGGCTTATTAACTGATAAATTAAGGCGTTTTAACCTATAGGTTTCTTTGAAGTTTTTTGGATAAATGCTATATATAATTTATATATAAATATGGAGGGAAAATTTTATGGCACTTGATTACACTATTATTGGTCAAAGATTGAAAAAAGCTAGAACAGACAAGAAAATGACTCAAGAAAACTTAGCAGAACAATTAGATGTTTCTATTGCATTCTTAAGCAGAATTGAAAGAGGTAATTCTCACATTAACCTTAAAAGATTAGCACAAGTTTGCGACATTTTAGGTGTTTCAGAAGGTTACATCTTAAATGGTACATCTAGTAACTCTAGTAATTATCTTACATCTGAATTTAATGATATTTTAAATTCAGTTTCTCCTGAGAAGCAAAAATTAATATACAAAATTGCTAGAGTAATTAGCGAAGAAGAATAAGTTCTAAAAAAAAGGTTATATTAAGAGTAAGAAAGTTTTTTCTTGCTCTTTTTTTGGTGTCACTTTGGGGACGTACTCATTTGTGACAAAAGTTAAATAGCCTTATCAATGATACAGCATTTATAAACCATTATATGCAACTTACTGTGTTACTTTTTGTACATACGTTCATAAAGTGTGTCCATCCAGTAACAAAAATGTCACAAATGAGTACGTCCCCAAAGTGACAAATTTTTGCGTCCCCAAAGTGACAAATTTTTGTCAAAAATTGTTGCTAATTTAGTGGATTTATGATATGATTAATAGGATGTGGAATAATTTAATTTATTCTTATATTTAATCAATTACAAGGAGGATTTTATATGGACTTTAAACAATGGGAAGGTTTTAACAAACAAGGCGAATGGACAAAAGAAATTGATGTTAGAGGATTTATTCAATCTAACTATACACCTTATGAAGGAGATAGTTCCTTTTTAACAGGAGCTACTGAAAAAACAAAAAAATTATGGGAAGATGTATTAGAACTATTTAAAAAAGAAAGAGAAAATGGAGATGTATTAGATGTAGATACAAAAACTCCATCTGCTATTAATGCATATGCCCCTGGATATATTAATAAAGAATTAGAAGAAATCGTTGGCGTTCAAACTGATGCTCCTTTAAAAAGAGCTATTATGCCAAATGGTGGTATTAGAATTGTAGAAAAATCTTGCGAAAGTTATGGCTACAAAGTAGATGAAGAAATTTCACATATATATCATGATTTAAGAAGAACACATAATGATGGCGTTTTTGCTGTATATACACCAGATATTAGAGCAGCTAGAAGTTCACACTTAATTACTGGTCTTCCAGATGGTTATGGTCGTGGAAGAATTATTGGTGACTATAGACGTGTTGCTTTATATGGTATAGATGCTTTAATTGAAGCAAAACAAGACGAATTTTCTAAGATTGATTCAGATGAAATGACAGAAGAAATTATTCGTAACCGTGAAGAAATTCATGACCAAATTCTTGCTTTAAATGATTTAAAAGCTATGGCAGAAAGTTATGGTTTTGATATTTCTAGACCTGCTCAAACTGCAAAAGAAGCATTTCAATGGTTATATTTTGGTTACTTAGGTGCTATTAAAGACCAAAATGGTGCTGCTATGAGTTTAGGTAGAACTTCTACTTTCTTAGATATTTACATTGAAAGAGATTTAAAAAATGGTACCTTAACAGAAGAACTAGCTCAAGAATTGATGGATCATTTTGTTATGAAATTAAGAATGGTTCGTTTCTTAAGAGCACCTGAATATAACGCTTTATTTAGTGGTGACCCTGTTTGGGTAACTGAAAGTATTGGTGGTATGGGTATTGATGGTAGAACCTTAGTTACTAAAAACTCTTTTAGAGTATTACACACTTTAATTAACTTAGGTCCTGCTCCTGAACCAAACTTAACTGTTTTATGGTCTACTCATTTACCAGAAGGATTCAAGAAATTCTGTGCAGATATTTCTATTAAAACATCTTCTATTCAATATGAAAATGATGACTTAATGAGAATTACTTTAGGAGATGACTATGGCATTGCATGTTGTGTATCTGCTATGAAAATCGGTAAACAAATGCAATTCTTTGGTGCTAGAGCTAACTTAGCAAAAACTCTACTATATGCTATTAATGGTGGTAGAGATTGTAAATCTGGAAAACAAATCACTCCACGTTTTGAGCCTATCACTTCTGAATATTTAAATTATGATGAAGTAATGGCTAAATTCGATACTATGATGGAATATGTTGCTAAAACTTATATTAAAGCTTTAAATATGATTCACTATATGCATGATAAATATTCTTATGAAGCATTAGAAATGGCATTACATGATCAAGAAAGAGATATTTTAAGAACTATGGCATGTGGTATTGCAGGTTTATCAGTTGTAGCTGACTCTTTATCTGCTATTAAATATGCAAAAGTAAAAGTTATTCGTGATGAAACTGGTTTAGCTATTGATTATGAAGTTGAAGGAGATTTCCCTAAATACGGAAATGATGATGACAGAGTTGATGAAATTGCTGTTAATGTTGTAAAAACATTTATGAAAAAATTAGAAAAACATCACACTTATAAAAATTCAAGAGCTACCCTATCTGTTCTTACTATTACTTCAAATGTTGTATATGGTAAAAATACAGGTAATACTCCTGATGGTAGACGTGATGGAGAACCATTTGGACCTGGTGCTAACCCACTTCATGGTAGAGATACTAACGGAGCCTTAGCTGTTATGAATACAATTGCTAAACTTCCTTACGAGTATTCTGAAGATGGTATTTCTTATACCTTCTCTATTACTCCAAATACACTTGGAAAAGATGAAGATGGTAAAACTAATAACTTAGTAAGTATGTTAGATGGTTTCTTTGCTCAAACAGGACATCACATCAATGTAAACGTATTTGACCGTGCCCTACTTTTAGATGCAATGGATCATCCTGAAAAATATCCACAATTAACTATTCGTGTTTCTGGTTATGCAGTTAACTTTACTAAATTAACTAGAGAACAACAATTAGATGTTATTAATAGAACTATTCACGAGAAAATTTAAAAAATGTCGTGATGGGGACAGGTGTAACGCGACTTTTTGTCGCAGAGGGACAGGCGTAACGCAACATTTTTGTCGCAACACGCCTGTCCCCTTGTAACACCATCTTTGTGCCCTATTGCACCCTTGCCCCTTGCGACAGAGGAGTTAAAACATGGAAGAATTAAAAGCTAGAATTCACTCATTTGAATCTTTTGGAACTGTTGACGGACCTGGTATTAGGTTCGTAGTTTTCATGCAAGGTTGTAGTTTAAAATGCAAGTACTGCCATAACCGTGATACTTGGGATTTATGTGGTGGAACTATGTATTCTATTTCTGATGTATTAACTAAAATAGAAAAATACAAGAATTATTTTATTCCTTCTGGTGGTGGTGTTACTATAAGTGGTGGCGAACCTTTACTTCAACTAGGGTTTGTTACAGAGTTAGTTGCTAAACTTAAAAAAGAAGGAATTCATACTGCAATAGATACTTCTGGTAATTTTGCATTAACAGAAGATATTAAAAAGTTAATTGATTTAACAGATTTGTTTTTATTAGATATCAAATGTATTAATGATGAAATTTGCAAAGATTTAACAGGCGTTTCTAATAAACAAGAATTAGCTTTTGCCAAATACTTAAGTGATATTCAAAAAGATATATGGATTAGGCAAGTTTTAGTTCCTGGCATTACTGATAAAGCAGAAGATTTACACAAATTAAAAGAGTTTATTTCTTCTCTTTCTTCTGTGAAAAAAGTAGAAGTTCTTCCTTATCATAGTATGGGGCGTTTTAAGTGGGAGGAACTTGGTTTTAAGTATGCCTTAGATGGTGTGCCTGAAGCAACTTCAGAAGATGTGGAAAAGGCTAAAAAGATTTTAGGTATTTAAAGCCTAATAACTATTCCCCAGTTATAACTGGGGAATTCTTTTGAAGTTATTATAAAGATTAACTTGAAAAATCAGGTTAATCTTTTATTCATTTTTAGCACTTTTTAAGTGTTTTTTGTGTTTACTCATTGTTTTACTACCTTTTTTAGTCCAAATGTTGCAAAATAAATAATTCCAGAAATAATAACTATCATAGGACCTGTTGGTATGTTCCAATAATACGAGATTATCAAGCCTGTTATACCTGAAAATAGTGAAAATAGCACTGAAAATAGATGATAACTTCTCATGTTTTTAGCTATGTTTCTGCTAGAAGCTGCTGGCAAAATAAGTAGAGAATTAATAAGTAAAATTCCAATCCAGCGAATAGAAATCATAACTATAACTGCTATTAATACAACAAATATGTTGTCAATTAATTTTGTATTTACTCCCCTACTTTTAGCTAAAGTTGTATTTATGCTAAGTACATTTAGCTTATTAAAAGTAAAATACCAAAATACCAATACTGCAATAAATGCAAATAATAAATATAATATTTCTGTATTACTAATACTTAAAATGTCTCCTACTAAATAACTGGAGTATTTATTAAAGTTTCCTCCGTGAAGCAAGCATTGCTAAACCGAATGGCTATTGCAATTGAAGAAAATACACTAATGATTGTATCTGCCCCATAATTTGTTTTGTTTTTTACATAATTTAAAACTAAGGCAAATACAATTGCAAAAAATATCATTGATATATTAATATTTGTAATGCCAAGTACCATTCCTATGGCAATTCCTGTTAATGCTGAATGCCCTAATGCATCTGAAAAAAATGCCATCTTGTTGTTTACTATCATGGTTCCTAATATTGCAAAAACTGGTGTTACTAAAATGATAGCAAGTAGTGCATTTTTCATAAAGGCATACTGCATAAATTCAAATGGTAAAATGGTTTCTAGTATATTATATATTACTTCCATAATTACTCCTCTTCTACCTTTAGTGTCACAACCACTAATATATCTCCTAAGTGACACTACCCAAAATATCGGTGGAATTCAAAACTATTAAATACTTCTTCTGGCGTTCCCTCTTTTATTACTTCTTTATCTAATAAAATCACTCTGTCTGCATATTTTTTTACTAAGTCTAAATCATGTGATACTAATAAAATAGACATATCATATTTTGTTTTTAGGTTATTGACTAATTCATAAAAATCTTTTGTTCCATTTTTATCTATGCCTGAAACTGGTTCATCTAAAATAAGTAAGTTTGGTGTTGGTTTTGTAGAAATAGCAAGTAGTACTCTTTGTAGTTCTCCCCCTGATAAGTCTCCTATACTTTTATCTATTAATTTTTCTGCCCCAAATAGTTTTAGATGTTCTTTTATCTCTTGATAAATCTTTTTATCTTTTTTTAAGAAAACTGGTACATAGCATATACATGAGGCAAATAGATCGTATACTGTTGTTGGCATATGCTTTTCTATATGAATTGCTTGTGGTACATACCCAATTTTTATTCTTCTTGCAATATTTTCTTTCATATCTGTAAAGGTAGTAGTTCCTGTATGCTCTACTTCTCCTAATATTGCTTTTAGTAAAGTAGATTTTCCTGCTCCGTTTTTACCAATAATAACTGTTAATTCTCCACAATGCACATGAATATTAACATTTTTTAGGATTACTTCTTTTCCAAATTTTACATTGATATTATTTATTTTTGTACAATGTAAGCCACATGCTACTGTTTTTCCCATTTTTTCACCTTCTTTTTTAATCTAATTTATCTTACTCTACTATTTAAATAACTTATTTTTATTCTATTTGCTAAGTATTTAAGATTACTCTATTGAATCTTTCCTATACCCTATGTAATTACAGTTTTTTTCATAGAATTATATTAAAATTCTTGAATTTGTTTTAAAATTTCTAAGTTTCCTATCATACTATTTAAATAAGCATCTTTGCTAGTAGTACCTGTTAAACCTGTTTCTAGTTTATATATTTTTGCTCCTGTTTCATTTGCTAAAGTTTGTGCATTTTTTAGGTCATCTTCTGCTCCTACTAAAATAATCTTGATATTTTCTTGTTTCATTTTCTCAATAGTATTTCTAATTATTTCAGCAGATAAGGTACTTTCTTCATGATTTGTTACAATTTCTATTGTTTGCATTTGCAAATCTTTTGCCAGATACGTTAATGCCTCATTTAAGATAACTGCCTTTTTCCCATTTAAATGATGTAATTCTGTACTGTATCTTAGTTTCAAATCATTTAGTGTTTTTAAATATGTTTCACTATTTTGTTTATATACTTGTGCATTTTCTGGGTTATATTCTATTAATTTTTCTGTGATTAGTTGTACTTGTTTTGTATAGTTTTCTACACTTGTCCAAATATGTGGGTTTGTACCTTCTTTCCCCTCTACTCTTCCCATTACGTTTGTACTACTATCTACTATTTTTAAATTTGGATAAGTACTAATAATTTTATTTGCAAAGTTTTCTAGTCCAAACCCATTTTGTATAAATACATCGGCATTTTCTACTTTTCGCATATCTGATGCAGCTAAAGTATAGTCATGTAAACACCCTACATTATTTTGTGTTAGGTTCATTACTTCTATGTTTTGTGCACCTTGTGTTATATTGATAGTCATAATATACACTGGATAAAATGAAGTTACTATTTTAAAGTTACCATTTTCCTTTTGTTCTTTTGGATTTTTTGTCATAGCAATTACAATTCCTATGCTTACTACTACTGCTATGATAATACCTAAAACTATCCACATCCACCACTTTTTTCGCATTGTTCTTCTCCATTCTATATAAATTAATAGCATATTTTTATATGCTATTTTTCTAATTGCTTGTTTCTCTATGAATTACTTTTCATAGTATAACACATTATTTTACATTTTTAAACTCTTTTTACTAATTTCAAAATATTTTATACTATTGTTGTATTATGCTCTCTTTTTTACATGGTCGAGGTTACTAGTACAAGGCGAAAACTACTATCTTCGTTTGAAGATTTATTACCATTAAAAACAAGACCTCCATTCCAATTATCTATGTAATATCCTCCACGTTCAAAGAATGGTGCTCTCGTATCTGGGAAAAATGCATAATCACCATACCATGAACCTACTGAATAACTTCCTTCCATTGATGTTTCATATACTGCATCTCCATATATTCCTTTATTTGCTTGATAGTTCATTTCAATGCTGTCATCGTTCCCCTTACTATACACCTGTTTTAAATGTTCACTACTATTTATTGAGTTTACTCCATTATTTATATAGCTTGCTACATACTCCCATGAACCTCCACTCATATCATAAATTCCATATACATTTCCCGTTGTACTTTGTTCTGTATTACTAATATATGCTGTTCCACTTCCTCCTCCTGTATAATGTGAGTCATTATTATTACTTTCTATACTTGCCTTTTTTCCGTAAATACTCTTACTTAGGTATATGCATGCTCCCCATTCACTATTTTTCATCATATGACTATTTAATGTACTATTATAATTTTGACAATTTTTAAATATAGTATTCACATAAATATTTCTCCAACTTGCTACTCCAGGCTTTATTTGGATTGTTTTGGTTGTTACATTATCTGCTGAACTACTATCTCCATTTCCTTCTACGCTGCTTGCCTCAAATTTTGCTACCCAAATTCCATTTAATTCTTCTTTCCAACCTCCATTTGCCATAGTTAATTCTTCTGTTTCAAATTTAGTAAAAGCTGGGTGCAAAATATAGCTATTTCCTACTTTTTTTACTGCTTGCTTTCTAGTTCCTTCTACTACTCTTCCCTGTGTATCTACTATTCCTACACTATTAGAATAGCCAAGTACTGTACTTCCATCTGCTGATAAATATTCTATTTTATAAGCATACCTTGGTACATATACAAACATACTCCCCTCTGCCATTACCTTTTTCCCTGCCATTTCTTCTATTGTAGCAGTCTTAGGGTTTGTAACCCCTTCTACTACTAATCCATCTTTTAACATAATATTTGCCCATTGTTTTGCATCTTCTGCATAATTATACCAATTATCGCTTGTTCTACATACATACCAAGCCTTACTTGCTTCATTCCATTTTACTGGTACCATATCTCCACTAATTGTTGGTGTTGGCACTGCAGCAGCACTAATGATGTTATTCGATTTGTTAACAAATACAATATCTATATTTCCATTTGCTCTTGAAAATTCTTCTGCTGGTTCTTCTGGAATTGGTGGATTTTCTTCGCTATTACCCTCACTATTTAAATAATTTTGTGTCCATTCTAACACATTATTTAGTTCTTGTTGCTCTTTTTGCATGCTACTATTTGTTTGCTCTGCTGTTTTTTGTGCCATTTTAATAATTCCGTTATCTCCTAATGCAACTGTAATTGTAATTCCTGCTAAAATTAAAAGTACCACAATGGTTACCACTAAGGCTACTAACGTAATTCCGTCTTTGTTCACTGCTACTTAACATATTTTACCTCCTATTACTCTTTATAAACTATTACTAGTTTAAGCTCTACTTTTGACTAGGTTACTTCTTCTACCTACTTTATTCTTTCAAAATATTTCATTATGAGTATATCTATTGTCATTTCAAAAGTAAACAAGATGCTATCTTGCTTTCATTTTGTTACATTGCAATATTTTATCTTTCATGGAGTTTTTCTTACAGCTAAGCATGTTTCAAAGCTCATTTTCTTCTTTTTAAATCATCTTTGTTTAGATTGTTACACAATTGTCATAAAAATATCATATTGTTACATTTGTATAACATTTTTCATATTCTATTATTTTCTCTTTTATCAATTTATTTCACAAATATTCTTTTTATTTCTTCTAAATTGTCTATCACACTTTGATAGCCATATTCATAACATTTATCTAGTTTTTCTACATCTAATAAGCCAACTTTATCTGTATAAACGCTTAATACATAATCGCTATTTTCCAAATTCTCTTTTGAAATTTTACTTCCCATAATATCAATTGTTTTCATAACAATATCCATTACATTGCTATTTTCATCAATTGGATCTGCATCAAACTTAACTGCTAACACTTTATCTGCACCTTGTTTTCTTACTTCATATACTGGCACATTATCTAATACGCCACCATCCATAAAAGCGCATTTTTCCATATAGCATGGCGAAAAAACAGCAGGAAAGCTACTACTTGCTCTTACTGCTTTTCCTATTGCTACATTTGTAATATATTGTGTTTTATCTGGTGTTTCTTTTGGAATATAGTTTGTAAAAACATACTCTTTTGATTTTGTAATATCTACACTTGGAATAACTAATGGCATTTTTATTTGACTAATTTCTTGTATTTTCTTTTGCTTTGCTAGTTTATTATATATTTGTTCAATCTCTTCTCCCTTACGAATTCCTGTTATACTAGCATTTTTTTGAAATATTTTAGAAAACCATGAAGCATTTGCATTTATAATTTCTTTGCTATATTTTTTGAATAATTTATAAATTGTATGTGGTCTATACCCCATAGCATATAAACTCGCTACCATGCTACCTGCACTAGTGCCACCTATGATATCAATTTCAATTTGATTATCTTCTAAAGCTTTTAGTACTCCTGCATGTGCTACACCTCTAATTCCTCCACCTGATAAAGCAATTCCTATTTTCACTTTTGTTCCTCCTCGTATGTAACATTTTTCTTTATTATTAGTATTAACAAAATTATTTTTTTTAAACAAATTGCTATGAGAAAAATACCGAAAAGTTTCGAATATGAGTTGAATTCTATATCAAATTATATTATAATATTCTCATGTCTTTAGACACTTTATAGTAGGAGGAGATTGTAAATTGTCTATTTTTAGCCATTTAAAGCATTGGTTGGAACATCGGGAACTTAAAGCAGTTTTACATCAATTAGCATTAGATACTGAAAACGGCAAAGAGTGCTTTGTTCACATTTACTTTAGTGAAACTAAACACTATCTGTACACACATAATTATTGGCTTGAGCAATGTAAAGGCAATTTATATTTTATAAACTTCTAAAAAAATAGATGGGATATTGAATTCCCATCTATTTTTTTACTATTCTTGAGTATATGGTAATATTGCAATTTGTCTAGCTCTTTTTACTGCTAGTGTAATATCTCTTTGATGAATTGCACATGCACCTGTTGCTCTTCTTGGAAGTATTTTTCCTTTATCATTAATGAATTTTTTTAATTGATCTGCATTTTTATAATCTAATTTTAAGTTTTTGTCTGCACATAATGGACATACTTTTTTTCTTACTTTTCTAAATTTTGGATTATAATCTTCATCATTGTTTCTATTATTTCTTCTATTATTTTTTTTATCTGCCATTTTCTTTCCCCCCTGTCTTGTTATTTTTCAATCTTTTATATGACTTTTTTCTACTATAATGATAGTTAAGTTTTTTGCTAAAAAACCTATTTAAAATCAATCAATAGTTAATTTCTTAGCTAAAGTCTTAAAATGGTAGGTCATCTCCTGAAGAAATTTCAAAGTCAGAACCAGTATCTGCAGTATTTGGCATAGTACCAAATGTTGCATCAAAGTTACCATTTCCTGCTTCTCCATCTCTTTTGCTATCTGCAAAATATGCTTCTTCTGCTACTACTTCTGTCATATAATGTTTTTGACCTTGGTCATCATCCCAAGTTCTTGTTTGTAATCTTCCAATTACACCAACTTGTTGACCTTTTTTAAAATATTTACTGCAAAATTCTCCAAGTTTGCTCCATGCTACGATATTGATGAAATCTGCTTGTCTTTCTTCTCCTTGTCTAACAAATCTACGATTTACTGCTAAACTAAAAGAAGCTACTAATGTGTTATTTGTTTGTGTGTATCTTACCTCTGGATCTCTAGTTAAACGACCCATTAAAATTACTTTGTTCATTTTTTACACCTTACCTTTCTATAAATAAAAGGCCCTCAATTTTATCTTTTTGTTTTTACTCAGCTTTTACAGTAATGAATTTTATTACTTGATCTATAATTCTGTAATTTCTTTCTAGCTCTGTAATTAAGTTTGGATTTGCTTCAAAGTTAATTACTACATAGTAACCTTCTCTATTTTTCTTAACTTCATATGCTAGTTTCTTTTTGCCAAGTTCTTCTACTTTTTCTACTTTTCCGTCATGATTGATAATATCTGTAAATTTTTGAGATAGTTCTTTTACTTTCTCTTCTTCAACAGATGGATCAATAATGACAACACTTTCGTATTTGTTCATTATATTTCACCTCCTTATGGGTTATAACCTGCAACTTATTTGCAAGTAAGGAATTTATTTCCTTTTTAACGTTTTTTATTGTAACACATATTTATCAAAAGCACAAGTAGTTTCCTTAGAAAAAGTAATTTTTTGGCACTTTTTAACCCTATTTAACTTTTCACTTGACAATTTTTTAGTACTTTTTACGTTTCACCTTTTTCACTGTACCAAAACTGTACCAAAAAGAAACTTACCTTTTTAGTAAGTTTCTTTTGGTTTCCTTACTCCCAAGCTAGTTTTAGAGCTTGTCTTTTCTAAAAATTTTGATTCTCTTTTAACTTGTAACACAATTGTAATTAAAATGTCATATTAAACTTTAATTTTTAATCTATAAAATCTAAAAAGTTGAAAAGATGCATTCAAATAAATTGCAAATTAGTATTAAATATTACTAATTTGCAAGCCAATTAGCTATATCATATATTTGTATCCCTTCATACTGATAATCTTCATGTTTTGTTCTGGCAATTATTATCTTTGGGTAAGCATCTTTAATTTGTAATAATGGTTCAACTTCTCTTTTTAAGGTATTATCATAACTTATATCATCTGATACTTGAATATACAATTTTTCATTTCTTTTCATTGCAACAAAATCTACTTCTTTGTTATATAAAGTTCCTACATATATTTCATAACCTCTTCGTAATAGTTCCATAGCTACAATATTTTCATACACTCGTCCATAATTAATATTCTTTGTCCCTAATTTAGCAAATTTAAATGACTGGTCTACTAAATAGTATTTATCGATTGAAGATAAGTATTTTTTACCTTGAATATCATATCTTCTTACTTTATAAAAAGCAAATGCATCACATAAATAATTAATATATGAAGCTATTGTTTTATCATTTGCATTTATATTATTCTCATTTAATGTATTAGCAATATTTCTATATGATGTTAAATTTGAAATATTATCCATCATAAATTCAGTAAGACTATCCATTAGTCCAATATTTTGTATATTATATTTTTGTCTAATATCTCTTACTATCAAAGCATTATAGACATCGTTTATATAATTATATCTTTTTTTAATATCATCATACTCATATGAACCAGACAATCCACCTTCAAAAACATATTTATCAAATGCTTCTTCAATATTATTATTTTTAAAGTAAGTTAAATATTCTTTAAAAGAAAATGGATAAATTTGCAATTCATAAGTTCTACCAGTAAATAGAGTAGCTAAATCACTACTTAATAAAAATGCATTTGAACCTGTTATATATATATCATATTTTTCCTCCGCATGTAAGCTATTTATTGTTCTTTCAAACTCTTTACACATTTGAACTTCATCTATTAATACAAAATTTTTTTTCCCTTCTACGTAGTTTGATTCTACATAATTATTTAAAGATAAATAATCTCTTAATTTATCAAATTTAACTAGATTAAAGTTTATATTAATTATATTTACATTTTTTATATTCTCTTTAATATAATTTCTAAACATTTCTAATAATTTGGATTTTCCACTACGTCTTACACCTGTTATAACTTTTATATCAGGTGTTCCAACCACATCAATTAATTCTTTCAAGTAATTTCTTTCTATTATTTTCAAACTAATCACTTCCTTGAAATTATTATAGCACTCATTTCGCAAAAAGTAAATATTTTTATTTTTGCGAAATGCTAATGCAGTAAGTGCCTTTTCTTGCTTACTATTTTTTAATACTGTAAGCAAGTATCTTTGCGGGTTCCCCACATACTCCATCCGTAAATTCACTGTATCCTCTCCATCACAGAGCAAGGACAGGGCGGAAACCGTGGTTGCTGTAGCTATTGCCTGTGTAGTCGGTGAAATAGAATGCCCCGGCAGTCGAACCATAACTGTAATGGCCTCCACGAAGGAAGAACGGATTGCTCGCGTCAGGGAAGCTCGAGTAGTCATCGTACCACGAAGTTGTTCCACTACCTGCTGTTGATGTTTCGTACACTGCGTCTCCATATCTTCCTTTGTTCGATTGGTAGTTTGCCTCATAATCATCACTACTTCCTTTACTATATACCTGTTTTAAATGTCCACTGCTACTATTTACTAAACTTGCTCCATATGTTTGTAAATAATTATGTCCATTGTTTGCATAAGATGCTACATACTCCCATGCTCCTCCACTCATATCATAAATTCCATACACATTTCCTGTTGTACTTGCTTTTACTCCAT
>CAMTJT010000019.1 GCA_947073285.1 uncultured Clostridium sp. | reverse complement strand
CCGCTGTATGCCCGAACGGCACGTACAGTGGTGTGAGAGGGAATAAATAAAATAATTATTTATTCTCTACTCGATTTATATAGAAAAGACCTAGTAACGCCTTTTTTGTTCTAAAAATAATTCTTGTATTTCAAAAACATTTCACTTTTATTTCTGTAATATTTCAAAAATATTACAAAAATATGTGAAAAAACTTGTACAAAAAAAACTAATGTGATATAACTATAAATAAGAAAAATAGTGTTTTATCATAAAATATATAGCAGTTACAACAATAATAAAATTCCAAAAAGATAAAAAGAAAGGTAGGAATTTTTTGTGGAAGAAAGAAGATTAGATGTTGAAAATAAGAATTATCAAACAGTACATCCAGAAATCGCAAATCATGGAGAAAGCCAAAATGAAGAGGAAAAAAAGAAAATTCTTGTAGTAGATGATGAAAAAAGTATTGTAGATATTTTAGTATATAATTTACAAAAAGAAGGATACCAAACATTAGAGGCAAATGATGGTGATATGGCTATTAAAATAGCAAACGAGGAAAAACCAGATCTTATCTTATTAGACATTATGCTTCCAAAAGTAGATGGGTTAACTGTTTGTAAAAGTCTTAGACATACTCTAAATGTTCCTATTTTAATCTTATCTGCTAAAGATGAAGAAATAGATAAAATTTTAGGACTAGAATTAGGTGCAGATGATTATATTACAAAACCATTTAGTGTAAGAGAATTAATGGCAAGAGTAAAAGCAAACTTAAGAAAAGCAGAAATTTCTAACCAAAATGAAGAAACTGATGAAGAAAGAAGAGCAAATAGTATTATCGAGCTAGGGGAGCTAGTGATAGATCTTGATAAATTTGAGGCTAAAGTAAGAGGAGAAGTTATTGACTTAACATTAAGAGAATTTGAAGTATTAAGATATTTAGCAAATCAAAAAGGGCAAGTTGTCACAAGAGAAATACTACTTGAAAAAGTATGGGGATATGAATATTATGGTGATATTAGAACAGTAGATGTTACAGTAAGAAGAATTAGAGAAAAAATTGAAAAAGATACCTCAAGCCCTAAGATTTTAATTACCAAAAGAGGAGTAGGCTATTATTTAGCAGGAAACTAAATACATACTAATCTAAATATAATTGCTATAAAAATTTATATAATAAAATAACAAAAATAAGGTAATAGCTAAAAGCTAAAACAGGATAAGAAAATGATAAAAAATATACAAACGAAAATAATATTAATCTTTTTTACATTAGGAATCATTGTAATTGGAGCACTTTCATTTTTTCATATAAGTATGTTAGAAAAAAATGATAAGCTCCTTACTAATGTAGTACAAGATGAACAAGTTTTAAGTTTATTAGAAGAGCAGATTACGCAAACAAAGGTAATTACTGCTATTGCAATTGGCATCTTTGCAATCATTACATTATTAGTAGGGTATTTTGTATCTAGGTCAGTAGTAAAGCCAATTAATTTGTTAATACAAAGTGCTGAAAAAATTGCAGAAGGTGAAGAAATAGAAATAGCAGAAACAGGAGATAAAAAAACACAAGTAGATGAATTAGTAAATGCATTTAAATTAATGACAACAGAACTAAAGCAAAACTTAAATGAAATGGGAAAACAAAAAAAGCAAATTGAAACCATTTTATTACATATGACAGATGGAATTATCGCCTTTGATATGGAAGGCAGTATTATTCATATTAATCCAGCTGCAGTAGAATTATTAAATTTAAGTAAACAAGATAAACACTTCAACCAAATTTTTCAAAAACTACATGCAGATATCAACTTAGAAAAAATAGTATACTTAGAAAATTGGACATCTTCTGAGCAAAGACTTAATATTGGTGAAAAATATGTTAATTTGTTATTTGCGCCATTTCAAGATGAAAATAACAAACCAGCAGGTGTTATTGTAGTAATTCAAGATATCACAGAACATGTTAAACTAGATAACATGAGAAAAGAATTTGTAGCAGATGTATCACATGAATTAAAAACACCAATTACTTCTATTATGGGATATGCAGATACTCTTTTAGAAAGTGACTATGATAAAGAAATGCAGGCAAAATTCTTAGGAGTAATTAGTTCAGAAGCTAGAAGAATGGCCAAACTAGTAACAGATTTATTAACACTTTCGAGATATGATAATAAGAAAATTGTAAAAGAAGAAACTGAATTTGACCTAGGAGATTTAACCAAAAAATGTATAGAAAGATTAAAATTTGAAATAGAGAAAAAAGAACATCATGTAGAATGTTTTGTAACTGCTAATGTACCACCAGTACAAGCAGATAAATATGGAATAGAAAGAGTTATTTTAAATATTATTTCAAATGCAATCAAATATACAAAAGAAAAGGGTATAATAAAAGTATATGTAGGTTTTGTGTATAATGATGCTTATATTAAAGTAATTGATAATGGAATAGGAATTCCACAAGATGACTTAACTAGAATATTTGAAAGATTTTATAGAGTAGATAAAGCACGTACTAGAGAAATGGGAGGAACAGGTTTAGGGTTATCTATTGCAAAAGAAATTTTAGCCCAAAACCATGGAAGTATAGATATTAAAAGTGAGGCAGGAAAAGGTACAGAAGTAGTTATTAGAATTCCAGCTAAAAAGTAAACTTAAAAGTTAGAAAACTAAAATAAAAGTAAAACAAAAGTGATTAAAATAAATTGACGAAGCTTAAAGAAATTAGTACAAAATGAGAACAATAAAAAATAGTATAATAAATACGAAAGAATAAAAAGTAAAAAACCAAGACTAAGAAAGAGGGATAAACAAAAAATGGTTATAAATGATAAGGTACGAAACGTACTTGAATGGATTTTATGTATTGTTATTGCATTTGTATTAGCAGTATTAGTAAAATATTTTGTTGGTACTCCAACAATTGTACAACAATCGTCTATGTATCCAACTTTAAAAGAAAATCAAAGACTCATTTTAAATAGATTAGATAGAACTATGCATAAAATGCCAAAAAGAGGTGATATTATTACTTTTGAAGCACCATCTGTTAAAGGATATTCTTCTTTTTCAGAAATTGATGTAAATAGTCCAATTGCTAAATATGAAAATGAGCCAAAAAATTGGTGGAGTAAATTTACGTATTATGTCTTAGAAATAAATAAAGAAAGTTATATAAAAAGAGTTATTGCACTTCCAGGAGAGCATGTTAAAATTCAAGATGGAAAAGTATATATTAATGATCAAGAGTTAGAAGAACCTTATTTAGTACCAGAAAAACAAACGCCAGAAAGAGTTGGAAATACTGGAGTAGCGTTTAGTGATTTTATTGTTCCAGAAAATTGCGTATTTGCAATGGGAGATAATAGAGGTCAATCTACAGACTGTAGAGAATTTGGCTGTATTCCACTAGAAAAAATAGAAAGTAAAGTATGGATACGTTTTTGGCCATTAGATTTATGGGGCAAAGTTTAAAGCGTAGAAATAGAATTGTAAAAATAAATTAGTAGTAAATTAAGAAAAGATGTCTCAAAAGGTTTAAATGGGCAGAACTTTAATAAAGATAGTAATGATAAGGGTTTAATAAACATAAATAGCAAAGGAATAAGAATAGAGGAGGCACAAAATTGGCTTTTCAAAACATAATAGGCAATGAAAAAAATAAAGAACTATTGAAAAAAGCAGTAGAAACTAAGAACTTACTTCATAGTTATTTATTTATTGGAGAAGAGGGCATAGGAAAAAGTTTATTTGCTACTGAATTTGCACAAATGGTACTTTGTGAAGATGAAGAAAAAAAGCCATGTAATCATTGTAAATCTTGTATTCAATTTATGGGAGAAAGCCATCCAGATTTTATGGTTATAGAGCCAGAAGAAGGAAAAGCTGTTAAAATCGAACAAATACGATTTCTGCAAGAAAAAATAGCAGAAAAGCCAGTTACCTCTTCTAAAAAAGTGTATATCATTTCTAATGCTGAAACTATGACAAGAGAAAGTGCAAATGCCTTATTAAAAACTCTAGAAGAACCGCCAGAATATGCTATACTTATTTTATTAACTTCAAATGAAAGTAAGTTATTAACTACCATAAAATCACGTTGTACCAAAATTTATTTTGAAAAAATACCAGAGGAAAAGATTTTAGCATACTTAAAAGAAAAAGGCTTAGATACTGGAATAACCGAAAATATGCTAAAAAATAGTGAAGGTAGTATTGGAAAAGCCTTAAAAATAGAAGAAGAAAAAGAACAATACTTACAAATAGAACAGTTAATACAAAATCTGCATAAACAAGATATAACACAAATATGGAGGCAAGCAGAAGTATTATATAGTGCAAAAGAAAATAGTATTTCATTATTAGAATATATGACAATAGTATTTTATCAATTATTAAAAAAGAAGAATCAGCTTTGTTACGAAAGAGCAATTAGAGTTATCGAAAAAACAAAACAGAAAATTTTAGCAAATGCTAATTATGATATGTCTATAGATTTTTTACTACTAAGACTATGGGAAGAGCTAAACTAAATCAAGTTAGTTATTGGTGCAAAGCAAAGCTAGCCATAAGAAATGAAATCAAATAATAATTCTTTTTTGAATTATTATGTAAGAAAGGATGAATTTAATTTGAAACAGATAGTAGGTGTTAGATTTAGAAAGCCAGGAAAAATTTACTTTTTTGACTCAGAAAATCTAGAGGTACAAAAACAAGATAAAGTAATAGTAGAAACAGCCATGGGACAAGAACTTGGAGAAGTTGTTGTAAGTAAAAAAAATATACAAGAGGAAAATTTAAATTCACCACTAAAAAAAATACTTCGTGTTGCTACACCAAAAGATATTAAACATGATGAAGAAAATAGGCAAAAAGAAAAAGAAGCTTTTAAAATTTGTGAAGAAAAGATAAAAAAATATAAATTAGACATGAATTTAACAGAAGTAGAATATAAATTTGACAATAGTAAAATTTTATTTTATTTTACAGCAGATGGTAGGATTGATTTTAGAGAATTAGTAAAAGATTTAGCAGCTGTTTTTAAAACAAGAATTGAATTAAGACAAATTGGTGTAAGAGATGAAGTGAAAAGAATAGGCGGAAATGGCGTTTGTGGTAGAGAACTTTGTTGTTGTTCCTTTTTAGGAAATTTTGAAACTGTTTCTATTAAAATGGCAAAAGAGCAAAATGTATCATTAAATCCTTCTAAAATTTCAGGAAATTGTGGTAGACTGATGTGTTGCTTAAAATATGAACAAGAAGTATATGAAGATAAGCTCAAACGTCTTCCTAAAATTGGAGCAGTTGTAAAAACACAAGACGGAGAAGGAACAGTAGAATCTATAGAAACTTTAAAAGAAATCATTCGTGTAAAATTAAAAGATGGTGAAGAAAGCTTTTATAAAAAATACCCAGCATCACAAGTAAAAATTATTAAAAATATTGGAAAAGAGGAACTAGACCCAGAAGAAAGAAAACATTTAAAAGAACTAGAAGAATTAGAAAAATTAGAAAAATTAGATCAAAATCAAGATGATGATATTTAATAAAATATTAGCAAATATCTTTTTAAGAGTCATAAAAATACCAATATTAAATAATCGTATCAAACTTAAACTAAAATAAATAGAAGAGTAAATCAAGAAAAGGCAGTAATTAAATAGTAGTAATAGTAGAAACGAAAGGTGGTGAAACAACATGGCATATAAAATTACAGATAAATGTATTGGATGTGGAGCATGTGCTGCAAGTTGCCCAGTATCTTGTATCTCACAAGGAGATAGCAAATATGAAATTGATGAAAATGCTTGTATAGGATGCGGAACATGTGCAAGGGTTTGCCCAGTAGGAGCACCAGAACCAAAAGAATAATAAAATGTCGCAATTGAGGTAGGCTCAATTGCGATATTTTATTGTATAGGAAAAACTAAAAAATATATTGCTAAACCAATAAAAAGAAAAATAATTACAAATATAAATAAAAAATAAAGAATAAAGAAGGTACAAAATGGATTTAGAGAAAATAAATAAAGCAAATACAAAGTTTTTAGGAAAGCATATTTTATATTTTAAAGAAATTACTTCTACACAAGAAATAGCAAAACAAATGGCAGATGAGAAGCTTGCAAATGGCAGTATTGTGTTAACAGATTTTCAAACACAAGGGAAAGGAACAAAAGATAGAAAATGGCTTGCAAGTAAAGAAAAAAATATTATGATGACTTTAATTTTATATCCTCATATAAATATTAGTAAATTAGAAGGACTTACCATTAAAATAGCACAAGCAATACAAAAGGCAATATATCAGTTATATGGCTATGAATTAACCATCAAACAACCAAATGACTTACTACTAAATGGTAAAAAAATAGCAGGAATTTTAACACAAAGTGTTAGCCAAAAAGAACAAGTAACAAATTTATATATTGGAATAGGATTTAATGTAAATGAGATAGAGTTTCCAGAAGAGTTGCAAATGATAGCTACTTCTTTAAGAAAAGAATTTAGTAAGGAGTTTGAAAGAGAAGAAATTATTGCTAAAATTTTAGAAGAGGTGGAAAAAATAATAATAAAGAAAGATATTTATAGAGAATAGTATTCAAAGAGTGGAGGAAAATCCATGTGAAAACAGAAAATTCATTCAAAAACAACTATGTAGACATGGATACATAATAGATATTGATGGTTCATTTGGACCTGATTGTGAGAAAAAGACCAAACAATTCCAAAAAGACCACGGTTTAACTGTTGATGGCTATATGAGTGCTAAAACTACCGAATTGTTGTTAAAATAAAGGCTAGGCTTAATTGCCTAGCTATTTTTTTGCTTTTAGGCATAATTATATATTTAAAATATAAAAAAGCTTAAAATTGATTATAAAGCGAATTTTAAAAGGTGTATTGACTTTTAATTAGTATATGTTATATCATAATTCAAAAGAAAATTATAAAAAATTGAAATTTACATAAATATATGTTATAATTAATGAATAAATTAATCATAAATGGAAATAATCTAAATAAATATTATAGGGGAAAGTTTATGCAAGAATTAACTGTATATCATGCAACTAAATCTGATAATATAAGTAGCATTTTAAGAAATGGTTTTAAGCCTTCAGTATCAACACCTTATAGAACCCATTGGCTAGGAGCAGGAATATATTTTTATGAAGATTTATACTATGCAGTTGAATGGAATTATATTAGCATAGAAGAATTTGCAAGAAGTTATGAAATCATAAGAAATGAGTGTGGTGTAATAGTTGCAAAGATAGATATAGAAAAATTTCAGTTATTAGACCTTAACTCTGGAATTGGATATGATACATATAGAAAAATAATAGCAACAATAGAAAAATCATGTGACTCAAGAGAAAAAGAAGATTTACAAAAAGAAGAAGATATAAAAACTATTAGAATAATTGAAAAAGTAGAGAATAAATTAGGAATTAAACTTTTTTCTAGTTTTGATGTTATTTCTGCTATATATCCTAAAAAAATATTTAAAAAGGAAATCAAACATAAAGGAGATTTTTTCGTAGGATTACAAAAGCAAATTTGTGTAAAGAATGAAAATGCGATAATCGAAAAGAAAGAATATGAATTTGACGAAAGTGAATTAGAAAGTTTATATAATTTGATTGTAGCCAATAGGAGGAAAGTAGAATGATAAATGACCCTAATATGATAAATAAATTAATAGCAGATTTTAATGAAATTCCAGAGGAAATAATTAAAGAAGCTATTAAAGAGGTAATAAAAGAAGACAAGGAAAAAGAAATGCTACAAATTGCATTGCAAACAGCATTGCAAAATACTGATATAGGGAAATATGATATTGAAGAAAATTGCTATTATTTTGATAAAAATAATGAATATGTACATAGAAAAAATAGGACAAGTTCAAACTGGTTTAGTACAATATTAAAACGAAATAAAAGAAACGAAGAAGTGGAGGTTGCATAATGATGAAGAATATTAATAGTATATTAAAATTTAATAATTACATAGTTAATGAAATTAATTTTAGAAACAATGAAAGATTTATTCAAAAAGATGATGGAACATCAATAAAACTTAATATAATACCTGAGATAAAAATAGATAAGAAAAATATGGATATAGTACTAGAGGTAGAGGTTTTTAAAGACGCAGAAGAAAATAATTATCCT
Source organism: uncultured Clostridium sp. (assembly GCA_947073285.1). Taxonomy (GTDB): domain Bacteria; phylum Bacillota; class Clostridia; order TANB77; family CAG-508; genus CAG-273. The sequence goes on along the minus strand of CAMTJT010000019.1, from coordinate 20,294 downwards.
TTTGAAATTACAATGAGTGTAACAGGAAAATTTGAATGTGAAGGAGAAGAACCAGAGAAGTTTATAAAAAATGCAATAGCAATACTATATCCTTATATAAGAGCAATTGTATCAACTTATACAGCTAGTGCAAATGTAAATGCACTGATTTTACCTGCTATAAATGTAAATAAATTAATAGAAGATAACAAAGAAAATTAAAAGTGTTTTTACAATTATCTTAATAATTAAGTAAAGTTGTTAAATAATTAAATTTATAGACAGATTAGTTCTTCGGAACTAGTCTTTTTGTACGACAGGCAGTCGTATATAGTTTTAGGGTTAGCATTTAGCTAACTCTAAAACAGTTTATGTAATAGTAACAGAATGCAATATGATACGAAAGTAAAACAGTTGAACAAAGTTATGAAACATAAAATCCAAAGTAGGTGAAAGACCTACTTTATGAGCACTGGTGCAAATTGGGAAGTCTAAACTAGGGCAATATCGTTTAGATGAAATTAAAAAATAGATAAAACTCTAGGGCATGAGCGCTTATGCAGAATAGTCTAAGAAAAGGCAGATTTATTGATTATCAATAAAAACTGAACAGTCAGACTAATAGAAAAAAACAATTAAATAGAATAAAATAAGAAAAAAGTTGAAGCCTGAAAGAAAGGATGGAAGAAAATGAAAATAGCTTTTATGTTTCCAGGGCAAGGAGCACAGTTCACAGGAATGGGAGAAGACTTTTTTCATAAATATCAAGAAGCAAGAATAGTTTACGAAAAAGCAAGTAGCGTGGTAGGAAGAGACTTAGCTAAATTATGTTTTGAAACAGAGGCAGAAGAACTAAGTAATACCATAAATACGCAACTTGCTATTAGTACTACTAGTCTTGCTATTTTAGCGGTACTTAAAAAATATGGAATTGTAGCTGATATAGATGTAGGTTTAAGTTTAGGAGAATATGTTGCTTTAATAGATAGTAATATATTAAGTATGGAAGATGGCCTTAAATTGTTAGAGAGAAGAAGCTATTTTATGGCAAATAAAGTGCCAAATGAAAAGTATAGTATGATTGCAGTTATGGGCTTAGAGGCAAGTAAAATAGAAGAAATCTGCCAAAAAGCAAATGGATTTGTTGTTCCTGCAAACTACAACTATTCAGGTCAAATAGTAGTAACTGGAGAAGAAAAAATAGTAGAAGAAATTACCACTAGTTTACAAGAAGCAGGAGCAAAAAGAATTGTAAAATTAAATACAAGTGGTCCATTTCATACTGAAAAATTAATAGAAGCAAGCAAATGTTATAAAGAAGAATTAGAAAAGGCAAATTTTGAAATAGCAGAAAATAGAGTAATCAAAAATATAGATGGAACTTTTTATACAAAAACAGATGATATAAAAGCTATTTTAGCAAAACATATTATATCACCAGTTAGATTTGATAAAACCATACAAACTATGCAAAAAGAAGGAATAGATACCTATATAGAAATAGGACCAGGAAAAGCATTATCAGGTTTTGTTAGAAAAGAAAATAAAGAGGCAAAAGTATATAGTATTCAAAAGGTAGAAGATTTACAAAACTTGTTAAAAGAATTTGGAATAAACGAATAGCAAGTTAAAAAGCTTACTAGAAAGGTTTAGAATAAAAACTACAATTTTTAAAGAATAGATAAAAATTAGAGAAAGGAAGAGAAAGACTTTAAAAATAAAGGATTTCTTAGTAAAGAAAAATGGAAGAAAGAAAAGTGGCATTAATTACAGGTGGTTCTAGAGGAATAGGAAAAAAAGTAGCAGAAAAATTTGCACAAAAAGGGTACAACCTAGTAATTAATTATGTTTCAGATAATACAAATATAAAAGAGCTTGTGCAAGAATTAAAACAAGAAGATAATCAAGAAATTATGTTTATAAAAGCAGATGTTACAGACTTTATATCTTGTGAACAATTAGTAAAACAAGCAATAGAAAAGTTTGGAAAAATAGATGTATTAGTAAATAATGCAGGAATTACAAAAGATAATTTACTTGCAAGAATGAAAGAAGAAGAATTTGATAAAGTAATAGAAGTTAATTTAAAAGGAACATTTAATATGACTAAAAATGTAGTTCCATTTATGATGAAAAAAAGATATGGTAAAATCGTAAATATCTCATCAGTAGTAGGGGTAAGTGGTAATGCAGGTCAATGTAATTATGCAGCTTCTAAAGCAGGAATAATAGGATTTACAAAGTCTCTTGCAAAAGAATTAGCAAGTAGAAATATTTTAGCAAATTGTATAGCACCAGGTTTTATTACAACAGATATGACAGCAGTATTATCAGAAGAAGTAAAAGAAAAAATAGCAGAGCAAATACCACTTAAAAAAATGGGAACAGCTGAAGAAGTAGCAAATGCAGTTTATTTCTTGGCCAATGAAGAAAATACTTATATTACAGGGCAAGTACTTAATGTAGATGGTGGTATGCTTATGTAACTAAAAAATAATCATTAGTTGTAGCAGAGTTTAATAGATTTAAATTAAGGGAACTTGAACTTGGTGTATAGGGAAAAATCTTATATATCTTACTAAGATAAAAAATAGTTTTTTTCTATAAAATAGCAAATTTTTAAAATTAAGAAAAAAGGGAGAAAGAAAAAATGGAACATAGAGTAGTAATTACAGGAATAGGAGCAATTACACCTATTGGAAATAATGTAGACGAGTTTTGGAAAAGTATTAAAGAAGGAAAATGTGGCATTACACCAATTAGCTTATTTGACAGTACAAATCAAAAAGCAAAATTAGCAGCAGAAATTAAAAATTATCAAGCAGAAGAACATTTTGAAGCAAAAATTGCAAAAAGATTAGATCGTTTTTGTCAATTTGCGATGATAGCTGCAAGAGAAGCTTTAGAGAAAAGTGGAATAACATCAGAAAATACAGATATGACAAGAGTAGGAACAGTAATTGGTTCTGGTATGGGAGGATTAGAAACCCTAGAAGAACAAAATAGAAACTTAGTAGAAAAAGGGCCAGATAGAATTTCTCCTATGTATATTCCAATGAGTATTACTAATATTGCAGCAGGAAATGTAGCAATTGATTTAGGGTTAAAAGGAGAATCTTTTTGTATGGTAACAGCTTGTGCAAGTAGTACACATGCAATAGGAGAAAGTTTTAGACTAATAAGACATGGCTATCAAGATGCAGTAGTAGTAGGTGGAACCGAAGCTTCTATTACACCAAGCGGGATTGCAGGTTTTGCCAATATTAAAGCATTATCACAAGCAGAAGATCCTAAAAGAGCAAGTATTCCATTTGATAAAGAAAGAAATGGTTTTATTATGGGAGAAGGAGCAGGAATATTAGTACTAGAAGAACTAGAACACGCTAAAAAAAGAAATGCTAAAATTTATGCAGAAATAGTAGGGTATGGAGCAAGCTCAGATGCATATCATATTACTTCACCTGCACCAGGAGGAGAAGGTGGAGCAAGAGCGATGGTAAATGCCATTCAAGATGCCAAAATAAAGCCAGAACAAATTGATTATATTAATGCACATGGAACTTCTACTCCACTTAATGATAAAACAGAAACAATGGCAATTAAAACAGCTTTAGGAGCACATAGCAGTAAAGTAATGGTTAGTTCTACAAAAGGAAATACAGCTCATTTATTAGGTGCAGCAGGAGCAGTAGAGGCAATCGTATGTGCAAAAGCTTTACAAGAAGGATATGTACCAGCAACCATAGGGTACGAAGTAAAAGATGAAGAATGTGACCTAGACATTGTACCAAATGAAGGTAGAAATGTAGAAATTAAATATGCTATGTCAAATTCACTAGGATTTGGAGGACATAACAGCTCCATTATTTTAAAAAAATGGGAAGAATAAAATTTGAAGTAAATAAAAAAATTACTTCAAGCAGAGTAAATAACATACAAGAAACAGTCTTACAATTGACTTTTTATAAAAGTTAAAAGGAGTTAGAATATGGATTACGAACAAATTAAACAATTAATGAAAGATATGGAAAATTCCAAATTAGAATCAATCAATATTGAACTTGCAGATGGAACGAAAATTAGTATGAAAAAGGAAAATGAATTATCAGCCCAAATGGTGGCTGCTCCCATAAAAACAGTTCCACAAGAATTAAATATACAACAAAATAGTGTAGATAATCAAAACAAAGAAGTAGTAGAACAAGAACAAAACTTTAAAACAATAACATCTCCTATGGTAGGTACTTTTTATGCAAAAGCATCTCCTTCTGCTAGCCCTTTTGTAAAGGTAGGAGATAGAGTTAAAAAAGGTGATGTACTTTGTATTATTGAAGCTATGAAATTAATGAATGAAATAGAAAGTGACCTAGATGGAGAAATAGTAGAAATTTGTTGTAAAGAAGAAGACTTAATAGAATATGGCACAGTCCTATTTAAAATAAAATAGGATTAGAAAATAGATTGATTTTGTAAATAATAACAAAGAAATGTTTTTCAAAGAATATAAAAAAGATAGGAAAGAAAAAGATGTTAGATGTAAATGAAATTATGAAAATCATTCCACAAAGAGCTCCATTTTTAATGATAGATAAAGTAGAAGAATTAGTAATAGGAGAAGCTTGCACAGCCTATAAAAATGTATGTATCAATGAGCCATTTTTTGCAGGACATTTTCCAGGTAACCCTATTATGCCAGGAGTTCTAATTGTAGAGGCATTAGCACAAACTGGTGCGGTAGCAATTCTTTCTAAAGAAGAAAATAGAGGTAAAAATGCTTTATTTGGTGGAATTGATAAACTTAGGTTTAAAAGAAAAGTAGTGCCAGGAGACCAATTAAAATTAGAAGTAAAAATTATAAAACAAAAAGGTCCAATTGGTGTAGGAGAGGCAATAGCAACTGTAAATGGAGAGATTGCTGCAAAAGGCGAGCTTACTTTTGCTATTGTGTAAGTTTTTATAAAATACATATAAAAATAAGTGATAGAAAGCAATTTGCAGTTTTTAAGATATTGACTGAGTTTGAAAAAGAGATTTTGAAATGAATAAAGAAGGGAAAATAAAATGCTAAAAAGAATATTAATAGCAAATCGTGGAGAAGTAGCAGTTAGAATTATAAGAGCTTGTAGAGAATTAGGAATAGAAACAGTTGCTATCTATTCTGAAGCAGATAAAGATTCATTACATGTAAAATTAGCAGACAAAGCTATTTGTATAGGACCTGCTAAAGCTACCAAAAGTTATTTAAATAGAAATCATATTATTGAGGCAGCTTGTTTAACAGGATGTGATAGTATTCATCCAGGTTTTGGATTTTTATCAGAAAATAGTCATTTTGCTAAAATGTGTAGTGAAATAGGGCTTAAATGGATAGGACCTTCAGGAGAGATGATTTCTCTTATGGGAGATAAAGCAAAAGCAAAAGAAACTATGAAAAAAGCTGGAGTACCAGTTGTACCTGGATTTGATGGAGTTTTAGAAAATGAAAAGCAAGCAGAAAAATTAGCAGATAAAATAGGATATCCAGTTATTTTAAAAGCATCTAGTGGCGGAGGCGGAAAAGGAATTCGAATTGTATATACAAAAGAAGAACTAAAAAGAGCTTATCAACTAGTAAAACAAGAAGCAAAAAATTCGTTTAATGATGATAGAATTTACTTAGAAAAGTTTATTGAAAATCCAAGACATATAGAAGTCCAAATATTAGCAGATGAACATGGAAATGCTGTATCTTTAGGAGAAAGAGATTGTTCTATTCAAAGACATCATCAAAAAATAATAGAAGAAACTCCATCTGCTATTATCTCAGATAAAATAAGACAAAAGATGGGCAAAATTGCAGTAAATGCAGTAAATGAAATAGGGTATACCAATGTAGGAACCATTGAATTTTTATTAGATAAAGACAAAAATTATTATTTTATGGAAATGAATACAAGGCTTCAGGTAGAACACCCTGTAACAGAAGCGGTTACTGGAATTGATATTGTAAAAGAACAAATTAGAATTGCAAGTGGTGAAAAATTATCTTTTTCACAAAAAGAAATCGAAATAAAAGGACATAGTATGGAATGTAGAATTAACAGTGAAAATCCAAGCAAAAATTTTATGCCTTGCCCAGGAAAAATTACAGGTTTACATTTGCCAGGTGGAAATGGCATAAGAATAGATACAGCAATTTATGAAGGGTATACTATTCCAAGTTGCTATGATCCTATGATAGCAAAACTAATTGTACATGGCAAAGATAGAAAAGAAAGTATTTGCAAGATGAAAAGTGCAATTGCAGAGCTTGTTATTGAAGGAGTAGATACGAATATCGATTTTCTATATCAAATTTTAGACAACAAAAAGTTTATAGAAAATGAATATGATACTTCTTTTATAGAAAAAGAAATGAAAATAACTAATTGTTAAAAGTAAGTTTTTAAAAGAACAAGAACAAAATGAACTCATAAAAATCTTTCATAAAGAAGCAAAATAAAATTTTTGTATAGCAGGAAGAAAACCCAGAAAAGAAGTGAATTTTGGGATATCAAAAAGAAAGTCAAAACTAAAAAGCAAATCTCTAAAGAGCAAAGAAAAAAGCCCAAAATAGAAATAAACCTTTAGCTAACAGGAATAAAACCTAGAAGAGAAGAAATTTTGGGATAGCAGAAAGAAAGCCAAAAATAAAAAGCAAATTCTTTAGATAGCAAAAATGAAATTGAATAGAAAAATAGGGAAGGAGGTCAAAAAAAGTGGTAATTGATAAAATTAAAAAAATTAGTGCAAATGCAGATGAAATAAGTAAAAATCAAGAAGCCTCAGATATGTTAATAGGAAAATGGATAAAATGTGATAATTGCAAAGAAATTTTGTATAAAGAAGAAGTACATAGAAATTTAAGTGTTTGCCCCAATTGTGGAAAACATTTTAGAATTTCTAGTAGAAGAAGAATAGCACAATTAGTAGATGAAGGAACATTTCAAGAAATGAATAGTAAAATGGGACTTCGAGATCCATTGCAGTTTGAAGGCTATCAAAAAAAGCTAGAAGGTTTAGTAGAAAAAACACAAATTGAAGAAGCTGTTCAAACAGGAGAAGGAGAAATAAATGGGCAAAAAACGATGCTTGCAGTAATGGATGGAAACTTTATGATGGGGAGCATGGGAAGCGTAGTAGGAGAAAAAATTACTTTATGTATTGAAGAAGCAATTGCTAGAAAATTACCTATTATTTTAGTTTGTGTATCTGGTGGAGCTAGGATGCAAGAAGGAATTATTTCACTAATGCAGATGGCGAAAACAACAAATGCATTAATGAGATTAAATGAGGCAGGACTTCTTTCTATTTGTGTTTTAACAGATCCAACAACAGGAGGAGTTACAGCAAGTTTTGCAAGCTTAGGAGATATTATTATAGCAGAACCAAAAGCCTTAATCGGTTTTGCAGGTCCAAGAGTAATAGAACAAACAGTTAAACAAAAATTGCCAGAAGGTTTTCAAAGTGCAGAGTTTTTATTAGAACATGGCTTTATAGATAAAATTGTAGAAAGAAAAGACTTAAAAAAAGTATTAGGAGAACTTTTAAGATTTCATACTAAAAAATAAAATCTAACACTGATAATATAAAATGATTGTTATATAAAGGTTTATAGGTAACCTTTTAAAAACCTAAATATAGTATACAAGGATAGAAAAATGAAAAAGCAAATAACTGCATGGGAAAAGGTAGTAGCTGCAAGGCAAATGCAAAGGCCAAAAGCTACTGACTACATACAAGCAATTTTTGATGATTTTATAGAACTTCATGGAGATAGATGTTTTGGAGATGACCCCTCTTTTGTTTGTGGAATTGCTTATTTAAATGGAAAACCAGTTACTGTCATAGGAGAGCAAAAAGGAAAAACCACTAAAGAAAATATGGAACGTAACTTTGGAATGCCAAATCCAGAAGGGTATAGAAAAGCAGTAAGATTAATGAAACAAGCAGAAAAATTTAAAAGGCCAGTTATTACCTTTATAGATACTCCAGGAGCATATCCAGGAATGGGAGCAGAAGAAAGAGGGCAAGGAGAAGCAATTGCAAGAAGTATGTTTGAAATGGCAAATTTAAAAGTTCCTATTATTGCAGTAATAATAGGAGAGGGTTCTAGTGGAGGAGCATTAGCTATTTGTATAGCAGATAGAATTTTCATGTTAGAAAATGCAGTATATAGCATTCTTTCACCAGAAGGGTTTGCTAGTATTTTATACAAAGATTCTAGTAAATGTAAAGAAGTAGCAGATAAAATGAAACTTACAGCAAATGACTTACAAGAATTAAGGATTATAGATGAAATCGTAAATGAAAAGAATATCGAAACACAAAAAGGTTTTGAAACAGTTAGCAAAAAATTAAAAGAGAAAATCGAAAAAGAAATAGAAAAGATAGAGAAAATATCTGTTACACAAATGTTAAATGAAAGATATGAAAAATATCGTAAAATTGGAGCTTAGAAAAGTAGGAGGATAGAAAAATGTTATTACAAGGAAAAACAATCTTAATTATGGGAATTAGAAACAAATGGAGTATTGCATGGGGAGCAGCCATGTCTGCTTATGAAAATGGTGCAAAAGTAATATTTACACACCATCCATCAGAAAAAGAAGACAAAATTAAGGAATTAGTAACAGAAATTCCAGGAGCTAAATCATATGCTTGTGAAGTTGCAAATGATGAAGATATTAAAACTTGTTTAGAAACTATTCAAAAAGAACAAGGAAAAATAGATGGAATTTTACATAGTATTGCACATGCTAATACCGAAGATTTGAGAAATGATTTTATTTTTACATCAAGAGAAGGCTTTAGTCATGCAAATGATGTAAGTGCATATTCATTAGTAGCAATTACTAGAATTGCCAAAGAAATAGGGTTATTAAATGAAGGAGCAAGCATTGTAGCACTTACTTATTTTGGTTCAGAAAAAGTAGTAGAAGGATATAATTTAATGGGAGTTGCAAAAGCAGCATTAGAAACAAGTATCCAATATTTAGCAAAAGATATTGGAAAAGATAAAATGCGTATAAATGCTATTTCAGCAGGACCAATTAAAACATTATCTGCAAAAGGAATAAAAGATTTTGGCACAATTTTAGATGTAGTAGAACAAAAAGCACCATTACACCAAAATGTAACAACAAAACAAGTAGGAGATGTAGCAAGCTTTTTATTTAGCAATTTATCTTCTGCTGTAACAGGAGAAGTAGTTCATGTAGATAATGGATTTTCAATTATAGGAGTTTAAAAATAATCCCATATAGGTAAGAATTTAAAAATTCAAGATAAAGATGCAAGCGGATATAACATAAATAAAAATTAAAAAATAATTCCCCAAATACCTTAAAATAGCTGATTATATTTTGAGGTATTTTTATTGTAATTATAGGAAGTTGATAATTGAGAGTTTGAAAATTTATAGAAAAAACGACATTTTTTGTCGAATTTTGTCTGGCGATTTTTCTTGACTTGCTTACTAGTTTATATCTATAATAATAGTAGTTTAAATCAATTTAGTTTCTTATTTTTAAGTAAGATTACTCTATTAAAGTAATACATAAAAACAAAAAAAGAGTTATTTCTAATCAATTAACAAGTTTGCTTCTATTTTTAAATAAAATCGTATCTTAAAATTTCCAAATAATAAAAAAATAATAATAGAATAGTGAGGAAAATATGATATTTGTTGAACTAGAAAAATTATTAAAAAAAGAAGGTTGGTATTATTATGGAGAAGGAGAATTTCATATACAATACAAGCATAACAAAAAGAGTGGAATATTTACTATACCAAAGCATAGAGGCAAAGTAAAAAAGGAAGTTTTAAATGCTATTTTAAAACAAGCAGATTTGAAGGTAATGTAAAGTATTCTATAACAAAATAGGTTATAAAAATATTATCTAAAAGTTAAAAAAATACATAAGGAGGAAAAGTGATGAAAATGGTTTACCCTGCTATTTTTTATCCAGAAAAAGAGGGAGGATACAGTGTAGTTGTACCAGATTTATTAGGATGCAATGCACAAGGAGAAACCTTGCAAGAAGCAATACAAATGGCACAAGATGCAGCATTAGGCTGGCTTTTAGTAGCAGTGGAAGAAAAAATAGAATTTCCCAAAATGTCAGAACTTGAAACCATTAAAATAGAAGAAGGAAAAGGTTTTGTTAGCTTATTATTACTAGATTTAGAAACATATTTAAAAAAATATGGAAGAAAAGAAGTAGTAGAAAAAATAGTAACAATACCAACTTGGCTAAATGAAAAAGCAGAAAAAAAGCAAATAAACTTATCAAAAGCTTTGCAAGAAGTATTGCTTTATAAAGTAACACATGAAAAATAGAGAGAAAAAATATAATTTTATGAAATGATAATAAACTGCAAAATGAAAAAATTAATAGTAAGCAAATTACAAAAAATATGGAATAATTAAATTCATGATATACTAAAATAACAAACCTTAGGTTTTAAGGCTTGTTATTTTAGAAAAATAGTTCATTATAGAATTATTTTAGGGCAAAGTCAAATATGACTTAACAAAGTTGAGGAATTAACTTTTTATTTTCTGCGTTTGCGATCGCGTTTTTTAGTTCTTTTCTTATTCAAGCTCTTTTGCATTTCAGAGTTCATCAATTTTAATTGCAATAGTTCCTTATTTTGAATGCAAACAGGGTAAAGCAAAATTGCTGATGCTACTTTACGAATAGAATCATGTCCAAAAGGAACAACCTCAGTATGAATGCTAACTCGAATGCCATTTACTTTTTCGCCAACTGGAATTTGGTGAGTGGGCATAGGAATTTTTAAAACTTTTCCATCAAAAAAATCAAAATCCTTTGCATAACTCCAGATATAGTTCAATAATTCTAAGCGAAGAGCGTTGTTTTCAAACCGTTTTTGGGCTTGTTCATAAAGTTCTACAGACAACATTAGTAAAATTACCTCCAATATAAAAATGTAGTAGTATTATAACATAAAAAACAGAGAAAAGCAAATTTACTGGCTTTTCTCCGTTTTTTGTATTGGGTTAAATCTATGTAGGCAATTTTTTTGCTTACATAAGTTATGCTATTTTGATTAGTTTACTTGTTTATTGCTCATTTCTTCTAAAGCTAAAAGCTCATTCCAACGAGCATCTACTTCTTTTTGAAACTCTGCTATCATCCATTCATTGCCAGGTTTAAACATGTGTTTAAATCTTTTTTGAGGCCTTAAAAATTCTTCAATTGGTAATTTTTTAGCAGGTTTATAAGTAATCTTATATTTGCCATCTACTACTTCATATAAAGGCCAATAACAAGTTTCAACAGCTAATTTATTGATTTGCATTAAGCTGTCAGTAGGGTAACCCCAACCTCTAGGGCATGGTGATAGTACATTTAAAAAGCAAGGACCTTCTGTATAAATTGCTTTTTCAGATTTTTCATATAAATCTTTAAAATTCATGTAGGCAATTGTTTGAGCTACATAAGGTAAGTGATGTGAAACCATAATTTCTGTTAAATCTTTTCTAGATTGCATTTTACCAGGAATAACATTTCCTGCAGGGGAGGTAGTAGTATCTGCAAATTTAGGTGTTGCAGAAGAACGTTGAATACCAGTATTCATGTAAGCTCCATTATCATAACAAACATAAACCATGTCATGACCTCTTTCCATAGCTCCAGAAAGAGCTTGAATACCAATATCATAAGTACCACCATCACCACCAAAAGTAATAAATTTTGTATGTTTATCTTCTGGAAGTTTTCCTTGTTTTTTCATAGCTTTATAAGCAGCTTCTACACCACTACAGGTAGATGCAGCATTTTCAAAAGCAGTATGAATAAAAGAATCAGTCCAAGCTGTGTATGGATACATAAAAGTAGATACTTCCATACAACCAGTAGCATTACTAATTACTGCATGATCTTCTGGCTTTAATGCTCTTAAAATCATTCTAGCAATTGGTGGAGCACCACAACCAGCACACATTCTATGCCCAGCAGTAAATCTTGATGGCTTGTTAGCCATAACTTCTTTTAAATTATATGCCATTTTTATTTCTCCTTTCAAATTTGTCGTTTTGTCGTCCTAGAAGCAGGTGTCTTATGACACTTTTGACGTCCTGGAAACAGGTGTCTTACGATACTTTTGTTGCAAGATGCCTGTCCGGCTACGACATTATTTCCTCAATCCTACATAGCGGTAGGGATTGTCGATTTCTCCTGTTTTTGCAACTGTCTGCAAGTAATCATATACTTCATGAATATCTTTACTAGTAGTATCTCTACCACCAATACCATATACATAACTTACTGCAGGTACTTGTTTTTTAGCTACATACATACCAGATACAACGTCTTCAAATAATGCGCCACCAGCAGCATTTAAAGAATCTGCTTTATCCATAACTGCAATTGCTTTTAAATTGCCTAAAGCTTCAGCAAGTTCTTCTGCTGGAAATGGTCTAAACATACGAATTTTAACCATACCTGCTTTAATACCATTTGCTCTTAACTCATCAACTACTGTTTTAGTAGTTCCTGCTGTTGAGTTCATGCAAACAACAGCAATTTCAGCATCTTCCATATTATACTCTTCAAAAAATGAATATTTTCTACCAGTCATTTTTTCAAAATCTATTGCAACATCAGCAATTACTTTTTTAGCAGCACGCATACTTTCAGCTTGTTGGTATTTATGCTCAAATAAGTAACTTTGTACATCTAAAGGACCAACTGCAATAGGTTCTTTATCATTTAATAAATAATGTTCTGGTTTATAACTTCCTACAAATTCTTTTACCTTATCATCTTCAATTAGTTCTATATTTTCAATAGAGTGTGAAGTAATAAAACCATCTTGACATACCATTAAAGGTAATAAAACATCTTTGTGTTCTGCAATTCTGTGAGCCATAATTAAGTTATCATAAGCTTCCTGATTATTTTCAGAAAATAGCATAATCCAACCACTATCACGAGCTCCCATAGCATCTGAATGATCATTGTGAATATTTAACGGACCAGATACAGCACGGTTTACTAAGCTCATAACTATTGGAAGTCTTAAACTAGAAGCAATATAAATCATTTCCCACATATAAGATAATCCATTTGCAGAAGTTGCTGTCATAGCTCTGGCACCTGCAGCTTCTGCACCAACACAGGCACTCATAGCACTGTGTTCACTTTCTACTGCCACAAATTCTGTATCTACTGTGCCATTACTGACAAAAGTAGAAAAGTATTGAGGTATTTCAGTAGAAGGAGTAATAGGGAAGGCAGCAACTACATCTGGATTAATTTGTTTCATTGCAATAGCTGCTGCTTCATTTCCACTTAATCTTTCTCTTATTCCCATTTTTTATTATTCCTTTCATTTTAGTTTTAGTTTGGTGTAATTGGAAAAAGAATTATTATATGGCAAGGCAGACAAGATTAAAATCAATGAAACGTACTGGGGTACGTTGATTTGATTTTATATCGTAGTCTAACGAAGCCAGATAGTAATTATTTTTTCAATTTAGGCTTCGTCAACCATCTCAATTGCTTGAAAAGGGCAAACCTTAGCACATACGCCACATCCCTTACAATAATCAAAATCGTAGTCTTCACGATTTCCATCTTTATTGACTGGGATAGCATCTTCTGGGCAAACAGGAAAGCATAAACCACATTGTTTGCACTTTTCTTTAATGTAAACTGGTCTAACACTTCTCCAGTCACCTGTTTTAAATTCTTTAGCATTACCAGCAGCATAGATATTACCACCTATTGTCATTTGGCTTGCTGGTGTATTTTTATCAATATGAGTAGCCATTTTCTCTCCTTTCAATTTTGTCACTTAGAAAACTTTAGTTGTTATGAAAAAAGTGCCACTTTTGATACATTAATTGTTGTAAAAAAGTATTACTTTTAAGATTTTAGTTGTTATGAAAAAAGTATTACTTTTAGATTTTAGTTGTTGTAAAAAAGTGTTACTTTTAGATTTTAGTTGTTGTAAAAAAAGTGTTACTTTTGAGACATTAGTTGTTGTGACAAAATAAGTTATTATATTTTTGGAATTATTGTATTTTTGAAACTTCATGTAAAGCAAGTTCTAAAGCTTTCATATTGCCTTCAATTACTTCTGGTTTTTTAGCAAATTTGTGAGCAAAAGAACCTTTCATATCTTCTAAAAAGTCATCATCGTTCATTATTTCAGATACTTTTACAATTGCTGCGAGCATTGGAGTATTTGGAAAATATTTTCCAAGAGTTTCCAAAGATACTTTTCTGGCATCAATGGTATAGATATTACCTTTGTAATTAGATAGTACTCTTTTTATTTCTTCTTCTGATTTTGTAGTATTAATAATAATAGCACCATCTTGTTTTAAACCAGCAGTTACGTTTACAGTTTCAAGCAAAGTATCATCTACAACAACTACATAATCTGGTTCATAAATATTACTATGAATACGAATAGGATTGTCACTAATACGGTTATAAGCAGTAATAGGAGCACCCATTCTTTCTGGCCCATATTCAGGAAAACCTTGAATATATTTACCAGTGTTAAAAGCTGCATCAGCAAGTAATAAGGATGCTGTTTTAGCTCCTTGACCGCCTCTACCATGCCATCTAATTTCTATTAAATCTTTCATGAAATAGCTTTCCTCCTTTTTCTATTTTTTCAAGTTTATTGTATTCTTAAATGATTGCAAAGTCAAGCAGTTCGACCAACAAGTTTTAAAATCCCTGAGCTATCTCTTTTCTTTGAATTTGATTAATATTTCAGCATTTTGAAAGCAGGAAAATAGATATTATTATCCTGACCTGACTTAATAGTTATAAAGAAAGAAGAAATAATTAGTAAAAAATATACAAGTTTAAAGAATATTTTTAGGCGTTTGTGGATACGGTTTTTTTTCATTAGTTAATCCAAGAATGTAATCAGTAGAAGTATGATAAAATTTAGCTAATTTAATTAAATGATCCACTTGCAAAGTGTTTACTCCGGTTTCAATTTGAGAATAACTATTTTGTTGTAATCCAAGTATTTTTGCGATTTCAGATTGACTTTGATTATTTTCCTCTCGTAAATCTTTTATTCGATACATAATATATTCACCTCAAAGACATTCTATAGTATCTTTGAAAAAGATATTGACTTTTATCTTTAATAGAGATAAAATCAAATTAAATTATCTTTATCAAAGATACAAAAGAGGAGAGGAGGAAGTATGAAACAGAAAACAAATAAAAAGGGTATGAAAAGAAATAGAGGAATTACCTTAATAGCCTTAGTAGTAACCATAGTGGTACTTTTGATATTGGCAGGAATCACCATTCAATTACTTATAAATGATGGAGGAATATTTAGTCAGGCAAACCGAGCAAAAGAACAAACAGAAATAGCAGTTTTAAAAGATAGAATAGAAAATATACGAATAAGTTGGATAGTAGATAAAACATTAGATCCAAGTTTAAAAATAGATGACTTATGGAATAGATTTATAGCAGGCGATATTATAGCAACTACAGAAGATGTAGAAGGACCAGAAAAAGATGAAAATGGAAATGATGTATATACTTTAAATACAAAAGATGGTTATACAGTAGAAATTATTGTAAACGAAACAGGTTTGCCAGAAATAGGAGATATTGTAAAAGGGGCATTGCCACCAATAATTAGAAGGATTGAAGCGAGTAGTACAGCCTCTCATATTAAAGCAAAAGCAATTGTATCAAGATTAAAAAATGGAAGTGTAGAATATTGGTGTAAAGTATCTACAGAAAATGATAGTGAATATAAAAAGATGAATTTTATTAGCAATGAAGAGGAAGCAGAAATAGATTTAACTCCAGTAGAAGGAGCAACGTATGTAATAAAAGCAGTAGCCCAAAATGAAGCAGGAAAACATGAATCAACAGCAGAAATTACAATAGGCCTAAAAGTAAAAGGTCTTACTATAGATAAAACTCAAGAAACATTAGTGCCAAGTGAAACATTACAATTAATACCTACCATTACCCCAGACAATGCAGAAAATAAAAAGCTAACATGGACAAGTAGTAATCCAGAAGTAGCAACAGTAGACGAAAATGGAGTTATAACAGCAGTAACAAATGGAAGTGCAGTAATAATAGTAACAACAACAGATGGAAGTAATTTATCAGCTACCTGTAATATAACAGTAGAAATACCAGTAGAAAGTGTTGCATTAAATATTACAAGTACACAAATAAAGCCAAATGGAACCATTACTTTAGTTGCAACAGTGATGCCAGAAAATGCAACTAATAAAAATGTAACATGGAAAAGCAGTGATACAAGTATTGCAACTGTAAATAGTAGTGGAGTAGTAACAGGAAAAGTAGAAGGAACAGCAACAATTACAGTAACATCAGTTGATGATACAATAAAAACGGCAAGTTGTACTGTAAAAGTATCAGAGGAAGATAATTGGGAAGAAATTGCAAAATGGGCAGGACAAATAGCAAAAGATAGTAGCATTAATAGTAATTCAGAATTTGCAACAGTAAATTTAACTGGAGGAGGAACAAAAAAAGTAACAGTAGGAGATTTATTTACAGTAAAATATAATGGAGAAAAATACACAGTAAGGTTATTAGGATTTAAACATGATACTTTAGCAGAAAATACAAGTTATGGAAATATTGGAACACCAGCAGGCATGAGTTTTGAGTTTACGGAAATTTTGGAAAAAAATCAAAGAATGCATTCAGCAGATGATAATTTGGTAGGATGGAAAGGTTGTGAAATGAGAATTTACTTAAATGGAAGTTCTAATACGACAAAAGGGGGTTTAGTAACAGCTTTAAGTAATAAAGGTTATATAAAAAAGGTAACAAAACCATATTTATTAGGATATAGTGCGACAACAGCAAGTAAAGATTGTTCAGATTGGTTATGGTTATTAAGTTGTAGTGAAATATGGGATAAAGGAAGAACTAGCGAAGCCATTTATGGATATGCAAAAGCGAAGGAAGGAGAAAGATATAAGTTTTATAGTATCAAAAATCCAGACGGAAGTACCGATGACGTAAATGCAAATTTGAGAAAAAAAACTAAAGAAGGCTCAGCACAGGGGTGGTGGCTTCGTTCTCCTACTCAGGGAAGCCACGAGGGCTTTTGCACTGCTAGCGGTGCTGGTCAGAGTTCTAATACCTTCGCAAGTTGGAAGAACAGTGGAATTTCTCCAGGCTTTTCAATCTAATATTTGGATTTTGATATGTCATCAAGAGTGTAAGAGAAATCAAAAAAGTGCTAAACTAGACGTGTGAATTATCCTGTTTCGCTGGAAAATGAAACAAGTGAATTTTATGAAAAATTAAAGATAAAATACCTTTTCTGGTAAAATATCACATATTTTACCAAAGGGGTGTTTTTTTATCTATTTTAATATGAAATAATTTAAATTTTTATATTAATTAATTGAAAAAATGGTCATACTATGTATATAATAAAATTAAAATTTATTTAGATAGTAATTTTTGATTTTTTACATTAAAATGATAAGATGGTAAGCAAAGAAAGAGGGCAAACATGCAAAAAATAGAAAAAATTGCAAAAATAATTGAAGAAAATGGAGGTAGACTTTATTTAGTAGGTGGTGCAATTAGGGATAGAATATTGGGAATAGAGCAAGAAAAAGATAAAGACTATTGTGTAACAGGTTTTAGCCAAGAAAAGTTTCAAAATCTATTTCCAAACGCTAAAATTCAAGGAAAAGATTTTCCAGTATTTATTTTAGAAAATCAGGAATTTGCATTAGCAAGAAAAGAAAGAAAAACAGGAATAGGACATAAAAAATTTGAATTTTTAGTAGATGAAAATATTAGCATAGAAGAAGATTTAGCAAGAAGAGATTTAACAATCAATAGTATAGCAGAAAATGTACTTACCAAAGAATTAATAGATCCCTTTGATGGAAAAAAAGATATACAAAATAAAATTTTAAGAAAAACGACAAATGCTTTTCAGGAAGACCCACTAAGAGCATACAGAGTAGCACGATTTTCTGCAACATTAGGTTTTACAGTAGAGCCAGAAACCTTAAAAGCTATGGAAAAATTAAAACAAGAGTTAACAAGTTTATCTAAAGAAAGAGTTTTTACAGAACTACAAAAAGCACTAGCTAGCCATCAGCCATCTAAATTTTTTGAAACATTAAAAAAAGCAAATATATTACAAGTACATTTTTTAGAAATAGCACAATTAATTGGAAAAATCCAACCTGTAGAACATCACCCAGAAGGAGATAGTTATCAGCATACCATGATAGTAGTAGATAATAGTACAAAGTTAACAGAGAATTTAGCTATTAGATATAGCTGTTTAGTGCATGACTTAGGAAAGGGATTAACTCCAAAAGAAATGTTGCCACATCATTATGGTCATGATGAAAAAGGAGTAGAACAGGTAGCAAATTTAAGTAAGAAAATAGGTGTGCCACATCAATGGGAAAAATGTGGAAAAGTAGCATGCAAATGGCATATGAAAGCAGGCATTTATGAAAAAATGACTGCTAAAAAGCAAGTGGATTTAATTGAAAATGTAGCTAAAACCATTTTAGGATTAGAAGGATTGAAAATAGTAGTAGCATGTGATAAAGCAAGAGAAGCGAAAGATTTAGAAGAGCAATTTAATCAAATTCAGTTTGAAAAGATAGGTAAAAAATGTTTAGAAGAAATAAATGGAAATAAAATAAAGAAAAAATATCCTAATATAGAAGGCATAGAACTTGCAAAACGATTGCATGAAGAGAGAATAAAATGGATAAAAGCAATTGACAAAAACTAGTGTTTTAGATATGATTATACTAACTAAAAGCAAATATCTTTAAATGAGAAGCAAAAGATAAAAGGGCAAAACAAAATGGAGGAAAAGCAAATGAAAAATTGGTATAAAAATGAAAGAGGTTCAATGGCTGTTTATGTAGTAGTTACGCTACTTAGCTTTATTATGATTTTAGCGGGTATCTTTATGAATGCAGCATCTATTAGAAAAAATCAGCTAAAAACTTTACCTAAAATAAAGCAAGCTTATGAAAAACCTTTAGAGATAAAAAAAGAAATTTATCAAGAGCAATTAGCTAAAAGGAACCTCCATATTAATATTGTAGCTTATACTGGAGTGTATGATGGTTTAGAACATGATGAACTTTCTAATGTACAAATTACAGATGGAAAAGGAGAAGATCTTACCAAAGAAACAACCATCACTTATATGGTAAATAATGTAGTATATATACCAACTAAAAAAGTAAAAAATGTAGCAGATAGCAAAATAATTACTTATAAAGTAACACATCCTTTGTATGGTACAATTATTGATACAGTAGAAGTAAAAATTACACCAGCTATATTAACTATTACAACAGGTAGTGCTAATAAAACATATGATGGAAAACCTTTAACATTAAATGAATACCAAGTAGAAGGACTTAAAAACAATGAAACAGTTACTGTAACAATGACTGGAACGCAAACAGAAATTGGAGTAAGTAAAAATACTTTTAACTTAGTATGGGCAGATAGTTCTATGCAGAACAATTATGAAATTGTACAAAATTTAGGAGACTTAACAGTAGAAAAAGGAGAGCCAATTGATAGAAGTAGACCAAGTAAGATTAATATAGCATTTGTAGATATGAATAATAACCCAATCAGTCCTAAAAATGTACCAACACCAAAATTAGGAAGTGGAATGACAGCCAAAAAATGGAATGGAACAGCTTGGGTAAATGCGACAAATACAGCGCCAGGAGGAGATTGGTATAATTATGAAAATAAACAATGGGCAAATGCACAAACAGCAGATGGAAGTATGTGGGTATGGGTACCAAGATATAGCTATATGATAGAATATTTAGGCTCAGATGGTAAAACAGTAGTAGGTTACTCAAATAGTGATGGAATAGTAGAAATAGGAGGAAAAGTACAAGAAGGAACAACAAAAACAGGAGTAAGAGCAATTAGCGGAACAGTAGATGGAAAAACTATTTCAAAATATGTATTGCATCCAGCGTTTACAACTAATACAACAAATGGAGGTTGGAGTAGCGAGCTAGCAGGAATCTGGGTAGCAAAATTTGAGGCAAGTAAAAATGATGCAACAGCAAGTAGTGCAGGAAGTGGAACAAGTATAAAAGTACAACCAGGAGTAGTAAGCTGGAGAAGTATACCAGTAAATGATATCTTTACGAAATGTAAAAGCTATAATAGTGCATTAAATAGCCATATGATGAAAAATAGTGAATGGGGAGCATGCGCATATTTAAGTAAAAGTATCTATGGAATCAATG
>CAMTJT010000018.1 GCA_947073285.1 uncultured Clostridium sp. | reverse complement strand
AAAGATATAACAGAAATAAAAGACAAGCAAACAACTATGGAAAAAGATATAACAGAAATAAAAGACAAGCAAACAACTATGGAAAAAGATATAACAGAAATAAAAGACAAGCAAACAACCATGGAGAAAGATATAACAGAAATAAAAGACAAGCAAACAACTATGGAAAAAGATATAACAGAAATAAAAGACAAGCAAATAACCATGGAGAAAGATATAACAGAAATAAAGGTAAGGCAAACATCTTTAGAACAAAAGGTAGATACAATAGAACAAGATGTATCAACAATAAAAGACAAGCAAATAACTATGGAAAAAGATATAACAGAAATAAAAGTAAGGCAAGCATCTTTAGAATATACAGTTAAGGGAATGGATAAAAAAATAGATGCATTAGATATAAAACTTGATAGAAATTCAGAAGATGCAGCCAAAATTATTCAGTTATTTATTAAAAGAGAAGCTGTAATAGAAAAATATTTAGGAATAAAATTACCAACAGAATAAAAAAATGGGGTGCTATCTAGAAAAGGAGGAAAAAATGAACCTTTTAGAAAGTACCCTTTCTTATATATTTTTGCCAGTGTGTGGAATTTGTGGAAAACAAAGTAAAACATATTTATGCGAAAATTGTATAAAACAATTAAAAGAAGAAAGAAAACTTCTTGCTGAAATAGAAGAAAAACCAAATAAATGGGTACAAGAACTTTGCTATTTATTTAATTATGAAAATGTAATTAGAGAAAAAATTTTGCAATATAAATTCCATGATAAACCATATTTAGCTAATATGTTTTTTGAATTTTTTGTAAAAAATGAAAAAGTATGTGGATTTTTAAAAAAATATGGTATAATAATACCAGTTCCAATGACCAAGAAAAAAATAGCACAAAGAGGTTACAATCAAAGTGAAATAATTGCAAAAAAAATTAGCAAATCTATTGGTATAACATTTGAAAAACAAGTACTGTTAAAACAAAAAAATAATCAAACACAAAGTAGTCTAAATAAAAAACAAAGGTTGCAAAACGTAAAAAATGTATATAAAATACAAAATGCGCAAAAAATAAAAGGAAAAGAAGTATTACTTTTTGATGATATTTATACAACAGGTGCAACACGGAGGAGAATGTGCAAGGATTTTATTAGCAGCAGGTGCAAAAAAAGTTGGAATGTTAACAATTGCCAAGGACTTAAAAAAAATTGAAAAATAGTTGTTATTTAAATAGCAATTTTTTCAATCTAAAATAAATACAAAGGAAGGAATGAAAAAATTGGAGGATTTAGTAGAAAGCATATTAGATTATATTAGAGCAGATTATACAGATTATGCCATTATGATAAATGGTGAATGGGGAAGCGGAAAAACCTATTTTTGGGATCATAAAATAAAACCTAAAATAGAATCAATGCAAGCAAATGGTAAACGTTTAACTGCAATCTATATGTCATTATATGGTATTTCAAACTTAGAAGAAATTAGTAAAAAAATCTTTATTGAAACTACACAATTAATGGATAAAAATTTAAAAAAATATATGGAGGGAAGTGGTGTTGCAAACATTCCAGAATATGCCAAAACAGGGTTAGATATGGCAAACTTTTTTGGTGTTACCCAAAATGGAAATCAAATAGATTATGCACAATTTTTTACAACCGATGATAAAGTATTATGTTTTGATGACTTAGAAAGAGCTAATGTAGATGTTATCGATATTTTAGGGTATATCAATAACTTTGTAGAACATGATCATATCAAAACCATTATTATATGTAACGAAAAAGAGTTATCAACAAAACTAAAAAATAGTAACCTAGAAATGAAAACGTTTATTGCAACGTACTTATTAGATAAAGAAAATAAGCTAACAATGAAAACAGATAAACCAATGGTAGAAAGAATTAGAGATACCATTGAATATGTATTTGATAAAGCAAATGATTACGAAAGAATTAAAGAAAAATTAATTGGTGAAACCTTTGAATATGCACCAGAATTCAACTATATTATTAATGGGCTTTTAATGAGGTATGAAAACTACCCAGACCTAATTAGATTTTTAAGAGAAAACACTAATCTAATTACATCTACATTTAATAAGAGTGGAACAAGAAACTTACGTATTTTAAAACATGCTTTAAATGACTTCAAAAAAATATTTGATATGGTATCTAAAGCATATCCAAATACAAATCATCGAGTATTACAAACTATGCTTATCTTTACTATTGCTATTTCTTTTGAAATTAAAGCAGGTAAAATTACCAAAGATAAATTTATAAACATTGATAGTAACGAAGAGTATAAGTCTGTTTTAGTATCATCAAGGGTATTTATGGATAATAGACAATTCTATATTAAAGAATTTGATAATAACTACTACTATAACTTCAAAGCAGAATATCGTTTCTTTAAATTTATTGAAAAATACATTCGTACTCGTATTTTTGATATGAAAGTATTTAAAGATAACATGGAAGTAATACGTAATACTATTGATACAAACCAATTACCAGGTTATAAAAGGTTACTTACAGAAGAATACTGGAAAATTCCAGATGATCAATTTGATGGTGTTATTGATGAAACTATTAATGATGTTAAAAATGGTAGTATTGAACTAATTCAAATTGTAAAACTATTTGCTTACTTTATCTACTTTATCAAAAAAGACTTAATTAGATATGATATGCGAACTGTAAAAAGTGTATTCTTTAATGGAATGAATATAGCATCACTTACTTCAAGCTATTGTGATAATGTAGAAGAAGAATTATCTCATGTTGCTATAGAAGATGATATTGCATCAGAAATGCAAGAAGTACTTATTCATTTCAATGAAATAAACTTACAATTAAAAGATAAAATGTATCGTGAAAAAGCAGAAGAAATCTTTAAATGCATACCAATGAAAATGGAGCAATTCTACGATAAATTTGATAAAGAATGTATGAATATACCAATCTTTAAGTACTATGATTCTTTCCAAATGTTCCAAAGAATTTCATGTGCAAGCAATGAAGATATGGTAACTATTAAAGAAAAATTAGTAGATAGAGCAGATAGATTTGCAAGTGAAATTGAGGCAGAAATGCCAAGTATGAAAAAATTAAAACAAATTATGGATGACTATATAGATGGTAAAATGCCAAGTATTAAAATTGTTTTACTACAAGACTTTTCAAATGCATTAGGTAGTATTTTAAATACTTATGGGCAAGTAAATGCCCCAAAATTAATAGAACAAAAAGCAGTTATAATAGAAGAATAACATAAAGCCCCCTATTCTATTCATTCAAAATAAATAGAATAGGGTGTACTTACTATGAACTCAATTTTCAACAGGAGAAATCCATTTTACCTATAACATTTTTTATTATATAGCTTATAAATAATAAAAATGATAAATAAATCTAAAAAAATGTATAAAAATTTCCTTTTAATGCAATAATAAGAATAGTTAAAAAAATAAGAATTGAATTATTGTTATAGAGCTAGATACAAGCTCTAAATTAAAAGGAGGTAATATTTTGAAAGCAACAGGAGTAGTAAGAAGAATTGACGATTTAGGAAGAGTTGTTATTCCAAAAGAAATTAGAAAAACATTACGTATTAAAGAAGGAGATCCACTTGAGATTTTTACAGATAAAGAAGGAGAAATTATCTTAAAAAAATATTCTCCAATTGGAGAATTGACAGAATTTGCAACAGGTTATGCAGAAACTTTAGCAAAAACAACAGGGCATATTGCATGTATTACAGATAAAGATACTGTTATTGCAGTATCAGGAGGTTCTAAAAAAGAATTTTTAGAGCAAAATATTAGTGAAGAGCTAGAACGAGTAATGGATGACAAAGAAAGATATACAAGCAAAGAAAATAACGATTTAGCAATTCCTATTACCAAAAATGAAAATAAAGAAAGAAGATATAATTCACAAGTAGTATATCCTATTATTTCAGATGGTGATGTTATTGGTAGTGTTATATTATTATCAAAAGACAATAACACAAAAATGACGGAAATAGAGCAAAAAGTAGCACAATCAGCAGCTAGCTTTTTAGGTAGCCAAATGGAAATATAAAAGGTGTTAGAAAGTCAATAAAACCGTGATTTAGAAATTAAAAACTTTAAAAGCTAAATATTAGAACTAAAGTCTATAAAAATAGTTAAGCTTTAAAAGCCTTGTAACCAAACTGTAATATTTTTGTAACTAAATTGTAATAGCAAAAAAACAAAAAGCACTTGATTATTTTTAGTAAATATAGTATAAATAATGTGAAAGATGAATTAGGAACTTACAAAGGAGGAAAAACAATGGAAAATTTTAATAATGCAGGCAATATAGGAGGAAACAACTTACCATCAGAAGTTAGTGTATGGACAAAAATGAAAAACTTTTTATTTCAAGAAATTACAGTAACTATGACACCAAAACAAGCAAAAGTATTACAAGAAGTACATGACTTTTGGCATCAAGATGTTAAAGATTTCTTATTCCAAGAAATTGAGATTATAGATAATATTACATTATAATAAGTAAATAATTAGTTAATTAATAAAGGTAAAGGTAACTTTAAAAGTGCCTTTATTTTTTTACATAAAAGACTACTAGTTTCAAATTATTTTATATTTAGTTTTTTATAAATCGTCCTAATATAATTAGGGCGATTTTGTAATTTTACCGAAAAAAATAAAAAATTGGAAAAATAAAAAATGAAAAAATTACACATAATAATAATGAAATTTTTGAAATCTACAAAAATTTAAATTTAATTTAGAAAGGTGATAAAAATGAAAAAAAGTATTTATCTTTTCATAACAATGATTTTTGTTACATTTATGATATTTTTACAAACAGGAATTGTTAATGCTGCAAGCTTAGACAATGTGGAAGTAGAAGTAAGCAAAACTAAAATAGCTCCAGGAGAAGAAGTAACAGTAACTACTAAATTTGGTAAAGACTTAGGTGCTTACACAGTAGATGTAGCTTATGATAGCAATCTATTTGAGTATGTTAGATCAGAAGAAGGAACAGAAAATGACAATGGAACAAGAGTGAAACTTACTTATCATGATACAACAGGAGGAACTAACCCAAGAGCAGATGCCAAAATAACTTTTAAAGCAAAAGATTCTATTGTTACATCAAATCCAACTGATTTTGCAATCACTTTAGAAGGATTATCAAATGCTGATGCCTCAGAAACTTATGATGATATTACTACACCAATCAAAAAAGATGTTTTAGTAGAACCAAACTATGTAGATTATAGTTTAGACTTACAATATACAGGCAATATCGAACCTAAAGTAGCTAAAGACATGACATTAGTAACAAGTTCAAGTATGGGAAAAAATTATGATCATGTAAGACTAATTGCAGAAGTAACAAAAGAACCAAGTAATGCAGCTAGTACAAAATTAATGGCAATTGATGATAAAGGAGCACAAATTGACTTGATTCAAAGTGGCTGGGGAGATGCAGCTGGTTATAAAATTGGCGGAAAAGATGTAAAACAAGAACTAAAATTACAAGGAGAATTTAGTGAATTAGGAGAATATACCATTCATGTTAAACTAATAGATAGAGATAATTCAGATAGTGTTATTACAGAAAAAAGTTTCAATATAAATGTAGCAGAAAAACAACAACAAAATCCTGATACTAATACAGGAGATAATAATAAACCAAATAATACAGAAGAAAAATTACCAGAGACACTACCAAAAACAGGTGGAACACAATATGCACTTATTATCTTAGTAATAACAGTTTTAACAATTGGTTATGTATTTATTATGAAAAAAACTAAAAAAGACTAAAAATGAAGAAGGAAAGTCAAATGAAAGCCTACAAACGCAAATAGGCAAATAGAAGAATATAAACTAAAAATAATTCCATATTTTTAGTTTTCTTCTATTATTACATAACAATAAAAGAAAATACAGAAGAAAGAATATGACTAACTATTTAGAAAAGAAGGTATGCAAATGAAAAAAGTAATAGGAATTATAATCGTAATTACCATTATTTGTATTGTTAGCTATACAGGTTATAAGATAATAGAAGAAGCAAAAATAAAAGACTATGATAAACAACCAAATAACATATTACAAAATGAACAATTAGAAAAAGAAAGTGAGCAAATACAAGAAGAAAAGCTTATTTACTTAGGAATTATACCAGAAGAATATAAAGGATATAAAGTAGCTGCTAAACTTCAAATTGAAAAAATAGATATTACAACTTATGTATTAGAAGAATATAGTAAGCCCGCTATGGAAGTAGCAGTAGCCAAATACTTTGGACCAGAACCTAATGAAGTTGGAAATTATTGTATTGCTGGACACAATTATATTAGAAAAAATATGTTTAGTGAACTTGGCAAGTTAGAAATTGGAGATGAATTTACCTTAACAGACAACTGGCATGGAGAAGTTAACTATACTATTTATGATAAATATAAAGCTACTCCCACACAAACACAAAGTTTATCACAAAAAACAAATGGCGCAACAGAAATAACCTTAATCACTTGTAGTGATTATTCTAAAAAGCGAATTATCATTAAAGCAAAAATGTCACTTTAGGGACGTAGCTATTTGTGACAATTTTGTCACAAATAGCTACGTCCCTAAAGTGACAAAAAAGGAGTAAAAACCATGAAATTGAGTAATGTAAGAAATAAAAAAGTATGGATAATTTTGATGTTAATTATTATTAGTTTAATAATAACGTTTTTTCTTGTGTTCTCTTTATTAAGGCAAGAAGTAGCAGAAGAAAAAGGAACTATTTCAGATGATTTTCCAGATAGCTATAAACCATATATAGAAGAACTAAAGAAAAAGCATCCTAATTGGATATTTAAAGCATTATATACGAATTTAGATTGGAATTATGTAATTAGTAAAGAAAATGTATACGGAAAAAATTTGGTGCCAAAATCGTATTCTGATAGTTGGAAAAATACAAAGCCAGGGGAATATAATGTAGAAATAGATAGTGGTTGGGTAGATAGTTCTAAACAAGCAGTAGAATATTGTATGGATCCTAGAAACTTTTTAAATACAGTAAGAGTATTTCAATTTGAGGAATTATCTTATGAAAGTTCTACAAATACAGTAGCCAATATAGAAAAAATATTATATGGTACAGAATTTTATAACAGAATAGTAGAATATAAAACAGCTTCACGGAACTAATATAACAATGAATAAAAAATATGCAGATTTAATATTAACAGCAGCTCAAACTTCAAAAGTAAGTGCATTTCACCTAGCCTCTCGTATTAAACAAGAAGTAGGACCATTTTTATCACACAGTTCTATAAGTCGGAACAGTAGAAGGATATAAAGGTTTATATAATTTCTATAACATAGGAGCTACAAGTTCGAGCCAGCCAGGTGGAGCTATTAGAAATGGACTTCAATATGCAAAAGATGGAAAGGGAGCATCTAGTGCCACAAAAGCAAAATATCTAATTCCATGGGACAACAAAGAAAAAGCAATTACAGGTGGAGGAATTTTTATTGGTTCAAGTTATATCAATTTAGGACAAAATACGATTTATCTTCAAAAGTTTCATGTAAGCCAAAATGGAAGTGGAGAGCTTTTTTGGCATCAATATATGACAAACGTGTTAGCACCTTATAGTGAGGGGAAGCTAATTTATAATGGTTATGAAAAAAGCAATATGTTAAACTCTGCAATTTCTTTTATTATTCCAGTTTACAATAATATGCCAGAGTTACCATGTACAAGCCCATCTATAGCTAGTAAAGACTTTATAAGTGACAATTCAAAAGTACGTGTTAAAGCATCAGATGGGCTAAATTTAAGAACAGGACCACGGAACATCTTATGAAATACTAACTACTCTACCAAAAGGACAAACTATGACTAGAATTGCAAAAGGAAGACAAAATGGAGAATTATGGGATAGGATAAAACTACCAAATGGAATGGTTGGCTATGTTTTTCAAACTTATATAGAAGAAGTAAAAGATATTCCTGTAACAAAAGTTACTATATCATTAGATAATACTACTTTACAAAAAGGAGAAAGAGTAAGTTTAAAAGTGCAAATATTACCAGAAAATGCCACTGATAAAAAACTTACCTATACTTCAAGCAATTCTAAAATAGTAAGTGTAGATAGCACTGGAAGACTATTAGCACTAAGTTCAGGAGAAGCTACTATCACTGCTAAATCAGTCAATAATATTTCTAGTAGTATAAAAGTAACAGTATATAGTAAAGTAACAGGTTTAGAAATAAAAGAGCAAGATTTAGTAATGCAAGTAGGAGAAAAATATAAGGTAGAACCTTTAGTATTACCAGATGATGCAACAAACCCAAGTGTTAGCTTTTCATCTTCTAATAAAGAAGTAGCAACTATTGATAATAACGGAAATATCATAGCAGTAAAAGAAGGAAACTGCAAAATAGAAGTAAAAACACAAGAAGGAAACTATGAAAAAGAATTTGCTTTAGTAGTAATACCAAAGTTAGAAGAAGGAGCAATTGAGTTTGGAGATGAATTAAAAGTAATTGGAAATCAAATAACTGGTATAGAGGAAAAAACAACAGTAGAAAAATTATTAACTAAAATAACAAGTAAATATGAAATCCAAATAGAAAATGCAAATGGGACTATCTTGCAAAAAGATGAGTTAATAGGAACAGAGTGCAAAATAAAATTATTAGAGACAGATAAAGTGGTAATTCAATATCATATTATTCTATATGGGGATGTAAATCGGAGATGGAAGAATTAATAGCGTAGATTTATTAGTATTACAAAGACATATTTTAGAAATAAAACCATTAACAGGTATGTTTTTAAAGGCAGGAAATATTGATAAAACAGGAAAAAGACCATCGTCTGTAGATTTATTAAAAATACAAAGGCATATTTTAGAGCTTAAAAAAATTGACCAAGTGTAAGGGAACGGTGAAGAAGAGTGAAGAAACAAAAAATAATTTTAATAATTTTTAGCATATTGCAAATTTTAAGTTTCATTAGTTGTACTAATAAATATGCACAAAATAGCCCAAAAGAAAGTGAAGAAGTACTAAAAAACGAATTAGAACAAGTAACACAAAATGAACTACAAACAGAAGGAGTAAATAAGCAAGAGGAAATGATAAAAAATGACGATGAAGAAATAGTACAAAGTGAAACAAAAGAGCTAATACAAATAGAAGCAGAGAAAACAAAAATAGAAATAAATGAAGAATTCAAAATAACAATTAATACAAAAAATGTGTCAGTGGCTGCTTGTACCATAAGGCTACATTTTGATGCACAAAAGGTAGAACTAATTTCAAGTCCAGAAAATAGTCATAAAATAGAGGATACAATTTTATATACGTGGTATGACAACCAAGGTGCTAAAAGGAAAGTACCAACTAGACAATTAGCAGAATTTACTTTTAAAGCAAAACAAAATGGAAGTTGTTTATTTGCAATAGAAGGCGAATTTTATGATGAAAAAGAACAAAAAATAGAGCCTAGTAGCATACCACTAGAAATTAGAATTGGCGAAGAACCAGCTTTTAGTGAAATTGATGAACAAATTTTAGAAGAAACTAGTAGTGATGATAAGAAAAATAGTAATTTAGCCATTTTACGTTTAGAGCAAGAAGGTATTAGTCCAGATTTTGAAAAGGAAATAAATGAATATTATATTACTGTATCAGAAAAAATAGAAAGTTTAGCAATTACTGCTATACCAGAAAACGAAAATAGCAAAGTAACAATTACAGGAAATACTAGTTTAAAAAATGGATTAAATACAATTAGAATAAAAGTAGAAGCGGAAGATACAAAGCATGAAACAGAATATAAAATTTATGTTACAAAAACAAGTGACTTAAATAGTGCAAATGCTAATTTAGAAAATTTGGCAATAGAAAATGCAGTTTTAGAACCAACCTTTTGGGAAGGGGTTACTAACTATAAAGTAGCAGTTCCAAATAATGTAGAAAGCTTAAACATTTTAGCAGTTCCGCAAAATGAAAAAGCAAGTATAAAGATTACAGGAGCAGACCAATTAAAAGAAGGAAATAACAAAGTTACTATAACAGTTACTGCTAAAAATGATAATACATTTAAAAAATATGAAGTAGATGTATATAAAAAAAGTAAAATAGAAACAGAAAAAGAAGAGCAGGAAAAACAAGAATTAGAGCAACAAGAAAATCAGCCAATACCAGCAGTAGTAGATAATAGTAAAGAAATAGAACAAATACAAGTAGAACAAAGAGAACTACAAACTAAAGGTGGAGTATGGATTTTATGGAGTGTAATAGTAGTAATTGCAGTTAGTGGAATTATAGGGATTGTAATAGTGAAAAGAAAAAACAATAAGAAAGATAAGTAATTTATGTCACTTTAAATTAAATAATCCTAATAGTATGTATTTTAAATGCTAGAGGCAGGTACCTTCAAATAGCAAAAATACATACTATTAGGACTAGTATACAAAAATATTTATTATAAAATCTAAGAGCATAGAAAAAGCTTTATAAATGCTACTAAGATTGATGATTTCAAATTATTTTACATTGAAAATATTATCTTTTTTTAAAACTCAAAAAGAAAAATCAGATAATTTTACAACTGCATGCAATTGTTTGTTATCAGTACTTTCCATAACAACAAAATGCTCTTTATTTTCTTGTGAATAATAGCAATTAACTTGATTACCGAAGAGTACAACCAGTTTTATACATGATTTCAAAATAATTAGCTTCTGGAAGTTCATATACTGCTTGTGGCAATGCCTCATAAGCATAATCTAGGTAATAAAGATTATGCATATGTTGATTAACATCAATATCTTTACGTTGTACATGAAAGCTAAAAGATGGAACATCAGTAGTTTCAGGTGATTTTATTTTAGGAATATCAGTTTCTTCAAAAACACTTTTTTCTTCTGGTTTATATAAAGTAATAACATCCTCAGGAATTCTAGTAATGCTATTTTTAGTTAAATCTATAAAAGCCCATTTAGAACTAGCCTTACAAAGTAGGCAACCGAGTAGTATCATAAATTTCGAAATCACGTAAAGTACAAATTTTAGAACAGTACCTTGCCCAAGTTCTAATTTTGATATTTGCTCCATAAGGAAGTCTTTTAAAAACTTGAACTTTCCAATGCAAAAGTACCCAAGTAGAATGCGTTTTATCAATATCATTTATACCATAACCTGCCATATTAGAGTGATAGCAAGCAACACTTTCTAATAAACTTAAAATACCATGATTAGTTAATAAATTTGATTTTCCAACTTGTTCTAAATCAATGCTATAATCTTTTTCTACAATAGCCATTTTAAATTCTCCTTTATTTTATAAAAATTACAATTGAGTTGTTTTCTATAAGCAATTTTCCTAGAATAGAATTATAGCATAAACAAGAAAATTTGTCATGATAAGATAAGTAAATATTTAGTTATTCTTTTGGAAGTCACTTTTACAATTTACCTCTTTTAAGAAAATAAAGAGCAAAATGCTAAATCAAAAATCAAATCTAATTACTAAGGTATTCCAAAATTTGATTAATTAGAAAAGTATATTCCAAAATTTTCCTGAAAAGAATTGAAAAAAATACTTTGTAGGAATATAATAAAACAAATAAAAAGTGGAGGAAATAAATGCCATATATAGAATTCAAAAATGTAGTAAAAGAATATAAAATGGGAGAAATAGCTATAAAAGCTTTAAATAATACTAATTTCGAAATAGAAAAAGGAGAACTAGTAGTTATAGTAGGCCCAAGTGGAGCAGGAAAAACAACTGCTCTTAATATTTTGGGTGGCATGGATACTATTACATCTGGGAAAGTAATCATAGACCATCAAGAAATTAGTAGTTTCAAAACAAAGCAATTAATTCAATATAGAAGAGAAGATATTGGCTTCATTTTTCAATTTTATAACTTAGTGCAAAACTTAACAGCATTAGAAAATGTAGAACTTGCAACACAAATATGCAAAAATCCGTTAGAACCTAAAACTATTTTAACAAAAGTAGGATTAGAGCAAAGAATGAACAACTTTCCTTCGCAATTATCAGGTGGAGAACAGCAAAGAGTAGCTATAGCAAGAGCAATTGCTAAAAATCCAAAACTGCTTTTATGTGATGAACCTACAGGAGCTTTAGATTACAAAACAGGAAAACAAATATTACAGTTATTACAAGATACTTGTAGAAAAGAAAAAATGACAGTCATTATTATTACTCATAACCAAGCATTAACTCCAATGGCAGATAGAGTAATCCATTTTAAAAATGGAACAGCGGGGACTAGTATTTTAAATGAAAATCCAATACCAATTGAGCAAATTGAGTGGTAACATAAAAATGACATTAAAATATAATACCAATTAGTATGCAAGCATAATATCAAATTAGTAATGAAAGAAAAATAAGATAACAAACAATACTAGCTAAGTGGCAATGTCAAAAACAAAAAAGGAAAAACTATGAAAAAAGCTTTATTAAAAGATACCATAAAAGAAATTACTAAAAACTTTAAACGATTTATCTCTATATTATTAATCGTTTTATTAGGCGTGGGCTTTTTTGTAGGAATAAAATCAGCAAGCCCAGATATGAAGAAAACCATAGACCAATATTTTGATAATCAAAATGTAATGGATATTCAAATACTTTCTACATTAGGGCTTACCAAACAAGATATAGAAAAATTGAACGAGATGCAAGAAACTGAAAAAGTAATAGGTAGCTGTTTTGCAGATGTTTTAGTAGAAACTAAAGAAAAAGATTATGCCATCAAATTAGAAGCAATACAAGAAGAAGTAAATACACTTACTGTATTAGAAGGTAGACTTCCAGAAAAACAAAATGAATGTGTAGTAGAAAAAGTATTCTTACTAGAAACACAATATACAATAGGAGATAAAATTACAATCCAAGCAGAAAAAGTGCAAAATGCAAAAGGAGAAAAGCAAAATTTACTAAATGAAGAAGTAGTAACAATTGTAGGTGTAATACAATCACCTTTATACTTATCTAGAGATAGAGGAACTACAAAGTTAGGCTCAGGTAAAATTGACTATTATATGTATATACCAATTAAAAACTTTGCTATAGATTTTTATACAGTAGCCTATATTACAGTAGAAGGAGCAAAAAACTTAAAAACCTATGAAACAGCTTATGAGCAAGCAGTAGAAAAAGTGAAAAATGAAATTGATATTATTTCAGAAGAAAGAAAACAAGCAAGATATGATGAACTATATGAAGAAGCAAATAGTAAAATACAAGAGGCACAAGAAGAATTAGAAAGTGAAACTAAAAAGGCACAAAAAGAACTACAAGATGCCAAGCAAAAAATAAAGAATGCCAAACAACAAGTAAAACAGGGAAAAGTAAGTCTAGAATCTAATAAGAAAACAACTAATCAAAAATTAGAAGAGGCAAAAAAACAATTAGAAAATGCAGAAAAAGAATTAAAAGAAAACCAAACTACTTTTGAAATAGAAAAAGCAAAAGCAAGTGTGCAAATCAAGCAAATAGAGCAACAACTAGAAAATTTAGAACCAACCAATCCAATATATATGCAGTTAACACAAACTATAAAAACAATACAAACAGAACTTACTAAAAATGAAACTTTATTAAAAAATGCTAAAACAGAATTAGAAAAACAAAACAATATCTATGAACAAAATAAGAAAAAGGCACAAAATGAGCTAAAAAGTGCAGAAACAAAACTACAAAAAGCAGAAAGTGAAATAAAAGCAAATGAAACAAAACTAGAGGATGCAACAAAAGAGCTAAATGATAAAATAGAAGAGGCACAAAAAGAATTAGAAAAAGCAAAACAAAAGTTAGCAGACATTCAAAAGCCAGACTGGTATATTCTAACAAGGGAGCAAAATGCAGGTTATGTAAGTTACGTGCAAGATGCAGATAGAGTGGCAAATATTGCAGAAGTATTTCCTCTTGTATTTTTCGCAGTTGCAACACTTACAAGCTTAACATCTATGACAAGAATGGTAGAAGAACAAAGAATACAAATAGGAACTCTAAAAGCACTAGGATATCGTAAACCTCAAATAGCTGCGAAATATGTGATATATGCAAGTTTAGCAACTATTTTGGGAGGGATTATTGGAACAGCAGCTTGTTACAAAACATTGCCTGCCATTGTATTAGATATGTATGGAATGATGTATACTATACCAATTACAGTTTTTGAATTTAATATTCAATATGCTACCATTCGGAATAGTAGCAGCTATTATTTGCACAGTTGGGGCAACTATCTACTCATGTGCTAGAGCATTAAAAGGAACACCAGCAAGTTTGATGAGACCAAAAGCACCAAAGCCAGGCAAAATAGTATTTTTAGAAAAAATTCCATTTATTTGGTCTAAACTTAATTTTACAAAAAAAGTAACAGCACGTAATATATTTAGATACAAGAAAAGGTTTTTAATGACAATTATAGGGGTAGCGGGTTCTACTGCTTTGATTATTGCAGGTTTTGGCTTAAGAGATGCTATTGGTATGATGATACCAGTACAATATGGTGAAATTTTCAAATATGATATACAAATATCTTTAAAAGATGGTTTGACTAAAAAACAAACAGAAGAAATTTATACTACTATATTAGAAAAGCCAGAAATACAAAACAACATGGCATTATTAATGCAATCTATAGAAATTGTTAAAAAAGATAATCAACAAAGCATTCAATTAATTGTGCCACAAAGTACTGAAAACTTAGAGAATTTTATTACTTTAAGAGATAGGAAAAAACAAAAGGAAAGTTATGAATTAAAAGAAAATGGTGTTATACTTACAGAAAAATTAGCAAAAATGTTACAAATTAAAGCAGGAGATACTATTACCATAAAAGATGCAAATAATGTAGAAAAAGAAGTAAAAGTGGCATCTATTACAGAAAATTATTTAATGCATTATATTTATATGTCACCAGACCTTTATAAGCAATTATATGAGCAAGAGGCAAAGCCAAATACTCTATTTTCAACAACCAAAGAACTAACCAAACAAGAGCAAGATATATTAGGAAAGCAAATCTTAGAAGAAGAGGAAAAAATTGCAGGGGTAACATTTACATCATTTACTACCGATATTTTTAAAGAAGTAATGGAGAATTTAAGTTTAGTAGTGTGGATATTAATTATTGCAGCAGGTTTACTTGCTTTTGTAGTATTATATAACTTATCTAATGCAAATATTAGTGAAAGAATTAGAGAACTTGCCACAATTAAAGTATTAGGATTTCATGATAAAGAAGTATTTGAATATGTTAGAAAAGAAATTACTATTTTAACAATGATTGGTATGGCATTTGGCATATTAGGCGGTATATTTTTAACTACCTTTATTATTAAAACTTGTGAACTAGATATGCTAATGTTTAATCCAAACATTAAGTTTGTAAGTTATATTTATAGTTTAGCAATTACAGCTGTATTTGCTTGTATTGTAAATTTAGGAACCTATTTTGCTTTAAAGAAAATTAATATGATAGAAGCCTTAAAGAGTGTAGAATAAGTGGTTTTTAGTTGGTTTTCTATATATAACAAACAGGTGCTATATATTAAAGTTTTAAGTAGAGTTTTAACAAGTAAATTAGAAGTTTAGCATAAAAGGTACTATTTTCAGTATATATAAAATCATTATAAGAAACCTAACCTTGTTGTATACGGAAAAATCTTATATTATGCCAAGATAAAAGTCGATTTTTCCTATACAATAAAAAAGAGAAATTTAAAAGAAAGGGATTAATCAATTAAATAGATTAATATTTCTATATAATTGATTATATGAGAAAAAATATGAACTTAAAAACAAAGAAAATAATAATCAATATTAGTTCAGCCATATTAATATTAATATGCATACTATTTGCTTACTTATATGGCTCAGGAATCATAGAAGTAGAAGACCTAAAAATAGAAGGAATAGAAATGCCTCAAATAACTGCAAAAACACAAACGATTGTATTTAGCATAGTAGCAGTTTTGAATTTAGTGGTTTTA
This sequence comes from uncultured Clostridium sp., assembly GCA_947073285.1. Taxonomy (GTDB): domain Bacteria; phylum Bacillota; class Clostridia; order TANB77; family CAG-508; genus CAG-273. Next base: position 13,783 of record CAMTJT010000018.1, on the reverse strand, counting down.
TTTTTAAATCGAAATTTAATAAAATATAAAACACCACTAATTATACTTGAAGTAGTGCAAGCTTTATTAGGTTCTATTTTAAATATTATAGGAGCAGCAATATGTATTCCTATTTTATGTATTAAAACAAAAGATGTAGAAGAAGAAAAGAAAACACGAGAACTTCCAGTTCTAGAAGAAATAAAGCCAAAATCAAAATGGTTTTACTTCACTATATGGCTAGTTATTTTTGTTATAGGGTATACACCACTTGTTAATTATCTAACAGATAGTTTAAATCCAATAATTACACTAATCATTATAATGAACATATATATCATTCAAATAGTACTTACCTTTTTATCTATGAAAGAATACTTAAAAAGAGACTTTAGGGATTTTAGGAAAAATTTTAAAACCTATTTTTCTTATATAATGCCAAAGTTTGGTATTTTTGTATTAGCTTATTTGATTGTTGCTATTGCATTAATGGTAGTAGTAGGAGAAATTTCAACAAATCAACAAGAATTAAATTCTATGCCAATAGAGGTTACAGCTATTTTAGCAATTGTAATTGCTCCATTTTTAGAAGAAATCATGTTTAGAGGGTTATTAAAGAAAATATTAGGAAATACTAAATTGTATTTAATAGCTAGCAGTATTATTTTTGGGCTACTTCATGTTATGTTTGTAGAAGAAAATTGGATTAGTTATTTATACATCATACCATATGCAATGCTTGGATTTTTATTTGCCAAGGTTTATTCTAAAACAGATAATATTTTCACCAATATATTCATGCACTGTGCATGGAATACTATGGCAGTAGTGTTAATGGTAGTAACACAAATGGTGGGGTAGTTTTAAAGAATACAAAATGAGATAGAAACACACAAATATTACAAAAATATAACAAAAAGATTAAAAATGCAAAAGTAATATAAATGCAAAAGTAAAAAAAGGGGGGTTGACAGAATTGGTTGTAGCATGGTAAAATAAATAACTGTAAGCCGCCTGAGTCGGGCAACTAAATATTGCTAAATAAAGCAATTGCCTTGTTATTTATGCTTAGCGAGTACTACAAAAATAGGAGGTGTACGAAATGTACGCAATTATTGAAAGCTGTGGAAGACAATACAAAGTATCAGAAGGAGATGTTGTTTTCTTCGAAAAATTAGAAGCAGAAGAAGGTAAAAAAATAACATTTGATAATGTTGTTTTAGTATCAGATGACAAAAAAGTAGAAGTTGGAATACCTTATGTAAAAGGTGTTAAAGTAGAAGGAAAAGTAGTTTCTCATGGTAAAGGCAAAAAAATCCTAGTGTATAAATATAAAGCTAAAAAGAACTACAGAAGAACACAAGGACATAGACAACCATATACAAGAGTAGAAATTACAAAAATAAAAACAGCTAGCGAAAAAGCTGAAGTAAAAGAAACAGTTGCAAAACCAGTAGCTGAAAAGAAAACTACAACTAAAAAAGAAGCTTAAAATTAAAATAAAAGTGTAAGATAAATTTAAAAGATAAATTTCAAAAAACGGAAGGAGTGAGAAAGCATGGCTCATAAAAAAGGTCAAGGTAGTGTTAAGAACGGAAGAGACAGTGAGTCAAAACGTCTAGGGCTAAAAAGAGCAGATGGGCAAATCGTTCCAGCTGGAAACATATTAGTAAGACAAAGAGGAACTAAAATACATCCAGGAACTAACGTAGGAATTGGTAGTGATGATACTCTTTTTGCAAAAGTAACAGGAAAAGTTAAGTTTGAAAGACTTGGCAAAGATAAAAAGAAAGTCAGTGTTTATCCAGTAGAGGAAGTAGCAAGTAAATAGAATAGAAATTTAAATGAGGGTTCAAGTGTATGAACTCTCATTTTGTTTTGCTACCCAAAAGATATATTGCTTTACTTTAAGCAGAGAAACTTATTAAACCATATATAACTAACAAAGATACAGTACAAGGCAGGAAACTTTTTTTAGTTTCCTGCCTTTATAACTTGTAAATTACAGAAAAATCCAGTATAATAGGTGTGTAGATAAAATAAATTAATATATATAGATAGAAAAAATAGGTTTATAAAATAAGAGTAAGAATAAGCATGAGAAATAAAGGTTGAAAAATAATTGTATTTTTTCTAACCAATAGAAGGGAATGTGATTAAAAATGGAAGAAAAAAAGAGAATGCTTACAGGAGATAGACCAACAGGAAGGTTACATATAGGTCATTACTTTGGTTCATTAAAAACAAGAGTAGAAATGCAAAATAGTGGAAAATATGACCCATATATATTAATTGCAGATGTGCAGGCATTAACAGATAACTTTGGAAACCCTGAGAAAGTAAGAAATAATGTAAAAGAAGTAATATTAGATTATTTATCAGTAGGAATAGACCCAGAAAAAACAACAATTTATATTCAATCTATGATACCAGAAACAGCAGAATTAACAGTATTCTATTCAAATTTAGTAACTATTGCAAGATTAGAACGTAACCCAACTGTAAAAACAGAAATAGCCCATAAAAAAGAGCTATTTGGAGAAAGCGTAACTTATGGATTTTTAGGCTACCCAGTAAACCAAGCAGCAGATATTACAGTAGTTGGCGGTACAGTAGTTCCAGTAGGAGAAGATCAGCTACCTTTAATCGAGCAATGTAGAGAAATAGTTAGAAAATTTAATAGTATTTATGGAGAAGTTTTAAAAGAGCCAGAACCAGTATTATCACAATATAAAAGAATAAAAGGTTTAGATGGCAACGAAAAAATGGGCAAATCATTAGGAAATGCTATATATTTAGCAGATACTGAAGAAGAAGTAAATAAAAAAATCATGAGTGCAGTAACAGACCCTGCAAGAATAAAAAAAGATGATTTAGGGCATCCTGATGTATGTATGGTAGCATATTACCATAAACTATTTAGTTCAGCAGAAGAAGTAAAGTGTGTTTGTGAAGAATGTAAAGCAGGTAAAAGAGGATGTGTTGCTTGTAAAAAGCAATTAGCACAAAATACGAATGAATTTTTAAAACCAATTCGAGAAAAAAGAGCCTATTATGAAGCAAACCCAGAATTAGTAGAAAAAATACTAAAAGAAGGAACAGCTAAAACTAGACAAACAGCAATCGAAACAATGAAAAAAGTAAAAACAGCAATGAAATTAGATTATTTTGAAGAATAATGTCGCAGAGGTACAGGTGTGTCGCGACATTTTTGTCGCAAGATGCCTGTACCTCTGCGACAAAAAAGGAGAAATGAAAATGTTTACAGACTATGTAAAAATAATTGTAAAAGCAGGAAATGGCGGTGATGGAGCCGTTTCTTTTCGTAGAGAAAAATATGTAGCAGCAGGAGGACCAGATGGCGGAGATGGCGGAAGAGGAGGAAGCATTTACTTTGAAGTAGATCCAGATACCAATACTTTAATAGATTTTCGTTACCAAAAAAAATATAAAGCAGAAAATGGTAGAAATGGAGAAGGTGCAAATCGTTATGGAAGAAGTGGCGAAGACCTAACCATTAAAGTTCCTGTTGGTACAATTGTAAAAGAAGCAGAAACAGGAAAAGTATTAGCAGACTTATCTAAAATGCGGACAAAAAGAGCTTATTTTGGCAGGTGGTAGAGGCGGAAAAGGCAATACGCACTTTGCAACATCTACAAGGCAAGCACCACGTTTTTCACAAGAAGGTGAAAAAGGAGAAGAAAAAGAACTAATACTAGAATTAAAGTTATTAGCAGATGTAGGACTTCTTGGTTTTCCAAATGTAGGAAAATCCACCCTACTTTCTGTTGTAACAAGTGCTACACCTAAAATTGCAGATTATCATTTTACTACATTAGAGCCAAATTTAGGGGTAGTAAAAGGAGAATATGCAGATAGCTTTGTTATAGCAGATATTCCAGGAATTATAGAAGGGGCTAGTCAAGGCGTTGGATTAGGTATTCAATTTTTACGTCATATTGAAAGAACAAGGCTTTTATTACATGTTATTGATGTTTCAGGAACAGAAGGCAGAAACCCTGTAAAAGATTTTGAAATTATTAATGAAGAACTAAAAAAATATAGTGAAAAGCTTAGCAAAAGAAAGCAAATTATTGTAGCAAATAAAGTAGATAGTATGCAAGATAAAACCTTATATGAAGAATTAGAAAACTTAGCAAAAGAAAAAGGTTTAGAAATTTATCAAATTTCAGCAGCAACAAAGCAGGGCGTAAAAGAATTAATGATAAGAGTATCAGAGGTATTAAAAACATTGCCAAAAGAAGATTTAATAGAAATAGAACAAATTAAAAAGGTATATACATTAGAAGAAAAAGAGACAGTAACAGTTAAAAAAGAAGGAAACTTATTTATTGTTTCAGGACAAGTAGTTGAAAAGTTAATGAGAACTATTAATTTAGAAGATAATGAGTCTTTACACTACTTCCATAAACGATTAAACGAATTAGGAATTAATCAAAGATTAAAAGAGCTTGGAATTCGTGATGGTGATTATGTTCAAATTTCAGATTATGAACTTGAATGGGAAGAGTAAAAATTATAATTTACCACTTGAAAAGTGAGTAAAAACATGGTACACTATATGCGTACAAAAAAGTATAGAATATACTTAATTAAAATAAAAGCAAACATAAAGGACAACACAATATTTGTAAAAATCTTACAGAGAGTTAAACAAATTGCTGAAAGTTTAACAGAAAAGTAGCAATATTGTTATCACCTTTTAGCTGTTTCTTTGAAAGAAAAAGTAAAAGAAACCGTAATTTTCTGCGTTAAAGAAAAAGAGTGAAAAGAAACCTATTTTTTAGCTAATAAAAATAATAATTAGCAAATAAAAAATAATATAAATTCTTTTAAATTAGGTGGTACCGCGGAAACCAAAGCCATTTCGTCCTAAAATCTAGGAAGAGTGGCTTTTCTTTTAGTTCTAAGAAAGTTTACGCTTAAGTAACTTGACGTAGAAATAAAAGATGCAGATTTTACAATTGATTGCAAAATCTACATTCATATAAAATCAAGGGGGAATTAAAATGTCAGAAGAAAAACAAGATTATGGTAAAACATTAAACTTACCAAGCACAGAATTTCCAATGAGAGGAAATCTACCAGAAAATGAGCCAAAATTGCAAGATGCAATTTTTGAAAATGGCTTATATGAAAAAATGATAAAGAAAAATGAGGGGCATAAAACTTATATATTACATGATGGTCCTCCATATGCTAATGGAGAAATCCATATGGGACATGCGTTAAATAAGGTATTAAAAGACACTGTAAATCGTTTCAAAAATCTGCAAGGTTACCAAATTAATTATGTTCCAGGTTATGATACTCATGGTCTTCCAACAGAAAAAAAGGCAATTCAAGCACTAGGAATTAATAGAGATGAAATTAGTGTTTCAGAATTTAGAAATACATGTCGTGATTTTGCTACAAAATATATAGATAAGCAAGCAGAAGGATTTAAACGTTTAGGAGTACTTGGAGATTGGGAACATCCATATGCAACATTACAACCAGAATTTGAAGCTAGACAAATTGGCGTTTTTGGAGATATGTACCAAAAAGGCTATATATATAAAGGTTTAAAACCAGTTTATTGGTGTACAGACTGCGAAACAGCATTAGCAGAAGCAGAAATAGAATATCAAGATGTAGATACTGTATCAATCTATGTAAAATTTCCAGTAGTAGAAGGAAAAGGTGTATTAGATACTGATACAAAAGTAGTGATTTGGACAACAACTCCATGGACTCTACCTGGAAATACAGGTATTACAGTTGGTGGTGAATTTGAATATAGTGTAGTAGATACAGGAACAGAAAAACTAGTAATGGCAACAGAACTTGTAGATAATGTAATGCAAATAGCCAAAATAGAAAATTATAAAACAGTAAAAACAATACAAGGCACAGAATTAGAAGGTATTTTGTGTAAACACCCATTTATGGATAGAACTTCTAAAGTAGTAATAGGTAGTGATGATACAGTTGCAGTAGAACTAGGAACAGGTACAGGTGCAGTTCATACAGCACCAAGCTATGGTAAAGAAGACTATTTATGTGGACTAAAAAATGGACTAGAAATTATTGTATGTGTAGATGGAAAAGGCTATCAAACAGAAAAAGCAGGTCAATTTGCAGGATTATCTTGTGAAGATTCAAATAAAGCAATCACAAAATGGCTACAAGATAATGGTTACTTATTAGCAACAGAAAAAATAAACCATGCTTATCCACATTGTTGGAGATGTAAAAACCCTATTATATTAAGAGCAACAGACCAATGGTTTGCCTCAGTAGATGGTTTTAAAGAAGATACCTTAAAAGCAATTGAAACAGTAAAATGGACACCAGCTTGGGGAAAAGATAGAATTGCAAGCATGGTAAGAGATAGAAATGATTGGTGTATTTCAAGACAACGTACTTGGGGTGTTCCAATACCAGTATTTTATTGTAAAGAATGTGGAGTAGAATATGCTACAACAGAAAGTTTTGAAAAAGTACAGAAAATCTTTAGAGAAAAAGGCTCAAATGCATGGTTTGACTTAAGTGAAAAAGAATTAATGCCAGAAAATGCTACTTGCTCAAAGTGTGGACATCATGAATTCAAAAAAGAAACAGATATTATGGACGTTTGGTTTGATTCTGGTTCTTCACATCAAGGCGTACTTGCAGAACGTGGAATTAATATACCAGCAGATTTATACTTAGAAGGGCATGATCAATATAGAGGTTGGTTCCAATCTTCTATATTAACATCTGTTGCAACAAAGGGAATATCACCATATAAAGCTATTTTAACACATGGTTGGGTAATAGATGAAGAAGGCAAGAAAATGTCTAAATCAGCAGGAAATGGAATTAGCCCACAAGATATTATAAAAGAATATGGTGCAGATATTTTAAGATTATGGGTACTATCTTCAGATTTTAAATCAGATGTTAGTATTTCAAGAGATATCTTAAAACAAATCAGTGAAGCTTACAGAAAAATGAGAAATACAGCAAGATATATTTTAGGAAATACTTCAGATTATGACCCAGAAAATCCAGTAGCTTATAGTGATATGGAAGAAATTGACAAATGGGCATTACTAAAATTAAATAGATTACTTAAAAACTGTGTACAAAATTATGAAGAATTTAATTTCCATATTGTATATCATGATATTAATGAATTTTGTGTTATTGACATGAGTAATTTCTACTTAGATATTATTAAAGATAGACTATATACTTCTAAAAAAGATTCAATGCAAAGACGTTCAGCACAAACTGCAATGTATATTATTTTAAATACTTTGGTAAAATTATTAGCACCAATGATTTGCTATACAGCAGAAGAGATTTGGAAATATATGAAACATACTAAAGAAGAACAAGTAGAAAGTGTTATGCTAAGCTTGTTACCTGAACCAAAAGGTGAATATGAAAATAAAGAATTAGAAGAAAAATGGAATCATATTTTAAAATTAAAAGAGCAGATTTCAAAAGAATTAGAAATTGCTAGAACTAGCAAAATAATAGGTCATTCTTTAAATGCAAAAGTAACCTTGTTTGCAAATGAAAAAGAATATGAATTCTTAAAAGAAAACCAAGAATTATTAAAAACTGTATTTATCATATCTAATTTACAAATAGAAGAAAATGCAAGAAAAGATGAAAACAAAGTTGGTGTAAAAGTAGAAGTAGCAGAAGGAGAGAAATGCGAGAGATGTTGGAAATATGATACAACTGTTGGAGAAAACCAAGAACATCCTACTATTTGCCATAAATGTAGTGAGGAGATTTAAAGCAAAAGCTATAAAAAATAGATTATGAAATATGCTCCAAAAATTAAGGGAAGGAAAACACAGATGAAAGAAAAAGGAAAAGTAGTAAAAAAAGTACTATGGCTAGTATTTGTAATAGCTGTTATAGTTGCAATTATAGTAGTATATAATAAATATAACTATAATGACTTTGTAAAAAATGTAGCCCAAATAGGGAAAACTGAATTTACAAGAGATGCCCAAGTAAAATATTCTGATATGGATAGTTACAAAGTAGAAAATCAAGAATACCATGATGCTATGTTTTCTGAAACTGTTTCTGTCCTCCCTAATATGCCATATAAAGTAACTTGCATGGTAAAAACACAAGATGTAGAAAACAGAGATAATACTACAGGGGGAGCACATATTAGTATTAGTGGAACTACAGAAAGATCTGTTGCTATAACAGGAACAAAAGACTGGCAAGAACTTACCTTATACTTTAACTCAAAAAATAGAACAGAAGTAACAGTTGGTTTTCGTTTAGGCGGATATAACGAAGAAACAAAAGGAATTGCATGGTTTTCAGACATGAAAATGGAATTAGGAGTAGCAAATCAAGATAATAATTGGAAAATGGCTTGCTTTGTTTTTCCAAGTATTGATGTAGATGTTGAGATAAAAGGCAAACAAGAACATGTTAAATTAGAAATGACACAAAAAGATATTTCAGATGTTAGAACAAATCTTCAAAGATTTCAAAATTCTATTGCTACTTTAAGTAAAAATAAAATGACAGTAGACTATGATATTTATACTATTACAGAGCCAATAAAAACACTTTCTTATGATGAAGAAAATGGCTATTACGTATCAGCAAATGATGTATATGAATATATTAATAGTTATGTAGAAGAAAAGCAATATGATCATATATATATAGCACTTCGTATGGCAGATAAACAAAAAGGAAATAACATTTTAGTCAATGACTGGATAGGTCTTGGTGGTATGGATTATTGGGGAATAGGTTTTTCTAATATTCGTATGCCAGATGATGAAAATAATTATGCTTATCAATATCATTATTTAATAAATACTTTCCCAGAAGAAGTATTCATTCATGAATTTTTACACACTTTAGAAAGAAACAGCAAAGAATATGGTTATGAAGTTCCAGCACTGCATGATTACAATAAATATGGTTATGCAGAAGCAAGACTAGAAGGGCTTAAAAAATGGTATGAAGATTATATGAATTGTAGTATTAAATATGGAGAAGAAACAATAGGTCTTCCTTCACAAATATTTACATACAAACCAGTACAAGAAAAAAACTTTACACATAGCACAAAAGTAGAAGCTTTTGATGAACCAGAAAACATCATTGAAGTGATAAGAAGCTTGTTTGGTAGAATCGTAAAATTATTTGAATATGTGCAAACTATAAAAGAATAATATTGGAAAATGTAATTATTTAAAGCTATAAAGTTTCAGGTTAGTAAAATTTAATAGAAATATATACAAAAAACATTGCTTTGTTAAAATAAAGCAATGTTTTTTAGAGTTTATGAAGGATGGTAGTTTTTGATATATCAAAAATTAACAATGCATTTTCTTACTAATTTCAGCATATTTCTTTAATTTTTCATAAGCTAAATAATTAACAGAGCCAGCAGGGAAGTTTCCATTACTATCTTTCTTACCAGCAGGAACGCCAGTTAAAATTTCAATCCCTTCTTCAATACTAGAAATTGCGTAAACATGGAAATCTCCTTTTTTAACAGCATTTACAATTTCATCAGATAAATTTAGATTTGTTACATTTTGCTTAGGTATAATAACACCATGGTTACCATTTAAACCACGCATCTTACAAATTTGGTAAAATCCTTCAATTTTATCATTAACACCGCCAATTGGTTGAATCTCACCCTTTTGATTAACAGAACCAGTTACACTAATTGCCTGATTAATTGGAATATTAGATAAACTTGATAAAATAGCATATAATTCAGTACTAGAAGCACTATCACCATCAACACCATTATATAATTGCTCAAAACAAATACTAGCAGTAAGAGAAAGTGGGATATCTTGAGCAAACATTTCACCTAAATAGCCACTTAAAATAAGAACACCTTTAGAATGTGAAGAACCAGAAAGCTCAACTTCACGTTCAATATTAATAATACCATTTTTTCCAGTATAGGTATTAGCAGTTATCCTAACAGGTTTTCCAAAGCTATATTCACCAATACTCATAATCGTAAGACCATTAATTTGACCAGTTACAAAATTAGAAGTATCAATAAGTAAAGAGTTTTCTTTAATCATTTCCATATAACGAGAATCATATTTTTTAATTCTTTCAACTCTTTCTTTTAAAGCCTTTTCAACATATTCAGCAGTAACTACTTTAGAGCGACCCATGCTTGCCCATGTAGCAGCCTCACCAATTACTTGAGCTAAATCATTAAAACGAGTAGAAAGCTTTTTTTGATTACTTGCAATTTTAGAAGCATATTCAATTACTTTTGCAACAGCTTCTTTAGTAAGAGGAGGAAGCTCTTCTTGCATACAATAACCAGCAATAAATCTTGCTAATTTATTTACATTTTCCATAGTTAAAGGAGCATCATCTTCAAACTCAACTTTAATTTTAAATAGTTTTCTAAAATCACTATCCATGGCAAGTAAAGTATGATAAATATTTTCATCTCCAATAATAATTACCTTTAAATCTAGAGGAATAGGTTCAGGCTTTAAAGAAATCATAACCATAGAAGAACGAGGGTCAGCAGCATTTTCAATTCCTAATTCTTTTGTTCTTAAAGCTTTTTTTAAAGCCTCATAGCATAAACCATTTGTAAGTAAATCATTTGCTTGAAAAATAATATAACCACCATTAGCTTTATGCAAAAGACCTGGTTTTAACATAGTAAAATCAGTTTTTAAAGCACCATAATAATTTTCATATTCAAGCTTACCAAAAATATTATGATAAGAATAATTAGAATCCATAATAACAGGTGCACCTTCTAAAGTACTGTTATCAATAAACAAATTAACACGATAATTAAGCCATGGCTTTGAAACTTCTGGCTTAGCTTGAGATGGATTTGGTTGCTTATTATTTTCATTTTTATCATCACTAATAAAATGAGAAATATTTTTTAAAATATCTTTTTTAATACTATCTAAAAAGTGATTAATTTTTTTATTTCTTTTATATTTAGACTTAATATAATTAATATGTGTATTTACAGTTAGAAGAGCAACATTAGATTGCCATTCTTCTACTTTTTTAGCAGACTCGCGTTCAATTGCTTTAATTTCTCCAATAGCTTCCATAATATGTTGTTGCACAATAGTAGATTTTTCTTCATACTCTTTTCTAATATTTTCATCTAACTTATTAAATTCTTCTTCTGGGAGAGCCTTTCCATCTAAAACAGGCATCATATAAATACCAGTTTGAGAAGCTTTTACTTGAAATCCATAAGTAGAAGACTTTTGATTTAACTTTTCCATTAAAGAGCTACGTTTTTCTTCATATTCTTGTTTAATTAAAGCACGTTCTTTTTCAAACTCTTCATTATTAAAAGTAGATTTAATATCAATCTTCACATCATTAATAAAGTGTTCCATCATTTCCTGAAAAGTTTTACCGCCACCAGCAGGAAGAGAAACAGCAATTGGTTCATTTGGATCATCAAAATTATAAATATAACACCAATCTTGAGGTGCTTTTTTCTTTTTAGAAATAGCATTTAAATAATTTCTAGTATACATGGTTTTACCAACACCACTTGGACCTTCTATATATAGGTTATAGCCACGTACATCAACATTTAATCCAAATTCTAAAGCTTTTATACCTCTGTCTTGACCAATACCAGTATCAATAGGGTCTAACTCTGTGGTTGACTCAAATTCAAATTGGTCAGGTGAACATACCATTTTTAAATCCTTATAACTAAGTTCATTTGTTTTTTTCATTTTTAAATTTCCTCCTTGGTGTGTCCTTTAAGGACAATTTTTAAAGAAATAATGTCATTAAAATTGCATTATCAACATTATTATAATATTTTTTTCGAATGCCAACTTGTATAAAATGAAATTTTTTATACAAACTAATAGCAGGCATATTGTGTTCATTTACTTCTAAAGTAATAGAAGTAGCCTTTAGTTTTTTAGCGAAATGAATAATAAATTCTAAAAGAGAAGAACCAATTTTTAAATTTCTTTTGTCTTTTTTTACAACGATATTCATAATGTTTACTTCATCTAAAATAGTAATAATACCAGCAAAACCAAGTATTTGACAATATTTGGATTTTTGCCTAACTACAAAATAATGAGAATTTAGGTTTTGCTTATTTTCTAACTCTTGTCTTAAAATAGAAGGAGTCCAAAAATCGTCAAAATCTTCTAGTAAAAAAGGTTCAATTTCTTCTAAATCTTTTAGTTGCATTGGTGTGATTTCTAGTTCCATATTTAGTTCCTTTGTTATAATTTTTTAAAGTTTGTAACTATGAAATATTTTTGTAAATTATTTTGTAACAACTTAATATTTTTTATAACTTAATTAAATAAATTTACATTTTATCTAAAAATGTATGTTTTATGTTTTTTGCTTTTGCTCTAAAGTAAGCTCTGCTTGTGATTTTCTTAAATAAATAGGAGAAAGCACATTGGAATTTCCATAATCACCATTTTTATATTTAGTGTAACCAATTTTAGCAAGAGTTATACTAGAGATAGCAGTGCTAGAAGTATTTGCTAAAATCAGTTCTTGCTTTTTAGTAAAAGGTAAATTTTGTAAAAAGTGTTCATAAAGTAAAATAGAATCTCCTACAAAATAAATAGGTGAATTATTTGGTAAAGTAATTTTTGTGTTATTTTCTAGAAACTCAAGTAAAGCTGTAGGAGAAGATAAATCTAAAAAAGCAAAATCACTTTCTAAAGTTTGTAAAACACCATTTTTTTGTTCAATATGGAAAAAACCAGCATAACAATTTTCATGGTTAGCATTAATTAAAGAGCAAATATAACCATCTTGATTTAAATTGTAAGCCAAAGCCTCTAAAGAAGAAATACCAACACATGGAATATGTTTAGTATCTACAAAAGCTTTAGCAGTAGCAATGCCAATTCTAACACCTGTAAAAGAGCCAGGCCCTAATCCACAAGCAATTAAAGAAATATCATTTAAAGAAAGTTTTGTTTTTTGAAAAGCTTCATCAATCATTGGCATTAGCTTTTGAGAATGTGTTTTTTCATCTTCATTATTCAATTCTATTAAAATTTGGTTATCTTCTAAAATGGCAACACTAGCATTTTTAGAAGAAGTATCTAAAGCTAAAATTTTCATTTAAAAATCCATTATATTTAATATTTAGGTTTTAATAAGTGCAAATAAGAGAACCTATAACTCTAAATAGTTAAAACTTTATTACCAAAAGTTTCAATTTGAAGAGTTCGATAATCTTCATTTTGAATATCTTTTTGAAAAGTAATTTTTATGTAGTCAGGTGGCAAAATTTCTTCAATGATTTCACCCCATTCAATAAAGCAAATACCATTTTCAAAATATTCTTCTCCACCCATAGCATAAAATTCATCTATGTCTGCTAAACGGTATACATCAAAATGATAAATAGGGTAAATAGAAGTATTGTATTCATTAACAATTGTAAAAGTAGGGCTAGAAATTTCTTTTTCAAGTCCAAAATATTTTAAAATACCTTGTACAAATTTAGTTTTTCCACTACCGAAGTTCACCAGACAAAACAATAATATCTTTAGGTGCTAACTTTTTAGCTATTTTACTAGCAAAATCAATAGTATCTTGCTCACATTTTGAAATAAATTGATACATAAATTTTCCTTCCTTTTTCAATAAGCATATTTTATATTAAGATTATAGTTTTGTAAAGAAAAAATAGAAGAATTTTGTTTTTTGATAGTTAGTGTAAAATATATTCGGGGAAAATAAAAAGATAAAACAATAAGATACCCAATCAAAATTGTGTTAAAATAAT
>CAMTJT010000017.1 GCA_947073285.1 uncultured Clostridium sp. | reverse complement strand
CTCTATGTGGTTGGCGATATATACCTCCACTACGGACTTTCACCGATTAGTCAAACGACATGCCTGTCGTACTAAAAACACAAAAATACCAAGGAAGTAAATCCTTGGCATTTTTATTAATAAGCACTATTGCTTAATTGATCAATTTGTTGTTTTACTTGATCTATTGTTAAGTTATTTTCTTCTGCAATTCTTTTTCCATCATCCATTAATTCTTGTACAGTTCTTCCATAGATGTTAACATACATTTCGCTTTCATCTGTTTTTCCTTCTGCTGCTGCTTTCATAGCATCTTCCATAATATGATAAGTTACTGCATAAGTGAAGTAATATAAGTCATCTTCTGATTGCATACTTGTTTCTAATTTATTTACTACTGTTTCAAAGTTTTCTGCTGTAATTGTTTCTTGTTTAATTTTATCTCCTTGACCTTTAAGTAAGAAAAAACCTCCTACGATTAAAGCTACTACTACAACGATTGCAATAATGACATACACTACTACCTTTGATTTCTTTTTGTTTGTTTGCTCTTCCACTTATTTTTCCTCCTTTTATTTTTTATAAGAGTAAGTATATTACACTTTTGAAAAAAAATCAAGCTTTCATTTTTTAGATTCAAAAATTTTCATATTTGACAAAACAATAAAAAAACTGTATAATAAGTAGCAGTTATTACCAATTTCGGTAAAGAAGAGATTTATATATATTTATTTAAGAAATCAATAAATATGGAATAAAAATAGAAAAGAACGGAAAAATAAAAGAATAAGAATGTTACTGTGCGGCTTTTAAGTAACATTAATCATTAGTTTAATTTTCTTACTAATAAGAAAATATTTTTTTGTTTGCCAAAAAACTTAAATAAGAATATAAATTTGAAAAAATTATAAAAAGGAGAGAATAAAATAATGACAAACCAAAGAGCTCAAAATGAACAAGAGCAAAAAGAAAAAATGCCTATAAGGAGAAGAAATAATTATAGGAGCAGAAGAAATACTACTTCTAATAAAACAGTAGAAACTAATCATCTTACTACTGAAACTGTAAACAATGAAATTGCAAAGACCCAAGAAGAACCAACTACTGAAAAATTGCAATCAGCACAACGAACAAGACACCCTAGAAATGGAACTCATACAAGATCCACAAGAACTTCTAGAACTACAGGAATAGCAAGAACTACAAGAACAACCAAAACTAATGCCAAAGCTTCTAGCACTAATAATGATAGTTATGCTACCAAAAGCAACCTTATAGATAGTTTAATCAATGCTAGTAGAAACAATATTACTGCTAGACAAAATGAAACCCAAAAAGAAGAATTACTTAATGAAAATCAAAGACAATCAAGAAACAGTAGAACTACTAGAAACACTAGAACAAATCGTAGTAAAGTAGAAGAAACTAATAAATTTCAATTTAAAAAAGAAAATTTAAAAATTATACCACTTGGTGGATTAGACGAAATTGGAAAAAATATAACTGTTTTTGAATATGGAAATGAAATTGTATTAGTAGATTGTGGGTTAGAATTCCCTGAAGATGATATGCTAGGTGTAGACCTAGTAATTCCAGATGTAACTTACTTAGAAAGAAACAAAGAGAAAATTAAAGGTCTTGTAATTACACACGGACATGAAGATCACATTGGTTCTATTCCATATATTTTAAAACAAATTAATATGCCAATTTATGCTACTAAATTAACTACTACCCTAATTAAAAATAAATTAGAAGAACATCATTTATTACGTAGCACTAAAATGCATATTGTTGAACAAGGACAAACTATTAAACTTGGAAAAATGCAAGTTGAATTTATTAGAAGTAATCATAGTATTCCAGACTCTGTTATGCTTGCTATTCATACCCCTGTAGGAATAGTTCTTCATACAGGAGACTTTAAAATAGATTATACCCCAATTGATGATCAAGTGATTGATTTAGGAAGAATTGCAGAGCTTGGAAATCAAGGAATTTTGGCACTTCTTTCTGATAGTACTAATAGTGAAAGAAAAGGCTATACTATGTCAGAAAGTTCTGTTGGTGAGGTTTTTGATCGATTATTTTTAAATAATTTTAAAAGAATTGTAGTAGCTACTTTTGCTTCTAATGTACATCGTATTCAACAAATTGTAAATTCTTCTGTAAAATATGGAAGAAAGGTCGCAGTTTGTGGTAGAAGTATGATTAATACTATAGAAGCTGCAAGAGAACTTGGCTATATTCAAGTACCTGATAATACTTTTATTGATATCGATAATATTAAAAACTATCGTGATGATCAATTAGTTATTATTACAACTGGTAGTCAAGGTGAAGCAATGTCTGCTCTAACTAGAATGGCAAATGGAGACCACAGAAAAGTAACTATTACTGCAAACGATATGGTAATTATTTCTGCTACTCCAATACCAGGTAACGAAAAATTAGTATCTAGAGTAATTGATGAATTAATGAAAATTGGCGCAGAAGTTATTTATAGCTCTTTAGAGGCTATTCACGTATCAGGACATGCTTGCCAAGAAGAACAAAAATTAATTTTAACTTTAGCCAAACCAAAATATTTTATGCCTGTTCATGGTGAATATAGGCAATTAATGGCTCATAGTGAAACTGCTAAAAAAGTAGGTATTGAAGCTAAAAACATTTTCCTTATGTCTAATGGTAGAACTTTAGAATTAAATGAAAATGAAGCCAAACTTACTACCCAAGTACCAAATGGAAAAATCTTAGTAGATGGTTTAGGTGTTGGCGATGTTGGAAATATTGTTTTAAGAGACAGACAACATTTATCACAAGATGGTTTAATTGTTATTGTTATGACAATGGATACTAATACTGGTGAAATTGTTTCAGGTCCAGATGTAGTATCTAGAGGATTTGTTTATGTTAGAGAATCTGAAAACCTAATGGATGAAGTTAAAAAAGTAGTTCGTGATGAGGTACGTAAATGTGAAGAAGATCATATTAGAGAATGGTCAACTATTAAGACTAATGTAAAAGATACTTTAAGAGATTATATTTTTAATAAAACGAAAAGAAACCCTATGATTTTACCAATTATTATGGAAGTTCAATAAAACGCAGTACTACCAAGCGCTTTAATGCTTGGTAGTACTTATTTGTTATTAATTTGCTATTAACATATGAAGTTTTTAGAAGCCCCAGAGTAAAAACTCTAGGGCTCCTATTATTTAGAGAAATATCTACTGGACTTTCCTCATATCAATAAATTTAATACTTGACCACTTATTCTCGATTTGCCTGATGAATGGTAGCATACAAGGTGCAGGAACTTGAAAAATTCCTTTCTCTTTATTTCCTGTTCTTACCTCAGAGCCACCTTCTACAAGTAGAAAAGTTCTAACTGCGTCGAGTTGCTGTTCTGTAACCCTCGCAATCAAACTCTTTTGTGTTCCATCTTCATACACTTCAAAAATCCGTACTGTTGTCATAAATTTATTGCCTCCTATTGGATAATAAAATATAGATGTCATAGATTATATCATATTTGTAATTACATTTCAATAGTTGCACCAACAATTCCTGCATTATTGCCTAAACTGGCTAATTTTAATTCTGGTAAGTTTTGTTTATTAAACACATATCTTTTTGTTTGATATAATTCTATTAGCCTATGATACAAAATTTCTTCAAAATACACAAAGCTACCGCCTAAACAAATTGCCTGTGGCTCTAATATATCTATAATATTTGATAAGCCAATTATTAGATTTTGAATATACTCTTCTAAAACGTCTTGTACTTTTTCTTCATTTCTTCTTTGTTTTACAATTTCTAATAATTTTTTTGCTTCTAACTGTGTTTCTAATTCCATTACCTCTATTAATTTCTTTTTTAATCTTTTCATAGAACAATAAGTTTCAAAACATCCTGATTTTCCGCATTTGCATTGTTTTCCATCTTTTTGTATAATCATATGCCCTATTTCAAATCCTGAATTTCTAATAGGTTTTAATTCTTGTCCTTGCATAAAAATACTTCCACCAATACCAGTTCCTAAGCAAAGAAATACTGCATCTTTATATTGTTTTAAACTACCATATGTTTTTTCTGCTAAAGCTGCACATTTTGCATCATTTTTAACTTGTATAGAACCTTGAAATACCTTTTTAATAATATTTACTATTTCTAGTTCTTCAATTCCTAGATTTACCATGTTTGTAACTTTTCCATCTTTAGGCGTTCCTGGGCTTGCAACACCTATTAACTCTATTTCATATTTTTGTAATAAACTATGAATTTGCTCTAAAATGTATTTTTCTATATAAGATTGTACATTACCTTGTTTTAACATTTCTTCTGTTATATCTATCTCTTGTTTTTCTAAAATGTTACCTTCTTGTACAATTCCTATTCCAATATGACTTCCACCTAAATCTATTCCTATTTTCACTTTTTTTCTCCCCTATCGTTTTTGTTATTATTTCATACTTTTATCATGTTGTAAAGTTCCATATAAGTAACAAAAACTCCCAATACTTGCCATATTGAGAGTTATTTTTATAATTCTTATTTTTAAAATACACCTTGACTTTCTAATGATTCTAGTAACCAATCGCCCATATACAATTGAATACATGGTACTAATACTACAACTACTAAGAAAATCAACAAGATACCTACAAATAAGTAAGATATTTCTGGTAACACTTTCATTAGTTTCTCTAAGCTGTTTTGAATATCTACATCCATATAATCTAAAAGTTTTTCCATCATCTCTGTAATATCTGTTTGCATACCTATTTTTAACATTTCTATTTCCATAGAAGAACATAAACCTGAATTTTCAAATGGTTCTATCCAAGATTCACCCATTAATAAGTTGTTAATTGCTGTTTCTACCATAGATAACATTACATAGTTTTTTACAACAGTTTTACTAACTTCTAATGCATCTTGAATTCTCATTCCATTTTGTAAGTTTAAAAGCATGGCTCTCATTAGTCTTGAAAAATCAATTCCAAAAATAAGCCTTCCAAACACAGGAGATCTATATTTAAAATAGTGCCAATTGTATTTTCCTTTTGGTGTATTGATATACCCTACTATAATCGCAACAATAATTGCTATGATACCAAGTGGTATATACCAATAAGCTGTCATTAAGTCTAAGAAATCCATAAACCATAATGTAATTCCTGGTAAGCTAACATAACCACCTACTTGCTGGAATACATCTTCAATTGCAGGAAGTACTAATACAGTACCTATAATTAATAACACTAAAATAGCAAAAAATTGTACCACATTAGGAATTACAATACTTCTAATTTTTCTATTTCTAGTAGTTGTTTCATCTAAATATCTTACTGCTTGCTCTAAAGATTTTGTAAGAGAACCTGAAAGTTCACCAACTCTTATCATATTTATATAAATATATGGGAAAATATCAGAGTAATATTCCATAGTTGTATACATATATTCACCTGCTTCTACACCTGCTAAAATATCTTGCAAAACTCCTTTAAATGATAAGTTTTCTGTACTATTAATAATAGTACTTAATGCATGAATATTATTAAAGTTTGCTTTTTTTAGTAAGTAGAAGTTTTGTGTAAATATGATAATATCTTTTACTGTAATCCTTTGTCCTGCTGACATTACTAAATTTACTTTTTCTTTAATAGATGCTTTTGTTCCTGCTCTACCTTGAAGAACATTAGCAGAATTAGCAGTTTTCATAATGTCATCTATATCTACAACATTTCTTTTATTTACTTTAGCCTTTTTACCTATATTGTGTACTTGAATTACTTCTATTGGAAGCAAGTCACTATTCTTTAGCCTTTTTACTAAGTTATTTTTACTAGATTCCTCTACCTTATTTTTTACAATTTGCCCTTTTTTCGTTATCGCCCTATATACATATTCTGGCACTGTTTTCTCCCTCCTTTTGCCATACCTTTATTTTTTACATTCCCATACTGTTCATCTGTGCTTTTGCTAAATTATCTCTTTTAATTTTTAGTTGCATAATAGTTCTATTTAATACCTCAATATTTTTTTCTTCTATTTGTGATTTTGCTTGATCTAATGTAATTTTATCATCTGTAAATAATTCTGCTAAAGAATTGATTAAACTAATGCTTCCTTTTTCACTACTACTTTGAATAGCATCTTCTATTTCTGAAACACTAAGTTTATCTTTTCTAATCATTCCTGCTACAATATTATCTACTACCATTACTTCTGGTACTAAAACAAGTGAATTATCTTTTCCTTTTAATAGTCTTTGTGATACAACTAATTTTAATAATGATGCAATTAAATATTTAATGGTTTGTTGGTCACGTACATCATAAAAGTTAATCATTCTATCAATAGTTTCTGCACAAGATTTGGTATGTAATGTTCCAATTACTAAATGTCCTGCTTCTGCTGTTTCTATTGCTGCCTCCATAGTTTCTTTATCACGAATCTCACCTATAATTAGAATATCACAGTCTTCTCTTAAACAGTTTTTAACACCACTACTATAAGTTAAACAATCTCTACCTACTCCTATTTCTTTTTGTACAATAATAGATTTTTTACATTTGTGTTTATATTCTACAGGGTTTTCTAGTGTTAGTATTTTCTTATTTTGGTTTTCGTTAATTTGATTAATTAAAGCATTTAAAGTAGTAGTTTTACCTGAATTTGTCTTTCCTGTTACTAATACTAAGCCTTGTGGTTGGCTCATCATTCTTCTAACAATATCAGGAACACCTAAATCTTCATATTTTGGTAATTCGTTTTTAACTAATCTTAGTACTACTACTGGTACTTCATCTACTGAAGAGATATTTACCCTTAATCTTATATTCCCAAACTCATGTGATGCATCTAATTTTTTAGTCTCTTTATAAATTTTATCTTTATCTAAATTTCCTCTTACAAAATAGTCATATATATCTATCATATCTTCTTCTGTTAATATTTCTGTACCTTCTACTTCTAATAAATCTCTTCTTATTCTTAAGATAGGTTTAATACCACAAATTAAGTGCACATCAGAAGCATCTCTTTCAATCGCTTGATTTAAAATTTTATCTATATCAATCATGTGATTTTCCTCCTATGTATTTTTCTAATAAATAATTAATTTATTATTTATTTCATCTAAAGTAGTAACTCCATCTAGTACTTTTTTAATACCATCTACAATTAGTGGTTTATATCCTGTCTCTAAAGCCTTTTTCCTAATATCCATACTTGAACTGTCTTTTGAAATTAAGTCTTTAATTTCATCATCTATATTTAATACTTCAAAAATACCAATTCTCTCTAAATAGCCAGTGTGATTACAACGATTACATCCTACAGCTTCATAGGTTTTCTTTCCATCTAACTCAAAATTTATATTATATTTGTCACCTATTTTTTTAATTACTTCTTTTTCTTTTTCTGTATAATCTCTTTCTTTTGCACAATGTTTACAAATTCTTCTAACTAATCTTTGTGATACAGAAGTTGCCAAAATACTTGCAATATCATAATTAGAAATTCCCATTTTTCTAAGTCTTGTAATAACTTCTATACTATCGATTGTGTGAATAGTAGATAATACATAGTGACCTGTTTGACCAGATTGCATTGCAATTTCAGCTGTTTCATTATCACGAATTTCTCCTACAAGAATAATATCTGGGTCTTGTCTTAATACTGTTCTTAATGACGCTGAGAAATCTGCTTTAGCATCTACTTCAATTTGGTTTAAGCCATCTATTCTAATTTCTACTGGGTCCTCAATGGTAGTAATATTAATTTTAGGGTTATTTAAATAGTCTATAATACTATAAAGTGTTGTCGTTTTACCTTCTCCTGTTGGTGCAGCAACAATAGTAATACAATTTTTCTTATTAAAGCTTTTTCTTAATAATTCTTCATCATTAGGAAAACCTAATTCAAAAATATTTCTAATGTCTCCATCTTTCTTTAATAATCTTAGTACAAATTTTTCTCCATACACATTTTTTTGTGAAGATACACGAATATTGTATTCTGGATAGCTTAAAATTCTACCATCTTGTGATTCTTGTTTTTCTTGATGCATATTAGAAATAGCTTTTAATCTACCTATTAATTGTGATTGTTTATCTTTATTAATATCTGCTGCTGTAATTAATTGTCCATCTATTCTATATCTTACTCTTACTTTGTTATCTAAAGGCTCAATATGAATATCACTTGCTCTTTTCTCCATAGCTGTTTTTATAATACTGTCTACTAATCCTGAAATATCTGTATCTGTATTAATGTTTTCACTTGCTCTACCTTCTAATCCCTCTATGATATTATCAATATTAGTTTCAAAAGTAATATATTTCTCCATAACTAAACCTTTATTTAATAATAAAAGTCTAACTACTTCTACTGCTCTTTTATTAGCAGTATCTGCAAAACAAACCTTAATTTTACCTGCTACCATTTCAAATGGAATTGCCTTATTTTGTTTTACAATATCTAATGATATAAATTCTACTGGACTGATTTTAACATCACTTTCTAGAAGATAAATTGCCTTTTCTTCTAAAATTTCTCCAATACTGTTAATCAATATATGTGGATCACAAAGTTCTAAGATATTTAAAATATCTCCTATCTTTTTTCTTGGATGTTCTTTTTGGTAGTCTAATGCTTTTTCGATGTCTGATTCACTAACAATTTGTCTTTTTACAAGTTCAATACCTAATGGTTGTCTTTTTTCCATGTATATTTTCTCCTTTCTTCTTTTGTTCTATTATTATTATATTACATTTTTCGACATTTTAATAGGATTTATGCTATATTCTAGAATTTACCAATATTTGAAAACATACTCTATTGTTTTAGTAAATTCATTATTTTTTCCCATAGTCATTTGTACATTTACTAAATTTTTAGTAGTTTGTGTATTAGGAACTTGATAAGTACTTTCTATAAATCTTAACACTTCAATTTCTTTTGCAATTTTTGTATTATTACGATAAACTGCTTTTTCGCTTGCTCTATACTCATAAATAGTTCCATCTTCAAAAATAATTCTACCAGTATCTATTTGTGCCTTTTTATTATTTTTTACATCATTAATAAAAAACATATTAAATTTATTAAATTCTAATGCATATTGTTCTTGTCCATTTACAGAGCTCATATTAGAAAAGAAAAACGAACTAATCACTGCCATTATTGAAATAACAATGGTAGCAACCATTACATAAACAACTAATGAAGTTAAAGTAATACCTTTTTCTGATTTCATGCACACTTTCTCCTTATAATTCTTTTACTTTAAGTCTTTGCATTATAATGTTTCTATTTACATTCATAAATTTATAACCAAATGTCAATTTTACTGTTTTTACCAAATCTTGTGCTTCAAGCATTGGTATAACTTCAAGTGCTATTGTATAAGAACTTGGTATACTAAACTTATTTCGCATTTCTTGAATTAACAAATCTGTGTCATCTTGAGTTACTTCATCATAACCAATTTTATCTATATATTCCATGATTTCAATTGTTAAAAGAGTTGCAATTGCTTCTACTTTTGTTTCTGCTTGTACTCTATAAATAGATACATAAGTACTGCCAATAACACCTGCAAATAAAATAATAGCTATAATTGCTACTGCTAAATCTTGCATGGTAAAGCCTTTATTCGATTGTAAAAAGCATTTTGCAAATTTCATATTTTTATCCTCTCTTTATACTTTTTTAAGTTTTAGCTAATAATTTCATAACCTATTTTTTATAATTACTTTATACTACTATTTTTAGTTTTTAGAATGTTTTTAAGTTCTATATTATAATGTTTTATAATCTAAAACTTTTCATTTTTTTATTTGAAAATGTAATAGTTCGCTATTATAAAACAAATAATGTTTGTCACACATAAGTAAAATGCAATTGGTTGCACATTATTTTTTTCTAACACCTTTTGTACTGATTTTTTTGAATAGTTTGTTATCTTTTTCATCACCCCATAAATACCAATTACTACTAGAGTAAAAGTAATGGTAAGTATAGTAACTGCTTCATAAGTATAAACAAGTAATAGCATACATAAAAGTAATATTTCTATTGGATAACTATCTTTTACTTTTCTTCTAAGTACTAATATATCTAATAGCATTAAAATACAAATAATACTCAAATATATAACATATCTATAAATATTAGGATCTTTTTCTACTATGTATAGATAAATTATATACAAAGTTTCAATAATGTAACCAAATAATAAAACTGATTTTTCAAGTTTCCTTTTTTCCTTATCAATTCCTGCTAAAATAAATAATGTTACAAAATAAAGTAGAGTAAAAACAAAATAAACTAATTTACTAATATCTAAAGTAAATATACTCATTTTAATAGACATTGCAAATAAAACAAAAACAACGCCTGACAAAATTTCAAGTAATAAATAACGTGGTCTTATTTTTTGTTTACAATATCTGCATTTTCCACCTAAAAATAAATAACTAAAAATAGGTATCATATCTAAGAAAGATAATTTGTGATTACAATTTGGGCAATAAGAACGTTCATGGGTAATGTCTTTTTTTAATGGTATACGATAAACTGCTAGAGTAAAAAAACTACCAAATAATGTTCCTATGATAAAAATTACAACGTATAAAAAAATGTCCATTTTTCCAATTCCTTTTAGTTATTTTATGATTTAAAATGATTACTTAAATTATTTTATAAAACTATCCTGTTATCTTTTTAGTAAAAGTCGAGGCATATACACGTTTTGATGCATATGCCTTTACTTTATCAAACTTGTTATTATTCATTTTTTCACTATGGATTTGTTGTAGCTTTTCCTGCATATACAACACTAACTACTGAATCTGTAATATTGATTTTATAGTTAAGACCATTCCATGTAAAAGTTGTTTCTGCTTGCATATCAACACTTAATGTTACAGCATCTGTTTCTCCAACTTTCTTTTGTGTAGCTGTAATTGTTGGTTCTGGTGACCATGTTACACCATTTGTTGGGAAGCTTGCTTTGAAGATAGCTGAATAGTTTTTAGAACTTTCTGGAACAGTACTATCATAGTATTGTGCTACAATTGCTGCCATAGCATTAGTAGCATAATCTCTAACTGCACCTTCATTTGTTTTGTCACCTGCTTTTTGAGCTGTTGAGAAGATACCTCCATCTGATAATACAAATGTAATTGTAATACCAGCTAAAATTAATAGTACAACGATAGTTACAACTAATGCAATTAAAGTGATACCGCTTTGTCCGTTTGTCTTCTTCATGTGAATTACTCCTTTCTTCTTTAGATTATTTGTATATATTTAAATAAATTAAATATAACCAAAAATTATTTTAGACCCTGATCATTAAAGAATGTTCCTGTTGAATTTGGATCTGTTGGCTTTCCAGAGGTATTTGTATTATTTCCTGATGTACTATTATTTCCTCCTTGACCATTTGTATTATCATCCACATTTACGCTTGCTGAAAATGGATCTGGTTTACCTGTTACGTAAGCATGGGATTGTTTGTATAAGTTAAGATCTGCACCTGTAATTGTATAGGTGATGTTTTCTTTTTCATCATCAATTACAATATTTTCTTCTATTTCAGTTTGTACATTATTAGGTGTAGTATAGGTTGCCAATTTGTTTGGTATTGCTTTATTGGCTGGAATATAATCATAGAAGATTACACCTAAAATTAAAACAATAGCTACACATAATAATAACATAATACAGGTTTCTTTCAAAATTGTTTTAATCATTTTTTTCTTGTATGAATATTTAATTGCTTAAATTTTCATACACTCCTTTCTTGTTTTATTAAGGCTTTAACCCAAATAGCATTTGAGATTTTAACTAAATTTATATACTATTTCTTTTGTACTATACTATTTTAGGTTATATTACTTTATGGTGCTGTAGGTTGTGTTTCTCCAGTTTGAGTTGTAGTATTTTGTGCACCATTAGTTTGTGTTTTACTATTTTGTGTATTATTACTTTGTGTACTAGTTGAACTTACATTTTCTTGTTTGATTTTTACATTCGTTACTAAGAATGTAGCTTGTAAATATCCTCCACCTGGTACTAATTTGAAGTTACGAATTCTAAATCCTAATTTGCTGTCATCTTCAATTGAAGTTAAAAATTCAATAACAGAATTATAACTTCCTACAACTGTAAAACTAATGTTATTCACATTTGCCTCTCCTGTAGTTCCTGATGTAGGTGTATAAGTTAAGTTAACGCCTTTACTTGTTGCATGCCTTCCTAAGTTTGTCATTAAAAATTCTACTGTATATTCTTCTACTTGATTTGCTTGTCTTATTTCTGCTTCTGTACTACTATCAGCTAAGTTATAATACTCTTCTTTAGCAGTCATTAAATCAAAAGTATTTTTCTTTAAATCATTTAATTTTGTTTGATAATCATTATTCATTAAAATTTCAGTTTGTGCAATTTCTTGTGTTAACTTATCATTTTCTTCGCCAATTTGTTCTACACTTAAAAGATGAAAGTTGGCTACTGATATACCTTTAAAAATTGCAAAATATGCCATGACAAGCAATAAAATAATTAAAGCACTAATTAATAATTTTTTCATGGTAAATCTCCTTCTATTACAATTCTAACAATATCACCTGATTTTTCACCTGCTGAAGATATGATACTATCTGGTGCTAAAATTCCTTGTGTTTTTAAGATTGCTTTGAAGTAACCTAATTGTTCGTATTTGCTAGATTGTGCATTAATGATAATATGATTTCCAGTTGTATTTTCAATAGAAGTAATTTGTACTCCTTGTGGCATAGCTGACTGAATTTGTGTTAATAAAATAGGAATTACTTTTTTACTTTTGTTATTTTCATCTATTTGCGCTCTAATATTTCTTAAATTTTCTGTAGATTGAGCATATTCATTTGTTTTTACTTTTACATTAGAAATATCTTTTTCTACAAGTGAAATTTGATTAATAGTATGCCTCTTTACTTCAGCAATTTCTAAGTTTTTCTTGTTAATTGCATTAGCTAAATACATTGAAAAACCTGCATAAATAATAGTTAGAAATAAAATTCCACCTGCTACACGAAGTAGCCATCTTTCTGTATTATCTAATGCCCCTTTTAAACTAAAATTGAAGTTAAGTGATTTACCACTTTTACTAGTTTTTTTATTATTATCACCTTTAGCAAAAATATTGTTTAAATCATCTTTCCAAGTTCTTTGTTTAAAGTTCATATCTCTTAAGCCATATTCTAGGCCTTGTAATGCTAAAGCAATTGCTGAGTTAACCTCAACATAATCTTTCATATTGATTTTAACACTATCTTTAATAAAGAATGGTTTTAATATTTCACATTTTTCTGTTTTAAAGAATTCTTGGAAATATAAATCTATATTATTTACTACAGATAGAGTACCCGTTAAATAAATTCTATCTATTTTTACAGTACTACTACTTAATATTTCTTGTACTCTGCTTGCTATTTTATATAAGGTAGGCATAATATCTTCTAAGTATTCATTTTCTTCATCTTGTAATTCTTTTCCTTCCATTGTATAAATAGTGCTATTTTTGCAAATTTCATAAGCTTTTGAATATGAGTTTTCTTTTGCATTAATGTTTTCTAATACAGTTTTAGAGCCTTCTTCCATTTGTTCTACAGAATAAACTTTTTGATCAACAATAGTAGTTAATGTTGTATTTTTTTCTAAATTTATAATAAGAACATTTTCTTTTGCTTTTAAATTTGCAACATTTGTAATAGAAACTCCCATAGGAGCTACTGTTGAAACATTATATTCTACAAAAGGTTGCAATTGTGTGTTTAATGAATTTTTTCTAGTTGAAACATGAATTACTTTTATTTTTTCTTTATCTTCTAGGCTATTAACAAGGGCATACCTTGTTTCTATTGTATTTTTATTAACGCCTCTTTCTGCGCAAAGTGATTCAAATTCTGTTCCAATTGCCTTTTTCAAGTCATTTTTATTTAGTAGACTAAACATATAAAAATATTGGTAAGACTCTTCTGATAAGTTAATACTAATTGGTACTTTAAAGCTATAAGTATCTGATATTATTTGTTTAATTGCCTCGCCTAATTTATCATAGAATTTAATCCCAAATGACTCTACTGTCAAGATGTCACGTTCTTTTGAAACTTTTGCATATTTAATTATATTTGGTTCTATATATATTCCTAAACAGCTGGCCATCTTTTTTCTCCTTTGTTTAAAATAATTTTTTCTAGTATTATATTTTACAAAATGCAACAAAACATACTTGAATTTTTTGTTGTATTTTACATTTTTTTACCATTTTTATATATTTATGTATTTATTTTATCTGTTTTACTTGAAAAGTCAATACATATTATTTAGATTTAATGAAAATGTAATATTGTTGTAATGTTTTTGTAATATTGTTTCCTTATTTTATATCTTTTTTTATTTTCTAGTATGAATTGCCATTATTTTATATATTTTTTCATTCAAATTTTAACTTTTATAACTATTACATATTTTCAATTTATCTATTTTTAATGTTAATTTATATAAGAAACCTAACCTTGTTGTATAGCAAAAATCTGTGTTTTTTTCCTATACAATAAAAAATGTGTATCATTAGCTCTAATTAACTAATGATACACATTTCATTTTTTAACCTATGAGTTTTATAATATTTTTTATTGTCATTTTTTACTCTAATCTTCACTTTCCTGCAATAATAAGCGCAATAATTATAGCTCCAAGAATAACTCGGTAAATTGCAAATGCTTTAAAGCTTCCTTTTTTTAAATAGTTTAATAAAAATTTAATTACAAAAATTCCTACTATAAAACTTGCTATAATTCCAATAAAAAATGGAATACTAAAAACAAAATCTTTTACTTTAAAAGCTGTAGCTGCAAGTACAATTGGTGCAGATAACATAAAAGAATATTTAGCTGCTGATTCTCTTTCAATTCCCATAATCCTTGCTGTAGTCATAGTAACTCCTGAACGTGAAACTCCTGGAATAAAGGCTAAGGCTTGTGATAAACCAATTAAAAAGGTTTGTTTTAATGTCATTTGTTCATAAGTTATATTTGATTTTGCTTTTTTATCAGCTATGTATAAAATAATTCCCATTACAATCAAAGCAATTGCAATAATAAGTGGTTTTGTTAAAGCATCTTCTAAGAATTTGTCTAAAATGAATCCTATAATTCCACTTGGAATTGTTGCTAAAACAATATACCAAAACATTCTTCCTTCTGTTGTTTTTTTCTTTTTAACAACTTGCTCAAATCCACCTTTTATTAAACTTAGCCAATCTTTAAAAAAGTATAAACCAATAGCTAGCAAAGTACCAAAATGAAGCGCTACATCAAATCCACTAAATGCTTCATTAAAACCTGAATTGTTAGTCCAACCAAACATCCATGGTATTATAGCTAAATGGGCAGAACTAGAAATTGGTAATAATTCTGTTAAACCTTGAACGACTCCTAAAATTAAAGCTTGATAAATTTCCATTTTCTTTTTGCATAATAATGATTTATTATGCTCTCCTTCCTAAAATATATTCTTTTGTTTTTTTAATATCTTGTTCTATTATTTTTTTGTTTTTTATATTATCTGTGTTATTGTTTTCATTTTTGTACTATTTTTTATTATTCTTTTTGTCTTTCTTCTTTTTCTTTGTTAATTTGCTTTTCTTTTCTTTTTCGAATCACTTGTAAATCTTCATTGCTTAAACCTTGAATTAGCATTCCTGTTTTTACTAAATGACTATTTACTCTTTTTTCTCTTTTGGTTAGTGTATTTGTTTTTACTTGTTCTTCTACTATTTTTTGTGGGGGTGTAATTGCTGTACGAATTGGAGCAAAAATAGGATCTCTTTGCATTTGTGTATACACTTTACTATCTATTTGAACTGCTAAATTCATATAGTTTTTTGCCTTATCTTCATCACCTTTGAGTAAAGCAATTTGTGAAAGATAATAGTAAGAACCTGCTTCTAAATCTTCTTTTTTACTAGCTTCTCTAAAATATTTTTCTGCTTCATCTAAGTCTCCATACATTAAAGCAATTTGACCTAAATTTAATTTTGCATTATATAACATAGAATTGATACTTGCTGCTTTTTCATAAAATTCTTTTGCTCTTTGAAAATCGTTTATCATAGTACATGCCATTCCTAAGCCATAATATAAATCATAGCTTGCTGGATGATACCTAAGTGCCGTCATATAAACAGATATTGCTTCTTTGTACCTTTCTTGTTCAAAATAAATATCACCTAATAAATTACTCGCTTTTTCCTCTTCTGGCTTTTGTTTTAAAATTTCTTGCAACACATTAATAGCATATTCACTTTGCTTATTTTTATTCAATGCAACTGCTAATTTATAAGAAGAAGAAAAATCTTTTGGATTAATTTCAGTTACCTTTCTATATTCTTCAGCCATTGCTTCATATTTTTCTTCTTTTTCATAAAGCTCTGCTAATTTTTTGTGCATAATATAACTATTAGGATTTTTCTTCAAAAATTTAGTTAAGATTTTTTTTGCATCTTCTCTTTTTCCTGTTTTTTCATAAATAGTAGCCACTACCAAACGAAATAATTCTGCAAAATCTACTTTTTTTACTTTTTCTATGACGAATAAAACACCTGGTATTATAATTGCTAATAAGTACATAAGCATTTTAAAAAACCAACCAAAACTGCTACCTACAAATAGTTCTATAAAATTAATAACAAGCCCTATAAACTCTGTTATTAATAAATAGATATAGGTAGCATCATTCTTTTTGACTAGTTTTAAAAATGTAATAGTAAATAAAGAGATTGCTATAATGTTAAAAATTATTTTTTCAAACATGTTTCTCCTTCTTTATCATATTTTTCATTATATTGTTTCATACATTTTTCTATAATTTCTTCCGCCTCTTTTCTGCCAAGTATTTTGTCTACCATTGTTGTTTTTCCTTCAAGTTGTTTATATACTTCAAAAAAGTGTTTAATTTCAGAAGATGTTTGTAATGGTATTTGTGTAATATCTTGATAACCATTTAAAAATGGATCTTGTTTGCATATTGCTATAATCTTTTCATCTTTTTGTTCATTGTCTGTCATAATAAGAACTCCAATTGGGTAACATTCTACTAATGTTAAAGGTACAATATCTTCATGACATAACACTAATACATCCAATGGATCATGGTCATCTGCATAAGTTCTAGGAATGAATCCATAATTTGCAGGATAATGTGTGGAAGTGTATAATACTCTATCTAGTTTAAGCCTTCCTGTTTCTTTATCTAATTCATATTTATTTCTACCATTTTTGCTAATTTCAATGACTGATATAAAGTCATCTTTTTGTATTCTTTCTTTTGAAATATCATGCCAAATATTCATTTTTTTTATTCCCCTTCCTTTTTTGTGTTTGTTTGTAAATCTTTTTACATAGTTCTGGAAATTTTATTCCTGACAAATAGCCTAATGACTGGCTTGTTAGATAATTTTGATTAATAGCCATTTTGTTCCAGATTTTTTCTGTTGGTATTACTTTGGTTTCTCCAATGTACTTTGTTAAAGCTTCTACACTTTTTTCATAATATTTTTCATAATCTGCCATTTTTTGACCTCTTATTTTCATTTTCCCTTATTTTAACACTTTGTATTATTTAAGTCAATGCATTTTATAGCTATGTAGCAACCTTTTAAAAATTTATTTATTCAAAAAAAGCTAGCACATTCATCTTCTGCTTTGCGAGTCTCTATTTGGACTCCCCCATGCTCGCTAGTTGCTTGTTTGAGCTGTCTTTTCACTTCCTCCAGCTCACTCATTACCTCTCTGCACTGACTTTGCAAATCTTCCATCACAGCCTTCTGCCCACGGATAGCAGACACATATTGATTGCAAGTAATAATACTATCAAACGCCAAAGGTAATTCATAAGTTAACAAATTACTTGTATTTTATGTAAATTTGTATTATAATATAATTGAAATTTCGTAGCTGTGCGATAAAAACAGCAAGTAACAATCAATTCCCATATAACAATTGTAAGGAGGAATATTTTATGAAAAATCGGAGTATGGCAATTCTCTTAGTGTTCTTTTTAGCACTCACTTTGGTCGGCTGTGATAACTCTAGCGGTAACTCTAGCGATAGTGAAATTATTACACTTCCCGATACAGAATCACAAGTCCAAGTATCTGAAGGCAAGTCATCTAAGAACGTATACACATACAAGACAGCGAAAGTTGAGGAATATTTGGAATTCTTAGAAAGCTTTGATGAAGCTAGCAATGAGATTCTTGGAATAACTACTAGTATGCCTTCAACAATCTATGGCGATGGTAACTTCTATATGGTAACTTATCAAAGACTAGATGAGCTTAGAGAGGTAAGGCATACAGGAAAAGTTTCATTGTTTAAAACAAGCAATGAAGAAGAATATCATACCTTTTTAGAAAACTTTGATGAAACTAGCAATGAGATTCTTGGAATAACTACTAGTATGCCTTCAACAATCCATGGCAGTGGTAACTTCTATATGGTGACCTATAGAGAATTAAAGTAACGATGCTTTCGTACAAAAGGGTGGAAATTTTGTAAAAATTTCCACCCTTTTGTATTTTTATGATATAACCTTTTTCTTTTTAGGAAAAGCAATTATTTTACTATTTTTTTAATATTTTATATTGTTGTTTATTATCTTAAAATATAAAAAGCCTATAACTGCTTAAATACTAGGTATTTATGGGCTTTGAAACATTAATTTTAAATTATTTTTTGAAAATATGAATTTTTGAGAATTATTTGACATATAATAAAAAATATAGTATACTATATTTAACTTAAGTTAACAGTAGTCGAAACTGTTTAATGTCTGTGTATGTGTTTAGGGACACATACCTTTTTTATTTCTAAAATAAGAAAGGTGTGCGTTAACGGAAGCAAAGCTTCCGACGCACACTTGTGCAAGTTGCTTTGCAACTGCACAGACTAAGGAAACCTAACCTTGTTGTACAGCAAAAATCTGCGATTTTTCCTATACAATAAAAAAGAAGTGGCTAGGGAACCACTCCTTGATTAGCTCTTGCGACTAATCTTCAGTTTTTTGGTCATCAAATTTCTTATTATCTTTTGCAAGTAATAATACTATCAAACGCCAAATTAAGTCGAAACTGCTCATCTGTCTGCCTCCTTTCCGAAAGATTTCCTTTGAAAAGGATGTTTCTATTATACTTTATTTATATTTTAAAAACAACAACCTTTCTTTAATTTCCACAAATTATAACACTGCTTCTATTACTACATTGCTAATAGGTTTTATATAAAATGCAAAAATAAGGTATTGTAAAAATAGCCCATTTTTTGAAAATATGAATTTTTAAAAATTATTTGACATATAATAAAAAATATAGTATACTATATTTAGCTTAAGCAAGAGAATAATTGAAGAACTCAAATGTTCACAGAGATATGTTGACCACATATCTCATTTTTTTGCAAAAAAAAATAAAGGCAGTTGACCAGACTGCCTTTGATTAGTTTGTACTAATCTTGAGAATTTTGGTTTTCATCATCTTTCCTATTACTAAGTAATAATAAAACAATTAATCGCCAAATTAAATCGAAAGAACTCAAGATGTTCACCTCCTTTCGCAAAGATTTCCTTTGAAAAGGATGTTTGTATTATACTTTATTTACATTTTAAAAACAACAACTTTTGTCTAATTTCTACAAATTATAATACCACTTCTATTAATACATTGCTAATAGGTTTTATATAAAATACGAAAAAAGTATATTGTAAAAATAGCCCACTCTTTGAAATAGAAGCGGTTGTAGGAATAGAATAAATTATTTTAATGGAATTGAAAATTAATTTTAATGGAGTTTTAATGGAGTAAAGCAAAATATTCTATTATAATTTATGATGTTTTGAGATAGACAAAAAAATAAATACTACCTCCCAAAGATAGTATTTGCAACACTCTAAAATAAATTAAGATATTGTGTGATAATCTACAATATCTTAACAAAATTATAAAATTTGGTGCGGTATTCTTACAAGTTACGAACTTTTTATTCTCTTTCTAAATTATGAATTTATTATATATCAATATTCAGCATCATTCAATACATAAATAGCATTAAAAAAAATTAACATAATTGACAATGAGTTTGAAATATAGTAAAATAATAATGTATTTTTAATACTATATTGCCTATAAAAAATGAGAAGGAGTGAAATCTATGACAGAACAATTACTTCGGATTGCTGTAAAAGAAGCTCAAGAAAAAGAGCAACTTGGTTTGCTCATTTGGGCAAATTGGACTGTTTGGGATGATTTAGCTTTTGACATGAAGCAAGGAAATGAACACTATGACTTTGCTTTATCTCAAATCTCCAAAGGAGAAGAAGCAACCATCCAAACTGAATGGAATGGACTTTCTATGCCTGGAATTATTGCAGTTTCTATTCAGAAATTAAGTTCTTCTGATGAATTCTTTACATATGTACTTAGTACGTGTAAAGAAGGACATTATGAAGGACCGATTACACTTGTTCCATCGAATGAAGTCATTGATTTTCGTTAAATGGGCACAGGGGCTTCTGTATAGGAGCCCCATTAAAATTTTAGTTATGTTATAACTTTCATATTAGTTTAAAAATTTTGGTATATTATTATCCCAACTCTCGATTTTCTTTATTCCTGAAGTATGTTGTAAAATGTCAAATTGTTTTTTAGCAATTTGGTTTAACCTTTCTAATCTTTTGTTTTGAGGTATTCCTTGATTTATCATTTCGGCATTTAGATTTTCTAAATTAACTAAAATAACTAATTGTAGTATATTAGCATAATCTCTCATATTTCCATCTAAATTAGGATTCTTATCTTTCCATTCCTTTGCTGTCATTCCGAACAAAGCTACATTTAGTATATCTGCTTCATTTGCATATACATATTGCTTTTGTTTTTCAGTTAAAATTGGAATTATATTTTCTTTTATACTATCTGTGTGTATTCTATAATTAGTTTTTGCAAGTTCTCTTCTTACAGACCACTCAACTTTATTTTGATAACTTTCATTTTGTTTTAGTCTTTCAAATTCTTTTATTAAATATAATTTAAATTCTACATTTAACCAACTAGCAAATTCAAAAGCTAAATCTGGATGTGCATAAGTTCCAATACTATATTTGCCACCTTTTGAAATTAATCCTATTGCATTCGTTCTTTGAATCCATTGTTTAGGACTCATTGTATAGGAAGATGTCCCGATTTCATTAATTCTAATTTCACGATATTCCGTGAAATTAAAATTTTCATTGTTCAATTCTTCCCATAATCCTACATATAAAGCAGTATCTTTATTACTTAACCAGTGAATAATAACATTAGCTGGATTTTTATCATTTTTGAATTTTGCTAAATCAGTTAATGAAATATAATCTACATTTCCAACTCTCATAATTCCAATTAGATTATCTTTTACTTTTATTTCTGTTTTTATAATTTCTTTTTTCATTCATCTCACAACCTTATATAGTTTCATATTATTCTAAAACATTTGTTCTTTATTGTCAAGACTTTTTCAATTTTTAATTTTAAAATTTATACTATTGAAAAGATATAATGCAATTTTATTTTGCTGTGTTGAATCCATTTCCATAATTTTGCTTGATACAAAAATTGTATAAGGGTAATTTGCAAAATTAACAGTTGTTGTTCTGTATTCAATATTAATTTCTTTCAGCAAACTATCAAAGTGTTTATACATTTCTTTTTTGTTATATTCTAAATTTGTATGACTATAATTATCACACATACATATTGCTAATCTTAATTTATTCTCCAAGTCCATATCTTTTATCATTTCTATTACATAATTTACTTTCTCATCATTCATATTTTTATTCCTTTCGATTTTAATTTTTTTACTATTTTTTGGGGTATGGGGTGTAAAACCCATTTTTGAATTTGTGCGGGAGTACAAATTCAGTGCTTGCTAGGACAAGAATTTTTAAGTTCCAAGAAATTGTATTTTTTCTCGTGCTATTTTTCACTTCATTTTTTGTAAGATTTTTAATCAACTTTATTCAATTTCTGATGGAATTCTGGGTATCAATGTTAAATAATCTACTATGTTTTCATTTTCAATATAAGGGCAATTTATAATTCCATCTGCATAAAAATTTTGTTTTAGCAGTTCATTATATATCGTTAAAGTTGCATTATCATACTCGTTATTTGCAATTTTTGTATTAGAAAATACAAAATAATCTTCTTGTAATTTTTCTAATTCTTGTTTAGTAATTGCTTCTTTATAAATAAAGCCTATGTTGTTATTTTGTAAGATTTCATATAGATATTCTATATAATCTTTGCTACTTTTTGAGATAAATTCTTCTGTAAATTTAATATTTGTTATCTCAATATTGTAGTTTTTATCTCTCTTAATTTCGATTGTATCTATTAATCTTTTAATTAATTCTTTTTTAGATTTTCTATTTAAGCTATCAAAAACAAATGCAAAACCTAATCTGTTTTGAAAAACAACTTCATTATTTTCAATGTCGCAATTTAACTTTTTCAATAATTCTATTGTATATTCTTCATAATCATTATTTGGATCAATCTGTTGCTTTTTCTTATTCAAATTTTTTATTTCTTTCTTAATAATATCATTTTTATTGTTAATAGTTTCAACATTTAAGGTAGAACTCAAATATAAATCCACTAACTTTTTCTCTTGCATTTTTAGTTTTTCAATAGCTTTTTCTATATCTTTAATATCTTTTGTTTTAGTTGAATTGCATACTATAATTTCATTATCCATATCATACATATATCTTGTTAATTCGTTTAAAACTCTAGCTAACTTTTCTTCTCTTTTATCACAGTTATAATGAAATCCTTTTGATTTACAATTAAGATTGTTACAAGTTACATGATAATATACTTTTTGATTTGGCTTACCACTATTTTTAAATGAGTTTGTAGATGACATTATTTTTCCACAAGTAGGACATTTTACAATGCCAGTAAATAAATAAATAAATAAATAAATATGCTCTCCATAATTTGGATGTTTGTTCTTTTCTAATCTTTTTCTTGTAATATTCCAAGTATTTTTATCAATGATTGATTCACAATAATCATCAACATATAGAATATCTTGTGCCTTTCTTTTTGTTTTTCCATAGGCAAAAGTTCCTATATAAATTGAATTTGTTAATATTTTATATACTTTATCGCTGTTCCATTTTCCTTGTCTTAAATATGCTTCTTCTTCATTCAAAGTATTAGAAATACTTCTTATTGAAGCTCCATTTTTATATAATTCAAATATTCTTTTAACTACTTGTGCTTCAATCGGCTCTATTTCTAAATGCCCTGTTTCACTATTTCTAGTATAGCCATAAGGTGCTTTGGCTGGGTGTACCTTTTCTAAAGCCATTTCTTCCATAGCTCTTTTGGTTCTTGCTCCAATTTCTTTTCTTTCTCTTTGCCCAAATACTAAATTCATTCCAAATATCATTTCACCATTAGCAGTAGACACATCATAAGGCTCTAATATTAGTTCTATTTTAACATCATGTTCTTCACAATAGTTTAAAAGCCAAAATCCATCATAGTTATTTCTTGTCAGTCTATCTACCTTAATAGCTACTATTTTCTCAATCTTATGTGATTTAATATCTTTTAAAAGTCTTTGCATTTCTGGTCGCATTAAATCTTTTCCAGAATGTCCTGCATCATTATATACATCTACAATATCATAACTGTTTTTTTCACAATATTCCTTTATCATTCGTAGCTGTGAATCAATAGAATAACCATTATCTCTTTGCTCATCTGTTGATACTCTTACATAAATTCCACATCTCATAAAATATTACCTCCTACTATTCCTGTGAATTTTTAAGGGTTTTGTATGGTAAATTTGTAAAAAAACTTTTAAAAATTTTTACCCTTCTATATATTTGCTCAAAAAAGTGCATTTTCGCCCCCCTAATTTAGAAAAAAACTTAAAATTTTTTATAAATTTACAAAATAAAAGGTTAAATTTTTAATTTTATGAGAATTTGCTTAATTTCTTTTAAGTTGTACTTTTGATTATATTCTTTAATGTAAAAGTTCTTATTTGCAATTTCATTTACTTTATATTCAAATATAGTAATAGTAGTAGGCTTTGTAATTACATATTCTGTCGGATCAATAAATTGTAAATTAGTAGCCTTTAAATGCTTAATTGTGCCATTTTTAATTGCATAATCATATTCTTTTATATTTTCTAGTATTTCGGCATTTGGCTCTAATTTTTGTAATATTTCAAATTCAAGCATAAAAAATATTCTCCTTTCCAGAAAGAGAATATTTTAGTCTTATATACAAAAAAACAACCTACAAACTTTATAGTTCGCAAGTTGTTATAAAATGGTGCAGATGAGCAAATTTGATATTTTGTAAATGCTTGTGCTGTAAGTGTTTAGGTCAATATCTATATTTTTTTAATGGAGTTTTAATGGAGTTAATTAAATGATATGCTAGGCAAGATGTACAAAATATCATGGATAATGCCCAGCCAGCTAAATGCTGACTGGGCAATGAAACATTGAAATTATTGTGCTTACTCGGCTTTTTCGGCTTCATATTCTACAGGTATAAGAAATTCATCCAAAACCGATACAACATGGTAAAAGTCTTCATCTGCATATTTAACAAGTACATCATAAACTACTTGCATTTTATTAGCATATACCTTACCATACTGCACTAAGTTTTTTTCAGTAAGTCTTTCCTGAGTTATAGAGCTAGACCCATAAGAACCGCATACAAACATCCATCCATCAATTAAATCTTTACTGAAACCTTCTACAGCAAATTTATTCTGATACTGGTATTTGTCGCTTATAAAAAAGCCGTCCTGCGATGTTCCATGGTAGGAATCATCCATGTAGTCTTGTGAAAGACCGTCAAGTTGTGGATTTGTAGATTTTAGAGACATGTCTATGTGAACATGCTCGATTAATACTGTTGCACCTTCTGGAACACTTGTAACTTCCGCAGTCATATTGATTACTTTGGAGTCTGTTATTCTCCATCTACTTAAATCATAATCACCTGTATTATAGGTAGTTATGAATTCAAGCCCCTCAATTTCGTGCGTTTTCTCCAAGGTGCTTCCCTTAAGAGCATTAAGAACCTCTAAGTTCTTCTCCTCAGGAACAGTTTCCACATCCATGCATCCAGTTAAACTAAATGCAAGCACAACCATTAATACTAATGCAAAATACCGTTTCATGATAGTCTCCTTATCCTTTTAGCAGAATACTAAAATATCAGCATTCTATACTAAAATGGTACATTTGTTATATTTCGCTGTACCCACGAATAATTATAATTAAATTATACTACAATTTTACATAAAATGCAAATTTCCTACGATATACATTTTTCATCACGTTTTACCTTAGGAAAAGCAATTATTTTGCTATTTTTTAAATGTTTTCTAAGTCCTTCAAGTTCTACATTCATAAACTTATCTAATACATGAGCATACGTTTTTTCGAGTTCTCTTACACTTGTTCCAACTAACTTAGAAATTGTTAGTAAACTCATACCAGATTCAATGGCACGTGTTACAAATGTGTGCTTTGTCATGTGTGTATTACAGCCAGTTACAAGATTTTGTTTTACTCCCGCTTCTCTGCATACTCTTTTAAAGATTTGATTTATTTGCGAAGGTATAATATAGCTTCCGTCTTTCTTACAAAATAATAAATGTTCACAATTATTAGGGTTATTGTTAGCAATAATTATTTGTTCTTCTAATATATCAATTAACTGTTCTTTGTCGAATACATCAAAAGGAATAAAACGTGTAGCACTGTTATTTGATTTTATTTTCTTTCTTCCTGTTTTAGTAGTCGCACCCATAACGATTTTTCTTTCTTTGTTTTTTGTAAGTGTTCTTTCTATAATAACTCTTTCTAGTTCCCAATCAATATGCTTTGTATAGTCTAAAGCTCCTAACTCTCCACATCTTGCACCTATCAAAAAAGCAGTTCGTATTAAGTTTTTTACTGTTGTATCATCATAAGCGGATTTGCTATCTGTTATTATTGTATGTGTATTTATGTATTGTAATAGTGTTGCTTGTTCTTCTACCTCAAAAGCAATTACTTCTTTTTTTATTTTCTTGCTTATTGGTATATCTATATAATTCATAGGGTTATCTGCAGTAGTGATAATTTTATCAAGTACAGCTTTTCTAAAAGAAGCATTTACTATATTATAAAGTTTATTAATGTCGCTTTGACTTTTTCCTTCATCTCTTTTTGACCTTAACAATTTTTTTATATCTTCACTAGTTGCTTTTTGTATTTTTAGATTTTCTCCAAGTATTTTTTTGATGTATTCTATACTTTCAAGATTTCTGCCATAAGTGTTTTCGTTTATATCTCCATTATTTAATTTTTCGTCTTGTATATCAACAGCAATTTGAAATAGGGTAATGGAGCTTTTATCAAGATATGTTCCATTTTGAATTTTAGCAATAGCTTTATTTTTCTTATCTGTTGCATTTTTTTGTACTGTATCACTTCCGACAGTTTTTTTCTTGCCTTTTATAGATATTTGAGCAATATTCAACTTTTGGCAATAGAATCTATCGCAATATTTTAAACATTCTTCTTTACAGTTTTTACACTTATCGCATTTTATATGACCTATTCTATTATTGCATAAAGTTCTATCAGTACATTCTCTACAAATGGCACATTCGCCTCTTGTATCAAATTTTTTTCTTTTTACTTTTTGAATAGTAGAGTAAATACTGCCTTCGCCATTTGCACGTCTTCCCATAGTTTGACTCCTTTCTTTGTCTATATATGACTATTTACAAATTTTCTAGTTTCTTGTGTTTGATAGCACATTAAGTCAAATAGTATATTAAGAATTATTTGATTATCTGTATATCTTGTTATTAATTCTTCAATGTTTAGGCTTTCCGCTTTAGCTTCTAGCATTTCATCTAATAATAAGCCAATTACATTTTTCAAGCCTTCCATTTGTCCTAATATTGTTTCGATTCTATCAAAATATTCCGCTTCTAAATTTTCCATAACAAGCCCCCTAATAAATTTTATAATTTATTTTATCAATTATTATGTTTATATTATAAATTATTTTATTGATTTTGTCAATACTTTTTATAAACTTTTTAATTTATGATTTCAATTTGTTTGTTGACAATGTAAAATATTAAGTTTATAATATAAACATATCATTAGAGAAGCGGAGGTAATATATATGGGAATGGCTGAAAAGATTAGAATAGCATTAATAAAACGAAACAATATGTCAGAAGCGGAACTCGCAAGAAAATTGGATACAACACCACAAAATTTTAATAGTAAAATGAAACGTGATAATTTTACCGAAAAAGAACTTGTTAAGATTGCAAATGCTCTTAATTGTGATTTTAAAGGCGAATTTGTAGATAAAGAAACAGGCGAAACATTATAAATATTCTTGAAAAATGCTATTGTAATATATAGCATTTTTCAATTTGTGTTTTGCTTATAAAGTAATAACATAGCAAAAATGATTAATATAATTAATATTTACGTATTCTTACACATATACATATATTATAAATATATATACTAAATATTTATATATAAAATAAGTCTTTTTTCTTGTCTTATTTTTAAACATTACTTGTATAATTCTTGAACAATTAAAAGTCAAATTTTAATTTTACTTGTTTAATTTTTATACAAGCATAAAATAATAATTTTGTTTACCGATTCAATATTATCACATATTTTTTTAATAAATACAATAACAGTTACTTGTTCAATTTTTAGAAACATATAATATATATTATTTCATCCATACTATAAAACACATCTAAAAGTATTAAAATTATTAGTTATTGTTTTTATTCCATTTGTGCCAGTTATCACAAAATTTATATTCATTTGGTCTATGATTAAATTTGCCACTTGATACTATTTCAA
The DNA here is from genome assembly GCA_947073285.1 of uncultured Clostridium sp. Lineage (GTDB taxonomy): Bacteria > Bacillota > Clostridia > TANB77 > CAG-508 > CAG-273. Next base: position 2,566 of record CAMTJT010000017.1, on the reverse strand, counting down.
TAAAACCATTCCCAACTAACTCTTTAATGGCTGTTTGAAAAGTGGCTTTTGAGCATATATTTTTATAAATTCTATAAGGGTACTCTGTAATAAAATTACCTTTTGCATATAATACCATACCTATGTATATGTCTTTAGATATAGGCTTTAAATTTCTATAAGCATTGCTATTATATAGTGTGCTATAAATCATAACAAATGAATTATCTCCTATTTCGCCTTTCCAAGATTGTTTATTTGTTCTTTTTGAATTTTCTTGTTTCTTTAATTTTGCAATGTCTTTTTCTAATTTCTCTTTTTCTGCTTGTTTTTCTGCAATTATTTCTTTATTACTTCTTTTATTTTTATTCATGTCATCAACTTAAACACCTCTTTTCATTATTTCTTAAAATTAATATATTAGATATATACTTTTATATGTTTTAATAATTTTGTCTTAAAATAAGCAATGTGTTTATTCTATGGAATTAAAAAATAGGGTTTAAACACGTTCTTTAACTCTTCCTTTTGCTTGTCCTATAATATTTGTTTTTGATAAAATTTGCCTTACTTTTTCTTTGTCTTCAAAATCAGCTTTCCATATTGCACCTACTAATTTTTCCTTTACATATTGTTTTTTGTTAGGCTCTCCAAGTTTCTTTAATAGCCTTTCATAAGTAGCCTTTTTATTGGTTTCGACAATAACTTGTCCTAAACAAAAATTAACCCATATATGTGTTTCTGCTTCTTCATTGCACGTAGGACAAAATTTTTCTTTTCTCACTTTTACACCTTCTTTCGTTTTAGATTTTTCATAATCAATTTTATTGTGTTTTTAAATTTTTTGTTTCTTGTTCTTGAATCCATTTATCAATACTACTTTTACTAAAATTAAGTTTGCTCCCGTATTCTCCATACAGGAATTTGTCCGTTTCTTACTAATTTACGAATACTTGATACATTACAACCTAGATATTTTGCTACTTCTGGAACAGTCCATATAATATTTTCTTTTTCCATAATGTCAGCCTCCTTTCAAATTTATAATAAGTTCCTTATCTTTAAATTATGCATTTTAATTTATATATTTTTTAAATATTTTTAATTATTGTGTATTATCTTAAATATGAAGTATGTAGAAAGTTATAAAATTTTACTAAAAATCAACAATTTCTATTAATTTATGCTATAATAACAATCAGTATATAAAAATCATTTCAAAGGAAGGTGGACTAATGAATCAAGAAATACAAAAGCAATTTAATGAAGCGGAAACAATATTATCTAATATTAACGAAAATGCTGGAATTGAATTTGCTACATGGACTAAAGATAAAGCTATAATAAAATTTCAAAAACAAATACCAAGTTTTGCAATTACTAATAATTATATTTATTGGTGCGATTTAGGTATTAATATTGGAAGTGAGCAAAATAAAATTAGACCAGTTATAGTTTCAAAAACGAAAAAGGAATCTACAATTTGTACAATAATACCTCTTACCTCAGAAAGAATAAACGATACAAGATGGTATCATATAGACTTAGAAAATCAAAATTCTACTGCCCTAATTGAACAATTAAGGAATGTTAGTAAATTAAGAATACTTAACCCATTAAGAAATAAAGGAAAATTGGTAAAAATATCTTTAGAAGATTGGAAAAAAATTAATAATGCTATAAAAGACTATTATGCATTAACAAAGTGGCAATAAAATTTTCAAAAAAATTTGACATTTTATTTAAATATGGTATAATTAAATTAATAAAACATTGTAATCCGTTGCGAAAGCAACGTAATCATTGTAATCCGATAGCTTAACAGCTATCGTTTTTATTTATAAAATTTTATTTTTTGCATATACTATTATTACATTGTAATCCAGTATTTTATACTGAACTAAATGTAATCCAGTCAAAGATTTTGTAGTCTTTGGCTGTTTTTTATTATATTCAAAATCATAACATCGCTTCTATTAGTGCATTGCTAATAGGTTTTATATAAAATGTCAAAATGAAGTATTGTAAAAATAGCCCACTTTTTGAAATCGAAGCGGTTGTAAGAATATCAGGAATTTTTTTAATGGAATTGAAAATTAATTTTAATGGAGTTTTAATGGAGTAAAGCAAAATATTCTATGATAATTTATGATATTTTAAGATAGACAAAAAAATAAATACTACCTTTGAAATATAGTATTTACAACACTTTGAAATAAATTAAGATATTGTATGATAATTTACAATATCTTAAAAAAATTATAAAATTTGGTGCAACTGGCCGGAATCGAACCGGCACGGTTTATTCAACCGCAGGATTTTAAGTCCTGTGCGTCTGCCAGTTCCGCCACAGTTGCATTTGTACTGGCATTTATAACTATATTTTTGTTAATCATCTGTATTCTTTTCAAAACTTTCTTTTTTCTTGAAAATGGATATAGGATTTAACATCAATTATAATACCATACTTTTTTTCGTTTGTCTACTATTTTTTTAAAAAACTTTAATTTCCTTAATTTTTATTTTAAATTCTACTCTCAAGTTAGGTGGATTTTAATTTTACACAAAAAAATGTTAAAATAATAGT
>CAMTJT010000016.1 GCA_947073285.1 uncultured Clostridium sp. | reverse complement strand
GCTTCTATGATATAGCCTTCTTTATTTTGTACTTGGTTAATAAAGTCTTCTAGGCTTGGTTTGCCTAATTTTTCTAAGCTTACTGTAGCTTCTGACACATTAAATTTATCTAGCAATTCTCCTATTCTGGTTTGCTCTTTTGAACGTTGTGCTTGGCTAAATATTCCTCCATCAGTTAATACTAATTGAATGGTAATTCCTGCTAATATCAAAAGTACCACTATGGTTACTACCAAGGCTATTAGCGTAATTCCGACTATTTAGATTACTTTTTGTTCTTTTTTGCTCTACCATTTTCTCTCGTCTCCTTTTTCTTTTTCATTTTCCCCATCTTCTTCCATTTTTATACCTTACTTTTTTATTTATTTTTTAGTACTATATACTTAACTTTTAAGTATTCGATAAGATGGTTTTTGTGTACCTTATCTGTGAATAACTTATTTTATAGTATACTTTATCTTAAAATGAATGTAAACAAGAAAAAATATTGCTTTGTTTTATTACAAAGCAATATTTTTTCTTTATACGCAATTTTGCTTACTCCTAAGCTAGTTTTATAGCATATATTTTCAAAAAAATTTCATTTTATTTTAATTTGTAACACAATTGTCATAAAAATGTCATATTAAGTAACCTTAAAATATACTTCTTCACTTTATCACAAGTTAATCACAATTCTTCACTTTTTGTATTTACACTACTTAATAACTATGATATGATATGGAGCATACCTTTAATAATATGTTTTTTTGAAAGGATGGGTTGCATCATGGCAGAAATTTATAATCGTCCTGTAGCTGAAATGGCTGATCATTTAGAAGGAGTGGTGCAAATTACTGACCATACAGGAAAAACTTACACTTTTCGGAAATACCACTGGATGGGAAATGTAGGTTTAACTGACAAAGATGGACAAGATGTTCTTTTGCCTGCTCTTCGTTTGCGTAAAGAAATTAAAATTTTTCATGATTACGAAGCAATTATTGCTGGTAGCGACCGTTCTGGTTGGGAAATTTATTCTTTAGATTTGCAAAGGCTCTGGCCTAATGAAACATTTCCTAGTAAACGAATTGTATACAAAAAGTTAAAAGATCGCCAAAAAACTTGGGAAGCTAAAGATTTACCTATAGTAGAAGAAAAATGAAATCAACCCATTTAATAGTAAAAACAGGAGTGCTTAATATTTTAAGCCTCCTGTTTTTTTATTGTATAGGAAAAATCGCAGATTTTTGCTATACAACAAGGTTAGGTTTTCTTAGGCTGTGCAGTTGCGAAGCAACCTGCACAAGTGTGCGTCGGAAGCTTTGCTTCCGTTAACGCACACCTTTCTTATTTTTTAATTCAATTTGAAAAAGTATTATTTTGTTTCTTCTACTGGTTCTTCTTTAACAGTGTCAACAACTTCTTCAGTTACTGGTGTTTGTGTTTCAATTGCTGGTGCTTCTTCTGGTGCTGCTTCTACTGGAGTTGTTGCTTCTTCTGAAACATTTTCTGTAGCTACTTCTTCAGCTACTAGTTCTTCTACTAGCTCTTCTTTTACTGTAATTTCTTTGTCTTCAACTCTTGCTAAAACATCTTCTTTAGTTTTAGCTGCTTTACCAATTCTATCTCTTAGGTAGTATAATTTTGCTCTTCTTGCTTTACCAACTCTTACTACTTCTACTTTTTCTACTAATGGTGAGTGAATTAAGAATGTTTTTTCAACACCTACACCATAAGAAATTTTTCTTACTGTAAAAGTTTGATTTACGCCTCCATTTTGTTTTTTAATAATAATTCCTTCAAATACTTGTATTCTTTCTCTGTTACCTTCTTTAATTTTTTGATGTACTTTAACAGTATCACCAACTTTTAATTCAGGTATCTTGTTCTTTAGTTGTTCGTGTTCTATTGATTTTACGATATCCATGATTTGAATATCCTCCTTTCTTAACTTTTATTCTTTCATAAAGTTTTCTTATTTTAGTTTTTTATATTTTGCTCTAATAAATCTGGTCTTTTTTGCTTTGTTACTTCCAAAGCCTTTTGAGTTCTCCATTTTGCTATATTTTCATGATGCCCAGAAAGTAAAACTTCTGGCACTTTTTTTTCATGAAATATTTCTGGCCTTGTATATTGTGGATACTCTAAGAGATTTTCTGTAAAGGATTCTTCTTTCGTAGATTCTTCTTTTAGTACACCTTGGATATGTCTACTAACAGCATCTACTAATACCATTGCAGGAAGTTCCCCTCCTGTTAATACATAATCTCCTATTGATATTTCTTCATCTACAATTTCATCTAAAACTCTTTGGTCAATTCCTTCATAATGACCACATAATAAAATGAGATGTTCTTCTTTTGAAAGTTCTATCACTTTTTTTTGATTTAATGTTTTTCCTTGTGGAGATAAATAGATAACTTTTGCTTTTTCTTTTTGAGAAATAGAGTTATAAGCATTATATACTACATCTGGCATCATTACCATGCCTGCTCCTCCACCATATGGTGTATCATCTACTTTTTTGTGTTTATCTTTTGAGAAGTCTCTAATATTAATTAAATTAATCTCAATAAGTTTTTTTTGACTAGCTCTTCCAATAACACTTTGTTCTAATGATACAAACATTTCTGGAAAAAGAGTTAATATATCAAATTTCATGATTTCCCCTTCTGCCTTTTGATTTTAGCCTCTTAAAACAATATTTTTTAATGTTAAATTAATCCTTTGATTATATGTACTATAATTTTTTCTTGTTCCATATCAATTTGTTTGATTACTTCTTTAATAGCTGGCAATAATACTTGTTTTCCTTGTTCATCTTTTACTACATAAATGTCACTTGCTCCAGAGTTATAAATATCATTTACATTTCCAAGAAGTATTCCTTCATCAGTATAGACTGCAAGTCCAATTAAATCTGCTATAAAGTAAGTATCTTTGGGTAACTTACCTATTTGGCTTCTTGCAATTTTAATGTAAGAACCTCGATAAGTTTCTGCCTCTTCAATTGTGTCTATCCCTTTTAGTTTTAACAAAACTTGATTTTTGCTATACTTTACTTCTTCAATTTGCATATTGGTTAGCTTTCCTTTTTTTTCTACTAAAATAGAACCTAACCTTTCAAATTTAGAAATATCGTCTGTAAAAGGATTTACTTTTAGCATACCTTTTATTCCAAAATGATTTACAATTTGTCCTAATTCAAAATATTCTTGTTTCATGCTATATTCCTTTACTCTGCAAACTCAACAATTACTCTTTTATGCTCTTTGGTAGCTAAAGATTTCATAATAGTACGAATTGCTTTTGCAACTCTTCCTTGTTTTCCAATTACTCTACCCATATCAGATTCTGCTACTTTTACCTGTAAAGTAATTGTTTTTTCGTCTTCTTTAGCATCAATTAAAACTTGTTCTTTATTATCTACCATATTCAAAATGATACTTTCCAAAATTTCTTTCATACATTTATCCTTTTCAAATTTAATTATTTTTTAGATGCTCTTTCAATTAAATTCTTAACAGAATCTGTTGTTTTTGCACCATTTTTTACCCATTGTTCTAATTTTTCATTATCTATTATAATTGTAGAAGGTTCTGTCATTGGATCATAAGAACCAATTTTTTCGATGATTTTTCCATCTCTTGGACTTCTAGAATCTGCAACTACAATATGATAGAATGGAGCTTTTTTAGCACCTTGTCTTTGTAATCTAATTTTTACCATTTTTGTTTCACCTCCTGAAAATTAAGTTAGCTGTATAAACCAAGTAAACTATATGTTGTATAATTCTCGTTTTCAGCTTTTATCTATTTAATTTTTAATTTCTATGTAAATTACAGCTTTTAGTTGCAATTTCCTAGAACTTAAATAAAATTAAAAACTATATTTTAAAATTTTTTAAGTCTTTGCTATCTAACCCTTTCATTAGTTTTTTCATATTACCTTTATTTTGCATTTGCTTCATCATTTTTTGGGTCATTTCAAAGGACTTCATAAATTTGTTGATTTCTTGTACTGTTGTTCCGACTACCTTTAGCAATTCTTACTCTTCTATTTCCATTTAAAATACGAGGATTTTTTCTTTCTTCTTTTGTCATAGAGCAAATCATTGCCTCTATTCTAACAAATTCTTTATCATCTATTTTAACATCTTTTAATTGATTCATACCTGGTATCATTTTTAATAAAGATGAAAAAGACCCCATTTTTTTTATTTGCCTTAGTTGTGCTAAATAGTCGTCTAAATCTAGCTCTTTTTTCTTAAGCTGTTTTTCTAATTTTTCTGCTTCTGCTAAGTCAAAGCTTTCTTCTGCCTTTTCGATAATAGAAAGTACATCACCCATGCCTAAAATTCTACCAGCCATTCTTTCTGGATGGAAAACTTCAATATCACTTAGTTTTTCTCCTGTAGCTGCGAATTTTATTGGCCTTCCTGTTACTTTTTTAACAGATAGTGCTGCTCCACCACGAGTATCACCATCTAATTTAGTAAGTACTACTCCATCTACTCCTAGTTCTTCATTAAATGATTTTGCTACATTAACTGCATCTTGACCTGTCATACTATCTACTACTAATAAAATTTCGTGTGGTTTGACATTAGCTTTTACATTTTTTAATTCTTGCATTAGCTCTTCATCAATATGAAGTCTACCTGCAGTATCTAGAATGATAACATCATTTAATTTGCTAATAGCAGTACTCATTGCTTGTTTTGCAATATGAACTACATCTTTGGATTGCTCATTTGCAAATACTGGAATGTTAAGTTGTGCACCAACTACTTGTAATTGTTTAATAGCTGCTGGCCTATATATATCACAAGCAACTAATAATGGCTTTTTTCCTTGTTTACGAAGAAGGTTTGCTAGTTTTCCAGCCGTGGTAGTTTTACCTGAACCTTGAAGACCTACTAGCATAATTACAGTTGGTGGATTTGGAGTAAAATTAATTTTACTTTCTGTGCTACCTAAAAGTTCGATTAATTCATCTTTTACAATTTTAATAACTTGTTGACCTGGCGTTAAGGATTTTAAAACATCTTGCCCTAAAGCTTTTTCTTGTACACCACTTATGAATTCTTTTACTATTAAGTAGTTAACATCAGCTTCTAAGAGTGCAAGTTTTACCTCACGAAGTATTTCTTTTAAGTCTGATTCTGTAATTCTTGCTTTTCCTCTTAATTTTTTTGTAATTTCTTGTAGTTTTGAACTTAACCCTTCAAATGCCATGAATTTTTCAACACCTCTTTCGTTATTTTAACATGTAATTCTTATTAGAACCAAACCTTATTAGTTTTTGCTATTAAGTATTTTTTGCCTTGCCATAACTTATGCTAAACAATTTAGCTCTTCACGTACACGCTCTAAAATTTTGGCAACTTTTTTATCAGAAGATGTATCTTCAATTTTGCTTAGTTCTTGTAGTACTTGTTGAAGCTGCTTTTCTTGTTTTAATGTTTTTTCCATAAATGTTAGCTTTTCTTCTAATTCGAAAAGTTTATTTTCCCCCTTTTTGATAATATCTCTCACTGCCTGCCTTGTAATATGATTATTTTCGGCAATTTCAGAAAGTGATAAGTCATTGTTATAGTAATCATTAATTAGTTCATATTGCTTTTGTGTTAACATTTTGCCATATATTTGGCAAAGTATGCTAATTTTTACCTTTTCTTCCATTCATGACCCCTACTTTCTTTTTATCATAGGTATATGCATTTTCGTAATGCTAATATACTTTACACCTTTTCATCCCATTTGTCAAGTACTTTTTATAAATTCGTATCTATTTATGACTTTACTTATTACTAGTTCTATTTTCTAAAATCTTATTAATTAATCCACAAGATTCTTTTCCTTCATTACATACAAAATCTGTAACACATGTTGCACCTAGCCCTGTTCCAATAAGTGGTGCTACTTCTTTTACTTGTTTTGCAATTTCTTTTGCAATTCTATTTATTTGCCATTGTGCTTTATTGCAACAACGCATTTTGCAAATCCATTGTACATTTCTAGCATTCATTGTTGTTACTATATTACACATTTGCCCGCCTATGTAGAAATATACTAAATCTTCTTCCATAACCTCTGCTTTTTTAAATTCTTCATATAGTTTTATGTTTTCTTGTACTTTTTCTATATATAATTCTTTCAAGCTTTCATTTTGTTGAATTGTATCTGGAATAATATAATTATTTAAGTTCCACATTGGTGTAAATTCCGGTACTAATAATGAATGCATACGATGTCTAGTAATATGTGTAAGTATTGATAAAGAAATTGGTATTTGAAAAGTAAAGCTTACTTGTTCTAATTCTCTTCTTTCTTCTTTATTTAAAATATTTTTCATTAATTTTGCTTGGCAATTATCATCTTTGCTTATCATTTCTTGCAAAATAGATTTAGCTTGTTCTTCTGTACATTGATAATGATACATAATATTAGATAGTAACACTAATTCATCTGCATTAGAAGTATAATGAATTAATTTAGGTTTATCTAATATGTTAATTTCTGGTCTTTTACTCATTTCTTCTAAATAAGCAAAATCGTCTTGTTTATCTATTTGCTCTTCTATATTATCTATTAAATATGGTATATGTTCTTTAATAATACCATATAATTTTTGCCCTAATTCTTTTGCCTCACTAATTTTACTTGGGCTACCATGTAATAACCAAATAGTTAGCTTTTCTAATTCTCTAGCATTTAACCCCATAATAATATTACTATGATATGAATAAGGTAGTAAAAATCTAGCATCTTCTACACTAATCCCATTATCTACAAATGTGCCATAACTATCAAATAAATTTTGCATTCCTTTTTTATATTTTTCTTTTAGTTCTTCATTTTTAGAATGCAATTCTCCTTGTTTATTTCTAAACTCTGGTACATAATAACCTACGGTTCTAAAGTCTACTTCTCTTCTTGATTTTATGGTAAATGAAGTTAATCTATTTCCAATGATAGTTTGCTCTATAATTGGTGAAACATCACAAAGTGCAAATACTAAGTAATCATGCTCTATAATTGACTTATGCCCCATTTTTATAATTCTTTTCACTAATTTTAAATTTTTTTCATAATCGTTACAACTTTCTAGTACTTCAAATACATTTCCTGGAAATCTTGATAATTTTCCTGCTGCTGCAACATTTCTTACTCTGGTTTCTAGTTGTTCTTGTGAGCATCCTCCTAATAATTCTACATTCATTTTTTTACACTTTCCTTCCTTTTTAGTTCATTTCTTAGTTTATTTTTTGCATTCAATTCTTTTATACTATATCAAATTTTATTTACCTTTTTCAATATTTTTTTCAGATTTTCTAATCATTTATACAAATCTTTAATTCTTTAAAATATTAGTTTAATAGCTTTTAAACTGAAAAATCATTAAAGTTTGGCACATATTCTTCTTCATGTTCTCCTAACTCTTGTATATAACCATTTTCTAAGTTCAAGGTATATAAATAATTTTCAATTTCTTTATATTCTTTTTTGGTTAATTTTCGATTTAAAAATTGATTTTCTTTTGCTCGATAAGTTGGAAAATATTGTGCCATTACACTTACTAAAGTGTTTTCTGGCAAATTTTCTTTAATCCATTTTAAAATGTGCTTGCTATTTTGCAAATGGTTTGGTAATACTAAATGCCTAATAATTACTCCCTTTTGTAAAATGCCTTCTTCATTAAAAACAGGATTTCCCACTTGTTTTATCATTTCTTGTATCGCTTTTGTAGTAACTTCAAAATAATTATTTACTTTTGAATATTTTTGTGCAAGTTCATTAGAATAGTATTTTAAGTCTGGTAAATAAATATCTATATAACCTTCTAATTGCTTTAAAGTTTCTATATTTTCATAACCATTTGTATTATAAATAACAGGTATTTTTAGCCCGTTTACTTTAGCTATTTTTAATGCTTGTATAATTTGATATGCATAAGATGAAGGTGTTACTAAATTAATATTATTGACCACTTTTTCTTGTTGCTCTATAAAAATTTGTGCTAATTTTTCTACTGTTATTTCTTTTCCTTTCCCTAACTGACTTATTTCATAGTTTTGGCAGTAAATACAATTTAAGTTACAATTGCTAAAAAATATAGTACCTGAACCATTTTTTCCACTAATGCATGGTTCTTCAAAATAATGTACTGAGGCTAGTGCTATTTTAATTTTATCTGTTGAACCACAATAGCCGTTTATTTCCTGTTTTTCTATTTGCTCCGACAATTACGTGGACATATGTTACACTTTTCTAATGTCATTTTCTTTCTCCAATTCTACTATAGTTTGTTTCATGAATATTTCTTGAGATATTATTATAGTTGTTTTTAAGACTATAAAAGCCATAAACTACTTTTTTTTTTGCTTTGTACAAATTATATCAAAATTGCAACATGCCTTCAATAAAAATATTTGTTATTTTTATTCTTCTTATCTCAAGTACTTAAATTTGTACATTATTGTCCCTTTTTTACAATGTTAAGCAGGTCAGGCACTTTTTTTAGTATGCAACATACAATAGCTATATATCAATTGGGAGGTTATTTCTTATGTTTGCACTTTCTCTTTCTGGTTTTTTAGCTTTTTTACAATCTAGCATTTTTTTAGTAGGCTATATTTCTAATAATTCTTTATTTCCTGAACCTTTAACTAGTGAAGAAGAAAAAAAGTATTTAGAACTTTTAAAAAATGGAGATGAAGATGCTAGAAATATTTTAATAGAACGAAATTTAAGATTAGTAGCACATGTTTGTAAAAAATATGCCACTACTAAAGTTGAGCAAGATGACTTGATTTCTATTGGAACAATTGGATTAATAAAAGGAATTAATAGTTTCGACCCTTCTAAAGGAGTACGCCTTGCAACTTATGTTTCTCGTTGTGTAGATAATGAAGTTTTGATGCATTTACGAGCTACTAAAAAACTAGGAGCTGAAGTTTATTTAGAAGATCCTATTGGAAAAGATAAAGATGATAATACTGTTACTCTACAAGAAGTTTTGGAGAATAATGACAAAAATATAGAAGACGAAGTTGATTTAAAATTTAAGGTTAAACAACTTTATAGTAAAATGAAAGAGGTTTTAAAAACAAGAGAACGTACTATTTTAGAACTTAGATTTGGCTTAGGTCGGTCAAAAACCTCAAACTCAAAATGAAATTGCAAGTAGCATGGGAATTTCTCGTAGTTATGTTTCTAGAATTGAAACTAAAGCTATTAATAAGCTTGCTAAGGAGATTAAGGAATAACTAATATAGAGAAGGAATTTCCCTTCTCTATCTACTTTTCTATGTTTTTTCCTACTTGCTATATACTATTTTAACATTCATTTTGTAGTATTTTTGTTTTCTTTTATAACTTCTTCTAATGCTTTTTGATTATCTAATCCTCTTTCTAATTTTCCAATATATTCTTCCTTTATGTCTATTGCTAAATCATCTTGGTATAATTTTGCTCCCCATATTCCCATTTTCTTTCTCCTTTTTTTATTTTCCTGTCCAATATAATGCTTCGTTTGATACTACAATTCTTCTTGTATTGTCATTTCTTTAGCTAAGACCCATCCATTCAAGCCTAGAGATGAACTTATAACATAATAGTTATATTTTCCCTCTATTAATTTATTTTTTAGTTCCTTTATAGTATCATAATTTATTGGCCAACAATAATCTTTAGTTTCATTTAGCAATTTTTCATTATATTTAATAAATTCTTCCATTTCATATTTTTCAATGTCAAATAATATACTATTTGACATTTCATGTTTAAATAGATGCGTAAGTACTTCATCAAATAGTATTACTATACTATTCTCTTGAGAGTTCTTAGTATTAATCTTAATTCTACCTTTTTTAAAATTAACTTCATAACTTACTATTTCATTGTCATGAATACTTACCATATTACTTTCCTCCATATTCTATAAATATATTTTAACACTTCATTAAAGCTACTGTCTAGTATTTCTATAATATCTTCCTGTAAGTTTTTCTTATAATAATATGCTTCATATAAAGTTTCTACTTTAGCATAAAATATATTAAGTTTTTTCCACTTAACAAGATAACTATTCCTTTCTTTATTTAAAATATTTTATTATAAAAGTCGTTCCTTCTCCTATTACACTGTTTGCAATAATACATCCATTGTTTTTCTCTATAATAGATTTTGCTAAAGCTAATCCTATGCCAATACTTTCTTTTGAAGAATTTTTTCCCTTGTAAAATCTTTCGAAAATATGTGGCAAATCTTCTTTTTCTATTCCTACACCATTATCTTTGATTTCTATTTTGGTATATATCTTATTTTGTTCGTAATAAACACTTATTTTAGATTTTTTATTAGAATGTTCTACACAATTTTTAAGTATATTCGTAATTGCTTCTACCTGCCATTTAAAATCACAACTAATGTTTGACATACTATTGCCTTCTATTTCTATTGTTACATCTTTCAAATCACATAATCCTGCTACATTTTTACTTGCCTCTTCTAATATCTTACAAACAGCTTCTTCTTTATTGATAAATTTAATGGTATTACTATCAAATTTAGATAGCTTTAATAATGTATTAATTAGAAAATTGATATTTGTAATTTCTCTTTTAATATCTTTTATAAATTCATTTCGAGTCACTTCATCCATTTCTTGGTTATCTAATATATTATCTAACATAATTGTAATAGAAGTAAGTGGCGTTTTTAGCTGGTGTGAAATATCTGAAAGCGAATCTTTTAAACTAATTTTATCATTTAAGGAATTTTGTGCTATTTCTTTTAACATGATAGTTGTTTTATATAATTCATTTTTTAGAATAGATAGTTCATCTTCTGTATTATCTTCTATATCTAGCTTATAGTTTCTGTTATTAATTTCTTCTATATAGGTTGTAATTTCTAATATCTTTTTATCTTTTGAAAAATTGTATTTTAAGAAAATAGCTATAAGCATTGCTGATAAGATAATAATACTACTTACATTTAGTACAAGATACTTTAAAAATAGTTCTTCATTTTCTAGTACAATAGAACTTTTCTCTAAATCAATACTATATTCTCTTAATATATTTTTGCTTTCTTCTTGGTTATTTAATAGTTCTATTATTTGCATTTTATCTACTTCTGGATATTTTTTTACCACTTGTACTACAATCTTATCAATTGCATAATTAAAATTTCTTGTGTAATTTCTATACTCATAAAAGTTAAGCATTGCAAATCCTACTACCATTATGCTAGCAACTATTAAGCTTATCAGTATTGCTTTTTTTAATTCTATTTTATTTTTCATCTATTCTGTAACCTATTCCTTTCACTGTCACAATGATGTTATTTTCTAGTTTTTCTCTAATTCTTTTTAAATATACTGTGACTGTATTATCATTTACATCATTGCCTGTCCATTCCCATATTTTATCTATAATATCATTTCTTGTAACTACTTTATTAAGATTGGTAAATAGTAAATGTAATATTTTAATTTCTATACTGGTTAAGTCTAGAGGGCTTTCTTGTTTATATACTACCATTTTATCTATATCAAAAGTAATGTCTTGTATTTTTATCGTTTGATTTTTTCCTCTAGATAATATTTTATTCATTCTTGCTATTAATTCTTTTGTAGAAAATGGTTTTGTAATGTAGTCTTCTGCTCCAATCTCTAATCCTTTTACAATATCATCTTCTTCATCTTTTGCTGTTAGAAAAATAGTTGGTATTTTTGTTTTTTTAATATGTTTTTCATATAATTCAAAACCATTTCCGTCAGGAAGTGAAATATCTAAAATAATAATATCTGGTTTATTTTCTTCTAAAAAACTTATTGTATTTCTAACATCTATTTTACGTTGTACTTCAAATCCATTTTGTTTTAATGAATAGCTAAGACCTTTGGCTACCATGTCATTATCTTCTACTAAAAGAACTTGCATATTTAATCACATTCCTTTCACAAAGCTTAAAAATAGCCAACCTACATAAGGTGCTCTTAAAAGTTAAATTTTTGTTCACACCTCAAAATAGATTGGCTTAAATCTTAATTTAATTCTTCTATCTTACCTTCAAAATCTTGTAATAAAATACTATCGTAATACAAATTTTCTGGTGCAATATCTTCTCCTGTTTTCCATTCAATATTAATGCCCGAAACAAAGACTTCTTTAAAGTTATTTATATCTTTTAGTTTTTCATAAAATTTATATTTTAAATTAGGTTTCATATCATAAATTTTTTCTTCCCCATTTTCAAATTTTATATAGATATAGTACTGTTTTAATGCTTTTACTTCTATTGGTCTTGGTTCCATTTTCTTAGCCCCCTATCTTTTATTTTAATGGTTCTATTTTAAAGAATTCATTATCTTCATTTATTGTCTTCCACAAAGCTTCTAGTTCTTCCTGATGTATTGCAATCCATGCTTCTACCATACTCTTTTGTTTCTTTGGCAATTCTCCTGTCAATATATTCCCATAAAAATCATATGTTGCAGTATGTTCTGCATATTCTACATGTATATGTTTTAAATGATGTTTTCCTTTATCATTAAAAAACATCTTTATTAAAATTCCATAAAATTGAGAAATAATAGGCACTTTATCACCTCCTTTATTGTATCAATTTTTTACTTGATTTTCAACCTGAAATTAAAAATTATATGAGAAACATACAACTTTGGTAAGATTACCTGAAAATTAAATCTAACTAATAATATTACTTTTTAGATAGGTTGTCAATCAATATAAATGTCTCTCTATAAGTACTAAGATGGGGAGAGAGACCTAACCTCTACTTCCCATCTTTATTTTTACACATTTTCTTTTCTAATTGTTTCTATTACATTTTGTTTATTAATTTTGCCAATACTATACTTCATAATGATAAATACAATAATAAATACAAATATGGCTGATATAATAATTGGCACTATTGGAATATAGAAACCACTATCTAGTTTTATAGTAAAAGCTTTATAAATGGCAAATGTGCCAATTAGCCCTAATATTACACCATATAGCAATGATTTTGTACCATAAAATATAGTTTCTAAATTAATCATTCTATTAAACTCTCTTTTAGTCATACCAATACTTTTTAGCATAGCAAATTCTTTTTGTCTTAATTCCATATTAGAAGTTATGGTGTTAAAAATATTAGTAACTCCTATTAAGGTAATAACTGCTATAAATCCATATAAGAAAATATTAATAACTAAGACTATTCCATTTTCTTTTTGAATTTCTTCTGTCAAATTTAAAACATTAAGAGAACTGTATAAATCTGTCATAGATTTCACTACTTGTTCTGCTTTTTCTCCTGCTTGAATGGTAATTGTTTGTAAACTTAAATCTAAATTTTTATATTCTTCTTCATTTACAATTAAGTAACCACCAATCCACTGATATCCTTCCATACCATATGGTCTAATATCTGTTATTTTTCCTACTTTTATACTTAATTGTTTCTCTTGATACGTTCCTGTAATTGTCTCTCCTTCTTTATAGTTATAAGTTCTTTCCTTTTTTACTGTACCATTTTCTTTTACTGAATCATAATCGTCACATAGTACACCACTTGTTTTTATTTTTTCATAATCTGCACCTATTTTTTTTGCATATTCTCTAAAAGAAATATCATCTAATGCTTTGATTTCTATACCCATATATTTATTTTCTGCACTTCCTAATACTGTTACTCCATTTTCATCTATAGCAGATTCTGTTAACAAATCTTCTTCTACTTTTATATTAATTTTATTAAGATCCTTTATTTTAAACATTTCATCTGTATTATCATAAAGAAAATAGGCTTTTTCTACTCCCTCTATTGTTCTTATTTTTTGAATATCTTGTTTTGTCATATTTCTTATTGCACCACTAGATGCTCTAACATTATAGTCATACATTAAATAATATTGTTGTGAAAAGTCAAAAGCACTAGTTACAAAACTATTGGTTGTAATAAATATAAAAATACTTAAAGCAATAGAGATAACCGTTGTTCTGTATTTTTTCTTACTTCTTTTTAAGTTTTTGTAAGCTAATTCTCCTCCTGTTTTAAATAAAGTTTGTATTATTTTAGGTACTTTCAATTTTTTGGAATTTATTTTAATATCAGTAGTATTTTTGAGTTGTTCTATTGGGCTTACTTTACTTGCTCTTTTAGCACTATGAATTGCTGATAAGTAAATTGTAATCAATCCTAAAATAACTGAAATAATAATAGGAAGTACGCTTACTTTAAATACAATTCCATTTACATGTTCTAATAAAGCATTTCCTAGTACAGAATTTATAATTTGTAATAATACAAAAACAGCAAATATTCCAGATAAAATTCCTAAAGGTATTCCTAATAAACCAAGCACCATTGCTTCAAATAAAACACTTTTCTTAATTTGCTTTTTAGTTGCTCCAACACTTGCAAACATTCCATAAATTTTTGTTTTCTCTAAAATAGATATTGCAAAAGAATTTCTAATACAAAATACACTTGTAAATAGTATAATTGCTAAAACTACAGCTACCACACTATATAACATAGAAATTGTAGTATCATTTACTGCAAAAACTTCCCATCTAAGTAGTTCATGATTAAGTGTATAATCATATTTTGCTTTTTCATATTCTTCTACTGTATTAATTGCATTATAATTTTTTACGCCTAACAATTTTGGAATAGATTCTTTGTATTCTTTTGGATTTTTTAAACTACAATATGCATCTATTTTTCCAACTTCATTGTTTGTGGTTATGCCATAATATGAATAGCTTGTTCCTGTTTTGTTTACTATCCCAACTATTTTATAGCTCTTCTTTACAGTATCTACTAATTTTTCTATTTCTAAATGACTTGGATTTTTGTCACCTAACTCATAATCTTCTAATGTTTTTCTTGTTCCTACTTCTAATGTAATTCTATCTCCTATTTTATAGTTAGAATCAAATATAGCTGATTTATTTAGTACAATTTCATTTTCATTTTGTGGTTGCCTTCCTTCTAGTATTTCATAAGCTAATCCTTTTAAGTCTTCATTATTCATAGAATACACATGAATATATTCTTTCTCTTCTTGTGCTTTTCCATTAAAATAAGCATATCCATTATCATACATTAATTTCATATCTTTTATGTCTCTATTATTCTTTACATTTGTTAAATCTTCTTTACTAATTCCTGCTAATTTTATATGATAATACCCTGCTTCATTAATAGCATTTTGTACTAAAGTTGCTTGAAAACTATTTGCCATTGTTGCAACTGCACATATTAAAGCTACTGAAAGTATAATGCCTATAATTGTACTAGTTGTTCTTTTTTTATTTAGCTTTAAATTTTTGATAGCTATTTTATTTAAAATTTTCATCTTTTAAATTTCCTCCTCACTATAAAGAAACTATTTTTCCATCTTCTATTTTTATAATTCTATCTGCCCTACTTGCTATATCTAAATTGTGTGTTATCATAACAATGGTTTGCTTATAATCTCTATTAGATTTTCGTAATAGTTCTACAATTTCATCACTTGCTTTTGAGTCTAAATTTCCTGTTGGTTCATCTGCTAATATGATGGCTGGATTTGTTATCATGGCTCTTCCTATAGAGGTACGTTGTTGTTGCCCTCCTGATAATTCATTTGGTAAATGTGTTTTTCTACTTTCTAATCCTAATAGTTTTAACATTTCAGTTAGTTTTTGTTTATTTACTTTTCTATTATCTAAGTTTAATGGTAATATAATATTTTCTTCTACATTTAAGATTGGTATTAAGTTATAAAATTGATATATTAACCCTACTTGCCTTCTTCTAAATATAGCAAGTTCATCATCATTAAATTTATAAATATCTTTTCCATCTATAAATACTTTTCCGTTTAGTTGGTCTATCTACTCCACCTATTAAATGTAGCAATGTAGATTTTCCGCTTCCAGATGCACCTACTATGGCAACAAATTCTCCCTTATTGATACTAAAAGATACATTATCTAACGCTGTTACTTGATTATTTCCTTTTCCATAAATTTTGCATAAGTTCTCTACTCTTAAAATTTCCATAAATACCTCCTATTTTGATTTTACTTTGTATATTAACATTGTAACTCTTCTTAAGTGACTATTAAGTGACTTTTTGCAAAAAAATAAAAAGAATACTTTTTAGCATTCTTTTTATTAGTTTTTTTATTTCTTTTGTTGTATAAACCTTTTTTGCTTATCACATTTTTTCTTTTTTATGAATATCTTATTTTTTCTTTTTTGGAATTGGAGTTACTTTTTCTAATTCTATTACTACTTTTTTGCAAAGCTCACTATTATCAATATCTAAAATGTAGTGTTCTTTTGCACCTTTGTAAGGAAAACCTATTGCAGCTCCTTCCATTAAGTCATTGATTTCTGGTAATTGTTTTACATATACAGTACTATTACATACAATTAGTACTGGTTTTTCATTTACATATACCATATATTCTCCAAACATTTTCTTATACCTAATTTCTCCTACTCCTGTTATTTGTTCACATACATACTCTATATATTCTTGAGTTGTTGCCATTTTTATTTCTCCTTTTTTATTATAAATTATATTTATTGAATAAAGCTAAATTTTCTTATTTTATTATAGCCACATTGTTACCATATAAATTTGAAATGCTAATATACAATTAAATACTAATGTACCTATAATATAGACTACCTTTTGTAGCTTACTTTCTAAGTTTTTAGATAAAAATATGGATAATATGCACATTGCTATTACTAGTATTCCATAAACAATTGCCTTTAAATCATTAGAATTTAAAGCAATATTAAGCATATTTGTTTGAGCAGATGGTACACATCCACACCCAAATACCTTTACTAAAATATAGCTATCTAATATACCATATATTACCATAACCAAAATCGTAATTAAATATGGTAATGTTAATGCAAACTGTTTTTTATTTAAATAGATAACTATAAATATCCCAATAATCCCTATTATTATAAGACCTTGAAACATAACTCCATTTATCTCCTTTATACATTACTACAAAAATAATATCATAAGTTAAAATAAATATCTACATTTCTCGAGCTTAAATTTAAAGATTTGATTTCTATAATTTTATACCACAAACAATACTCCCATATAAATTGCGTACATTACTAAATAAATTGCTCCATTCCATCTATTCATTTTATTCTTAGGAGGAATAATTGGAAATAGTGACAATAACAAAGTTCCTGCTATTAATATAATCATTTCCATATTATAAGCAGTATTATAAGTAATTGGTTTTATCAAAGAAGATACACCAATAATTAATAACATATTAAAGATATTAGAACCAATAATATTTCCAATTGCAATATCACTATTGCCTTTTATTGCTGCTGTAACACTGGTTACTAGTTCTGGAAGGCTTGTCCCTATGGCTAAAATTGTTAAGCTAATAATTTGTTCACTTATTCCAAAATGTTGTGCTATAATAACACTATTATTTACAGACAAATCTCCTCCTATTTTTAAACCTATAATTCCTAAAATAATATAAATGACATTTCTTAAAATAGGAATTTTTTCTTCTTGTTTATTTTCTTCTTGCTCCTCTTGTGCTTTTTCGTCAAATTTTTCTCCCTTTTTTCCCATAATGATTGTATAAATAATAAATATCATAAATAAAGCCATTAATATAATAGCTTCTAATCTAGTAATACTCTCTCCTGTATTACAAAGTACCATAAATAAAACAGTTATTAACAAACAGGCTGGTATTTCAATTAATCTTGTTTCTCTTTGAAATTTTACTGGTTTAATTACTGTGGACAAACCAAGTATTAATAATAAATTACAGATATTGCTACCAATCACATTTCCCATAGCCATATCTGAATAACCTTCTAGTGCTGATGTAACACTAACAAATAATTCTGGCATAGATGTTCCAATTGATACAATAGTAAGCCCTATAATAATTTCTGGTATATGAAATTTTTTAGCTATTTTACTAGAGCCTTCTACTAAAAAATCTGCTCCTTTTATTAGTAGTGCAAATCCTATAATAATTAGTATAATTGATATTAACATATTTCCCCCTCATAGTAATTGATTTTTCTTATGCAATTATTATTTATATCATAAATTGTAGAAAAAGAATAGTGATTTTAATATTTTTTTCAAAAGGCTTAAGTCTATTTTTAAATTCCATCAAATGACTAACTGGAATTTACTTTTACATTAACTTTTTTTCAAAAGGTTGTTAATTTACATAAAGTATGTTATACTATTCCTATACGTTTCTTTGAATAGTCTTCATCAATAACAACTAGGAGGTTTTTCATTATGTTCGAAGAATACAACATCTTTTGGGGAGAGCAACCAAATGGTCGATATACTTTAAACCATTTGGATAGCCACGGTGGTGCCAACTTTCTTCAAAAGAATCTTTTACCACGATACACTTCGTGTTTCGCAGATACTTTTAAAGAACTCGGCATTAACTACGAACTTTCTGATACTGGCGAGCTTCTGGTTTATGACCCTGAAGTAGTTGAATATGAGGAAGTTTCTGCCCCTCTTCGTAGGCTTTGCGGTTACCAAGTTGGTATTGTTCTAGGTACTCATACCGAAAAAGTTCCTTCACCCAAAATGGTTCAAGCAGCAAAAGAATACTCTCAAAGGATAACTGACAAAATCCATGATATTGGACTTGTTAAAGAAAAGAAGGATTTTGAAAACTATTTTGCTGCTGAAAGCAAAGATGGCATTTGTGTTTGGTGGGAAAATGATGCTGATGATTTGTTGCAACCTGGCAATATGGATGACAAATATTTTCCTTTCAATCTAACTCGTTGCGAATTTTACTTTAAAGGGCTTATTATTTTGAAAGATGCCCTTAAAGGAAAACAAACCATTACCCTCAAAGTTCCCAAATTTCATATTAGCAGAGTAATTGGAAAAGGTGGTGCAAACATTAAACGGCTTGCAGACGAACTTGGGCTTCGTTATATCAAAGTAGTAGCCTGTGATGAAGACTAAGTAGTTCTAGCCAAGAACTACACATAAACAAGTAGGAGATTTCTCATTTGAAATCTCCTACTTGTTTTATCTATATAAGGCATAACTCCCCTTATAAATCTCATGAAATTTTCTAATATTAGAAAAATCTTGTGGTTTTACCATACATGTTTTTTTATTAAAACGATGAATTTTTGCTTTTGCTAAAATAAGTGCTACAAAATAACTGCATACATATCTGTTTTTTAATGTTACTGGTATTCCTAAAAATCTAGGTATTATACCAAAATAATCATATTTATATTGTTTTTTATTCATTACCATATAATCTAACATTTCTTCTACTTTTTCGTATTGTTCTTCTGTAATTGACACCTCAAATATTTTACATTCTGTTCTATGAAAGGTTTTAAAAAACTCTCCATCTCTACGTTCTATACAAAAACCTGCATGTAATATAGAATGCGCGTTTACTCTTCCAAAACTATAAATGGTATTACAGTTTTCTTCTAAAGAAATACCTACATGACTGTATTCATATTTTGTAACTGCTTTAATAATTCTAGAAGGTATGGTATGGGTATGCATTAAAATAACATATATTTTCTTCATTTGCTTTTCTCCTCGCTATAATTCTTTTTTATTTTTAGCTATTTATTTTTATAATCTTCTCTTTTATAAATTACTTCATACTCTCTATTCTATAACTTTTATAAAACTATTTTAAATATTGTTTCTATCTATTGCTTTGTTTCATCTTTATTATAATATATTCATTTTGCTATAAAAAATTATCTTTTACTTCATTTATATCCTATCATAAAATGAAATATCTAGCAATGGAATTTGTTACCTTTTAAAAAACTATTATAATCATATGAAAAAAACTTTGCTTTTGCTAACATATGCCTTTGTTACTAACTTTTACTATATATTTTTTTAAAATCATTTTACAATTTACATAAAGTGTGATATAATATTGTCATTATATTTTTACTTAATAGTTTTCATAAAAGGAGGTTGTTTGTCATGCAGCTAGATAGCAATGTATTTTGGACTAACATAAATGGCATCTATCAATTAAGATATAAAAATGAGCATAACATAGCACTTGCAGTTCCTAGCTTGCCCTCTTTTCCTCGGTATCGTGAACCAGAATTAAAAACATTAAAAATTTATTATGAAGATAATGGCTCTCGGCTTATTACCTATAACCCTAATGTAGTAGAATGGGAATCAGTTACTGCTCCTATCGTTAAGTTAAATGGTATGTTAGTAACTAGCCACCATTTTGGTTATCACACAGGAAATTTTCCTACTGCACATATGCTTAAGGTTGCAAATAACTACTTTCTATGTGCTAAACAAAGACTAGAAGATTTTATTCTTGAAAAAGAAAGTGCAGAATTTGATCAGTATTTTGAAAGTCACAGTTTAGATGGAATTTCTTGTTGGTGGAATGAAGATGACTATGCTATACTTTCTGGCAAAAATATGGATGAAAAATATTATTTGTTCAATCTTGCACCATCTGGACACCCATTTGAAGGTTTAGCTATTTTTAGAAAAGCCTTAAAAGTAAGAACTACTGTTACTATCACAGTTCCCAAATGCTACGTAAGCAAACTGATTGGAAAAAACGCATCTAATATAAAAAAGCTTTCTGATGGACTTGGGCTTAGCCATATTACAGTAAAAGCAGAAAATGAAAACTAAAAGTTACCTCTTGGTAAACTTAAAAAAGTAGAAGATTTCTTATTTGAAATCTTCTACTTTTTTGTATCTAGTAACTTTTATAAAATTACTTTTTTAACCTAATGCTATATCTAATACCATCATAATTACAAACCCTATTGTTGTCCCTATTACACCTAGTGTTGATTTAGTACCTTCATGCATTTCTGGAATTAATTCTTCTACCACAACATATATCATTGCCCCTGCTGCAAATGCTAATAAAAATGGTAAAATTGGTACTACTATATTAGTTAATAGTATTGTAACAATTGCTGCAATTGGTTCTACAATTCCTGATAATACACCATATAAAAATGCTTTTTTCTTATCAGTTCCACTCATCTTTAAAGGCATTGATATAATAGTGCCTTCTGGAATATTTTGAATAGCTATTCCAAGTGCTAAAACAATTGCTTCTATAAAAGCTATTCCTGCATTTCCTGCCAAAAATCCTGCAAAACATACTCCTACTGCCATTCCTTCTGGAATATTATGTAGTGTAACTGAAAGCATCAACATATTCGGTCTTTTGCCTTTTCCCTCTTTTTGAAATTTATCTGATAATTTGTTAATAACAATGAGAAATACAACCCCTGCTATTAAACCTAAACTTGCAGATAACCATGCTATTTTGCCTTGTTCTTGTGACATTTCTACTGCTGGTAATATAAGTGACCATATACTTGCTGCTATCATGACTCCTACTGCAAATCCTACTATCATTTTTGTAAATTTTTCAGTTAAATTTTTCTTCATGAAAAGTACTAAACTGCTTCCTAAGGTAGTTCCAATAAATGGTATTAAAATTCCTGCCATACTATATAATATGTTTTCCACTTTATTTTTCCTCCTATTATATAGTATGTGCATTTTATTTTTATGTTAACCACTTTTTTCTAATTAAAACTAAATATTTTTTATATTATATCTCAACCTTTCTAGTTTTACACTTTTTCTTTATAAGAACCACAAAATTTCTATTAGACTCTATGCATTTTCAAATAAGATTTTATGCATATTGATATTTTTTTCTATTAACCATTAAAAAGATAACACTGACTCCTAAAGATAATATTTCTGCAAATACTACTGCAAGCCAAATACCATTTAGCCCCCAAATAAGTGGTAATACAAATATCATAATAACTTGGAACACTAGAGTTCTTAAAAATGAAATTGCTGCTGAAACGCCTCCATTATTTAGTGCTGTGAAGAAAGAAGAACTAAATATATTAAAACCACTAATGAAATAAGATAGAGAAAATAATCTTATTGCATTTGCTGTCATTGCCATTAAACCTGCATCATAACTTACAAATATTGAGGCAAGTAAATTTGATAATATTTCAGCTAAACCTGTCATAACAATAGATGTAACCCCGATTAATTTAAAACTCTTTTTTAATATTCCTTTTAATTCATTTGTATTACCTGCTCCATAATGATAACCAATAATTGGTGCAGTTCCAATAGAATAGCCTAAATAAGTTCCTACAAAAATAAAACCTACATACATAATAATTCCATATGCTACTACTCCATTTGCTCCTGCATATTTCATAAGTTGTGCATTAAATAATATATTGACAAGTGACATAGATATATTTGTTAACATTTCTGAAGAGCCATTAATACAAGATTGCAAAATAGCCCTCCATTCAAATTTTGCTTTTGATAGTTTTAATGTACCATTTTTATTGCCAATAAAGTAAACAATTGGAACAATTGAACCGCAAAGCTTGGCTAATTCCTGTTGCTAATGCTGCTCCAAAAACTCCCATTTTAAATACATACATAAATAAAAAGTCTAATGTCATATTTAAAACACCTGAAATAACCGAAATAACTAATCCTAAAGTTGGCTTTTCTGCTACTATTAAAAAACTTTGAAAGCAGTTTTGCAAAGCAAATGGTACTAAGAAAATCATTAAAGTTCTACCATATACTATACAATCTGCAACCAGGCTCTCATCTGCCCCTAGTAGCTTTGCCATTGGCTCAACTAATACTATTCCTAATATAGAAAGTATAATTCCCACAATAATAATTAGGTAAATAAGCATTGAAAAATATTGGTTTGCTTTTTTCTTATCTCCTTCTCCTATGGTTTTAGATACTAAGGCACTTCCTCCTGTACCTATCATAAATCCTATAGTTCCTAAAATCATTAAAGCTGGCATAATTAAGTTTACTGCTGCAAAACTGTCACTTCCTACAAAGTTTGACACAAATATGCCATCTACTACCCCATAAATAGATGTAAATATCATCATTATAATGGTTGGTATGGTAAATCTTATTAATTTTTTATAAGTAAAATGTTCTGATAATTGAATGTTCATTTTTTTGTTTTAACTCCGTTTCATTTCTTGTATTATTAATTCTACTAATGTAGTTATTCTTTGACTTATTTTAAGCTTATTTTCAACCTATTTACAATAAAAAAAGCTTAAAGCCGTATCTATTAGTCTACTACAATTTTATATTTTTTTCAAGCTTTTCTTAGAATAATTCTTTATTTCTTAGTAATATCTATTCTTCTATTTTCATACCATTTTATTGAGGTGCATATTCTTGAGAATTTTTCTATTACATAAAAAAACACTTTTGACCTTTTTTTCTATTTTTCTTATATTAATGCTATTTATTACTTTACACTCTTCTATAAAAGCAGATTTTGAAAAAGATATTTCTGCTAATTCTTCAAACAATCTTAATTATCTTTTAGAAGGAAAAGATAAAATATGCTATTTAACTTTTGATGATGGCCCTAATCCTGCTATAACACCTAAAGTTTTGGATATTTTAAAAGAAGAAAATGTAAAAGCTAGCTTTTTTGTTATTGGTAAATTAGTAGACAATCACCCTGAAATTGTAAAACGTGCCTATGATGAGGGGCATTACATTGCTAATCATAGTTATAGTCATAATAATTCTATTTTATATCGGACATTTTGAAGAAGAAATAAAAAAAACAGATTTAGCAATTGGAAATGCTATTGGGGTTAACAATTATTGTTCTTATGTTTTTAGATTTCCTAATCGGTTTTATGACTCCCATTTATAAACAAGAAAAGAAAAATGCTGTCATACAACTTGCTAATATGAATTATACTTATCTTGATTGGAATTGCTTAAATAATGACTCTATGAAAAAATATACTGCTACTCGGATTATTAGATAATTTGAAGAAGTCTAGTAAAAATAAGAATGCTTTAGTAGTTTTAATGCACGACACAAAAGATGTTAGTGATAGTTCTTTAGCCTTAAAAGATTCTATTTCCTATCTTAAATCTCAAGGTTATGTATTTAAAAATCTTTATGATATTTAGTATTTATAAGAAAGGTGTGCGTTAACGGAAGCAAAGCTTCCGACGCACACTTGTGCAAGTTGCTTCGCAACTGCACAGCCTAAGGAAAACTAACCTTGTTGTATAGGAAAAATCTGTGATTTTTCCTATACAATAAAAAGAGGGAAACCTTCTTCCCTCTCCTTCTTAATTTAATGCACCTTGCATGATTCTAAACTTAGTATTTGTATTCCATATTTCTAATAGTTTATTAAAATTCTTATTTGGCTCTAACATTAATTCTGCTAATTGATCTAATTCTTTTAATTCTGTTTCATTTAAATTAAAATTTTTTTCACTAATATATCTAGGCATATGTAAAAAAATAATTTCATCATTCATTAAAGCATGAAAATCGTAAAATAGTCCTCTTATAGCAGCTTTTAATCCTAAAGTAACTGGATCTGAGGCATACAATATTGTTTCTTCTTGATAAGTTTTGTTTCTTACCCCTAACCATGCATTAGCTCCAAATAAAAATTCTTTGTAAGGCATATCATTTAAATCAAAAGTTATTTCTTCTTCTGGACAATGCATATCTGCATCTACTAATTTCCACTTTTCTTCTTTTTCATCAAAATATTCGGTAATCCAATGGTCATAATATATTCCATTTTGATTAATATATTCTGCAAATCCACTTCTTACTCTTGCTGACATCCCCTTTGCTTTTAATATACTAGCTAATAAGATAGCTTGTCCTCTACAAGTAACATGAATCTTATCTTTTGCTTCTCTATTTTTATGGTAATTCCTATCTTTTCTTAGTAATTCTGCAAGCATACTTTGTGCTGTTGGAAAAATATCATCTTCAAATTCTAATCTACTAATAGATACTTTACTCATATCTCCCCAAAAACAGTTTTTTCTATTTCTAATATTTTTATCCTTAAATACTACTGGATGTATTATTTGCATCCTTTGCAATATACATAATTCTTCTATATCATTTGGTAATTTTTGAGCAAATTCTTTATAATACCCTAAATCCGTAAAAGAACTTGTTTGTTTATAAAATTCTAATATTTCATTTTCCATTTCTTATCTCCATTGTGTTATTTCTTCTATTTCTAATCTAGGACGTGCCTCTGGATTTTCTAAAGAATAGCCTAAAGCAACTCCTGCAACAAGCGACTCTTCTTCTTTTCCTAATAACTTTTCTACTTCTTGAAAAGCACAATCAATATCACAAATCCATAAGCTACCTACTCCTAAATCTGTTGCTGTTAAGCAAATATTTTCAATACAAGCTCCTATTGATTGCAAATTTGAATTTTGCTTTTCCTGTTTCCATGAATTAAATACTGCTACAAATACTGGTGCTTGTTTCATAATTTTTGCTGTTTCTTTGATACTACCTGCTGTCTTTCCTTTTTTTATTCTCTCTTCAGCCTTTTCTATCATAATATCTGCTATTTTCTCTTTTAGCTTTTTATCTTCTTGTATTACAACAAACCTCCATGGTTGCCTATTTTTACCAGATGGTGCTAAGCTACCATAATATAAAATTTCTTTAATCATTTTTTCGTCTATTGGCTTATCAACATACTTTCTTATACTTCTTCTATTTTTTATAATTTCCCTTAATTCCATAAAAACCCCTCTTCTATCTTAATTTTAACTTATATAATCTTTGTATTCTTGGTTTTTTAGTATAAGTATCAATAGCACCAACATATTCCCAACCAAATTTTTCATATAATCCAATATGTTTTGTGTATAAAAAAATTTCTTCAAAATTTGTATTTTCTTCAGCATTTTTTTTCACACTCTCAAGTAATTTTTTTCCATAACCTTTATGGCGATATGGTTCATCTATATAAACATTGGCAAGCCATGGATAAATATCTGGTCTAATACTTAAGTCTTCATAGGTCAATTGATATATTCCAATAATTTTACTCTCTAAAAATATTCCATAAGTTTGTGGTAATTTATCTTTTTCTAAGCTATGTTCCATAAAGCAGTTTACTTCTTCACAAGTATATCCATCTCTTTTTCCCCACCAATTATCCATCCATGTAGTTATAGTATTTAATGTTTGTTTATCTATCTGTGTAAGTTGCTTGATTTTTATCTGCATTGCTTTTCCCTTCTTTTTAATTGAATTCCCAATCTAAAAAACTACTAATATGCCATGATTGTATTCCTTTTCGTTCAGTTTCTCTTAAAAATCCAATAACATCATCTATATATACAATATCTTCTAATTTTATCTTATTACTTTTACAATATTCTATCATGCATTCTGCCTTTGAAAAACTTTCTAAAACCAATATTCTATTTTTAATATTGGGATAATATTTATTTAACCACTTTTGTTTATCTTCCATTTCCTTTTTATTACGACTATGTCCCATAATAATATTTTCTTTTGCACTACATTGATTTAATACTTTTTGCATAAATAATGATGGTTTTCTCTTTAAAAATACTCCATCTTCTATTTCTTTTAAAGACATTCCATTATCTGTTCCATCTGGATCTGCTACGTGATTATTAAATCTATATGCTGCTAAAGTACCATCAACATCCCAAAAAATATATTTATTTTCTAAGTCTTTTTTTGTAATCATTCCACTAGTCATATTTCTTTCCTCTTTTCTATAAACTTTTTTAAAATATATTCTTGCCATTTTCTTTTTCAACTAAGTACTTTTCTTTTTAGCCATAATATTAGAAATAAATGCAAATACTATAGTAAAACAAAATACTATTCCTATGTTAATTAATATTGGCATTATTGTATCAAGGTTAATTATTTCTGTTGTTTTTAATATCTCATTTGTTTTAATATACCAATAAGATGGTAAAATATGTGCTATTTTTAGTACAAAATCTGGCAAAAGTTCCATTGGTACAAAAGCACCACATAAAAAGCTAGAACCTAATGCCACTACATTTACAATTCCATTTACTGCATTCTTATTTTTGATGCTATTTCCTATTACAAATGCAATTGTTAAAGCACACAATGTAAAAATGAGTGAATTTAATATATATACTAGTCCATGCATAGTAAACATTACTTCACCTAATAATATAAAACTTAGTATTACATAAAAAATCCAAAGTACAATAGCAAATAATCCATTAGAAAGCAATAATTGCCTATTATATTTTTTATACTTCATACTGCTAATCATTGTTCTGTTTTGTATTTTCTTTTCTCTAAAACTAGATAATACTAAACAAATTACATATACACAACCTGCTAAAAGGCTATAACTTGCAAAATTGTAATAAAAAGTAGCATTATTTAGGCTATCTGTATCCAACTTAGATGTAATCTGAATTTCAGTTTGTTTTGCTAATGTATGATTAATATTTTCAATTAGTTTCTCTTCTGAAATATTCGTTTCATAGTAGCTATTAGCTACTTTTAAGTAACGCTCTAGCATCAATTTAGCTAAGCTTGCCTCATAATCTCCTGTACTTTTTATTTCTATTTTAGGATTTTTCTTTGCTAGAAAATCTTCTCTAAAATTTTCTGGAATATAAATAATATAGCTTACATCTCTATAAAAAAGTGCATCTTCTATTGCTTCCTCTTCCATTTTAATATCTTGTATATTACTATTATTTTTCATATATTCTATTAAATTTTTAGTAATCCCTATTTCTTCATCATGATTGATAATCAAAATGTCTGGCTTAGTAGCTGTAAAGTTTACTTGATTATCACTAGTTGTCATGTTAAAAACTCCAAAAAATAGCAAAAACGCTGTGTACATAATAATTGGTACTTTACACCTATTTAATACTTTTAAAAATGTTTTAAATACTATCATACTTTTGCCTCCTTAAACTAAACATCGAAATCAGTAACATGATTAAGGCAAAAATGAGTAAACTAGCTATGTTAAAATAAAATCTATCTAAAGTATCATAATAATATAATGAATAAAAGCCATCGGTTATCATACTTGCTGGATTTAATTTATTTAAAATTGGCACATTTCTATCCACCACATATTTCATTGTAATTCCCATCATTCCTGATAAGAAACATCCTGCCATAGTAACAGCTATTACAATACCAGTTTTAAGATTATCATTTGATTTAATGACAGTAGCTATTGTAATACCTAATGTTAAACCTGCTAGGCATCCAACTAAGGTAAGTAAAATAATAAGTAGTAAATTATCTCCATAGTCTACTTTAAGTACAAAAATAGTATATACAAATAGTAATGCAATACCTACAAGCTGTGTTAAATAGCTTGCTATACTACTACTGAAAATTAATTTTGCTTTTGAAGTAGGACTTACTGCAACTCTTTTTCCAGTAGCACTCATATTAGCTAAATTTTGATTTACTGCTACCATTCCAAGTATTCCGCCATACAAACAAGTCATAGCAATTAAAGTATAAAACTCTACCATTGTATAACTTAAATGACTACTTGATATATCTTGAATATTAAGGCTTTGGTCTTCTATCATTTTTATGGTATCTTCATAAATTTGCGTAGTTAGTTGCTCTATATTTCCCATTTGAGATGGATTTTGCATAATAGTTTCTTGTATTTTGATTTCTATTTTACTAGTTATAATTTCTTGTGTTTGTGCAATTTCTTCTGTAACATATTTGAGTACAGTTTGATTAATTCCACTGGTACTTACAATTACTTTTGGCTTTTCTTCTAATAATAAATAACCTGTAATTTTATTTTCTTTTAATAAATTTTCTGCCTCTTGTTTTGTTACATAGTTTGTGTTAAACATTTTTTCTTCACTTTTTTCGTCACTTAGTAATTCAAAAGTTTTTTTCCATATTTCATTGTTGTTAAATTCTTCTGTTTCTACAATTGCAATATCAATAATATCTAATTTTTCATTTTTCTCAATATCAGAAAAAGCCATATTAAAAAAAGTTCCTAATATAATTGGAAAGGCAAAAGTCCAAAATATTAGCATTTTATTTTTAAAAAGAGTTTTTAGGGCATATTTTAAATTATGTATAAACATTAGTCACGTAGTCCTTTCCCTGTAAGCTCTAAAAATACATCATTTAGTGTTGGCCTTTCTGAATAAATTTTACGATACCCTACTTTCTCTTTTTTTAAATAATCTATTAACCCAACTAAATTATTTTTGCCTTTTTTGTATTTAATTACTAAAACTTGATTATGATATTCTAATTCTTCTACATTAGAAAATTTCTTTATTTCTTCTATCACTCTTTCTTCTAGTGCATCTATTTCTACACTTACTTTTTCTTCAATTTGAGCAAGTTGTTTTAATTCATCATTTGTGCCAGAAGCAATTACTTTTCCTTTATCTAAAATAATAACTCTATCACAAAGAATTTCTACCTCTTCCATATAATGTGTAGTATATACTATTGTAGCCCCCTTTTGTCTTAAGGTTTTAATCCCATCTAATATATTGTTTCTACTTTGTGGGTCAACTGCTACTGTTGGCTCATCTAAAAAGATTAATTTGGGTTTGTGGCTAATACCACAAGCAATGTTTAATCTTCTCAAAAGACCACCTGATAGTTGTTTTGGATAAAACTTTTTAAATTCTTGTAATCCTACTAACTGAATGGCATCTTCTATATATTCTTTTCTTTTTTGCTTATCTTTAATGTATAAACCGCAAAAATAGTCAATATTATCATAAACATTT
This sequence comes from uncultured Clostridium sp., assembly GCA_947073285.1. GTDB lineage: Bacteria > Bacillota > Clostridia > TANB77 > CAG-508 > CAG-273. The sequence continues at coordinate 14,959 of CAMTJT010000016.1, read as the reverse complement.
AGTTCCTCAAATACTGCTACATCTTGAAAAACTACACCTATCTCTTTTTTTATATGATACGCATTTGGTTTCATTTCATCACCAAATATCTTAATGGTACCATTTGTATATTTAAGTAATGATAAAATACAATTAATTGTCGTTGATTTACCACTTCCATTTGGTCCGAAGTAAGCCTAAAATTTCTCCTTCTTTTACCTCAAAAGATAAGTCATCTACTGCTTTTAAGTTTTTATATTCTTTTGTTAAGCTTTTTACTTCTATAATATTTTTCACTTATTTTCCTCCTTTTGTCACTTAGAAACATTAGTATTGTTACAATTTTTATTATAATATATTTAAAATGTAATTTTGTAAAGTACATTTTTGAAATTTATATCCTTTTCAAAGCTAGTTTATTTAGTAGCTGTGCATATTTTTTTATCTTTAAGCAGTTGAAGTTTATGTTAATTTATGCTATAATTTCTTCATTCTTAGCAATTATAGCATATAAAAAAATGCAATTGTATTTTTTAGGAGGTGAAAAGATTTTACAGTAATTTAGCAAAACCTTTTTAAACACATCATTTTATCTAACATTTTTTGGGAGGTTTTAGTAATGAAAATTCACGAAACTCGTCGCATTGAACTAGTTGGAAATTCGTCGAATGATACTTGGGGACACATTTCTTTAAAGTATTTGGCAGACCCTAAGACAATGAAAATTACTTGCCAAGGAGAAACTCTTATTCCTAAAAGCTTTAACATTTATGGAGAGCCTATTTTTTCTGAAGAAACAGCTCTGCTTTATACTTGGAGAGGTAGAGAGCTTTCTAGAAATGCTGAAGACTTAAGCTCATATCTCCCAGTTGAAGTATCTTATGAAAAGCGTGAATTTACTGTTCCTTGGACAGAGTTTGACACTATAGAAGGGATTGAAAGTTCTCTTAAAAATTTGGGTACTTTTCATAAAATGCTTGATTATAGAAGACTTTGGCACAAAGCAAGAAATAAATACCTAAACGAATTTATTGTACTAGGCCGTTATTACCTAGATATATTTGGTCAAGTACTTACTATCACTGAAACTGAGATACCTGCTAAAGATGTACCTAAAGTCTGTTCTGTGTTTTATTACAAGTCTCTTCTGTCTAAAAATGGTTTTGCATCTTCTTACAGAGCTTTAGTTCCTAAAAAGGGAGATGTTTGCCCTTGCTGTGGTAAAAAATTTACTATGACAGATTTAAGAAAAAACGTCTCTTTTGATTTAGTAAATGGAAAAATTGCTCATGAAACATGCAAGAAAACCTATTACCATCACCTCGAAATTGACAAACTCTCAAGATGCCTTGTTGATTTGGTATATGACGAAAAACCTAAGTTTGACTTATTGCCTAATGGCTATCTGCCTGATTTAGACTATATTCCTTGGTTTTTGTTTCATACCTCTGATGGTGACATTTTAATCGGTTGGAGAAAACGTGTTATTTCCATTGAATGGCAAGAAAATTTTAAGCCTTTTGATATGGCAATTTTTAGTAGTGAAGATGTTACCAAGTGGTGTGGAGATATTGGAATTCAACTTAAACATTTTGATTCTGGTATTCTTCCCACAAACGTAAAACGGGGCATTCATGCTTGGGGAGCTGATAAGGCTATTGAGTACCTTCGTATGGTAAAAAAAGTGGTAAATTCTGCTGAAACTAAATAAGATGTAGTACATTTTTCTAGAACTGAATAATTACTGTTTTATCTTTTAAGAAGGGAACCTGCTTTTTAGGTTTCCTTCTTCTTTAGAGTTTATTGGCTACTAAAATTACAAAACAATATTAGGAAATAAATCATATATGTTAAATCCAAGCATCTCATCAAAATATTGTTTTAGTTTATAGGTTTGTTTTATATGATATTGTGTATTTTCAAAAGCCCCTTTTCTTATCATAATATCAATTAGCCTTTTGTCTACAGTCATGGTTACATCTGTACACATTAAATCACATAAATTAATCAATTTTTCATATACTGTATATTCATGATTTTTGATAAATTCTATTCTAAAAGGAATTTCTTCTGGCACTCCACCTGCTGTACAATTTACATCATTATTCAAATAAGAATGTGTTAAACAAATATTAGCATATTCCTCATCATACCCTAATTGTTTTATATAATAATATCCATTGATATCATGACTTTTAGCATCTCCTACTAGTTTTCCTATATCATGAATGTATCCTAAAGTTCTTGCTTTTTCACTATCTAATTTTAAACTTTCTGCAATTTTAGCTGCCGTATTTCCTACACATATAGGATGGTCTATCCACTTTTTATTACTAGCTTTTTCCCTTTTTTCTTCTAATATTTCTCTTGCTTTTTGACTAGTTAGTTGCATTTTTTATTACTCCTTTTTACTTAACTTTTCAAATAAATCATTAAAAATTTTATTTACATTTAAATAATCAACCACTGTTATTTCATGATTATTTTGTGTTAGTTCATAGCTAGTATTTTTACCAACTCTTGGGCAACTCTTTTTACTTATTTCAAACCATTGTTGATTTATCAAATATGCAATTGCACTAATATCCCAAATAACTCTTCTTTCTTGTATTCCATGTATTCCATCATTATAAAACCTTTGACACAAATAATCACATAATTCACTTTTTCCTTTTAAGAAATGTTCTAATTCATAGATAGATGTTCGTAAATTAGATGCTACATTTTTGCATGGAATAATGGTAAGTTCTACTTTTGATTCTAATACTATTTTTACTGCTTGTATATCTTGTTTAAAATTAAATTCTTGATTATCTTTACTCAAAAAGCTATTTCCTCCTAGCCAAATCACCTCTATTTTCGAAATAATTTGAGGTGCTTTTTGAATAGCTCTTGCAATATTAGTAATTGCCCCTATTGCCAATATGTAAGTTTTATCATTTATACTAGCAATTTCTATTATTTTATTTACTGCCTCATTTTCTTCTTGATACCCCTCTGCTACATAGTCAGTACATCCCCTAAATACTTTATTATCTGTTTCAAAATTACACCATTTACAAATTTTAATAATTTCTTGATAACTTTTTTCTATTCCCTCTTGAATAGATATATCATTATCATGATGATATGGTGCTACAGTAATTGCATCTATACAAAATCTGTCTTGTGATTTTAATAGATAGCTAAGTGCAAATTGGTCATCACATTCATTATAGGTGTCTGTATCTAAGATAACATGCAATTTTGGAGAGGCAGTTTTTGGATATTGTTGTACTATTTTTTCATATATTTCTTTCCATTTAGAAACTCTTTCTAATGATTTTTCTTTTTGGTTATATCTAGTATTCATAGCATATACTTTAATTCCATTTTTCACCATTTCCAAGCAAGTAGCAATATTATCTTCTATCATAATATCTATATTATTTTTAATACATTCTTGTACTTTTTCAATTTTATAATAAGCATTTGTTAAAATAAGCTTATCATATTCTATTTTGTATTTAGCTAACCAGTTTTTAGTTAGTTCATATGGATTTTGATATTCTCCATTATCCCTTCCAGATATAATATATATTTGATTTCCTTCTTGTTTTAATCTTTTAATATAATAACCTGCATCTGAAATTGGCTTTAAACTTTGAGCAACTTTTTCTATATTATGATAATAGAATTCTTCTTCCTCTTGTTTAGACCAGTCAAACATACCATTTCTTATTCTTTCTGGATTTTCGTTTATAATTCCAGTATTTCTCAATTGCTTATCATGTTTTAAATATTCTTTTAATAAAACGTCATCAAAGTTTGCTATCACATTATCTATATCAATTCCTATTCTCATCTTCATTCTCCTTATTTTTACCTTTATTATATATTAAGATAAAAACTTCGTCTAGTATTTTCACTTTTAAATACTACAATATTCTAGCAATACTCTAAAAAACTACTTTCTAATTTTAAAATAAGTAAAAAATACTAATTTACACGAATACTTCCAGAAGTTGTTTGAATTTTCAATTCATTTTCTGCCTTTCTATCACTTTCATTTACTTTTACAGAACCTGAATTAGTAGTTGTTTCTATATACATATTTTCTCCATTTACAACTTGTACACTTCCTGATGTTGTTCTTATAGTAGAATCATTACTAATGTTTAATTCCTCTATTTTAATACTTCCAGATTTTGAAACTAAATCACAAGAACCATTTATCTTATTTATACTGATACCTCCTGAAGTATTTTGAACCACTATATTATCTGCCTCTCCTATTTTTATCTTACCAGAAGTAGCTTTTGCCTCTCCTTCTTTTAAAGATTCTATTTCAATTTTTCCAGAGGTAGTGTGTAAATTTCCTCTTATAACATTCTCTGCTATAATATTTCCAGAAGTAGTTTGCATGTTTGCTTCTAAAATATTTCCTGTTGTAATTTTTCCAGAAGTAGATCTAGCATTTAGAGTTTGACTATCTTGCACTACAATTCCACCAGAAGTAGTTTTTAAATTACCATTTTTCATATTTCCACAAGTTATTTTTCCAGAAGTAGTTTCTACTTGTATACTTGCTTCTTCTAAATCTATCATTTCTACATTTCCACTTGAAGTTTTTATTTGTAATTTATTACTATATTCTTTTGGTAATTCTATAATAATTTCTTCTCTATAATAAATGAAAAGTGCCAATATATATAACCTATTATTTTCTTTTTCTACATTCAATTTTTTATCCTGCATTCCTGATTTTACAGTTTCTCCTTCTGCTCCATAGACTGTTATTTTTACTTTATCATTTGTCCCTTCTACCACTTTTACTTTTGAAGAAGTTGCAATTACATTAATATCCTCTACTTCACTAATACTATATTCTTTTTGAAATAGCATCTCTTCTTTTTTTCCAAATGCAAAAAATATTATTTTATAGTTTTTATCTCTATTGATAATAAATACTAGTATAGAAACTAAAATTGTTACCACAATTGCAATTAATATTAGTATAGCTATTTTCCCTTCATTATTTTTCATCATTTATAATTCCTTCCTTTTCTTCTTTAATTTGTTCTTATTATATCATTTTTGATTGTTGCAATCTACCAATTTCACTTGGAAATTTGTCAACTAAAATTAACATTTGCTTTTTTCTACAAATTGTGTTATTATATTTGTACATTTTTTATATGGAGGTTTATTCTTATTATGTCTCAAAAAATTGTGCCTACTATCTCACAAGAAGAACAAGCCGATCTGCGGAAAGCTCTAACAGACAACTTTCCCGAAGAAACACCTGAGGATCTTGAAGCAATGTTTCAGCAACTTATGGATATTGGTGCATCACACTTTTACCAAAAAACAGTAAATGGTGAAGTTTGGTATGTAGGGGTTTCCATTGACTCAGAAGCTCATACGAAACATCTCTCGTATTTTGTAACTGCTGCTGCTTCTACAAACTATTTGTAATTAATACAGAATAAGCACTTTTAAGAGGATTCCTAGCTAGGAATCCTCCTATATTTTACTTTAAAATATTACTATTATTCAAAACCAAAGTACTATATAAATATAATATCTCTTGGTCTTTTATTTCTATATACTTTTCTATATCTTTACTTCTCATATATCTAATATCTATTAATGTTATTTTACGATATGCTTCTGTAAATAGAGGTACTAAACTACTTGCAAAGGAATCTCTAAATACAATTAGTTCTTTATCTGTTTTAGCCTCTGGATTTGTAATGGTAATTAGTGGAGTAGGACCTGATAAATAAATATCATATTTATCATTACTACTTAGTTTTTCTTTATCATAAATACTTGTTTCTTTATTTGTTTCATAAGAATATACACTTGCCTTTTGGATTGTTTCGTTAGTTAAAATACAAATTTCATCTTTTCTTGTTGCTAAAGGCAATTGCCCTGCATAAAGCCCTTCAAATTCTATTACTGGTTCTTTAGTAAAGCCTTTCGTTAATCTATTTTTAAAGCCCATTTGTCTACTTATTTTCTCTACTACTTTTTGCAAATTTTCTTGTTTCCAGTGGATATCTGTTCTATAATAATCTTCTAATTCTAAGCAATCAAAAAGATTAATGTATTCTACATCTTGCATATTTTGCTTCATGATTTGCTCTAATTTTTCATAATCCATACTAATATATTTAGTTTTGTCTGTAAAATAGTTTTTATCTGGTACAATAGCATAATAGCTTTTTTTACCTGCAAAATAATTTTTTTGTATTTCATTTATTTTATTTGCTGCATTTAAAATAGAGTTTTCATTTAATGGATATTCTATTTTAACAATACTATCTTTATATTCATAAATGCCATTGTTATCTTTTTTTCTAAACAAATTAAGTTCTGCTACTGATTTTAACTTTCTAAATTCTTCTCTTTTTACGATTTGGTCTGTTGCGTAATTTTCAAATTCTTTGCTAAAACTTCCATTGAATATTTTTTGAGCAGTTATCTTTGGAAACTGAGCAAGCTTTCTTCTTTCTGTTTGAGAAATTTCTCTACTTGGCTTTAGTACATTTATTAGAAAAAGCAAAATTATAAACACAAGAAATGTAATAGTAACTACTACATTTTTAGTTTTATCTGACATTATCTTCTCCTTTTTTATTTATAAATCTTTCTAATTAAATTCATCTTTTAGCCTTTATAAATTAAATGCTTACTGAATTTAATTTCGTCTTTTAGCCTTTATAAACGAAATTATTACTATTTAACTCTTAACTTTTATAAATCAATTGAAACAATTCATATTTATGTTTTAACTTTCATAAACTCAATTGACTTTCAAATTGTTTAAAACATTACTATAAAGTGTAAAGCAAATTTAATTAAAATTTTAAACTTAAAATCTAAAATATAAAAATGGATTATAGGAGCTATCTACTAAATAAGCAGTTACGACTAGTAATAATACTACAACTGTAATTGGCTCTAGTATATTTACTATTTTTCTTATTTTCCCATTTTCTTTTACATGATTTATTGCATTTTTTACAAATGGAGTTGCACCAATAATTGCTATAACAAAAATTACTAAATAATTTTTCAAATAGTATACAGTATAATGATTGATAAATGTTTCTCCGTTTGCACCAAATAAGCCAACTATTTGATTTATTGCTTCACCTATACTTCCAGCATTAAAAATGATGAAACTAATCATTATAATAAATAATACATAAATATGCCCTACTATTTTAGGTGCTTTTTCTAATTTGTTAAGTAAAAATAATTTTTCTATCATTAATAAGATACCAAATAATAGCCCCCAAAATATAAAAGTCCATTCTGCTCCATGCCAAAATCCTGTTAACATCCATACTACTAAAATATTTCTAATTAATTTTAGTTTTCCTACTCTATTTCCTCCTAATGGAATATATACATAGTCTTTAAACCAAGTTCCTAGCGAAATATGCCATCTTCTCCAAAATTCGGTAATACTTTTAGAAATATATGGGTAATTGAAGTTTTCTAAAAAGTGGAATCCAAATATTTTTCCAAGCCCTATTGCCATATCCGAATAGGCTGAAAAGTCAAAGTAAATTTGAAGGCTAAAACTAATACCATAAATCCAATAAAATAAAATACTTTTTTCATCTGTCTGCAAAAATATTTGGCACAGCTCTCCTAATTGATTAGCAATTAATACTTTTTTGGCAATCCCTATACAAAATCTTGTAATACCTGTAGAAAAATTTTCAAAAGTATGCTCTCTGTTGGTAAGTTCTTTTTCTACATCAATGTAACGCACAATTGGCCCTGCTATTAATTGCGGAAATAAAGATACATAGGTTGCAAGTTTTATAATATTTTTTTGAACTGGAACTTTTCCTTTGTATACATCTATTACATAACTCAATATTTGAAAAGTATAAAATGAAATTCCTATTGGTAAAGCTAAATTTAATAGCTTTATATTTGTTCCTAATAATTGGTTGATATTTGTAATTGCAAAATTGGAATACTTAAATAAGCCTAATGCACCTAGGCTGATAATAATAGAAGATATCAAAAATATCTTTTTATGTTTTGGATATTTATTTATTAAAATACCATGTATATAGCTTGACACAATTGCCGCAAGCATAACTAAAATGTAAATAGGCTCCCCATAAAAGTAAAATGACAGGGAGCTTATTAATAATATGCTATTTTTATATTTTGTAGGTACTAAGAAGTATAGAATTAATACACATGGTAAGAAATAGTATAAAAAGTTAATACTTGAAAAAAGCACTTTTTCCTCCTATATTGCTTCTGTTCTTTCTAATTCTTTTCCTACTGTTCCACCTACTGCTTGTTTGAATTCATCATATACAGGTTTTCCCCATTCTTCACTTGACATTACTAAAAAGATAATGTTTCCATAGTTAGTAACTCTTGCTTTTTCTGCTGATACACAAATCCATTTTCTCATGTCTATGTTATCAATCATTTCTTTTTTCATTTCTTCAATGTTTGCACCATCAGATACTTTTACCATAACTGCTGAAAATGCTTGTGCACTTATAAATGGTTCTGCAGCAACTATTGCTTCTACATTATTTTTTGATTTTAATCCTGTCATTGCTGTAACTGATACTTCGTCTGTAATATCTACCTCTCTTACTTCTACACTTGGTAATGTATTTTGTAATTTAGCATTCATATCATTAAATAGTTTTTGCATATCTTCAGCTGTTTGTATTTTAACACCTGTTTGTTCTCCTCCTTGTACTTGATTTGGAGAGTTTTCTTCTTTACCTCCTAAAAACATAACTGCAACTACAACAATAATTGCAATAACTACAACTGCTAATACAGCCCAAATTCCTTTTTTCATAGTTTTCCTCCTATTTATACAAGCCCTTATTTTTTCATTTGCTTGTCTTATTTCAAATCTACTATAACATACCTATTAAAAAAAAGCAACCACTAATTTTTACCTTTTATAAAGTAATGGCAACAAGATAATTTCGCCTTTCGTATTGACATAATGTATTTACAGTGGTATAATTAATTCATACTTATTTTAATAGGGAGGGTCTTATAATGACTACTAACAACATCAAGGCTAACAACAGCGAGAACACGGAGATCACTTTTCGGAACAAGTTCGCGGGTCTGCTGACCGATGACAACCGCACCGCTATCGTAGCTGCTGTCAGAAAATTCTGTAGCTACGACAACAGCCACGCCATCAAGGTTCTTTGGAACCTGACCTGCGGAAATTGGGTCGACAAAACCCTTGGACAGCTGGAGCTGAGCCAGGAGCTTGTAGGTGTCAACCTCATTTCTCTTCGCAACGAGCTGCGGTATCAATACGAACAGCGGCACCATGGCTTTTTGGATTTGGATGTTCCCGACTCCTGTCACGAAGCATTCGAGGCACTGAAGAATCGTTCTGACGCCCTCGTAGCCTACATCGTATATAGCTACTGTCTCAATCATATCCATCTGGATTTCGGCACGGTACAACATTCCCTGGAACTGTTGAGTAGTGACGAAGAAAGACGCTATTTCGGTGGCATCCGAAACCTGTCAGCTTCTTTGGCCTATACAGAGGCCAAATATCTCAAGAATTTCCATATGGAAATTCACGATTTCCTCAAAGCACTGTATGAGCACAAGTGCGAGCAGCAGGATGATACTTCTTTCAGGAACCTGCCGTTTGCCCAGCTTGGCGATATCGTCAAGGAGGCTGGCTTTCAGCTTGTTCCCAATGAGGCACCTTCTTGTGAGCAGGAAATTACTCACCCCATTTACGGTGGTGCTACCCCTGCTACCGATGTTCTGTCTCAGCAGATCGAGTCCACTCCGAGCACTCCTTGTGCAAAAACGCAAGAGCAGGCAGGCTGTGTTGCTACCGGTATCTCGATTCCTGTTCTGCCTATCTCTCACGAGGAAGCACCAGCCACTACACAGACCAAGATCAATGCCGACACTGGTTTTGCCACGCTGAGTGCCACTCAGATTTTGAGGTATCAAGAGCACTTCAGTGCACTTCTTTCCTTTGAAGCAATGTCCAGCCTGCGCATCCTTCGCGACAGCGGTTTCGACTTGAACGAGATCATTGATAAGGAAGGTAAGATCCGTAGTCTCCTTCAGGCCTCTACAGACCTGATTGCATAAGCCAAATCCCTCTAAAGGGCGGTGGAAATTCCACCGCCCTTTGCATATTTTTATATTATTTTTGATTTAATAACACTCTAACTATTTTTAAACAATTAATATCCTAATGCATTTACGAACTCTGTTACTGCTTTTTCATCTTGTTCATTTACATTTAATTGAATAATAGTATTATCAACTCTTACAAGATACATATATTTGCCATTTGATTTTAATGTATATTTTTCATATTCTTTGCTACTTTCTTCTGTTGGCATAGCACCTTCTTCTTTGTTGTTTTCAAGGTTTGACTTGCATTCACTAAAAAAGTGACTTGTAGCTTCTGTACTATTTAGAATATAAAATTCTATAAAATACCTATAATCACTACTCACTGCTGTTTTAGCTGACGTAATGGCTGGATTGTTTAAAGTATCTTTTTGTATTTCTGTCATATGATAGCCTTTTTCTTTTGCTATTTTTACAAATTGCTCTTCTGTAACTGCTTTTTTCTTTGGTGCTAACATAAAAAATACAATGCCTCCTATAATTAATAATATTACTACAATTGCAATAATAATCATTACTGACTTTTTCATTTTTATTTGCTCCTTTCATTTTTCTTTTGCTATTATGTTTAAAATTATATTCGTTTTTCTAAAAATAGTCAACATCATTTCACAGTTTTATTCTAATTACTAAATAATCATACAAATTGCATTTAACTTTTCACTTGAGGACTTGCTAAATAATAAGATTTATCAATAACATAGCTTACATGATGTGTTTGTAATTTAAACTATTAACTAGTAAAAAACTATAATGCTGTAATTATTTTCTTCATTTCTTCTTGCCTTTTTACCTTTTTTGTAGTAGTTTTAATTAATTCTTCATCTGTTAAGATTAATTTTTGAATATGTTTATATCTTGGAAAACTTGTATTTAAGCTCTTAATTTGATTCCATACAATTTTATATAATTCTTGCTCATCTGCTTCAGGATATTTTTCTTTTGCCTCTTCTTTGTTATATACTACCTTCACTGCTAGTTTTACGTCATCTTTATCTTTTTCATCTGGCATACCAAATACCATATTTTCTTCTACTAATTCTAATCTGCCTACTAAAGTTTCTAATTCTTCTGGAAATATTTTTTTACCATTTTTAAGTACTATCATATTTTTGTTTCTACCTGTAATATATAAAATACCTTTTTTATCAAAATAGCCTAAATCTCCTGTATAGAACCACCCATCTCTTAATACCTCATTAGTGATTTCTGGCATTTCATAATACCCTAGCATAACATTAGGCCCTTTTACTTTGATTTCTCCTATTCCATTTTCATCTGGATTTTCTATTTCAATGGTATCATTAATCATAGGAACACCAACTGAACCATTTTTCATAACTTTTTCATTTTCTGCACAAATAACAGGAGATGTTTCACTTAAACCATAACCTTGTGCTGTTTTAATACCTAAATCATTAAATCCTTTTGCTATTTTGGCATCTGCTGGTGCTCCCCCTGAAATAACAAATCTTAATTCTCCACCTAAGGCATCTATAACTTGTTTAAATAATTTTCTTCTTAAATCTATATGTACTTTTCTAAGTACATTACTAATTGCAACAACTGCTTTAATTAGCTTGGTTTTCCCTTGTTTATCAATTTCTTTCATAATTGCTTTATAAATTGCTTCTACTAAAACTGGAACTCCAACAAATATAGTTACTTTATATTCATTTAAGTTTTGTTTAATATATCTTAATCCATCTGGAAATGCTGTTTTTACTCCACTTGCAAGCATCATTATCATACAAGTAGAACCAAATATATGATGAAATGGTAAAAATGCAATATTAGTATCTGTACTTCTTATATCTTCTACACATTGCATTGCATAGATATTAGAGGCTATGTTTTTTTGTGATAACATAACTGCTTTTGAAGCTGATGTAGTTCCTGAAGTAAATAGCAAAATACTCATAATATTTTCATCTATTTTAACATTTTCATATTCATGATTTCCCTCTTTTATTAAGTTTTCACCTATTGTAATTAATTCTTTTACTGAGCGATAACCGCTTAAACTACTCATACAAATATATTCTTTTAAATTGGTAGTATTTTTACTTTTTAGTTCTGCTATCTTTTCTTCTTGCTTTTCATCAAAGATAATAGCATCTGCCTTACTTCTAGCTAAAGAACTTTCTAATTCTTCATATTGTAAATCTTTATCTAAGGGAACTGATACTATTCCTCCTAGTAAATTTGCTAAATGTGCTACTGCCCATTCATATCTATTCTTTCCAATAATAGCAATTCTTTTTCCTTTTAATCCCATATTGTATAAAGCTGTTCCTAGTTTGTTTACATCGTCTAATAGCCTTTTATAAGTTATGTTTTCATATTTTACTTCTTTGGCTTGTTTATGCTTTATGACAAATGCAATTTTGTCTGCATACTTTTTTGCTGAATGATACATAATCTCTTTAATATTTTGAAATTCTGTAGCTTCAAAAATCTTTAAATTTTCCATCTTTTTTTGTATGGTATATTCCATACACTCCTTGTTTCATATTTAGATTTTTTAAGGATTTATCTATAAACCTTTTTATATAAGCATCTACATTTTTATGAATAGAGCTTAACATATTTGAATATGTACTTTTATAGTATATCATAAAAAAAATAAAAAGTCTTTAACTGACTTATCAGTTTAAGACTTTAGTTTGAAGTTGTTGTGGCTGTAGTACTTTTTTATATTTTACTTAATAGCCACTTGGCTTTTATTTTGCTTTTGTGCTATTTTCATTATTTTATTATCTAACATATTTAATATTTTAGCATAAATTGTTAGTTTTTTAGAGTCTAAAGATGACAATTTTTTATTCGTTTTATATTTTATTTTATGTTCATTCGTTGCCCAAAAGTCCATTGCCATAGTTCTCAGCTGAATTTCTACTTTAATAGGTAATTGCTTATTTTCTACCACTACCATTGTTTGTATAATAAGATGGTAGCCTGAATATCCACTTTCTTTTGGTTTACTAATATAATCCTTTCTATTTATAATTTTGATATTAGGCATTTGTTCTATCATATTAAGTATAGTATAAATATCAGTTTTTAAGGGGCATACAATTCTAATACCTGCAATATCATTTATTTTAGTAATTAAATTTTGATAAGTCAATGCATAATTTTTCTTTTTCATTTTTTTAATGATACTTTTAGGTGTTTTAATTCTTGCTGTTATGTTACTAATTGCTTCATAGCCATACCAATAATTAATAAGTTCCCTCACTTGTTCTAATTCTTCTACTACTTGATTTGTTGCTTTTTGATAAATATTCATTAACAATTCAAAGTTCTTTTCTCTTGTGTTGATTGGAATAAGACTACTACTTGTTAACACCTCATCTGTTTTTAATTTTACTATATTTGTTTTAATCTCCTCCCTTCTGTTTGTTATTTTATCCTTTGATTGTTATCTTCTTATTGACTTTTTGTGTTTTTACTGTGAACTTTTTCTTAAGAACTTATTAATATCATTATTTTATTTCATCGTATTTCCTAATTAACATACCTGCTATACAATTAAAAACTACTTGAAAATAAATATCAAGTAGTCTTCATTTTATAGTTAAGCTTATAAAGTATTGTATAAAATCTATTCAAATACCTCTGTCACATCTATGCCATCAGTAGTTTCTTCTATGCTTTGTGCATTTGTTATTTCATAAGTAGTTTCATTATTTGCCTCTATTGCTACATTAGTATTTATTGCATTAGCATTTATACCTGTATTGATAGCACTTGTAGCATTTTCTGTTTGTGCTGCTCCTGTTCCAAAAGAAAATAACTTTCTTTCTGCTTTTGCTCTTCCTTCAAATTTTTTATTATATTCTGCTTTAGCTGTATCTAATGCGTTTTGCATTGCACAAAACATTTCTTCTACATCTTCTTTGGTAAAATCATATACACTACTTCTTGACATTGGTTCTAAAATCTCAATATCGTGCATTACTTTGTTTACTCTTTTTCCTGCATTCTCCATAAATTTTGCTCTTTTTTCTTGGTTTACTTCCATCTTTTTATTTTCTCCCTTCTACTTTTTTCCTTACCTTCCATTTTATACCACAAATTATTTCATAAATCAATGACAAAAATTTACAAAATCTAATTTTTTCTCTTATTTCTAGCAAATAAAATTTTATTTTTACTTTTGTTAGTGTAAAATATATTCGGGGAAAATAAAAAGATAAAAAAATAAGAGATACTCTCAAAATTGTGTTAAAATAATTTTGGTAAAACAACAATTTAACCAATGAAGGGAGTATCTCATGGAAAATATTTTACACGATTTTGAAGAAAAAGTCATTAGTTTAATGACAGAATTTTTAAAAAGTTCAATGGAAACAGGTGGATTAAGCAATTTTACTGATAATTTGCTAGATAAATTGATGCAATTAGGATATGATTTAACAAAGTTTTCATTAGAATATGCAGAAGACATTATCTTTAAAATAAAAGAAAGAAAACAGCAATTTGAATCATTAGAAAAAGATGATAGAAAGATTGCTACGATATTTGGAGAAATAAACTTTAAAAGAAGATACTACTTAGATAAAGAAAATAATCAAAGAGTGTATCTTTTAGATGAATATTTTAAAATTGCTCCAAATGAAAGGCTTTTAGAGAATGTCGAAACTAAGTTAATAGAAGAAGCAATACAAACAAATTATGAGAAAGCAGGAAAAAGTGCAGCATATAAAACAGAAATATCAAAGCAAACAGTAATGAATAAGATAAGTGAAATAAAGATTAACTTAGAAGAAGAAAAAATAGCTACTAAAAGAATTGT